>JAZKGQ010000019.1:0-46110 GCA_040385825.1 Pseudomonadota bacterium | reverse complement strand
GACCGCATGCAGCATTGCGCCAGCCTGACCGGCGGTCGCCCCGGCGTGCTGCACGGCAACCGCACCTATCTGCTGCAAGACCCGGATGGACAGATCCTTGAAGGCTTCTCCATTTCCGCAGGCCTCGATTACCCCGGCATCGGCCCCGAACATGCCTGGCTGCACGACATTGGCCGTGCGCAGTACGTCAGCATCACCGACGCCGAGGCGCTGGAGGCGTTCCAGCTTTCCTGTGCGCTGGAAGGCATCATCCCGGCGCTGGAGCCCAGCCATGCGCTGGCCCATGTGATGAAGATTGCGCCCGGCCTGCCGGCCGACCATATCATCGTGATGAACATGTGTGGCCGGGGCGACAAGGACATCTTCACCGTGGCCAAGCATCTGGGCTTTGACATGAAGGTCTGACGTCTGGTTCTGATCTGCCCGAAGGCCCCGTTCCGCAAGGACGGGGCCTTTTGCGTTTCCGGCCCGCAAGATCAATCGCACAACCCGCGCATAAACTTCGGTTTATGCCCATTGCCGTTTGGGTCAATGGACCGGCGGCTATGCCTTGCGGCCAATATGCAGTCACCACCGCTGCCTGTCTGGTGGGCGTGTCGCCTTGATCTGGCGATGCAACCGCAGCGGCCGTCAATGGCCTGCTGCCCGAACGAAGGACACAGACCATGACCCGCCATTTGCATTCCGCCGCAGAGTTTGGCCGTTACGCCCCCGCAGGCGATGCCCACCGGGACTGATGTTCTGACCATGGCCCGAACCGGGTCACATACGTTTTCAACAACTCGCCACAGAAAGGCATCCCCATGAAACTTTACCTTCCCCTTGCCGTCCTGCTGCTGTCGGGCAGCGCCGCACTTGCGCTGACATCGCAGGAGCTGGCAGACCAGATGACTGCCGCAGGCTATACCCGCGTCGAGGTGAAAACCGGCCCGACCCAGATCAAGGTCGAGGCGATCCGGGGCACCGAAAAGCTGGAGACGATCTATGATGCGGCCACCGGCACTGTGCTGTCGCGTGAAGTGCAACTGGTTGATGCGGGCGACGACACCCGCCCCGGCGTTCAGATCCGCGACCGGGACGAAGACTTTACCGGCGGCGGCAATTCGTCGGATCACGGCAACGACGACAACGGCAGCCCTGACCATAATGACGACAACGACGATAACAGTTCTCATGACAACGATGGCGACGACGATCATGGCAATGGCGATCATGGCGGCGGCAATGGTGGCGGTGGCCAAGGCGGCGGCAAGGGTGGTGGCGGCCAGGGGGGCGGTGACAATGGCAACGGCGGCCACGACGGAGACGACGACTGATCACGCGATTGCGTCGGGCCGTCTGGCCCGGCGCAATGGTTTGGGCCGGGGCGGGCTTGCCTGTGCCCCGGCCATCCCTGATACTGGTCGACGCCGCCGCCCGATCGCGGCAGGAGAATGACGATGAACCGACGAAAGTTCCTGTCCGCAGCGGCGGGCGTTGCCGTCCTGCTGGCCGCAGGCCCCGGCTTTGCCGAGACGCCGGTGGACAAGGTGATCCGGCAGTTGCGCAAGCAGGGCTTTGTCGAGATTGCGGCCTCGCGCACCTTGCTTGGCCGCGCCCGCGTGGTGGCCGAACGCGGCGATTATCGGCGCGAGATCATTCTCAACCCCGGATCCGGCGAAATCCTGCGCGACATCTGGCTGGACGATGACGGCAATGCGATTGCCCGCGCGCTGATCGGCGACGACCGCGATGATGAGGACGGCAACAGCGGCGAAAGTCACGAGGACCGCGACGAGAATGACGACAACAGCGGCAAAGGCAGCGACGGTGAGTCTGGGGGCGACAGTGGTGGTGACAGCGGTGGCGGGGGTGAGGATGACTGAAACTCGCACTTTCGCCCTCGGGTCTGGTGCCGCATGAACCGCCGCGGGTTCATCGCTCTTTTGCTGATCGTGCAGGTGTTCTGCGCGGTGTTCTTCATACAGGACATCGTGGCCTCGGTGCTTGGCCTGCGCGCCGCCCCGATCAGTTGGCAACTGCGCGAGATGATGGAACTGGGCGCCGCCCTTGGCCTGATCCTGGGGGCGGTTCTGGGAGCCGTGGCCCTGCACCGGGCCTTGCGCGAACGCAATCTGGCGCAGGAACGGCTGCGCCGCGCGCAGGGGGCCTTCATGGACCTGCTGGCGGAACGCTTTGCCGATTGGGGCCTGACCCCGGCGGAACAGGACGTGGCGCTGTTTGCCATCAAGGGGCTGGCCACCGCCGAGATCGCGGTTCTGCGCGCCACCAGCGAAGGCACGGTCAAGGCCCAGACCAATGCGATCTACCGCAAGGCCGGCGTGACGGGGCGGCCGCAACTGCTCAGCCTGTTCATCGAGGACATGATTGCCGACCCGGTCGCGCCGGTGGAAAAGCCCGTGCTGGTCCGCGCGGCGGGGCAGACCTGAGCGCCACTCGTCGGTTCAGTCGACCGCGTAGTCGCGCAGCACCTCGATCGGCACCACGTTCAGCGTGCGGATATGCGTGGCCTGAAGCCGGACCAGAGGGGCCGCCCCTTCCTCATGCGCCTGCAGGAACCGCGCGGCACACAGGCACCAGCGATCGCCGGGTTTCAGCCCCGCAAAGCCGTATTCGGGGCGCGGGGTCGATAGGTCATTGCCCAGATATTTCGACAGGGCCAGAAATTCGGCCGTCATCAGCGCGCATACCGTATGCACGCCGCCATCCGTCGGCCCGGTATCGCAACAGCCATTGCGGAAAAACCCGGTCAGCGGCGCGGTGGAACATGGTTCCAGCGCCTGACCCAGCACATTGACAGATGGTTCTTTCATATCGTCCCCGCTTGTTTGCGCCAAAGCTTAGGCAAACCACGCCCCCTGTCCAGCCCGCAGGTGCTGGACGACGCCCCGCCTTGCCCCTATAACCCCGCCCATGGCACAGATCCGCATGATCATACGGCGAATTACCGGCCCGGCGCGCTGATCCGTTCAGTCGCCGGGAGTTTCATGCCGTGGCGCGCCCGCGCGCCCTCTATCCCCTAGTAGCAGCGCGCCCGCGCGCCCTCTGCCCTCCATTTTCAAGGATCGCCACATGTGCGCCGATACCCCCGCAAACCCTGACTACCGCGACACCGTGTTCCTGCCCGAAACCGACTTTCCGATGCGCGCAGGGTTGCCTGCGCGCGAACCCGACTGGCTGGCCCGCTGGGAAAAGATCGGCGTCTATGATCGGTTGCGCGAGAAAGCAGGACGGGTGCCCTTCACCCTGCACGACGGCCCCCCCTACGCCAACGGCCATCTGCACATCGGACACGCGCTGAACAAGGTGCTGAAGGACATGGTGGTGCGCAGCCAGCAGATGATGGGCCGCGATGCCCGCTATGTGCCCGGCTGGGATTGCCACGGCTTGCCGATTGAATGGAAGATCGAGGAACAGTATCGCGCGAAGGGCCTGAACAAGGATGATGTCGATACCGTCACCTTCCGTCAGGAATGCCGCAAATTCGCCGAAGGCTGGATCGACGTGCAGCGCGAGGAATTCAAACGCCTCGGCGTCACCGGCAACTGGGCCGACCCGTACCTGACGATGAACTACCACGCCGAGGCGGTGATCGCGGATGAGTTCATGAAGTTCGTGATGAACGGGAGTTTGTATCAGGGGTCGAAGCCCGTGATGTGGTCGCCGGTGGAGAAGACCGCACTGGCCGAGGCGGAGGTGGAGTATCACGACCATACGAGCCATCAGGTTTGGGTGCGGTTTCCTGTGGTGGGGCAGCCTACTTTCAAACAGTATCAACAGCAGTTTGAAGCACGGCAAGTCTTCCTCCAAGTCCATGGTGAGACCATGGACTTGGAGGAAGAGCGCGCCCGTATAGAAACAATGCGCCAGTTGGAGGATACAGTTGTTGTTATCTGGACAACAACTCCGTGGACGATCCCTCAGAATCGCGCTGTGGCTTTCAATCCAGACCTTCCGCATGGATTGTATCGCGTAGACAAAATCGCTGATGGAAGCGCCGCGAAAGTGGGCGAGAAGATGTTGCTCGTGATCACGCGTGCGCAAGAGGTGTTTAACAGCGCAAAAGTAACAGACTGGACTGAGTTGCGCCGCGTTAGCAGTGAAGAACTAAAATCTCTTACCCTCGCCCACCCCTACGCAGGCATCCCAGGCGGAAACGGCGAATGGGACTATCCCATTCCGCTCCTCCCCGGCGATCACGTCACCGATGACGCGGGCACTGGCTTTGTCCACACCGCGCCGAGCCATGGCGACGACGACTATCAGATGGGCCTCAAGTTCCACCTGCCGATGACCTATAACGTCGAGGCGGACGGCACCTATCGCGCCGACTTGCCCCTGTTCGGCGGGCAGGCGATCATCACGGCGGAGGGCAAGGAAGGCCCGGCCAACGTCAGCAATATCAAGGCCCTCGCCGCGCAAGGCGCGCTGTTTGCCAAGGGCAAGCTGAAGCACAGCTACCCCCATTCGTGGCGGTCCAAAGCCCCGGTGATCTACCGCAACACGCCGCAATGGTTTGTCGCCATCGACAAACCGCTGGATGACGGGTTGTCTACCTGGGGCAACACCATCCGCAGCCGCGCGCTGACCTCGATCAACCAACTGGTCGAATGGACCCCGCAAACCGGCCGCAACCGCCTGCATTCGATGATCGAGGCCCGCCCCGACTGGGTGCTGTCGCGCCAGCGCGCATGGGGTGTGCCGCTGACCTGCTTCACCAAAAAGGGCGCGAAACCGACCGACCCGGACTTCCTGCTGCGCAACGCCGAGGTGAACTCCCGCATCGTCGCGGCGTTCGAGGCGGACAGCGCCGATGTCTGGTTTGTGCAAGGGTTCAAGGAAAAGATGCTGCAAGGCATCGTCAATCCGGAGGATTACAACAAGGTCGATGACGTGCTCGACGTGTGGTTCGACTCTGGCTCCACCCACGCCTTCGTCCTACGCGACCGCCCCGATGGCACCAGTGACGGCCTCGCCGACCTGTATCTTGAGGGCACCGACCAGCATCGCGGCTGGTTCCATTCGTCCATGCTGCAATCTTGCGGCACCAAGGGCCGGGCGCCGTACCGGGGCGTGCTGACCCACGGTTTCACGCTGGACGAAAAGGGCATGAAAATGTCCAAGTCGCTTGGCAATACCACCGCCCCCCAGACGGTGATCGACGAATACGGCGCTGATATCCTGCGCCTCTGGGTCGCGCAATCCGACTACACGGCAGATCTGCGCATCGGCAAGGAAATCCTGAAAGGGGCCGCCGACAGCTATCGCCGCCTGCGCAATACATTGCGGTTTTTGCTGGGCAACCTTTCGGGCTTTACCGACGCCGAAAAGGTCGATGCCGCCGACATGCCCGAACTGGAAAAATGGGTGCTGCACCGGGTGGCCGAACTCGACGCCGAGGTCCGCAGCGGCTATGCGGCCTATGACTTCCAGGGCGTGTTCCAGAAACTGTTCGCCTTTGCGACAACGGACCTGTCGTCGGTCTACTTCGACATCCGCAAGGACGCGCTTTATTGCGACGCCACCACGTCGCTCCGCCGCCGCGCCGCGCGTACGGTGCTGGACATCCTGTTCCACCGCCTGACAACCTGGCTCGCCCCGATCCTCGTGTTCACGATGGAGGAAGTCTGGCTCTGCCGTCACCCCGGCGAGGGGTCTTCGATCCACCTGACCGACATGCCGGACACGCCGAAGGAGTGGTTTAATCCTGAACTGGCGACCAAGTGGGAGGCCATCCGCGCCGCCCGCCGGGTGGTGACAGGCGCTTTGGAGGTGCAGCGCACCGCAAAGGTGATCGGCGCCAGCCTTGAGGCCGCACCCATCGTTCATGTGACGGATGCAAGCCTGCTGCACACCCTGCAGTCGGTTGATTTCGCGGACCTTTGCATCACCTCTGGCCTGACGTTGACTGCCGCGTCGATGGACGGTTTCCACCTGCCCGACGTGCCTGGCCTGAGCGTGGTCTTCGCCCATGCCACTGGCCAGAAATGCCAGCGGTGCTGGCAAATCCTGCCTGACGTGGGCAGCCACAAACACCCGCACACCTGCGCCCGCTGTGACGCGGCGCTTGGTTGAGGAAAAAGCTCTGCCGGGGCTAAACCACCCGGCAGAGAGTGGCCCCGTATTGCTGGGCCTCCAGGGTAAAGCGGGTGTCTGACGGGTCGGGGTTGCGGATCAGTTCGGCCACGTCATGCCGGGTCAGGCCGATATCGCGCAGCAAATGGTCATCCTCGCGCAGCAGGATCGGCCCAAGCGAGCGCTTGACCAAAGCCCGTTTCCGGGCCACGGCAATCGTCGACACGATCACGGACAGGATATGGGACAGGGTCATTTTGCGGCTCCTTCGGCTTGGTGTTGTCCCTTTTTGCACGCTGGCTTGACATAAGACAAACGAATAGACCTAATGGGTGCCATCGTCCTGATTGATGGCAGCCCATGATCCCGCTCGATTCCGATCTGATGCGCGCCTTCCTTGCGGTGGCCGATACCGGCAGCATCACTGGGGCCGCCGACCGCATCCACCGCACGCAATCGGCCGTATCCATGCAGATCCGCCGGCTGGAGGAAAGCCTCGGCCAACCCTTGTTCCACCGCCTGCCGCGCGGCGTGGCGCTGACCCCGCGTGGCGAGCAACTGATGCCCTATGCCCGCCGCGTGACCAGCCTGCTGGACGAGGCCGCCACCGCCCTGCGCGAAAAACCCCTGATCGGCCCGGTGCGCATCGGCATCCCCGATGAATATGCCGAAACCGTGCTGCCCCGCGCGCTGGCCGCGTTTTCCGAACGCCATACCGGGGTAGAGGTGACGGTGCGCTGCGATTTCACCAGCCCGCAACTGGCCGCGCTGACCGCCGATCAGCTTGATCTTGCGGTGATTTATGACAGCAGCCACACTTCGGGCGACGAGGTTCTGTGCATCGATCCGACCGTCTGGTGTACCTCGATCACCCATGGGCAGCATCTGCAAGCCCCGGTCCCGGTCGGGGTCTATTTCCGGTCCGACTGGTGCCGCGACTTTGCGCTGCGCAGCCTTGACCAGCAAAGCATCGCCTGGCGGGCGGCGTTTGAATGCGACACCTCGGGGTCGTTGCGCATCGCGGCGCGTGCGGGGCTTGCCATCACCCCGATCTCGCGCAGCACTATCCCGCCGGGGTGCCGCGAACTGACCGCCGAGGATGGGTTTCCCATCGTGGACCGCGCCCGCGTCGTGCTGCGCCGCAATCCGCGCGGCACCTCGCCCGCCATCGACGGGCTGGCGGAAATGCTGCGCGAGGCCTTCCGCCCGCTGTCCGCCGCGCCATGACCCGTGCCGCCTTTGCCAGCCCGTTCGGCCCGCTGACCCTGACCGAAAGCGGCGGCGTCATCCTCCGGCTGGACTGGTGCGATTGCCCGGACCTGCCCAGCCCTGTGCTGGCCGAGGCGATTGCGCAACTGACCGCCTATTTCGACAAGCGCCTGACCCGCTTCGATCTGCCGCTGGATTGGGGCACGGGCCTTCAAGGGGCAACCCGCCGCGCGATGGCCGCCATCCCGTTTGGCGACACCCGCACCTATGGCGATCTGGCCAAGGTCATCGGTGCCCCGGCGCAGGCCATCGGGCAGGCCTGCGGGGCCAACCCCATGCCCATCCTGATCCCCTGCCACCGCACTCTGGGCCGCAGCGGGCTTGGCGGCTTTTCCGCCCCCGGTGGTGTGGAAACCAAGGTCGCGCTGCTGCGGCATGAAGGGGCGGCTGGATTGCTGCTGTGACGCGCATTTTCTGTCTCCAGTTACCTCCGCCGAAGGCTCCCCATGCCAGTAACTGGCCCGCCATCCCCCCTTGCGAACCCCTGCTGGCAGGCATAGCCAATGCATCGGACAATCCCGAAAGGCCCCGCCCGTGACGATAGGAGTTTTCGCAGCCGTCCTTGGGGCCGCTTTCCTGCATGCCCTGTGGAACGCGATGATCAAGGTGGGCGGGTCCAAGGTCGGAACCATGGTGATCCTGTCGATGGCGGAAATTCCCATCGGGCTTGCGGTGGTGGCGGTGCGCCCGGCGATCGATCCGGCGGCGATCCCTTGGGTCATTGCAGCGGGGCTGACGCATTTCGCCTACAAGTTCTTTCTGACCTATGCCTATGAACGCGGCGATCTGAGCCGGGTCTACCCCATTGCGCGCGGGGCGGCGCCGATGGTGGTGGCGCTGGTCGGGGCGGTATATCTGGCCGATGCGGTGGCTGTGCAGGAATATGCGGGCATTGCGGTGCTGGGGGCGGGCATCCTGTTGATGTCGCGGGGCGTCTTCACCAGCGGCGAGGATCGCAAGCTGTTGCCCTTCGCCCTTGGGTCGGCGGCAGCGACCGCGACCTATACCCTGATCGACGGCATGGGCGCGCGCATCTCGGGCGAGGCTGTGGGCTATGTGGCCTGGGTGTTCGTGGCGGACGGGATCATCTTTACCGCAGGCATGGTGGCCCTGCGGGGGTGGGGGGTGATCCCGCGCGACGGGCGGGCCTGGCGGCTTGGCACGGCGGGGTCGGCGGCAAGCTATGGCGCCTATGCCGTGTCGATCTGGGCAATGACCGTGGCCCCGATTGCCGTGGTGGCGGCGCTGCGCGAAACCTCGATCCTGTTTGCGGTGCTGATCGGCTGGCTGGTGTTCGGCGAACGTATGACAGGCGAAAAGGCGCTGGCGGCGGCGGTGATCGTGTCCGGCGTCATGCTGACGCGGCTGTGATCACGTGACCCGCCGCCCCTTGCGCTGCGGGATGATCTGCTGCGCGATGCCCGCCAGCGTCAGGTAGACCGAGGTGACGATCAACCCCCAATGCGCCCAGCTTGCCTCGTCAAAATCGACCCAGGCCGCCCAGCCGGCGAACACTACCCAGCCCAGGGCCATCGGCAGCGTCACCGTGCGCCAGCGTTCGGTCCGCACCGGATGCACGAATTTCAGGTTCAGGAACATCGCCACCGTCAGCGCGATCACGATGCCAAGGATCACGCCATAAGACGGCGCGATGGCAAACAGCACCAGCACCACCATGTTCCAGCAGGCCGGAAAGCCGGAAAAGGATTTATCCTTGGTTTTCATGCGGGTATCGGCGAAATAGATCACCGATCCATAGACGATCACGATAATCGCGATCCAGCCCGTCCACCCCGGCAGCAGGCCCGATTTGAACAAAGCATAGGCCGGGATGAACACATAGGTCAGGTAATCGACGATCAGGTCCATCAGCACACCGTCATAGGTGGGCCAGTTCTTCGTCACGTCATAGCGCCGCGCCAGAGGCCCGTCGATGCCATCGACCAGCAGCGCAAACACCAGCCAGAGGAACATCATGCTCCACTTGCCTTCGACCGCCGCCAGCATGGCCAGCATCGACAGGACCGCCCCGGTGGCGGTCAGCAGGTGAACGGACAGGGCTTTGACACGCATGTTCATCTGGCCTTGATGCCTCAACTCGGGGTCTGGTGCAATCCGTCAGCGGCGGCATTTACCGTCTGGGGTGGGCCTTGTCGTAAACCTCCATCAACCGGGCGGCATCGACGGCGGTATAGGCCTGAGTGGTGGACAGCGACGCGTGGCCCAGCAATTCCTGGATCGCCCGCAGATCGCCCCCCGCCGTCAGCAGATGGGTGGCAAAGCTGTGGCGCAGGGCATGCGGCGTGGCGCTCGCCGGCAGGCCAAGCTGCGCGCGCGAGGTTTCCATCGCCTTCTGGATATGCCGGGGGTTCAGCGGCCCCCCCCGGACGCCGCGGAACAACGGCGCGCTGCGCAGCAGGTCATGGGGGCACAGCCGGGCATATTCCGCCACCGCCGCCCGCGCCACGGGCAGCACCGGCACCAGCCGTTCCTTGCCGCCCTTGCCGAGGATGCGCAGCGTGTCGGGCAGCGGGTGGGCCGCGCCCGTCAGGCCCAGGGCCTCGGATATGCGCAGACCGCAGCCATAGAGCAGGGTGACCACCGCCATGTCCCGCGCGGCGACCCAAGGTTCGGACGGGTGATCGCCCACCGAGGTCATCATCGCCGCCGCGGCATCTTCGGTCAGAGGGCGTGGCAGTTTGCGGCGGAACTTGGGGGACCGGGCCGACAGAACCGTGGTCGCATCCACCCCTTCGCGGTCGGCCACCCAGGCGGTGAACCCCTTGACCGCAGACAGCGCCCGCGCCAGCGACCGGGCCGACACGCCCCGCCCGCGCACTTCGGCCATCCAGGCGCGCAGGTCGGTCTGCGGCAGGCTGGCATAAGTGCGCAAACCTTCGGTGCCGCCCCGGTGGCGGGTCAGGAAGGCAAGATAGCCTGTCACATCATGGGCATAGGCGGTCACGGTATTGGCCGCCGCCCCATCCAGCGCCCGGACATGCGCCAGCCACCCCGACAGCGCATCCCGCGCGGCGGGCGACAGGGACAGGGTGTCTACGACAGCCATCGTCTCGCCCCGGCTGTCATGACAGCCATCGTCTCATCGTGCGCTCGAATGTGCCCGCAAAGAAGGCCAGCAGATCGGTGCCATGGGTGGGTTTGAACTGGTGCGGGTCTTCGGCCCCCATCACCAGCATGCCGGGCAGGCGGCCCTTGCCAAAGTCCAGCCGCATCAGGGCCTCGGACCGGATATAGCCGGTGGTTTCGCCATAAAGCTGGTCCGATTCCGGCACCACCTGCCGCAGTACCACGGGCCGCAGGCTGACATTGCGCCCGCCCGAGAGATAGTCGGCCACAAAGCCCGGTTCGGCCACGAACAGCACATCCCCCAGACGGCGCAGGGCGGGGTCGGTGGCCTCTTGCACCGATTCCAGCACCAGACGCATGCAATCCACGCGCAGGGTCTGGGCGACCTCGCCTGCCAGGGTCTTGAGAAAGTCTTCAAAGGTCAGCGGGTCCAGCAGGCGCAGGACGGCGCGATGGACCTGATTGGTGCCGGCCAGATTTTCATAGGCCGCGGCGATGACGGATCTGTGGGTGTCTTCCAGCCGGTCCAGCCGGGTTTCCAGCCGCTCCATCGCAATGCCGCGCAGATCGACGATGTTGCTGCCCATCGCGCGTTCGTTTGCCGCGACCAGCGCATTCATCACGTCCCGATCCTCCAGCAGGGTTTCGGGGGACGCGATGATGCGGTCGCGCATATCTTGTTCGATCATGCCAATACTGCCCGGCTTATTTTGCTTGCTTGCCCGGCAGTATATCCGATTTTCACAAATGCGCGACCATGTTTTCTGGCCAATGGGTTTTGCGCTTACAGGATCTTCTGGCCGGTCTTGGCCCAGTCGGCCATGAACTGCTCCAGCCCCTTGTCGGTCAGCACATGGCTGGCCAGACCCTTGATCACGCCGGGCGGCGCGGTGATCACGTCGGCGCCGATCAGCGCGCAATCCTTGACATGGTTGGCGGTGCGGATCGAGGCGGCAAGGATCTGGGTTTCAAACCCGTAATTGTCATAGATGGTGCGGATGTCGCCGATCAGGTCCAGCCCGTCGAGGTTGATGTCGTCCAGACGGCCGATGAAGGGGCTGATGAAGGTCGCCCCGGCCTTGGCGGCCAGCAGCGCCTGATTGGCGGAAAAGCACAGGGTCACGTTGACCATGAAACCTTCGCCCGACAACACCTTGCAGGTTTTCAGCCCGTCCCAGGTCAGCGGCACCTTGACCGCGATGTTCGGCGCAATCGCTGCCAGCTTGCGGCCTTCGGCGATCATCTCGTCTGCCTTCAGCGCCACCACTTCGGCGGATACCGGGCCTGCGACGATGGAACAGATTTCGCGGGTGACTTCGATGATGTCGCGGCCCGATTTCAGGATCAGCGAGGGGTTGGTGGTCACACCATCCACCATACCCAGATCGTTCAGTTCGGAAATGGCGGCAACGTCTGCGGTATCGACAAAGAATTTCATCAGGCTTCCTCCGGGGGTGGGTTGTAAGGCGTTGGAGCGGGGTTTACCCCAAAGGCGGCAAGCGCGAAAGGGGACTGCGTGACAGACCGGGTTTATGATGCGGGTGACATCGTGGGCGTGCTGACCACCGAACCGCTGGGCCGGGTGCTGGATTACAAGGCGCCCGAGGGCGGCTGTGGCGATGGCGATTTCGTCGAGGTGCCGCTTGGGCCTCGCAAGGTGCTGGGCGTGGTCTGGGGCAAGGGGCAGGGCAACTGGGACCCGGCCAAGGTGCGCCCCATTGGCCGGGTGCTGGATGCCGCCCCGATGCGGGCGGAACTGCGGTCGTTCCTGACCCGTGCCGCCGATTACACGCTGACGCCGCTGCCCGCGATGCTGCGCCTTGCCACCCGCGCGCCGGGGCTTGGCGATGCGCCGTCCACCCGGCGGGTCTACCGGCTGACAGGCGTGGTGCCGAACACCCTGACCGACGCGCGGCACCGGGTGGTCGAGGCCCTGCGCGACTATGGCGGAGCGGCGGTGACGCTGGCGGAACTGGCCGAGGCTGCGGGTTGCGGGGCATCGGTCGTCAAGGGGCTGGTCAAGCTGGGGGTGGTGGTCGAGGAGGACGCGCCCAAGGATCTGCCCTATCCCATTCTGCACCCGGCAGGCGGGGCGCGGCTGGCGGGCGATCAGGTGGCGGCGGGGGATGCGCTGGTGGCCTCGGTCGCCTTGGGGGGCTATTCCTGCACCTTGCTGAAGGGGGTCACCGGGTCGGGCAAGACGGAAGTGTATCTGGAGGCCGTGGCCGAATGTCTGCGCCGCGGGCAGCAGGCGCTGGTGCTGCTGCCGGAAATTGCGCTGACGGCGGATTTCCTGACGCGGGTGCAGGCGCGGTTCGGCGCGCGGCCTGCCGAATGGCATTCGGGCGTGACGATGACCGAACGCCGGCGGCTGTGGCGGATGGTCGGGCGGGGCGATGCGGGGTTCGTGGTGGGGGCGCGGTCGGCGTTGTTCCTGCCATTTCAGGATCTTGGGCTGATCGTGGTCGATGAGGAACATGACACGTCCTACAAGCAGGAGGAGGGCGTGCTGTACCACGCCCGCGACATGGCGGTGTTGCGGGCGGCGATTGTCGGCTGCCCGGTGGTGCTGGCCTCGGCCACGCCGTCGCTGGAATCGTGGGCCAATGTCGAGGCGGGCAAGTACGGGCGGCTCGATCTGGGCTCGCGCTACGGTGCGGCGGAGATGCCCGAGATGCGGGCGATCGACATGCGGGCTGAAAAGCTTGCGAATGACTCGTGGATTTCCGCCCCTCTGGCGGCGGCGGTGCAGGCGCGGGTCGACCGGGGCGAACAGGCGCTGCTGTTTCTGAACCGCCGCGGCTTTGCCCCTGTCACCCTGTGCCGGGCCTGCGGGCATCAGGTGGGGTGTGACCATTGCGATGCGCGGATGGTCGAGCACCGGTTTCTGAAACGGCTGCAATGCCACCAGTGCGGGGCGACCAAACCCGTGCCGCTGGCCTGCCCGGCCTGCGCGGTCGAGGGGCGCATGGCCCCGGTCGGGCCGGGGGTCGAACGGCTGGCCGAGGAAGTGGTGGCGCGGTTCCCGAAGGCGCGGGTGGCGGTATTGTCGTCGGACCTGTTCGGGTCGGCGCGGGCGCTGAAAGAGCAGATCGTGGCGATTGCGGCGGGGGCTGCCGACATAATCATCGGCACGCAGATCGTGGCCAAGGGGCACAACTTTCCGCTGCTGACGCTGGTGGGGGTGATTGATGCCGATCTTGGGTTGATGGGGTCTGATCTGCGCGCGGCAGAGCGGACGTTCCAACTGATGCGGCAGGTCGCGGGGCGGGCGGGGCGCGCAGAATTGCGCGGCGTGGCGGCGTTGCAGACGCATCAGCCGGATCATCCGGTGATCCGGGCAATCCTTGGGGGGGATGAGGAGGCGTTCTGGCGCGCCGAGGCTGCCGAGCGCCGGGCGGCAGGCGTGCCGCCGTATGGGCGCATGGCGGGGATCATCCTGTCGGGGCCAGAGGTGGGCCCGGTGTTCGAGTTCGGCGCGGAACTGGCGCGCCGCGATGGCCCGCTGCGCCGCGCGGGCGCGCAGGTGTTCGGGCCCGCACCTGCCCCCATAGCGCGGGTGCGCGGGAGGCACCGGGTGCGATTGCTGGTGACGGCAGGCAAGGGGGTGGCCTTGCAGGCGGCATTGGCGGAATGGGTGGGGCAGATGCGGTTGCCGAACGGGCTGCGGCTGGCGATCGACATTGATCCGCAAAGCTTTTTGTGACGGGCGGTTATTGAATTGAGCGGCATGCGCCGCAGATTCTTTGACGGCGCAGCATCGGCCTGCGCCGATGTGCGCATGTGGGCGCGGTCTTGCCGCCGGTGTGTCCTGGATATTTGGACCAATGTGAAAGGGCGCGCTTTGCCGAATGACTGGCGGCAGGGCCTGGGCTGCCCTATATCTGACAGATCAAGGATGGAGATGTCAGATGTTTTTCCAGGATCGTGGCAAGATGGATATGGTCAGCCCCGACAAGGCGCTGCCGGGGCGGGCTGCGCCCTTGCCGACGGCAGAGGTGCATTTCATCAGCGGAATTCCCCTGAAATCGCCGGTCCCGGACGGCATGGCCGAGGCGATGTTCGGCATGGGGTGTTTCTGGGGGGTAGAGCGCAAGTTCTGGCAGACCCGAGGCGTCTGGCTGACCATGGTGGGCTATGCGGCGGGGTTCACGCCGAACCCGACCTACAAGGAAACCTGCACCCAGTTGACCGGCCACAACGAGGTGGTGCGGGTGATCTTTGATCCCGTCATCATCAGCTATGACGGGTTGCTGAAGCTGTTCTGGGAAGGGCATGACCCGACCATGGGCATGCGGCAGGGCAACGATGTGGGGTCCACCTATCGGTCGGGGATCTATACCTATACGCCCGAACAGGAGACGGCGGCCAAGGCCAGCAAGGCGGTCTATCAGGCGGCGCTGACGGCGGCGGGCAAGGGGCAGATCACGACCGAGATCCTGCCCGCCCCGGTGTTCTATTTCGCCGAGGAGTATCACCAGCAGTATCTGGAGAAAAACCCCAACGGCTATTGCGGGATCGGTGGTACGGGTGTCACTTGCCCGATCGGGTTGGGTGTGGCGGTCTGATCCTTGGTCATGCATGACCTTGTGATACTCGGGGCCGGGCCTGCGGGGGCCACGGCGGCGCTGCGGGCGCGGGGTTTGGGCCTGTCGGTGGCGCTGATCGACAAGGCCCGCTTTCCGCGCGACAAGCTGTGCGGGGGTGGGATCACCGGGCGCTGTGCGGCGCATCTGGACGCGGTGTTCACCGGGCTGCCCGCTGGCATCTGGCTGGAGGCTGGCCGCGTGCAACTGATGTCAGGCGCGCGGATGCTGGCCGATTTGGCGGATGCTCCGGTCATCCGCTATACCCAGCGGCGTGATTTCGACGCGGCCTTGCTGGCGCAGGCCATGGGCGCGGGGGCGCAGGACTTTACCGGTTGTCGGGTATCGGCGCTGCAAGGGGGCCGGGTGGTGCTGGAGGATGGCCGCGCCTTGCAGGGCCGGGTGCTGATCGGGGCGGATGGGGTCAATTCCATGGTGGGGCGGGGGCTGTTCGGCCGCGCCTATGACCCCGGCCGCATCGGCTTTGCGCTGGAGGCCGAGGTGCCGGTTGCGCCGGGGGCGGCGGACCGGGTCGCGCTGCTGGATGTGACGGCGGCCAACTGGGGCTATGCCTGGGCGTTTCCCAAGCATGACAGTCTGACGGTGGGCATTGGCGGCGTGCAAGGCCGCAACCCCGACCTGAAGGCCACGTTTCAGGCCTGGCTGCTGGCGCGGGGCCATGATCCGGCAGCGCTGAAGATCAAGGGCCACCATCTGCCGTTCGGTGACCCGCGCCCTGATCCGGGGCGGGGGGCGGTGCTGCTGGTGGGGGATGCGGCGGGGTTTGTCGATCCGATCACCGGCGAGGGCATCGCCTGGGCGGTGAAGTCGGGGCAACTGGCCGCCGAGGCGGCGGCAGAGGCGATTGCGGCAGGCGCGCCAGAGGCGGCGATGGCGGGTTATGCGCGGCGCTTGCGGCCGGTGCAGGCGGAACTGCGGCGCGCACGTGTTCTGGCGCGGGTGATCTATCACCCGCTGTTGCAGCAGCGGTTCATCGGGCTGCTGGCAGGGTCGGAACGGCTGCAACGGCGCTATTTCGATCTGCTGGCGGGCAAGATGGATTACGCCGACCTGACGCTGGCCAGTTTCGCGCGGCTGGCGGTGCGGATGCTGACCGGGCGGACAGGGCGCGTCTGAGGGCGTGCTTGACCCTGCCCGTCCCTGCCGCTACCTGCACGTTTGCCCCAACCCCGGAGATCGCCGATGCCCACCTTCACCGCACTGACCACCCTTCCGGGCGAAGCGGCAGCCCTGGCGCTGTCGGAGGCGGTGGAAAAGATGCAGCCCGAACCCACCGGGGTCGGCGTGTTTGAGATCGAGGACGGGTCCGGCCTGTGGGAGGTTGGCGTCTATTTCCTTGAGCCGCCGAATGAGGGCATCCTTGACATGCTGGCGCTGGCTTTCGGGGCCAAGCCGTTTGTCATGTCGGAACTGCCGGAAATCGACTGGGTGGCCAAGGTGCGGCGCGAGTTGTCGCCGGTCGAGGCCGGGCGGTTCTTTGTCTATGGCAGCCATGACGCCGACAAGGTGCCCGGCATCCTTGCGCAAGGCGGCCGCATCACCTTGCAGATCGAGGCCACGGTGGCCTTTGGCACCGGGCACCATGGCACCACGCTGGGCTGTCTGCGGGCGTTTGACCGGCTGTACGAGGCGGGGTTCCGGCCTGCCCGCGTGGCCGACATCGGCTGTGGCACCGCCGTTCTGGCGATGGCGGCGGCGGCGGTGTTGCCCGATGCGCTGGTGCTGGCGTCGGACATCGACGAAGTGGCGGTGGACGTGGCGCTGGCGAATGTGGCGATCAACGGCATGCAGGGGCGGCTGGAGTGCATGGAGGCCGCAGGCTTTGCCCACCCGCGTCTGGCCGAGGCAGCCCCCTTTGATCTGGTCTTTGCCAATATCCTGAAAGGTCCGCTGATCGAACTGGCCCCGCCGATGGCCGCGCATGTGGGACAGGGCGGGCTTTGCATCCTGTCGGGTCTGCTGGTGGTGCAGGCCGAGGCCGTGACGGCGGCCTATGTGACGGCGGGCTTCACCTTGCAGGCGCGTGACGACATAGGCGAATGGTCGACGCTGGTTCTGGCGCGCAATTAAGGCAAAAGCGCCGCATATTCTGCCGCTGGCCGTAATTTTTCCGGCCGGCGCCCAAATTTTGCCACAAAGTTACCGCATCAAGGTCTTAGGCGGGGGCCTGACATTCTGGTGACGATTATGTACGCTGACCCGAACCTCAAGGAATTTGAAAGCCGTGTGTCGCGTGTCGAAAAGGCGCGTGCCAAAGGCTATGGTTTTGAAGCCCCCGGCACGTTGGGGCGTTCCGCCTATACCCGCCCGAAAAAGCGCAATCTGTCGGTGGTCAAACCGCTGCTGGTTCTGGTGCTGATGTCGGTGGGGCTGAAGGCCGCGATCCATTACAAGATCGGCGGCGACGTTTATCAGGCGCGGGTCGACGGGCTGATGCAGGGCGAAGGCTTTGATCGTCTGGGCGGCTGGCTGATGCAGGCCGATCCTGCCACGCTGGCGGTTTCGGCCTTTCTGACCCGGCAGTTTCCGCCAAAGCTCTGATCCTCACGACGCCGACGCGTGGCATCCTGCCCCAAGAATGAAACAAGCCGCCAACCCGACACGGGTAGCGGCTATTTTCAGTCCGGCGCTTGCATGCAAGCAGGGGCTATCAGTTTCCCAGCGTGTAGATGTCGGCGCGGCACAGGCCGATATCGTCCAGTTCGCGGTCGGTCAGCTTGCCAAGGGCATTGCGGGTGACGCGGGCGTCATTCCAGGCGGCAAGGGCGACCAGCATCGAGCTGACACCATTGATGGCGCGGTAGGTCGTGATAGCGCCAAACGGCGCCGGGCGGGTGGTCTGAGTGGCGGCCATGGCGGTTATCCTTTTCATAAACTGCTCATTCCAGAGGCTTCTTCTCTGCGTAACAGCCAAATAGGCGTGCGCCCGGCGTATGGCAAGCGGTCGGCTTGGCATGGCGGACTTGCGTCCACTGCATGCCTGTTTGTCGCAATTTCGCCATAATCGTCAAAGCCTTCGATGCGGGCGTCGCTTTTGGGCTGACCTGCGTCGGTTTTGCCGGGGGCAGATAACGCAGCCGTGACCGGCCTGCAAGCCCCGCGTGATCGTGGGGGCGCGACGGAAAGAGGTTGGCGGATGTTCCCTATTCGTGCTAACCCGGAAAAAACGAGAAAAGGGCGGCAGGAATGCGGGTTCTGGGCATTGACCCCGGTTTGCGAAACCTCGGCTGGGGGGTGATCGACGTGGCGGGGGCGCGGCTGACGCATGTGGCCAACGGCATCTGCCATTCCAGCCCCGGCACAGGGGAGGGCGATCTGGCGCAGCGCCTGCTGACCCTGCACAGCCAGTTGACCGAGGTGCTGCGCAGCTATGCCCCCGATGCGGCGGCGGTGGAAAATACCTTTGTGAACAAGGATGCGGTGGCCACGCTGAAGCTGGGTCAGGCGCGCGGCATTGCGCTGCTCGTGCCCGCCCAGTTCGGGCTGACTGTGGGCGAATATGCCCCGAACGCGGTGAAGAAGACGGTCGTGGGGGTGGGGCACGCCGACAAGGGGCAGGTGGACCATATGGTGCGGGTGCAACTGCCCGGCGTGGTGATTGCAGGCCCCGATGCGGCGGATGCGCTGGCGATTGCGATTTGCCACGCGCATCACCTGCAATCGGCAGGTCGCTTGCAGGCGGCCTTGCGAAAGGTGGGCGGATGATCGGCAAGATATCAGGCCGGCTGGATTGGCGCGGCGCGGACAACGTGCTGATCGATGTGCGCGGGGTCGGCTACATCGTCTTCGTGTCGGACCGCACCCTGGCCGGGTTGCCGGGGGTGGGCGAGGCGGTGGCGCTGTATACCGAGTTGGTGGTGCGCGAGGATCTGCTGCAACTGTTCGGCTTTCCCACCATGATCGAAAAGGAATGGCACAAGCTGCTGACCACCGTGCAGGGCGTGGGGGCCAAGGCCGCGATGGCGATACTGGGCACTCTGGGGGTGGAAGGGGCGGCGCGCGCCATCACCCTTGGCGACGCGCGTGCGGTGCAATCGGCCCCCGGCGTGGGGCCGAAACTGGCGCAGCGGGTGATCCTGGAGCTGAAATCCAAGGCGCCGGGGTTGATGGCTGCGGGGGTGTCGCTGGCCTCGGTGGCGGCTGTGGACGAGGTGGTCGAGGCGGCGCCCGTGGTGAAACCGCGTGCCGCGAAGGCCCCCACCGTCGCCGTTTCCCGCGCCGCGTTCAGTGCGGATGCGATGTCGGCCCTGGTCAATCTGGGCTACGGTCCGGGCGAGGCCGCGCAAGCCGTGGCCACCATCGCCGCCGAGATGCCCGAGGCTGACACGGCGACGATGATCCGGGCCGCACTGAAACTGCTGGCGCCGAGGTAGAGTGATGCAACTGAAAGACATGTTTGTGGGGCAGGGCATCGCAGCAGCGGATATGTGTGTGTTTTTCCATGTCTCGGACAAACCGAAGCTGCACAAGGCCTTGCGCCATCTTGCGGACGAACAGCCCGAATTGTTCAATGCGTTCCAGAACCAGCATGGTTCCCAGGTTGAAGCGACGTTGAAGAAGCGAAAATTCATCGCATCTTTCGTGCCGGGTGGCGCGAATGAATATATTTACGCGGGACTGTTTGAGGTCGTTGACAGCCAGTTTCATACGATGCTTGAACTGGACGCTGACCCTTATCGTACAGTTTTGCGCCAAAAGTATGGAGACACTTGCTTTGTCGAGTTGGGCCAGCGGACAGGGCTGGCAGGTCGGCTTGTGTTCAAACTGATCCCTCGAACAGAGCTGGCGCATCTGGTTGGGCGGATGGTGGTCCGAAAACCCATCGGAGTGCGCGGATATCGTTTCCTTGCAGAAACGCTGGATTGTCAGATTGTGGAGATCACCCGCCAGCGGCAACTTTCGCCACCTTCGCCAGACTGGCGCGATTTCATCGTGACGGCAGAGGAGATGCTGAACCTACCGCGTGACTGGGCCGCGCGACTTGAGGGTTGGCGTGGTGTATATTTGATTACGGATGAGGCTGATGGAATGCGCTATGTAGGATCAGCCTATAACACCGAGAATTTACTCGGACGATGGCGTGCGCATGTTGCCGGAGAAAATGGCGTGACGGTTGAACTTGGAAAGAGAAGTCCGGCTCAGTTCCGTTTTTCCATCCTGCAACTTCTGCTGCATGATGCCGAGGCTTCGGACGTTCTCATGGTGGAAACCAACTGGAAACGCAGGCTTCACACCCGTCATCCTTTCGGGTTGAACCTGAATTGAGCAGTTCCGACCCCACCCTGCGCCCCGAGAAGCTGCCCGAGGATGCCGACCGGGCGTTGCGGCCGCAGACGCTGGCGGAATTTGTGGGCCAGGCCGAGGCGCGGGCCAATCTGGCGGTGTTCATCGAAGCCGCCCGGATGCGTGGCGAGGCGATGGATCACACGCTGTTCCACGGCCCCCCCGGTCTGGGCAAGACCACGCTGGCGCAGATCATGGCGCGGGAACTGGGGGTGGGGTTTCGCATGACCTCTGGCCCCGTGCTGGCCAAGGCGGGCGATCTGGCGGCGATCCTGACCAATCTGGAACCGCGCGATGTGCTGTTCATTGATGAAATCCACAGGCTCAGCCCGGTGGTCGAGGAAGTGCTGTATCCGGCGATGGAGGATTTCGCGCTGGACCTCGTGATCGGCGAAGGCCCCGCCGCGCGCACGGTGCGGATCGATTTGCAGCCCTTCACGCTGGTCGGCGCCACCACCCGGATGGGTCTGCTGACCACGCCGCTGCGCGACCGCTTTGGCATTCCCACACGGTTGCAGTTCTATACCGAAGATGAATTGCACCTGATCGTCACGCGCGGGGCACGTCTTCTGGGCGTGCAGGCCGAGGATGCGGGCTGCCGCGAGATTGCGCGCCGTGCGCGCGGCACCCCGCGGATCGCGGGCCGTCTGCTGCGCCGGGTAGTAGATTTTGCCATGGTCGAGGAAGGCGGGCGCATCAGCCGCGGTCTGGCCGACCGGGCATTGACGCGGTTGGGAGTGGATCATCTGGGGCTGGATGGCGGCGACCGGCGCTATCTGTCGCTGCTGGCCGACAATTATGGTGGCGGCCCGGTGGGGGTAGAGACGATTGCGGCGGCGCTGAGCGAGGCGCGCGACGCGATCGAGGAAGTGATCGAGCCCTATCTGTTGCAGCAGGGCCTGCTTTTGCGCACCCCGCGCGGGCGGATGCTGGGGCAAAAGGCCTGGGCGCATCTGGGGCTGGAGGCGCCGCGCGTGGGGCAGAGCGATCTGTTTGACGGGTAAAATCCGGGGGTTGCGCCCGGACCCGATTTCTTCGAAGAAATCGGCAAAAGTTTTTGAAAACTTTTGGGCACCTGTGCGGACGGGGACATGATGGAAGCGGAAAAGGTTCAGGCGCTGTTCACGCGCGGCGACGGGCAGTATCTGTTTGCCCGTTGGGACCGCCCGATTGTGCCGGTGGTGTTCGGGGTCGATGATGCGACCCTTGCCATCGTCAAGGGCGCGGTCGAGGCGGTGGTGGCGCTGGCAGGCCACAAGATGGCAGAAACCGACCCGGAACTTGGCGCGAACCTGATGGTGTTCTTTCTGACCGACTGGGCCGAGTTGCCCGATGTGCCCAATCTGGACCGGCTGATCCCCGATCTTGGCCCGCTTTGCTCCCGGCTGGCGGCGGCCGAGGCCAACCAGTACCGCAGTTTCCGCTTTGACCCGTCGGGCGCGATCAAGGCGGCTTTCGTGTTCTTGCGGATGGACGCGCATCTGTCGGCGGTGCCTGCCGAGACTTTGGCGCTTTCTCAGGCCGTGCAGACCATTCTGCTGTGGTCGGACCGGGCGTTCATGACCGCATCCCCCTTGGCGCTGGTGGGCGAGGTGGCGGTGCTGCGCCCCGAAATTGCCGGGGTGATCCGCGCGGGATATGATAAGGTGATGCCGGTGTCGGCGCGCGATCCGTCGCATGCCATGCGGTTGGCGGCGCGAGTGGGTCGGATGCAATAGGACGCAATAGGGGGCGGCCATGCGGATCAGGGTGGGGCGTGTGATCGGCTATGGGCTGACCGGCCTGCTGATCGTGCCGGTTGTGGTGATGTTTTCCGTGCTGGGGCTGGCGCATCTGTTTGACCCGTCCTGCGGCACGGCCGGCGATTCCGGCGGGTGCGAGATGGGATCGTTCAGCGTGGGCGCGGCCTCTGCCCTGCCAGCCATGGCCATGGGCATCGCGATTGCCCTGTGGCGCGACTGGCGGGCGGCGTCAGGGGGCGGCGGGGACGGGAATGGCGGAAAGTGACATCTTGCCAGAACCTTGGGTGACCTCGGACGCATGGGCCAGGTACAGCAGCGTCCGGTTGGCCTCGTCATAAACCCGCGTGACCTTCAGCGATTTCAGGATCAATGACTGGCGTTCGGAAAACACGTTCTCGCCTTCGGGGTCGATGTCGCCAATGACGATCGGTCCGGTCTGCGCGCAATCGACCGCCGAAAAGGACGGGTCTTCAAACCAGTTGCCATTGCTGATCCGGTCGATCAGCGACCGTTCAAAATAGGCGATGTGGCAGGTGACACCCTGCACCTTGGGGTCGGCGAAGGCGTCGATGATGATGTCGTTGCCGACCCAGTCCACGCCCACACGGCCCACTTCTTCGGCCAGGGCCGGGGTGGTCAGGGCCGGGGATGTCAGGGCAAGCAGCAGGGCGGCAGATTTCAGCAGGGTCATGGCAGTCTCCGGTCAGGTCTGTCCAAGATGGGCAAATGGCGGGGCATTGCAAGGGCATGCGGTCTGGACCCTGTGGCGGTCTGTCGGGTAGGATGCGCCAGCCGACCAGAGGTGCCGCATGACCAACCCGCCCCACAGCCACCCCGTGCGCGTCTATTACGAGGACACCGACCTGGCCGGGATCGTCTATTACGCCAACTATCTGAAATTCATCGAGCGCGGGCGCAGCGAATGGGTGGCCTCGCTTGGCATCGACCAGCGGGCTTTGCGGACAGAGGATGGCATCGTCTTTGCCGTGCGCCGGGTGGAGGCCGATTATCTGAAACCTGCGGTCTTTGCCGATGATCTGATGGTGACAACGCGGCTGGTTCTGGTCGGTGGCGCGCGGCTGGTGCTGGATCAGGCGGTGCTGCGGGAGGCAGACCTTCTGTTTCAGGCCTCGGTGACGCTGGTGTGCCTGTCCGTGACGGGGGCGGCGACCCGGCTGCCGCAGGCGCTGCGCGCCAGACTGGCGGGCCAGATCGCCCAATCTTAGGGCGCAGGTGCGGCGGGAACCTGCCGCATTCCAAGATGTGTTGGCAATCACCCTTAAATCCGGGTAGAATCACGGGTAACGGAGCCAGTCAACGGCCCCGACCCATAAAGAGCAGGCGGAATGGAAACGGAAACCCTCGCACTGGCGCAGGAGATTGATTTCTCCATGCTCGCCCTATTCGCACGCGCCACCTTCACGGTGAAGGTGGTGATGATCATGCTGATGGCCATGTCGTTCTGGTCATGGTCGATCATCATTCGCAAACACATCCTGTTCCGCAGCGCCCGTCAGGAAGCCGCGGTGTTCGACCGTGCCTTCTGGTCGGGCGAGCCTCTGGACGAGTTGTTCGAGAAGATGGGGGCCGACCCTGTGGGGGCGTCTGAAAAGATATTCGCCTCTGGCATGCTGGAATGGCGGCGCAGCCACAAGCAGGACGGCGCGCTGATCGCAGGCGCGCAGGCCCGTATCGACCGGGCGATGAATGTGGCGATTTCGCGCGAGGCCGGAATGTTGAACAAGGGGCTGTCGTTTCTGGCAACCACCGGGTCGACTGCGCCGTTCATCGGGTTGTTCGGGACGGTCTGGGGCATCAAGAACAGCTTTGAACAGATCGCGATTTCGCAGAACACCAACCTTGCCGTCGTCGCCCCCGGCATTGCCGAGGCGCTGCTGGCCACGGGTGTCGGCCTGATCGCCGCCATTCCGGCAGTGGTGTTCTACAACAAGCTGAACGCGGATTCAGAGCATATCCTTGGCGGGTACGAATCCTTTGCCGATGAATTTGCCACCATCCTGTCGCGCCAGTTGGACGCCTAGACCATGGGCGCGGGTGTCATCAAGAAGGGCGGCGGGCGCGGGCGGCGGGGCAGGGGCGGCTCTGCGGCGATGTCTGAAATCAACGTCACGCCCTTTGTGGATGTGATGCTGGTGCTGCTGATCATTTTCATGGTCGCGGCCCCCATGCTGACCGTGGGGGTTCCGGTGGAACTGCCCGATACGGCGGCGAATGCCTTGCCGACCGAACAGGAAGAACCGCTGACCATCACCATGACGGGGGACGGACGGCTGATGATCCAGACCACCGAGGTCGCGGCGGGCGATCTGATCCCCAAGCTGCGGGCGATTGCCGATGAACGCACGTCGGACAAGGTGTTCTTGCGCGCGGACGGGGCCATTCCCTATGCGCAGGTGGCACAGGTCATGGGCGCGCTGAATGCGGGCGGGTTTCGCAGCATCGGTCTGGTGACCGATGCCGAAGGCCCGGCCATGGGCAGCGACGGCTAAGGCGGCTGGATGGATCGCGGCACTCTCTTTTCTGGTGTGGGGCATGTGGGCCTTGTTCTCTGGGTGGTTCTGGGGGACTGGCTGTTTACATCCGAAAAAGCGCCGGAAGTGGCCGTGACCGAAGTGTCCATGATGACGGCTGCCGAATTTGACGCGTTGCAGGCGGCGGCGCCGTCTACACCTGTGCCGTCCGAACAACCCGCCGAGATTGCCACCCCCGACCCGGTGACGCCCGAGGTGGATCCCGCCCCCGCACCCGAAGCGGTGACAGAACCTGCCCCCACGCCCGAGGCGCTGCCCGAACCCGAACCGTTGCCGGAACCGGTAGTCGAGCCCCAGCCCGAAGACGTGCCCGATCCGATCGCCCCGCCCGCCGAGGTGGAACAGCCGCTGGCATCCCTGAACACCAGTGTCCGCCCCAAACCGCGCCCGGCAGACCGCGTGGCCCCGACCCCGGTGGAAACCCCGGACCCCGAGGCCGTAACGTCTGAGGAACCCACCCCCGCCGTCAGCGACGCGCCTGCCGAAGAACCGCAGGTGGTGGAGGAGGCTGTGCCCGAGGCCGTGCCGGAAGAAGCGGGCGATGTGCTGCGCACCGAAGCCACCGAAGAACAGACCGAGGCCCTGGGCATGACGGCATCGATCCGCCCCAAGTCGCGCCCCGCCCGGCGTCCGGTTGAAACCCCGGCCGAGACGGAAACCGCCGCCGCCGAGCCGACTGACACCACCAGCGATGCCGACGCGATTGCCGCCGCCGTGGCCGAGGCTGCCGCAGAAGCCGCTGCCGAACCTGCCGAAACCGGCGGCGCGCCCAATGCGCCGGCCGGCCCGCCGATGACCTTTGGCGAAACCGATGCGCTGCGGGTGGCCGTGCAGGGCTGCTGGTCGCTTGGCACCGTGTCGTCCGAGGCGATGCGGACCACCGTAATCGTGCGGGTGGACATGGACCAGTCGGGCAAGCCGGTCATCGACAGCATCCGCATGACCGGGTCCGAAGGCGGCAGCGATGCCTCGGCCAATGTGATGTTCGGGGCCGCCAAGCGCGCGATCATCCGCTGCACCAAGCAGGGTTATCCGCTGCCGTCCGAGAAATACGAGGCATGGAAGGATCTGGAACTGGTGTTCGATCCCTCTGGCATGGTGACACGATGATGCAGCGACTTAAACCGGAAGTGACGCAATATCCATGTCAGTTCCCCGTGACCGCACCCCAGATTTGGTGCAAGATGACAGAACAAACACGAATGGAAAGACCCAGGACATGAAGCATTTCGTCCGAACCCTTCTTCCCGCCCTGGTTTTGGGCCTTGCCCTCGGGCTGACACAAGGCCCCGCCCTTGCGCAGAACGGCCCGTTGCGGATCGTGATTGATCAAGGCGTGATCGAGCCGCTGCCCTTTGCCGCCCCGGCCTTTGTCGATGAAGGCGGGGCGGGGGATTATGCGGCCAATATCAGCGCGGTGGTGATTGCCGATCTGGTCGGCACCGGCCTGTTCCGCGAAATCGGGCCAGAGGCGTTCATCAGCAATGTCAGCAGCTTTGATGCCCCCGTGGCCTATCAGGACTGGAAGGCGATCAATGCGCAGGCGCTGATCACCGGGGCGGTATCAGTCGCGGGCGACCGCATCACGGTGAAATTTCGCGCCTATGACGTGTTTTCCGGCGCGCCCATCGAAGGGGCGGCCTTGCAGTTTGCGGGCACTACCCAGGGCTGGCGGCGCATGGCGCACAAGGTGGCCGATGTGGTCTATTCCAAGATCACCGGCGAGGGCGGCTATTTTGACAGCCGCATCGTCTATGTGTCCGAGCAAGGCCCCAAGAACGCCCGTGAAAAGCGTCTGGCGGTGATGGATTATGATGGCGCGAACGTGCAGTACCTGACGGATTCCGCGTCCATCGTCATTGCGCCGCGGTTTTCGCCCACGGGTGACCGCATCCTTTACACCAGCTACGAATCCGGCTTTCCGCGCATCACGTTGATGGATGTCGGCAGTCTGCAGCGCCGGTCGCTGGATGAACAGCCCGGCACCATGACCTTTGCGCCACGCTTTTCGCCCGACGGGGCGACCGTGGTGTTCAGCCTTGAACGCGGCGGCAACACCGACATCTACGCGCTGGCCACCGGGTCGGGGCGTCTGACCCAGTTGACCAACGCGCCCTCGATTGAAACCGCGCCCTCGTTCAGCCCCGATGGCAGCCAGATCGTGTTTGAATCAGACCGGTCGGGGTCGCCGCAACTGTACATCATGTCGTCTGGCGGTGGCGAGGCTCAGCGGATTTCCGGCGGGGCGGGGCGCTATGGCACGCCGGTCTGGTCGCCGCGCGGCGATCTGATCGCCTTTACCAAGCAGAACGCGGGCCGGTTCCACATTGGCGTGCTGCGCACGGACGGGTCGGAAGAACGTCTGCTGACGGCCTCGTTCCTGGATGAAGGCCCGACCTGGGCGCCCAATGGCCGCGTTCTGATGTTCATGCGCGAAACCTCTGGCGCGGGCGGGCAGTCCTCGCTTTGGTCGGTGGATATTTCCGGGCGGAACCTGAAACAGATCCCGACCGATGGTGCTGCGTCTGACCCCGCGTGGTCACCGCTGCTGCCGTAATTTCGTGCTGCCGGATTCCCCCGGCAGCGCAAACCTGTTATCTTTGGCCAAATTCGAGCCAGTAAGAAGGAAACCGCTATGTCGTTGATGCCACGAGCCCTGCTTCTGATTGCCACGCTGGCGCTTGCTGCGTGTAACAACCCTGATCGCTATGGCGCAGGTGGTGCCGGTGCGGGCGGGGCCGGGGGCGCGGGCGGCGCCGGCGGCTTCATCGACACCAACGGTCTGGGCGACCCGAGCGATCCGCGCTCGATCGCCTATTTCAACCAGTCGGTCGGCGACAAGGTGTTGTTTGCGGTTGACCAGTCCACCCTCTCGCCCGAGGCGCGGGGCACGCTGGCGGGGCAGGCGCAATGGCTGAACACCAATCCCGGCTATGCGGCCATCATCGAAGGCCATGCCGATGAACAGGGCACCCGCGAGTACAACCTTGCGCTTGGCGCACGCCGGGCGGCTGCGGTGCAGGACTATCTGATTTCGCAGGGCGTTGCCTCCAGCCGTATGCGCACGATTTCCTATGGCAAGGAAAAGCCGATCGAAGTCTGTTCGGAAGAAGCCTGCTACAACAAGAACCGCCGCGCTGTGACGGTGCTGTCGGCAGGCGCGGGGGTCTGACCGGATGATCCGTCCGCTGGTTTTGTCTGCGGTGCTGCTGATGCCCTGCGCCGCCCTGGCGCAGGACAAGGCGCAGACCCTTGCCGATATCCGGGTTGAACTGGGCACTCTTGCGGCCGAGTTCAACGCCCTGAAATCAGAGCTGGTGACAACCGGGGCTGCCAGCAATGGCAGCGCCGGCGGATCGGCGCTGGAGCGGATGGACACGATGGAAGCCGCGCTGTCGCGGCTGACCGCCAAGACCGAGGAGGTGGAACTGAAGCTGAACCGTGTGGTCAGCGACGGCACCAACCGCATCGGCGATATGGAATACCGGCTGTGCGAAGTGACCGAAGGCTGCGATCTGGCGGCGGTTGCGGAAACATCCGTGCTGGGCGGCGGTGGTGCTGCTGCGGCCCCGGTCGCCACCCCGGCACAGCCTGACGCCCCCGCCACGGGCGGCGCGGAACTGGCGATGGGCGAACAGGCAGATTTTGACCGGGCCAAGGGGGTGCTCGCTACCGGTGACTTTCGCGGGGCTGCAACGCAGTTTGATACCTTCCTCCAATCCTTTCCTGGCAGCCCGCTGACGCAGGAGGCCCATTTCCTGAAGGGCGAGGCGCTGACCCAACTGGGCGAAACCTCGAATGCCGCGCGGGCCTATCTGGAGGCGTTTTCCGGTGCGCCGGACGGGGCCAAGGCCCCCGAGGCGCTGCTGAAACTGGGCGAATCCCTGGGCGCCCTGGGGCAGGTACCCGAGGCTTGCGTGACATTGGCCGAGGTTGGCACCCGCTATCCCGGCAGCATGCCCGCAACCCAGGCCACGGTGGCGATGCAGGGGCTGGCTTGCCAGTAGGGCAAGACAATGACCAAAGCCTGTTGAAGGCCGTCTCGAACGGTCCATCCGACCTTACCGGGGTGGCGGTGTCCGGAGGCGGCGATTCCATGGCGCTGCTGCATCTGATGCACCGGGCGGGTCATCGGATTGAGGCTGTGACGGTGAACCACGGGTTGCGGCCCGAGGCTGCCGCAGAGGCCGCCAGCGTCGCCCTGTATTGCGAAAGCCAGAACATCCCCCACACCACGCTGCACTGGTCCGGCCCGTTTCCCAGCGGAAATCTGATGGATCAGGCCCGCCGCGCGCGGCTGTCACTGATGGCCGATTGGGCGCGGAGCAGGGGCATCGGTCACATCATGCTGGGCCATACCGCCGATGATCAGGCCGAAACCCTGCTGATGGGCCTTGCCCGCAAGGCCGGGCTGGACGGGCTGTCAGGCATGCGACCGATGTGGTCGCAACATGGCGTGGCATGGTCGCGCCCCTTGCTGACCCAGGGGCGGCAGGCGCTGCGCGATTATCTGCGCAGGCAGGGTGTGGTCTGGGTTGATGATCCGACGAATGACGATGACGCCTACACGCGGGTAAAGGCGCGGCGTGTTGTCAAGGCATTGATTCCGCTTGGAATCGGGTCCGCTGGCCTGGCCGCGACCGCAGCCAACCTTGACGCCGCGCGGCAGGCGTTGATCTGGGCGCTTGGCCGCGAGGCCGCGCGGATCGTGACCGAAACCGCCGGGGCTTTGTGGATCGGGCGCGCGGGGTTGCAAGATCTGCCGCCCGACATGCAGCGCCGTCTGCTGATTGCCGCCCTGCGCTGGACTTCAGGCGCGGACTATGCCCCGCGCGAGGCCGCGTTGCAGCGTCTGCAACAGGCGATTGCGGCGGGGCGCGATGCGACCCTGTGGGGCTGCCGTTCGCGCTGCGTGAATGACGCGGTGCTGATTGTGCGCGAGCCGCGGGCGGTTGCAGGAGGCGTGCCCTGGGATGGCCGCTGGCACGTCACCGGCCCGGCCGGGGACATTCGCGCCCTCGGGGCGGCGGGCCTGCGCCAGATCAAGGACTGGCGCGCCTGCGGATTGCCGCGTGCCGTGCTGGAGGTGACCCCCGCCATCTGGGCCGCAGACAGCCTGATTGCCGCCCCGTTGGCGGGTTTCGGCCCACCTGCGACGGCCACAGTGCAGCCCTCCTTCGGCTCATTTCTGTTATCGCATTGAACCGGGCGGTAAACTGTCTATCTTAGTGTCCAAAGCCGCGCCCCCCTGGGCTTGTGGCGCATCGAGGAGAGTTTTCTTGGGCAACGCGCGTAACATCGCCTTCTGGGTCGTGCTGTTTTTGCTGGTTTTGGCGCTGTTTAACCTGTTTTCGGGCAGTCAGGCCACGCTGTCGTCGCGTCCCTTGTCCTATTCGGACTTCATCGCCCGAGTCGATGCAGGCGAAGTGGCGACCGTCACGCTGGACGGCGAGCGCGTCACCGTGAAGGGCAAGGACGGCAATACCTACACCACCATCAAGCCTGCGGGCGAAACGTTGACCGACCGGCTGATCGAAAAAGGCGTCGATGTGCGGGCCGAGGCACAGGAACAGTCGGGCTTCATGTCCTTGATTTCCCTGTGGTTGCCGTTTCTCGTGCTGATCGGCATTTGGATTTTCTTCATGAACCGCATGCAGGGCGGCGGGCGCGGCGGGGCCATGGGCTTTGGCAAATCGCGCGCCAAGCTGCTGACCGAAAAGCAGGGCCGCATCACCTTTGACGACGTGGCCGGCATCGACGAGGCGAAAGAGGAACTGGAGGAGATCGTTGAATTCCTGCGCAACCCGCAGAAGTTCAGCCGTCTGGGCGGCAAGATCCCCAAAGGTGCCTTGCTGGTCGGCCCCCCCGGTACGGGTAAAACCCTGCTGGCCCGCGCCATCGCGGGTGAGGCCGGGGTGCCGTTCTTTACCATCTCAGGGTCCGATTTCGTGGAAATGTTCGTGGGCGTGGGTGCCTCCCGTGTGCGCGACATGTTCGAGCAGGCCAAGAAGAACGCTCCCTGCATCGTCTTCATCGACGAGATTGACGCCGTGGGCCGGGCGCGCGGCGTCGGCATGGGCGGCGGCAATGACGAACGCGAACAGACGCTGAACCAGTTGCTGGTCGAAATGGACGGGTTCGAGGCGAATGAAGGCGTGATCATCGTGGCGGCCACCAACCGCAAGGATGTGCTGGACCCGGCGTTGCTGCGCCCCGGCCGGTTTGACCGCACCATCCATGTGCCGAACCCCGACATCAAGGGCCGCGAGAAGATTCTGGGGGTGCATGCCCGCAAGGTGCCCCTGGGGCCGGATGTCGACCTGCGCACCATTGCGCGCGGCACGCCCGGTTTCTCGGGCGCCGATCTGATGAACCTTGTGAACGAGGCGGCGCTGACCGCCGCCCGCGTCGGCCGCCGCTTTGTCACGATGAGCGATTTTGAACATGCCAAGGACAAGGTGATGATGGGGGCCGAGCGCCGGTCGATGGTGCTGACCGCCGACCAGAAGGAGAAGACCGCCTATCACGAGGCCGGCCACGCGATTGTCGGCATGAACATGCCGAAATGCGACCCGGTCTATAAGGCCACCATCATCCCACGCGGCGGGGCCTTGGGGATGGTTGTGTCCCTGCCGGAAATGGACCGGCTGAACATGCACAAGGACGAAGGCAAGCAGAAGATCGCCATGACCATGGCGGGCAAGGCGGCCGAGATCATCAAATATGGCGAAGAAGGCGTGTCCTCCGGCCCGGCGGGCGACATTCAGCAGGCCAGTTCGCTGGCGCGTGCGATGGTGATGCGGTGGGGCATGTCCGACAAGATCGGCAACATCGACTATGCCGAGGCGCATGAAGGCTATCAGGGCAACACCGGCGGCTTTTCGGTTTCGGCAGAAACCAAGAAGCTGATCGAGCAAGAGGTGAAGGGCCTGATCGACGAAGGCTATGAGGTTGCCCGCCGCATCCTGATCGAGAAGTCGGAAGAATTCGAGCGGCTGGCCAAGGGTCTGCTGGAATATGAAACCCTGACGGGCGACGAGATTCACAAGGTCGTCGCCGGTGAGGCTCTGGGCAAGGACGACGATGCCGCCAGCCCGCCCTCGGGGGGGGGCACGCCGTCGGTGCTGTCCATTCCCAAGACCAAGGCCAAGGCCCCCAAGGCGGGCGGGCTGGAGCCGGAGCCGCTGGCTTGACGCCGACCATTCCAGACTGGAACCCCGAAACCTACGCAAGGTTTCGGGGTTTGCGTTTGCGGCCCGCGTTGGATCTGCTGGCGCAGGTGGGACCGTTGCCCGAAGGCGCGATCTATGACCTTGGCTGCGGCAACGGGGCGGCTGGCGAGGCGCTGACCACGCGCTATCCGGGCCGGGTGGAAGGGGTCGATGCCTCGCCCGCCATGCTGGCCAAGGCGGGCGAGACAGGCTGTTATGTCGCGCTGCACGAGGCCGATATTGCGGTCTGGTCGGGGCCGGATGCCGCGATGATCTTTTCCAACGCAGCACTGCAATGGCTGCCGGATCATGCGGCCCTGCTGCCGCGACTGGCGGCGATGCTGGTGCCGGGCGGCGTGCTGGCGGTGCAGATGCCGCGCAACCATCTGCAACCCTCGCATCGGTTCTTGCGCGATATTGCAGCGTCGATGTTCCCCGACCGCTTTGATTTTGCAGGGTACGAGGCCCCGGTGGCGGCCGCTGCCACCTATTGGGAACTGCTGTCGGGGCTGGGTCAGGTGCTGGCCTGGGAAACCGAATATGTGCAGCAGCTTGCCCCCACGCCCATCGGTCACCCGGTGCGCGCCTTTACCGAAAGCACCGCGATGCGGCCCTTCGTGGAAAAGCTGACCAGCGACGAGGAAGTGGCCTTCAACGCCGCCTATGACGCGGCGCTTGGGGTGGCCTATCCGCTGTTGCCGGATGGGGCGGCCCTGTTCCCGTTCCGGCGGGTGTTCTTTACCTTGACGGTGTGACGATGACAGTTCTGAAGCCGACCCAGCATGTCGGGCGCATTGTCTGGCTGGGCCATGTGCCCGACCGCGACGCAGCCCTTGAAAGCCAGCCCCTGCCCAGCCTGATGGCCCGGTTCGACGGCCCCGAGCGCGAGGCCCATGGCGGGCTGACCCGCCCCTCGTGCAGCCGGGTGCTGGCGCAATATCCGCGCGGCACGACCATCCGCAACGCCCGGCAGTTTTCCGTGGTGGGGGCCGAGGATCTGGCGGCAATTGCCGCCACCATGGGGCTGGATGCGCTGGACCCCGCGCTGGTCGGGGCCACGATGGTCATTGCGGGCATTCCCGATTTCAGCCACCTGCCGCCCTCCAGCCGCTTGCAGGCCGACACGGGCGCGACGCTGGTGGTCGACATCGAGAACCGCCCCTGCATGCTGCCCGCCAAACCCATCGAGGCCCGGCATCCGGGCTTTGGCGGCCGCTTCAAACGCGCTGCCGAAGGCCTGCGCGGGGTGATGGCCTGGGTCGAGCGGGAGGGCCTGTTCACCGTAGGCCAGGACATCCGCCTGCATATCCCCGATCAGCCGGTCTGGGCGCATCTGGACGCCGCACGACGGGGCTAGAGAGGGGGCGGGAGCCTGCGGCGATCGCGGTTTCCTGACGCGCTGATCTGGTGGTGGCCGAACTGTCGCTTTGGCGTCATTGGTCAGGGCCAGGCTCTGGGGGCAGGATCACAGACAGACTCACGCGGTGCGGCACAGCCCGCATTCCCCTGTGTGCGGCAGGGGCGCTGGCCGGATGGTATTGGCAGGCTGGCGCTGGAACGGATGTTCCGTTTATGGAATTATGCCTTGCCTCCGTTCCATTGTTTCCGATCGGAAACAGACTCTGGCGATTTTCAGGGGTTTCAGGTCGGAAAACCACATCGCGCAAGCCAAATCCCCCGGTATCACGCAGAGTACGTCCAGGCCTTGGGGGAGAACGGACATGGCATTCAAGACAGACATCGAAATCGCACGCGAGGCGGCCAAGAAGCCGATTGTCGAGATCGGGGCCAAACTGGGCATTCCGTCGGAACATTTGCTGCCCTACGGCCATGACAAGGCCAAGGTGGGGCAGGAATTCATCGCCTCGCTGGCGGGCCGCAAGGATGGCAAGCTGATCCTGGTGACCGCGATCAACCCCACCCCGGCGGGCGAGGGCAAGACCACGACCACCGTGGGTCTGGGCGACGGGCTGAACCGCATCGGCAAAAAGGCCGTGGTCTGCATCCGCGAGGCGAGCCTTGGCCCGAACTTCGGCATGAAGGGGGGGGCTGCGGGGGGCGGCTATTCCCAGGTCGTGCCGATGGAAGAAATGAACCTGCATTTCACCGGCGATTTCCATGCCATCACCTCGGCGCACAACCTGCTGTCGGCGCTGATCGACAACCACATCTACTGGGGCAACGCGCTGGACATCGACGAGCGCCGCATCGTCTGGCGCCGGGTGATGGACATGAACGACCGCGCCCTGCGCGACATGGTGGTCAGCCTTGGCGGTGTGTCGAACGGCTTTCCGCGCCAGACCGGGTTCGACATCACCGTGGCCTCCGAGGTCATGGCGATCCTGTGTCTGTCCAACGATCTGGCCGATCTGCAAAAACGGTTGGGCGATATTGTCGTGGCCTATACCCGTGACAAGACACCGATCCATGCCCGCGATCTGAAGGCCGATGGCGCGATGACGGTGCTGCTGAAGGATGCGATGCAGCCCAACCTGGTGCAGACGCTGGAGAACAACCCGGCCTTCGTGCATGGCGGCCCGTTCGCCAATATCGCGCATGGCTGCAATTCGGTCATCGCCACCAGGACCGCTCTGAAGCTGGGCGATTATGTGGTGACCGAAGCGGGCTTTGGCGCCGATCTGGGGGCTGAAAAGTTCTTTGACATCAAATGTCGCAAGGCGGGGCTGAAACCCTCTGCCGCCGTGATCGTGGCCACTGTGCGCGCGATGAAGATGAACGGCGGCGTGCCCAAGGCCGATCTGGGGGCCGAGAACGTCGAGGCGGTCATGAAAGGCTGCCCGAACCTTGGCCGCCATATCGGCAACGTCAAGGGCTTTGGCGTGCCGGTTGTGGTGGCGATCAACCATTTCCATTCCGACACCGATGCCGAGATTGCCGCCGTGAAGGCCTATGTCGCCCAGCAGGGGGCCGAGGCGATCTTGTGCCGACATTGGGCGCAGGGGTCGGCGGGGATCGAGGAACTGGCCCACAAGGTGGTGCAACTGGCGGAAGGGGCGTCGAACTTTGCGCCGCTTTATCCTGATGACATGCCGCTGTTCAAAAAGCTCGAAACCATCGCCAAGCGTATCTATCACGCAGACGAGGTGATCGCCGACAAATCGATCCGGGATCAGTTGAAGACATGGGAGGCTGCGGGCTATGGCCATCTGCCGATCTGCGTGGCCAAGACGCAGTACAGTTTTACCACCGATCCATCGGTGCGCGGTGCCCCCACGGGCCATTCGGTGCCAGTGCGCGAAGTGCGCCTGTCGGCCGGGGCGGGGTTCGTCGTGGCGATCTGCGGCGAGATCATGACGATGCCGGGCCTGCCGCGCGTGCCCTCGGCCGAGGTGATCCGCCTGAACGCGGATGGCCATGTCGAGGGGTTGTTCTGACGCGTCTTGACGCGTTGCCCTGTCAGGATGGTCGGGTTATGAGGGGCCATCCTGAACCGGGGACTGCTGATGAAAACGCCGCAAGACTGCACCAACATGGATGAACTTCGGGTCGAGATCGACCGGTTGGATGCCGAACTGGTGGCCCTGTTTGCGGCGCGTGTGGCCTATATCGACCGGGCGGCGGCGATCAAGGTGGGGGCAGGTCTGCCCGCCCGGATCACGCCCCGCGTCGAGGAAGTGGTCACCAATGTACGGCGTCATGCGGCAGCCCACGGGTTGCCGCCGGACAAGCTGGAAAAGCTGTGGCGCAAGCTGATCGACTGGTCGATCGAGCGGGAAGAAGCGCATCTGGGTAAGGACGGACGACATGACGGCGACGGTGATTGACGGCAAGGTTTTTGCAAGCAGGGTACGGGCCGAGGTGGGCGCCCATGTGGCGCGGCTGGTCGCAGAACGGGGGGTGAAGCCCGGTCTGGCCGTGGTTCTGGTGGGCGAAGATCCTGCAAGCCATGTGTATGTGCGCAACAAGCACGCCTCGACCATCGAGGTCGGCATGGCGTCGTTTGAACATCGGCTGGATACGGCCACGTCCGAGGCCGATCTGCTGGCGCTGATCCACCGCCTGAACAGCGATCCGTCGGTGCATGGCATTCTGGTGCAACTGCCGCTGCCGGGGCATCTGAACTCGGAACTGATCATCAATTCCATCGACCCCGCCAAGGATGTCGACGGGTTTCACATCAGCAATGTCGGGCTTCTGGGCACCGGGCAGAAGTCGATGGTGCCCTGCACGCCGCTGGGCTGTCTGATGATGCTGCGCGACCATCATGGGTCGCTGTCGGGGATGAACGCGGTGGTGGTGGGGCGGTCCAACATCGTGGGCAAGCCGATGGCGCAACTGTTGCTGGGCGACAGTTGCACGGTGACGATTGCGCACAGCCGCACCAGGGATCTGGCCGCCGTCTGCCGGGGGGCCGATATTCTGGTCGCAGCCGTAGGTCGCCCCGAGATGATCACCGGTGATTTCGTGAAGCCGGGGGCGACGGTGATCGACGTGGGCATCAACCGGATCGAGCGGGACGGCAAGTCGAGGCTGGTGGGCGATGTGCATTACGCCAGCGCCGCCGCTGTGGCGGGCGCGATCACCCCGGTTCCGGGCGGGGTGGGGCCGATGACCATTGCCTGCCTGCTGGCCAACACGCTGACCGCCTGCTGCCGCGCCAATGGCCTGCCCGAACCCGAAGGCCTGACCGCCTGATCCGCTTGCCAGTTGCGGCCAAGGGGCGCAATCCACGATTGCGCCCCTTGATCCGTTACGGGTTGATGGAGCGCGGCAATCCGGGCTTTCAGGACAATCGGTCACAGGGGGCGGTCACAGCGGGGCGAATTGCGGTTTCGCAATTGTCCGATCCCGGCTTAGGTATTTGGCACTATTGCATATATTTTTGAATCGGATAGTGTTTTTCTATAACCTGAGGTTGCGGATTTTCACATCAGGATGTGTACTGACTCTGTGCTGGTGTAGTGATTGAGGCAAACTGTGCGTTCTGTCTGGCAGCTCGTAAGCCGCGTGTCGCCTGCGTTGATCCCCTGGGGTTTGCTGGTTGTGATTGTGGGGCTTGCAGGCCCGTTCGGCACCTATGACAGCCTGACAGTTTCGGCGCGGCTTGGCTTTTGGCTGGCGCTGATCGCCCTTGCGGTTCCCGTGTCAGCGCTGTGCCGGGCTTGGGTGAACCGCTGGCTGCAAGGCCGCCCCGCGCGGCTGCGGGCGGCGGGGGTTGCCGCGATGTTTGCGCTGGCCTACACGCCGCTGCTGTATGTCGCGACGCTTGGCCTGCAACGGCGCGGTCTGGCGCAGATGGTGCCGCTCTGGCAAATGGGGCTGGTGACGTTCCTGTCGGCGCAGGCGGTCTGTGCGGTGCGCCGCTGTCTGGGCGAACATCCCGCTGGACCCGCCGCGCCAATGGCGGCGGACGCCCCCCTGCCGTCCGAGCCTTCGCGTCTGGTGGAACGTCTGCCACCCGAACTGCACGGGGCGCTGCGGAAAATCTCGGTGCGCGACCATTATGTCGATGTGCATACCGAAAAGGGCACCGGCAGCCTGCTGCTGCGGCTGTCGGATGCGATTGCCGAGGTCGGGCCAGTGCCGGGGGCACAGGTGCATCGGTCGCATTGGGTGGCCTGGGCGGCGGTGTCAGGGGTCGAACGGGGAAAGGGCGGCACCGTCCTGTTGCTGACCTGCGGGTGCCGGGTGCCGGTCAGCCGCGCCAACCGCGACAAGCTGGCAGGGCAGGGGCTGATCTAGCGGGGCATAGGGATGGCAAGGGCCCTGGGTCCGGTCAGAATGGCCAGGGCACGGGGTTGCATCAGGGTGGTCAGCGCCGCATCGGTGCTGCGCAGGCCGCCGGTATAGGTGCCAAAGGCGGGCAGGATCACGCGCTGCGCATCGGCCAGAAAACAGGGGCGAAAGCGGCCGGCAAGCTGGGCCTTGGGGTGGTAGTGGCCGGAAACCTCGGCCATCTGGCGGGGGTCGGCGATGTGGCGCAGGGTCAGCGGGCCGATCTGCACCGTTGCGCGGTGGGTGCCGCCGATGTCGGGCGGGCCTGCGTCGTGGTTGCCTTCGACCCAGATCCAGTCCCGCCCCGCCATCAACCGGATCAGCCAGAGCCTGTCTTCGGGATCAAGCCCGTGCAGGGCGGCCAGATCATCGAAACTGTCGCCAAGGCAGATCACCGTGGCGGGGCTGCGGGCGGCAATCTCGGCATCCAGCCGCGCCAGGGTCGCGCGGGTTTCATAGGGCGGCAGCAGCGGCCCGCCGAGTCGGGCCATGCGTTCGGATTTGCCAAAGTGCAGGTCCGACACGACAAGCGTCTGATGGCCCGGCAGATACAGCGCCCCCGATGCCAGGGCGTGCAGCGTTTCACCGGCAAGGGTCAGGGCGTGGTGCATGGCCGCATTTGCAACGGGCACAGCCCCGGTGGCAAGGGGCGGCCGTCACATTGCCTGCGGCCCATTCGCCTTTGCGCCGGTCAGTCCAGACCTGCGTCGCGCATCAACTGCCGCGCGGCATCGGTCGCCAGCCGGTCGCGGCCCAGACCGTGGACAGGGATCTTGCCGGGTTCCAGAAACAGCGGGGCGGCCAGCGGGCTGACGCGGGGCAGGCGGGTCAGGTGGATGCGGGGGCCGACGCGGGCCAGCAGGTCTTCGATGCGGGCGAAATCGACCAGACCGCGCAGGGCCTCTTCGCGGGTGATGTGCAGCATCAGGTGGTCGGCGTCGTATTTGCGCAGGGTGTCATAGAGAATATCCGAGGTGAAGGTCGCCTGCCTGCCCGATTTGCGCCGCCCCTGATGGCTGCGTTCGATCAGCCCCGCGATGATTGCGCTCGCCCGGAAGGTGCGCTTCATCACCGCGTTGCCCGCCAGCCAGACCTCCAGCCCGTCGCGCAGGGTTTGTGGGTCGAACAGCGGGGCGGGGTCGGTGACAGGCTCCAGCCCCCAGATCAGGGTGGCATAGTCGGTGGCGACAAAGCCAAGCGGGGCAAGGCCAAGCGCCTCCATCTGCTTGGTCAGCAGCAGGCCAAGGGTCTGCTGGCCGTTGCGCCCGGCAAAGCCGTAGACCACCAGATGTTCGCGCCCGTCATGCGGGAAGGATTCCAGCAGCAGCGAATGGGGGTCGGGCAGGCGCGACACCTCGCGTTGCAGCGACAGCCAGCTTGCGGTGTGGGCGGGCAGGTCGGGCCAGGTGTCTTGCTGAAAGATTTCCAGAATGCGGTGGGTCAGCAGGGTGGAGGTGGCGAATTTGCTGCCGTTGAACACCGCCACCTTGGGGTCGCGCCCCGCCGTGCGGCTGACCTCGACCGTCATGTCGCGCAGGCCCTCATAGCGCACGACCTGCCCGCCCATCAGGAACGTGTCGCCGGGGGTGAGGGTGGAGGCGAAACTTTCCTCGATCTCGCCCAGGGGCATGCCGCCGGTGCGGTTCTTCAGCCGCACCTTCAGGGTTTCCACGTCGATGATGGTGCCAAGGTTCTGCCGGATCACCGCCGCCGCCCTCGGGTCGCGCAGGTGCCATTTGCCCGCCGTCTGCATCAGCCGCTGCCAGCGGTCATAGGCGCGCAGGGCATAGCCGCCGGTGGCGGTGAAATCGAGGCAGGCGTCGAAATCGGGCCGGGTCAGGGCGGCGTAAGGTCCAGCGCGGGTGACTTCGGTGTAGAGATCGTCCGCGTCAAACGGCCCGGCGCAGGCGGCCAGCAGGATGTGCTGGCACAGCACATCGCGGGGGCCGGGGCCGCGGGGTTCGCCATCAAGCGTATGGGCGCGGACCGCATCCAGCGCCGCCTGACATTCGACCACCTCGAACCGGTTGGCGGGCACCAGCAGCGCCTTGGACGGCGCGTTGTAGCGGTGGTTGGCGCGGCCGATCCGCTGCACCAGCCGCTTGACGTTTTTCGGCGCCCCCACCTGAATGACCAGATCGACATCGCCCCAGTCCAGCCCCAGATCCAGCGACCCGGTGCAGACAATGGCGCGCAGCGCGCCTGCCGTCATCGCAGCCTCGACCCGTTCGCGCTGTTCGCGGGCAAGGCTGCCGTGGTGAATGCCGATCGGCAGGTTGTCGTCGTTCTGCGCCCAGAGGTCGTGGAAGAACAGCTCGCATTGCGCGCGGGTGTTGTGGAAAATCAGCGTGGTGCGGTGGCGTTTGACCTGTGCCAGCACGTCCGCGATGGCATAGCGACCGCCGCCCCCTGCCCATGGCGGTGGCAGGCTGGTGTCCAGCATCGCAATGTCGGGGTCCGGGCCGGGGTCGGCAATCAGGATTTGTGTATCAGGTGCCAGAAAGCGGGCAAGGGCGGGGGGGTCTTCGACCGTGGCCGACAAGCCCACCAGCCGCAGGCCGGGGCGCAGCGATTGCAGCCGGGCCACCAGCAAGGACAACTGGTCGCCGCGCTTGGATTCCGCCAGGGCGTGAATCTCGTCGATGATCACCCGCTCCAGCCCCGCGAACATGCGCGGGGCATCCTCATACGACAGCAGCAGCGCAAGGCTTTCGGGGGTGGTCAGCAGGATATGCGGCGGGTCGGCGCGTTGGCGGCGGCGTTGGGTATAGGTGGTGTCGCCGGTGCGGTCCTCGATGCGGATGGGCAGGGCGGCCCCTTCAACCGGGCGGCGCAGGTTGCGGCGGATGTCGGCGGTCAGCGCCTTCAGCGGCGAGATGTAAAGCGTGTGCAACCCCGCATGGCCGCCCGCCACCTCGGCCAGCGTCGGCAGGAACCCGGCCAAGGTCTTGCCGCCCCCGGTGGGCGCGATCAGCAGGGTGGCGGGGGCATCGGCCCGGTCCAGCATGGCCATCTGATGCGGATGCAGGGTCCAGCCTTGCGCGGCAAACCAGTGGGACAGGGCAAGGGGAAGCAAGGTCATGCGGCATAGATAGGGCGCGGGGCGCGATCCGCAAAGCGTATCATTTTCCTTGCGGCAGGCTTGCGCGCAGCCTATCCCCTAGCCCATGAAAATCCTCTTTCTTGGCGATGTGATGGGGCGGGCGGGGCGGGCTGCGGTGACTGAAAGGTTGCCGGGGTTGCGTGCGGACTGGGGCCTCGATTTCGTGGTGGTGAATGGCGAGAATGCCAGTCAGGGCGCGGGGCTGTCGCCCGAACATGCGCGGCTGATCCTGGCGGCGGGGGCCGATTGCATCACCCTTGGCGACCATGCCTTCGATCAGAAGGACATGCTGGGGTATATCGAGACTGAACCCCGCATCATCCGCCCGCTGAATTTCTCCAAGGTGGCCCCCGGCAAGGGGTTCAAGGTGTTTGACGCGACGCAAGGGCGCCGGGTGCTGGTGACGCAGGCCCTGGGGCAGGTGTTCATGAAGCGCCCGTTTGATGACCCGTTTTCGGCGGTGGAATCGGTGCTGAAGGCGCATACTCTGGGGGCCTCGGTGCAGGCCAGCATTCTGGACATCCACGCCGAGGCCACGTCGGAAAAGATGGCGATGGGCCATTGGTGCGACGGGCAGGCCAGCCTTGTGGTCGGCACCCATACCCATGTGCCGACGGGCGATGCGATGATCCTGCCCGGCGGCACGGCCTATCTGACCGATGCGGGCATGTGTGGCGACTACAATTCCGTCATCGGCATGGAAAAGCTGGAACCCCTGCGCCGTTTCATCACCGGCATGGCCAAGGGGCGGTTTGAACCCGCGGAGGGGCCTGCCACCCTGTCGGGCGTCTATGTCGAAACCGATGATCGCACCGGCCGCGCGACGCGCGTGTCGATGATCCGCAATGGCGGGCGGCTGCAAGAGGCGCGGCCTTGACCAAGCCCGTTGCCAGGACGCCGCGGCTATCGGAAAAGACCGGCCTGCTGGTCGCGCTGGTCGTGCTGGGGGTGGGCTGGGGGGCGACGCAGCCGCTTGGCAAGATGGCGACCTCGACCGGGCATCCGCCGTTCGGGCTGATCTTCTGGCAGTTGGTGATCTGCACGCTGGTATTGGGGGCGATCTCGCTGGCGCGCGGGCGGGGGCTGGTGTTCACCAGACCCGCGCTGCAATTCTACGTCGTGGTGGCGATCATGGGCACGCTGATCCCCAACGCGGCCTTCTATGTGTCCGTCACCAAACTGCCCGCCGGCATCATGTCGATCCTGATTTCAACCGTGCCGCTGATGGCCTTTCCGCTGGCCCTGCTGCTGCGGATCGACGGGTTTTCCGCGCGGCGGCTGATCGGGTTGTTGCTGGGGCTGGCCGGGGTTGCGCTGATCGCCTTGCCGGCCAGCAGCCTGCCCGACCCCGCGATGGCGGCATTTCTGCCGCTGGCGATGATCGGGCCGCTGTTCTATGCGATGGAGGGCACCTATGTCGCCCGGTTCGGCATGGCGGGGATGGACCCGGTGCAGGCGATGTTCGGGGCGTCGCTGGTGGGGCTGATCCTGTGCCTGCCGGTCACGCTGATCGCGGGGCAATGGATCACCCCGGCCCTGCCGTTTGGCCGGGCGGAATGGGCGTTGATCCTGTCGTCATCCGTGCATGCCATGCTCTATGCGGGCTATGTTGGCCTTGCGGCACGGGCCGGAGCGGTGTTTGCCTCGCAAACCTCTTACCTGGTGACCGCTTCGGGTGTTTTTTGGGCAATGGCTCTGTTGGACGAGAGGTTTTCTCCGCTGGTTTGGGTGGCTCTTGTGGTGATGTTGTCGGGTGTGGCATTGGTGCAACCAAGATCAAGGCGCGCTGCTCCGGCGGGCGTCACGGGTAAGCTGGGCTGAAACAACAGACAGGACGGAAGATGTTCGGGATTGAACTGGCACAAGACACCCAGCCCTTTGTGGCCCTGGCCATCCTTGCGGCGATGTTCGTGCTGTTCGTGCGAGAGACTTTTCCAGTCGAGGTGACGGCGATTGCCGGGGCGGCGCTGATGCTGTTGCTGGGTATGCTGCCGATCAAGGATGGCCTTGCGGTGCTGTCGAATTCGGCCCCCTGGACCATTCTGATGATGTTTCTGATCATGGGCGGCCTGGTGCGCACAGGCGCTGTCGAGATGATCATTTCCGTGGCCGAAAAGCATGTCGAGGAATTTCCGCGTCTGACCATCGTGGTGCTGTTCAGCTTTATCGCGCTGGCCTCGGCCTTCATGAACAACACGCCGCTGGTGGCGGTGATGATCCCGGTGGTGATGCAGATTGCGATTCGCCTGAAAACGGCACCGTCCAAGCTGATGATCCCGCTCAGCTACATGACGGTTCTGGGCGGCATGATGAGCCTGATCGGCACCTCGACCAACCTGCTGGTCGATGGCGTCGCGCGGGATCAGGGCATGACTCCTTTCACCATCTTTGAAATCATGCCGCTTGGCTTTGCGCTGACCGTGGCGGGGGGGCTGTATCTGGCGCTGGCGGGGCAAAGGCTGCTGCCTGTGCGCCAGTCGATGGGGATGCTGCTGTCGGACCGACGCAAGATGAAGTTCTTTACCGAAGTGGCCGTGCCGGAAGGGTCGGCGCTGATCGGGCAGGCGCCGCAGGACATCGACCTGTTCCGCCGCGATGGCGTGCGGGTGATCGACGTGCTGCGCGGCGATGCCAGCTTGCGGCGCGACATGGCCTCGGTGCGGCTGGCCCCCGGTGACCGGGTGGTGTTGCGCACCGAGATGACCGAGCTGATGGGCCTGAAGGCCCGCAAGGATGTGGTGATGGTCGACAAGCTGTCGTCGGTTGCCACCGAAACCGTCGAGGTGCTGATCAGCCCCGGCTGCCGGATGGAGGGGCGGTCCCTGGGCGAGCTGCGCCTGCGCCGCCGCTATGGGGTCTATGTGCTGGCGGCGCATCGCCGCAACCAGAACATCGGGCGGCAGTTGGATGAACTCGTGGTGCGGGTGGGCGACACCCTGCTGCTGGAAGGCACGACCGAGGATATTCAGCGTCTGGCCGCCGACATGGATCTGGTCGACATCTCGCATCCCTCGATCAAGGCCTTCCGCCGCGCCAAGGCGCCGATTGCGATTGCCGCGCTGTTGTTCGTGGTTCTGCTGTCGGCCTTCGACATGGCCCCGATCACGGCCCTTGGGCTTGTCTCGGTCGCGGTGATCCTGATGACCCGCTGCATCGACAGTGACGAGGCGTTTTCCTTTGTCGATGGCCGTCTGCTGGCGATGATCTTTGCCATGCTGGCCGTGGGCGAGGGGCTGGATCACACCGGGGCTGTGGGCATGATCGTCACCGCCGCCAAGCCCTGGCTGGAAGGGTTGTCGCCCTTCCTGATGATCCTGTGCATCTATTTCCTCGGGCTGATCCTGACCGAATTCCTGTCGAACAATGCGGTTGCCGTGATCTACACCCCGATTGCCATGGAACTGGGCATGTCGATGGGCCACGACCCCCGCCCCTTTGCGGTGACGGTGATGTTTTCGGCCACGCTCGCCTTTGCCACCCCGGTTGGGTATCAGACCAACATGATGGTCTATGGCCCCGGCGGCTACCGCTTTTCGGATTACATGAAGATCGGCATTCCGCTGAACATCCTGACCGGGCTGCTGGCCTCGGCGCTGATCCCGTTGCTGTGGCCGCTGTAGGGGCCGGTTCGCCCGGCACCTGATCAAACCGCCCGCCGCCACCTTGCAGCCCGCCCGCCCCATGGTGTAAGCCCTGCCCACAAAGATCGGGAGATGGGTCATGGCAGGCCATTCGAAATGGGCGAACATTCAGCACCGCAAGGGCAAGCAGGACAAGCTGCGCTCGAAGATGTTCTCCAAGCTGTCCAAGGAAATCACGGTGGCCGCCAAGATGGGCGAGCCTGACATCGACAAGAACCCCCGCCTGCGTCTGGCCGTGAAGGCCGCGAAGGCAGTGTCGATGCCCAAGGACGTGATCGACCGCGCCATCAAGAAATCGACCGGGGGCGATGCCGCCGATTACACGGAAATCCGCTATGAAGGCTATGGGGCCGGGGGCATCGCGATCATCGTCGAGGCGCTGACCGACAACCTGAACCGCACCGCCAGCGCCGTGCGCAGTTACTTCGTCAAGGCGGGTGGCAACATGGGGCAGACCGGGTCGGTGTCGCATTCGTTCGACCGCGTGGGGGAAATCACCTATCCCGTCAGTGCAGGCGACGCCGACACCGTGATGATGGCCGCGCTGGATGCCGGGGCGGATGATGTGGAGTCTGATGAGGATGGCCACTGGATCTATTGCCAGGTTGAAGCCCTGTCCGACGTGTCTGACGCGCTGGAAAAGGCCCTGGGCGAGTCGACCGAATCCAAGCTGATCTGGAAACCCCAGACCCGCACCGAGGTTGATCTGGACACCGCCCAGAAACTGATGCGCCTGATCGACCTGCTGGAAGAAGACGACGATGTGCAGGAAGTGACCCACAACTTCGACATCCCCGAAGACGTGGCCGCCCTGCTGGACGCCTGACACGGGCTTGGCGCATTCGCCCCCTTGTGTTACCATCCATTGGTAACATTGCGGATGCGCCAGATGCCCAAAACCACCTCCATCGCCCTTGGCGACCATTTCACCAGCTTCCTGTCCGATCAGGTCGCTTCGGGCCGCTATGGCAGCGCTTCCGAAGTCGTCCGCGCTGGCCTGCGCCTGCTGGAGGAACGCGAAGCCGCCCTGCGCGACTTGCGCGCCGAGATCGACAAGGGCGATGCCAGCCCGGACGCGGTGGATTTTGACGTGCGCGTCTGGCTTGACGCGAAACGCGCCGGGATCAGCGCTTGAACCTGATCTTTACTGACGAGGCGAGCGCCGATCTGGATGACATCTGGAGTTATTCGCTTCAAAATTGGGGTGCGGTGCGGTGCGCCGAGTATGTGGAACATGTGGTCGAAACAGCAGAGGCAATCGCACGAGGCGAGTTGTCAGGAATAGCAACACCAGACATCCGCCCCGGCCTGCGCCGTCAAATTGCCGGGTCGCATGTCATCTGGTTCCGGGCGGAACCGGGCCTGTTGCGGGTCGTCCGCGTCCTACACCAAAGCCGCGATGCCGGGCGGTGGATGGGGTAGGGCGGGGTTCACCCCGCCGTCCGGCTGCCCCACAAATCATACTCCCCCGCTTCCTCCACCGTCACCGCCACCAGATCGCCCGGTGCCAACCCCTCGAACCCCTCGTCGATGAACAGGTTGCCGTCGATTTCGGGCGCGTCGGCCATGGTGGCCCATAAAAGGTACACAATTCCTGAATTTAAATGGTCAGAAACCCGCGATCACTTAAAATTCCACAAACACATGAAATCCAATAATCTTCTTGCTCACTCCTCATTTGCGTGTCTGAGAACGGTCGCAACTCAGCAATGTCGCAAGCAACACCGACAAGAGCCGTCACATGGAGTCCTAGAGTCAGGACTCACAACCAATAGATGACAGTCGCGGCGAGGGCGCAGGCCGA
>JAZKGQ010000018.1:0-139545 GCA_040385825.1 Pseudomonadota bacterium | reverse complement strand
TATAATTTCGACGTGTTCGACCCGCCGCATTACCGCGCCAGCAAGGCCGCGATGGACACGCTGACCAAAGACCTCGCCCGCCGCTATGCGCGCGACAAGATCGCGGTGAATTCGCTGGCTCCGGCAATGACCGAAACCCCGCTGTTCGATGTGCTGACCGCCGATGTGCTGGCCCGCGCGATTTCGGCCATGCCGCACGGCACCGCGATGCAGCCCGACCAGATCGCCGGCTGGGTGGGGTTTCTGGTGTCGGACATGGGCGATGTCTGCTCGGGCAACGTGATCATCCTGAATCAGGGCCGCGATGTGCGATAGGGGCACGCAAATTTCTTCAAAGAAATTTGCAAGAATTTTTGAAAATTCTTGGGGCACCCCACGATGAAAGTCACCGTCCACAAACTGTTCGAGTACCTGCTGGACACCACCGCCGCCGACCCGCCCGAATGTTTCATCGGCTTTTCGCTGGCCCGGTCCCCGACTTTGGCGGAATTCCTGGCCGACCTTGACCCTGCCCTGTCGCTCGACTGGAACGGGGTCAGCTTTCTTGGCCTGCCCGCGCTGCGCGGGCGGGTGCTGGATCAGGCCGGGCTTGCTGGCCTTTGCGCGCCTGACGACGTGCTGATCACCGCAGGGGCCGCCGAGGCGAATTATCTGGCCTTCCGCCAGTTGCTGTCGCCGGGGGATGAGGTGGTGACCGACACTCCCGGCTGGCCGCAGGCAGGGGTGATGGCGCGGGCGACCGGGGCCACCCTTGTCAGCGTTCGCAGGCATGAGGCCGACGACTGGCACCTGAACCCCGACGATCTTGCCGCCGCCGTCACCCCGCGCACCAGGCTGATCTTCCTGACCAACCCCAACAACCCGACCGGGCGGTTGATCCCGGCCGCCGATCTGGCGCGGATCGTGCAGATCGCCGACAGCGTGGGGGCCTGGCTGCTGGTGGACGAGGTTTATGCGGGCCTTGAATGGCACGGCCCCCGCCCGCCGTCGATTGCGGGGATGTATGCGCGCGGCATCACCACGGGGTCGGTGTCCAAGGCGCTTGGGTTGCAGGGGCTGCGAACGGGGTGGATGATCTGCCCCGACAAGGGCCTGATCCGCGATGCGATGATCCTGCGGGAAAATGCGTCCGAGATCATGAATGTGCTGGGCGAGCATATCGCCGAAATCGCCCTGCGCCCGGATCGGCTGACCGCCAGCCTGACCGCCGCGCGCGCCACGGCAACCGAAACGCTGGCCCGGCTGGATGCCTTTGTGGCCCGCGAACCTCGCCTGTCCTGGGTGCGCCCGCAGGCCGGGCTGATCGGCCTTGCGCGGCTGGACGGGATCGAGGCCGAGCCGCTGACCCGGCGCCTGCTGGCCCCGCCCTACCGCACCTTCGCGCTGCCCGGATCGGCCTATGACCACCCGTTTCACATTCGCCTCGGGGTGGGCGGCGGCCCGGAAACCCGGCTGGAGGACGGGTTGTCACGGCTGTCCGCCCTGTTGGCCGCGTGGAAAGCCTAGCGCAACCCTTTGATAGCAAACGCGCTATCGCATAACATGGCCATGATTTTGCCTAGCGGGCCACAAAGCCCCATGTCTGGTCCATCGCCCCGACACTCGCCCCGACATCCGGAGGCCATCAGATCGGGGGCCATCAGAAAGGAACCGACATGCTGCCCACTGTCACCCCCTCCACCATCAAACATCCCCTGCGGACCCTCTCGGCCCTGAGGACGACCGCCGTCGCTGCGGTGACCGCCCTGTCGCTGGCCGTGCTGTCGGCCAGTCCGGCGCAGGCCTGGGGCGAACGCGAGCAAGGTTTTGTGGCCGGTGTCGCGACATCGGTGATCGTGGGGGCGATCGCCAATGACATCCGCCAGAAGAACCGCGGGCGCCAGCAGCAGCAATATTATCAGCCGCCGCGCTATCAGCCCCAACCGCAGTACTACCAGGGACCGCGCCACTATCAGCAGCCGCGCCCGGTCTATGCCCCGCAGCCGTCCTATTCGATTTACAGCACGCCCCCGGCCCGCGCGTTCAGCAGCTATTCGCTGACCGAACGCAAGGCGATCCAGCGCAGGCTGGCCACGGCGGGCTACTATCGCAGCGGTATTGACGGGTCGTTCGGGCCGGGCACCTACAATGCCGTCGTGGCCTATGCCCGCGACACCCGGCAGGCCGGCAATCTGGACAGCACCGCCGGCTCTTATGGCATCTATGACGGCTTGCTGTATTAAGCCCCGCGCTCAAGCCCCGCAGACCAACAGGGACGGGCTAGCAAAAAGGGGCAGCGAACGCTGCCCCTTTTCAAATTCCAGGTGCCTGAACCATCAGGCCCGGCAGATCATGCCAGAGCGAGGTTCGTGGCCGACTCGCGGCCGTCACGGCCCGATTCGATGTCGAAGGTCACAGCCTGACCGTCAGCCAGCTGACGGATGCCTGCACGCTCCAGCGCGGTGATGTGCACGAACACGTCACGGTTGCCGTTTGCGGGGGCGATAAAGCCGAAACCCTTGGTTGCGTTGAACCATTTCACGGTGCCATTGGCCATCGTGTTTACTCCATAGTGTGTCGCCACCCGCACTGTTGCGGTGGCCCGGCTCAGTTGGCTTGATCGAAAACTGAAGGCCCGCAGGACACAGCAAGGTCGAAAAAGTAAGCATCGCGTGGGTGACATAGGCGCTTGTCGGCCAAAACGCAAGGCCGTTGGTCGCCTCCGCCCCTGCCCGCCCTTGCACGGCCCGCCCCCATGCCCTAGGTCTGGGATCAACCTGACCCAGTACCGGACCCGATGTTAACCGAAATAGCCATTGTCGTTGCGCTGATCATCCTGAACGGCGCGCTTGCCATGTCGGAACTGGCCATCGTGTCGGCCCGCCCCGCCCGCCTTCGCACGCTGGAGGCCGAGTCGCGCGGCGCCACCGCCGCCCTGCGGCTGGCGGAACATCCGGGGCGCTTCCTGTCCACCGTGCAAATCGGGATCACGCTGGTCGGGGTGCTGTCGGGGGCGATCTCGGGGGCCACCCTTGGCGCGCGTCTGGCGGGGTTTCTGACCGCGCAGGGCGTGGATCCGGACTGGGCGCAGACACTTGGCGTCGGCGGCGTGGTGGTGATCCTGACCTATCTGTCGCTGATCGTGGGCGAGTTGGTGCCCAAGCAACTGGCGCTGAAAGACCCCGAAGGCATCGCCATCCGGGTGGCCCCCGCCATGACCATCCTGTCACGGGTGGCCGCCCCGGTGGTCTGGGTGCTGGAACGGTCGGGGCGTCTGATGCTGTGGGTGCTGGGCCAGTCCGGCACCGCCAAATCCCGCGTGACCGAGGCCGAGGTGCATGGCATCCTGACCGAAGCCCATGAAGACGGCGTGATCGAACCCGAGGAACGCGAGATGATGGCAGGCGTCATGCGCCTTGCCGACCGGTCTGCCCGCGCGCTGATGACCCCCCGGCGCGACATCGAAATGCTGGACCTGAACGCAACACCGCAAGAAACGCTGGCCGCGATCCGCCGTATCGCCCGCCCCCGCATGCCGGTGGAAAACCGCGAGACGGGCGAAGTGGTGGGCATTGTCACCCTTGCGCAGGCCTTCAACACCGTGTCCCGGCGCGAGCCGCTGGACGTGAAGGCCCTGCTGCGCGAGGTGCCGGTGATTTCCGACATGACAGACGCCATCGACGTGATGGAAACGCTGCACAGATCGGAACACCATCTGGCGCTGGTCTATGACGAATACGGCAACTTTGAAGGCATCATCACCTCGGGTGATATTCTTGAGGCGATCACCGGCACCATCGCCACCGCCACCGCCGACGAACCCGCCATCGCCACGCGCGAGGATGGCAGCCTGCTGGTGGCAGGCTGGATGCCTGCGGACGAATTCTGCGACCGGCTTGGCTTGCCCCGCGATCTGGCGGGCGACTATGAAACCGTGGCCGGGCTGGTGCTGAACCAGTTGCGCCGCATTCCCGTGCTGGGCGACCATGTGTCAACCTCGGGCTGGCGGTTCGAGGTGATCGACCTCGACGACCGCCGCATCGACAAGGTGTTGGTCAGCCGCCTTTGATCAGGCTGTTCAGCCCCCGGCTCTGCTGATCTTGCGGCAGTCCGCCCGGCACATTGCTGAACAGGATGCGCAGCGCGTTGCGCCGGTCCAGATCGGAATGATACTCGGCATCCGGGCCGCGCATGAAGATCTGGTCGATGATATAGGACTGCCCGCCGGTCACATTGGTCGTGTCTGCACCGGGTAGCAATTGCTGAATCCGGGCTTCCTGCCCGCGTGAAATAAAGCGGTTCTCGGCGCTTGCGGCCCCCACCCCTGTCAGCAAAAGGGCTGCGGCAAACATCACGGGTTTCATCATCTGCATTTTCGTCATCTTCATTTTCCTCGTCCGGTGCGGGGCACAGACCCGCCTGTCAGGGGCCAGTCTGCCCCATTTTGCGATCAAACGGAAATCACACTCTGATCACCCCCGCCACCGGCGATTGGCCGCGCATGGGTTTGTGCAGAATTATTTCGCGGCGGGACCAAGGATTGCCGCGTGGCTTTCGTCCGACTATCCATAATGCTGATGAACACGCCCGATGAAACCCTGGCCACAGCCGCCGCAGGCGGCGACCGCAGCGCCTTTGCCGTGTTGCTGGACCGGCACTATGACCGGGTGTTCGGGCTGTGCTGGCGGCTGTGCGGCAACCGCGCCGATGCGCAGGATCTGTGTCAGGACATCTGCACCGCCCTGCCCGCCAAGCTGGCCGGCTGGCGCGGTGAGGCCCGGTTCACCACCTGGCTTTACCGCGTTACCGTCAACGCGGCCCACGATCTGCGCCGCCGTCAGGCCACCCGCACCCGCGCCGCCGCAGGCTGGGGCGACTGGGAACTGGCCCGGCAGGATGAGATGGCCACCGACCGCGATGCCGCCGACTGGCTGACCCAGGCCATGGCGCAACTGCCGGCCGAGCTGCGCGATACGGTTGCGCTGGTGTTGGGCGAAGACATGACCCAGGCCGAGGCGGGCCATGTGCTGGGCCTGTCCGAAGGCACCATCGCCTGGCGGATGTCCGAAGTGAAGAAACGCCTGCGCCAGATTGCCAGACAGGAGGGCACGCCATGACCGATGATCTGAGTGCCCTGCGCGCCGCCCTGAAGACTGCCCCCGCGCCCGACCCCGCCGCCCGCGCCGCCACCATCGCGCAGGCGATGGAAACGTATGACAGAATGCAATCGTCGGCCCAAGGATCGACCGACATGCCGCGTCCCAAGACAGCCCGCACCTCGCCGGGTGTCCTTGCCGGAGTACGCGCCATGCTGAAATCCCTGACCGCCCGACCTGCCCTGGGCCTGACCACCTCGCTTGCCGCCCTCTGTGTGGGCGTCGTGGTGACATGGCCTTTTGTAACCGGGCCTCTTGTAACCGGGCCACTGATCACGGGGCCACTTGCCACCGACGATGCCCCGCCGCCGCCCGTGGCCGAACCCCTTGTCGCCGAACCCTCCCTTGCGCCAACCGCCAAGCGTGCCGCCAAGGAAGCCCCCCTCGCCCGCACCCAGATGACCGAGGCTGAAACCGCCCCGGCGCCCGCAGCCCCCGCCCCGATGGCCGAAGGCCGCGCCACCATTGCCCAAGGCATGGCCCCGATGATCGCCGCCCCCGAAATGGCCGTGGCCGATGACATGGTCCAAACCCTGCCCGCCCCCCAGACCGAGGCTTACGCCAACGCCGCCACCAACCCGGTGCAGATCACGGCGGAAACCCCGGTGTCGACCTTTTCGGTCGATGTGGATACCGCGTCTTACGCGCTTGCCCGGTCCTCCCTGACCGCAGGCCAGTTGCCCGACGCCACGGCGATCCGGGTGGAGGAGATGATCAACTACTTCCCCTACGCCTATCCCGCCCCCACGGGAGACGCGGCCTTTGCCGCCGATATTCGCGTGATGCAAACCCCGTGGAACCCGGACACCCGCCTTGTGCAGATCGGGTTGCAAGGCCGCCTGCCCGCCATCGCCGACCGCCCGGCGCTGAACCTTGTGCTGCTGATCGACACGTCCGGGTCGATGCAGGACGCCAACAAACTGCCGCTGCTGAAGCAATCGCTGCGGCTGATGTTGCCGCAACTGCGCGGCCAGGATCAGGTCGCCATCGTGGCCTATGCAGGGTCCGCAGGCACGGTGCTGCCCGCCACCCCGGCGTCGGATGTGGCCGGCATCCTTGCCGCCCTCGACCGGCTTGATGCAGGCGGATCGACCGCCGGGGCCGAAGGGCTGGCGCTGGCCTACCAGACCGCCGCCGCCATGACCGAAACCGGCGAGGTCAGCCGCATCCTGCTGGCCACCGATGGCGATTTCAACGTGGGCGTCAGCGACCCCGAGGGGCTGGAGGCCTATGTCGCCCGCAACCGCCAGACCGCCTATCTGTCGGTGCTGGGCTTTGGGCGCGGCAATCTGGACGACGCCGCGATGCAGGCGCTGGCCCAGAACGGCAATGGCACGGCGTCCTACATCGACACACTGGCCGAGGCGCAGAAGGTGCTGGTGGACCAGTTGACCGGGGCACTGTTCCCGATTGCCGATGACGTGAAGATCCAGGTCGAATGGAACCCGGCCCAGGTCGCCGAATACCGCCTGATCGGCTATGAAACCCGCGCCCTCGCCCGCACCGATTTCAACAATGACCGGGTGGATGCGGGCGAGATCGGCGCAGGCCACCAGGTCACCGCGATCTACGAAATCACCGCCCCCGGCAGCCCCGCCCTGTCCGCCGACCCGCTGCGCTATGGCCCCGCGCCCCTGTCTGACGCCCCTCCCCCCGACGGCACCGAACTCGGCTTTCTGCGCCTGCGCACCAAGGCGCCGGGGGCCGGCACGTCAACCCTGACCGAAACCCCCATCCTTGCCGATACCCTCGCCGCCCCCAGCTTTGCCACCGCCATCGCAGGCTTCGGTCAGCTTCTGCAAGGCTCCCCCTACCTTGGCACCTGGGGCTGGACCGACGCCATCACCCTTGCCACCACCACCCGCGAAGACAACCGCCAAGGCCTGCGCGCCGAGGCGATCACGCTGATGCGACTGGCCCAAAGCCTGTCCAAAACTCCCTAAAACTTATCTAAAACTTGCATCCTCTGTGCAAAAATATCCCACGGGGGGGTGGGGGTGTGAAACCCCCACTCCGCCAGCAGCCCCAAAGCGCAGACATGAAAAAGGCGCGCCAGACCTCTCTGGCGCGCCCCTTCTTGTACCATCAGATCAGGCCGTCAGCGTCTCAACCGCCTTGCCCTCAATCGCGCCATCGGTCTTGGTCCCGACGGCAATCTCGATCCGGCGGGGCTTCAGCGCCTCGGGGGTTTCGCGCACAAGGTCGATGTGCAGCATCCCGTGGGCATGTTCGGCCCCCAAGACACGCACATGATCGGCCAGTGCAAAACGCCGGTCAAAGGCGCGGGTGGCAATGCCGCGGTGCAGATAGCTGCGCGGGGTTTCGTCACCGGCCTTGCGGGCCGACACGACCAGCGTGGCTTCCTTCACTTCGACCGACAGATCCTCGGGGCCAAAGCCCGCGACGGCCACGGAAATGCGATAGGCATTCTCGGCGGTCTTCTCGATGTTGTAGGGGGGGTAGGTCGGCTGTGCCACATCGGCGGTCAGCGCGCGGTCCATCAGATCGGCGATGCGGTCAAAGCCGACAGTGGCACGGTACAGCGGGGCAAGATCAAAATTACGCATGGGTCATCCTTTTGCAAGCGATGCGTGGGGGCCTTCCCCGACAGGGGCAAGGCTGGTTTCCGAGGCCCGTCATGGCACCCCGATACCCCTCAGATGGGCGACCCCGCCCCGCGTTTCAAGACCCCGCCGCCAGACCCCGCCCCCAGTCAGGGTTTCACGAATTTCGCCCCGCCCGCCCCGCCGCCTGCGCCGCCCCCTGCCAGCAGCTTGACCCCCTGCGCGCCCACGCGGGCGGTGCCGTCCCGCGCAAGGGCCGCCTGCAATTCGGCCAGCGGACCTTCCAGCGGCGCGGCCAGCGCCACCTTGCGCCCCTCGACCTCGGCCTTGGCCGACACCACCGAAATCACCCGCGCCACGCCCCCCCGCATCGAAAACACCGGCGACCCCGACGACCCGAAATCCACGCTGCACGACAGCACCAGCACATCGGGCCGGGTGCCCAGCACTTCGCACAGCTCTTGCATCGACGGGGCTTCGGACCGGTCCTGCGCATAGGACACCACGCCGACCCGGTCGCCCTGCACCGGGGCCACACCGGTTTCAAACGGGCTCAGCGAGGGCAGGCGGATCGGCTGATCCAGTTCCACCAGCGCCAGATCAAAGCCCACCCGGTCCAGCTTGTCGCGGCCGCTGTAGACATATTCCGGATGCGCCAGCGCCCGGCGCACGCCGCGATAGGCCGCCGCCCGGCCATTGCGCCACCCGGCCAGAAACTGCATCTCGGACGTGGCGATCCGCGCGCCGGTTTCCTTGTCAAACAGGCAATGCGCAGCTGTCAGCACCACCTGCGGCGCGATCAGTGTGCCGGTGCAAAACCCCCGCTTGCCCAGCAGCAGTTTGCCAACCCCTTCCCACCCGCGCGACGCATCGGCGGTTTCAAGGCTGACCAACCCGCGGTCCGGCGTCATCTGCTGCGCGGCCAGCGGCAGGCCAAACGCCAGAAGACACACCAGAAGTACAATACGCCGCATTCGTTTCCGCCCTCGCCCCGGTCATTGTCGCGATGGAACGCTCTGTCCCGCTGACCTTGGCGCTACTGTGCAACCTGGGCAGAGTTGTGGCAATTGCTGTTTCACCCCGGCTGCGACAGATCACCCAGACCGCGTGGTTTCGGCCCACCCGTCGCCCAGTCCAGCAGTTCCACCGTATGCACCACCGGAATTCCGGTGCCCGAGCCTATCTGCATCATGCAGCCGATGTTGCCCGCCGCGATAATATCGGGGTGCCTGGCCTCCAGCGTCTGCACCTTGCGCGCCTTCAACTGGGCGCTGATCTCGGGTTGCAGCAGGTTGTACGTCCCCGCAGACCCGCAGCACAGATGGCTGTCGGCGGGTTCCACCACGGTAAATCCCGCCCGTTTCAGCAAATCCTTGGGCGCGGTCTTGATCTGCTGGCCGTGCTGCAAACTGCACGCCGCATGATAGGCCACGCGCAGCCCCTTGGGCGCGCCCTCGGGCAGGCCCAGTTTCACCAGCACTTCGCTGACATCCATCGCCATCCCGGCGACCGTGGCAGCATCCGCCGCGATGGCATCGCCGCGAAACATATGGCCGTAATCCTTGACCGTGGTGCCGCAGCCGCTGGTGTTGATCACCACCCCGTCCAGCCCCCCTACGGCCTTTTCCGCCATGAAGGCTGCGATATTCGCCGCCGCCGACCGATGCGCGAGGTCCGCCTTGCCCATGTGATGCGTCAGCGCCCCGCAGCAGCCCTGCCCCTTGGCCACCACCACCTCTGCCCCCAACCGGGTCAGCAGGCGGATGGTCGCATCGTTGATATCGGTGTTCAGCGCCTTTTGCGCGCAGCCGGTCATCAGGGCCACCCGCATCCGGGGCGCGCCTTCCGCCCGGAACACCTGCGGGTCATCGTTGCGCGACACTGGCGGAATCACCCTGGGCGCCATCGCCAGCATCGCCCGCAACCGGGCGTCGGGCAGCAGAAACGCAAAGGGCCGCGCGATCTTGGCGCCCAAAAGCGCCAGCCGGAACCGCCTGGGGTACGGGATCACCCGCGCCAGAACCGCCCGCAGCATCCGGTCCACCAACGGACGCTTGTAGGTTTTCTCGATATGGTCCCGCGCATGGTCCACCAGATGCATGTAATGCACACCCGAAGGGCAGGTTGTCATGCAGGCAAGGCAGGACAGGCAGCGATCCACATGCTTGACCGTCTGCGCATCGGCAGGGCGGCCCTGCTCCAGCATGTCCTTGATCAGGTAGATCCGCCCCCTCGGGCTGTCCAGTTCATCCCCCAACACCTGATAGGTCGGGCAGGTGGCGGTGCAGAACCCGCAATGGACACAGGACCGCAGGATGTCATTCGCGCGCGCAAGGGCGGGCACCTGCAACTGTTCAGGCGTGAAATGGGTCTGCATCAGGCCACCTTGCCAAACATGCCCGGACCAAACATGCCCGGATTGAATATGCCGCGCGGATCAAACGTTGCCCGCAACCCGGCGGTCAGGGCCGCCACCGGCCCCGGTTCGGGGTGAAACACCGGGCACTCCAGATCGCCCCGGATCAACGTCGCATGGCCGCCCAACCGCGTCACAGCACTCCGCAAAACCTCTGCCCCCCCGTCGCCTTCAACCAGCAGCCAGATCAACCCGCCGCCCCAATCCATCACCGCCCGGTGCGGCATGTCTTGCAGCGCCGCCAGCACCGCGGGCGCATCCGACGGCTTTGCTGCCACGCGCCAGACAGCCCCGATCCCGCCCGCGAATGCCGTCACATCCCGCACCCCGGCCCACAGCGCCGCACTGTCCGCCCCCGTCACCGCCGCAAACCCCGGCAACCGTTTGGCCAGTTCTGCGGCGCGGTAGGCCACCGACCCCGCCATTCCTTCCACCCGCACCAGCACCCGCCCGTCCCAGGCCGCCCCCGACACATCGAAGGGCGAGGTCAGCGCCACCGCCATCGCCGCCACCGCCGCCGCGGCACCCACCGGTCCCGACACCAGCGTCGCCTCGGCCTCGGGCACCGCCTGCACCTTGAAGGCAACCTCGGTCAGCACGCCAAGCGTGCCCTGCGACCCCGCCATCAGCTTGACCAGATCATAGCCGGTGACATTCTTCATCACCCGCCCGCCGTTCTTGACCACCACGCCCGCCCCATCGACGAACCGCACGCCCAGCAACGCATCGCGGCACGCGCCCACCTGCACCCGGCGCGGGCCAGAGGCATTCGCCGCCACCACCCCGCCCAGGGTCGATGCCCCAGACCGCCCCAACAGCCGCCGCAAATCCGGCACCTCGAAGGCCAGCCGCTGCCGTTCCGCCGCCAGCACGGCCTCGACCTCGGCCACAGGCGTACCCGCCCCGGCCACCAGTGTCAGCGCACCGGGTTCATAGAGCGTGATCCCCGACAGGCCCGACACGTCCAGAACCTCGGCCACCCCAAGACGCCCGATCCCCCGCGTGCCCCCCCCGACAATACGCAACGGCCCGTTCGCCCCCCGCACCGCTTCTGCCAGTTCCGCCTCATCCACAGGCCGCATCGCCCCACCCATCATCTGTTCATAAATATCCTGCAGGGGGTCCGGGGGACGCAAAGTCCCCCGGCGGTTTCAAGCAGCGCGCCGCCCGGCGGTCACGCCCAACGGAAACACCTTGGCCGGGTTCAGCAGCCATTTCGGATCAAACACATCCTTGACCCTCAACTGTGCCTCCATATCGGCAGCGGTAAACTGCACTGCCATCAGATCGCGCTTTTCGATGCCCACGCCATGCTCGCCGGTCAGACAGCCGCCGACCTCGACGCAAAGCCGCAGAATATCGGCGCCCAAACTCTCGCAGCGTTCCAGATCGCCGGGCTTGTTGGCATCGAACAGGATCAGCGGGTGCATGTTGCCATCCCCGGCATGAAACACATTGGCGACATCAAGGCCCACAGCCCGGCTCATCTCGCCGATCCGGCGCAGGACGTAGGGCAAGGACGACACCGGAATCGTGCCGTCCAGACACATGTAATCGTTGATCTGCCCCATCGCGCCAAAGGCCGATTTGCGGCCCAGCCAGATGCGCCGGGCCTGATCCTCGTCCGCCGCCTCGCGCAGTTCCACCGGGTTGTGGCGGCGGGCGATCTCCAGGATGCGCGCCAGTTGTTCGTCAATCTCGGCCGGGCTGCCTTCGACCTCTACGATCAGCAAGGCCTCGCAGATCGGATAACCCGCCTTGGCAAAGGCCTCGCAGGCCTCGATGCAGGGACGGTCCATGAATTCGATCGCGACGGGCAGGATGCCCGCCTTGATGATGTCCGACACGCATTCGCCCGCCACCTCGTTGGCATCGAACGCCATCAGCACCGGACGCGCGCCTTCGGGCTTCGGCAAGATGCGCAGGGTCGCCTCTGTCACCACGCCCAACTGCCCTTCCGACCCGCAGATCACCCCCAGAAGGTCGATCCCCATGGCGTCCATATACGGACCGCCAACCTGGACCACGGTGCCATCCATCTGCACCAGCGTCACCCCCAGCAGATTGTTGGTGGTCACCCCGTATTTCAGGCAATGCGCCCCGCCCGAGTTCATCGCGATGTTGCCCGCAATCGCACAGGCAAGCTGGCTGGACGGGTCGGGTGCATAGAAAAACCCGTCGGCCTCGACTGCCCCGGTCACGCTCAGGTTGGTGCGGCCCGACTGGACGCGGATGAACCGGTTGTCATAATCCGTCTCGATCACCGCGTTCATCCGGGCCACCCCCAGAATCACGCAATCCGCCGTCGGCAAGGCCCCGCCGGCCAGACTGGTGCCCGACCCGCGCGGCACCACCGGCACGCCTTCCGCGTGGCACAGCCGCAGCACGGCAGACACTTCCTCGGTCGTGCGCGGCAGCACGGCGGCCAGCGGCGGGCAGCGATAGGCGGTCAGCGCGTCGCATTCATAGACCCGCAGTTCGGCCGCGTCCCAGATCACCGCATCGGCGGGCAGCACGGCCCGCAACCGGGCCACGATGGCCGCCTTGCGTGACAGGATGGCGGGATCGGGGGTCGGCATGTCCATGGCGCGCCCTTTCTGGCTATTGGTAAAATAATATAACCAATCAAGCCCGCAGCGCAAGCCAGCATCGCCCCCACCCGCCCCCCGCCCGCCCCTTTCTGCCCCGGCCACGCAGAAATCCCGGTTTGGCCTGCGATTTTCGATTCAGCCCGGTTCAAAAGCCCCCTAGACTGCGGCCATGGAATTTCTGACCCAGATCGGCACCATCACATCGCTTGACATCACGGCGCTTGCGCTGATCCTCGGGCTTTGGGTGGTGACGGGCTGGGTCATCGAACACCCGCCCGCCCGGCATCCGTCAGTGTCCACCCTGATGAAGGCGTACCGGCGCGACTGGATGGTGCAATTCGTCACCCGCCAACCCCGGATTTTCGATGCCACCGTGATCGACAGCCTGCGCCAGGGCACGGCATTCTTTGCGTCGGCCTGCATGATCGCCATAGGGGGCGGCGTGGCGCTGATCGGCAATGCGGCGCTGGTCGAAGGGCTGGCGAATGATCTGACGCTGGCGTCGGGCAGTCTGCGGGTCGAGGTGAAGGTCATTCTGGTGGTCGCGTTTCTGGCCAATGCGCTGCTGAAGTTCATCTGGGCGCACCGGCTGTTTGGCTATTGTTCGATCCTGATGGCGGCGGTGCCGAACGATTCCGCCCATCCCACCGCCCTGCACCGCGCAGGCCAGGCCGCCGAAATCAACATCACCGCCGCCAAAAGCTTCAACCGGGGTCTGCGGGCGATTTACTTTGCCCTTGGCGCGCTTGGCTGGATGATCGGCCCAGGGGCGCTGATCATCGGGGCGCTTCTTACCTCTTTCGTGCTGCTGCGGCGCGAGTTCGCCTCGCAATCACGCCAGGTGATGCTGCAAGCCCCCGGAGCGATTGAGTGACCGCACCACCCCCGGTCGACGAGACTGCCCTTCTGCCCCACACTCCCGGCCTGATCGCCACCCTGCTGTCCTTGGGCACCGGGCCAGCCACGGGCGGGTGGGACCGGATCGAGCCGCCCGGTTTTGTGGCGGGTCTGGCCACGGGCGACGTGCGGCTGGTGCATCTGCGCAAGGCGCTGTGGTCGCCGCGCAGCGGGCTGATCGCGTTGCAGGACGGCAGCATCCCTGATGCCCCGGCCCAGCAGGTGCCCGATCTTGCCGCAGCCCACGCGGCCCTGCGCCGTGCCCCCGTCCGCCGGGTTGCGCGCGGGGCGGTCTGGGTCAGCGGCGGGTCGGCGCGCAACTATGGCCATTTCCTGATGGACAGCCTGACCGGCCTTGCGGCACTGGACCAGTCCGGCCTGCTGACTGCGTTTCCCCCCGTCACCCCCGCCCTGACCTCGTGGCAAACCGGGTTGATCCGCGCGGCAGGGATAAAGGCCCCGCTGCCGCCCTGCGCCGATCAGGCGATTGCTTTTGACGAGGTGATCTATCTGACCACCCTTGGCCATTATCTGCAACGCAACGGCGCGCTGTTGCAGGCGCTGATCGCGCGGATGGTGCCCGACCGGGGCGAGGCGAGGCCCGATGGCGATGTGGTCTACCTGTCACGTCAGGGCTATACCGGGCGCATTCTGGTGAACGAACCCGCCCTGCAACGCGCCCTGGTGGCGCGCGGGGTCAAAATCCTGCACCCCGAACGCCTGACTGCCGCAGACCAGATCGCCGCCATGCGCCGCGCGCGGCTGGTGATCGGGGCCAGCGGGGCGGCGCTGGCCAACCTGTGTTTCCTGCCGCGCGGGGCGGGTCTTGTGGAAATCCGCCCCGCCACGGTGGTCGAGATGTGGCTGACCCTTGCCGCCGCACAGGGCGGCATTTCGCACCGGGTGATCCCGGCGCAAGCGCCGCTGTCGCGCCATGAGACGCCCCTTTCCACCCGTCTGGCACAACTGCCACGGCGGGTTCTGGGCCGCTATCACTATGCCTACCGCGTTGATATAGCTCGGGTTCTGGCCTGTCTGGATTGACGCCGGCCGCCCAGTGCCGCACCTGCATCTGCGACCGTGCCAAGGTCGTATGGACGGCCCCCCAAACCTCGCGCACCCTGCCTGCGACCATCGGACCCCTGATCCCGCCACCGCCATGCCCCGCGCCTGGTGGGCCGGAAAAGGCTTGCCCGCTGGCACAACCAACAGCGCAACAAGAGAGAGGGAGCCTCATGCCAATTCTGACCGCACTTGCAATTTCCATCGGTGTTCTGGGCGGCGTCGCCACGTTTCTGTTCGTCGGGCCCGCAGCGGGCCTTGGCCTGCAGATCTGGGCCGCGTTCATCGCCTGGGCTGCGTTCTACCATTCGGGCGGTGGCACCGGGTCGCTGACCAGAAACCTGCCCGCCCATCTGTTCGGCGGCCTGATCGGGTTGCTGGCGCTGATCGGCACCACATCCTTTGCCGGGTCTTTGGGTCTGCCGCTGGCGGCGGGCCTCTGTGTGGGCATCGGGGCGGCGGTCATCGTGCTTGCGGCCAACCTGCCTGCGCTGGCGCAGATCCCGTCCTCGGTCTACGGCTTTGGCTGTGTCGCGGCCTATGCGCTGCTGGCAGGCAAGCTGGAAAGCCTGACCGCGGTGTCGCTGATCGACAACCCCTGGATCAACGTGTCGGTGTCGATGATCATGGGCGCGGTGTTCGGCTATGCGTCGGAAAGCATCGGCAAGGCGATTGCCGCCAAACCCGCCATGGCGTGATCAAACTGGGGGCCTGATCAAACGGGGCGGCGCGATGATCCGCGTCGCCCTTCCAGCACCCAGGCCGCAATCGCCAGACCTGCCGCCAGCAGAAGATAGGCCCAGCCCGGCAACAGTGCCGCCACCCGCACATCCTGCGTGGCATAAGCCTCGCGCGGGGTGACCCCGATCCAGCCGCGCCCCGAGGCCGGACGCCCCGCACTTACCGCGCGAATGTCCGGCGTGCCGTCCTCCAGCCGCAAGAGGCCGCCCTGTGTGGGGGCCACCACCGGGGACAGCAGATCGCCCGTCGCAATCGTCGCCTCAAATTCACGCGGTGAGGATGGCCCGACCGCAATCACCCGCGTCAGTTCGCCCTGCGCCAGACGGTAAAGGCCCATGCCGGGCGCCGTCCAATCCAGTTCAAACTTGCCGGGCGCCACTTCCGGCATCGGCAGTTCCACCACCGCGCCATCCGGCCCGGTGATGCTCAGCGGCCCCGGCGCATCGGCCGCAATCGACCGCCTTGTGATGGTCAGCACCTGCCCCTTGGCGGTGGCGGTCAGGGCCTCTTCCTCCAGTTCCGGTTCCTTAAGCATCCAGTGCGCCAGCCGCCGCAGCAGTTCCAACTGCGGCCCGCCGCCTTCATAGCCGCGCCCCCAGAGCCACATCTGATCGGAGGCCAGCACCGCCACCCGGCCCTCATCAACCCGGTTCAGCACCAGCAGCGGCCTGTCCCCCGGTCCCGACATCACCACCTGCCCCGCCGTCTGCTTTACCTCCGTCAGCCGGAACCAGCGGCCCCAGCCGCCCTCGGGGGCCAGCGCCTCCAGCCCTTCGGTCACCGGATGCTTGCGGCCCAGATCGGTCAGCGCCGGACGATAGCCCTGTTCGATCACCTGCGCTGTCGGGGCCACCGGCAGCACATCGGCCAACGGCGAGCGATAAAGACTGTCCACCGCGCCAAACTCCGGCCCGGCGGCCACCAGCACAGTGCCACCCCGGCGCACATAATCGGCCACGTTCTGCAGATAGGACATCGGCAGGATGCCCCGCATCCGGTAGCGGTCAAAGATGATCAGGTCGAACTCGTCGATCTTTTCCACGAACAGCTCGCGCGTGGGAAAGGCGATCAGGCTCAGCTCATCCACCGGGATGCCGTCCTGCTTTTCGGGCGGGCGCAGGATGGTGAAATGCACCAGATCGACGCTCGCATCCGATTTCAGCAGATTGCGCCAGACCCGTTCGCCGGCATGGGGTTCGCCCGACACCAGCAGCACCCGCAGTCGGTCACGCACGCCGTTGACCTGCACCACCGCCGCATTGTTGCGGTCGGTCAATTCGCCATTTCCCATGGCCACGCTGAATTGCAGCACGTTCATGCCACCATGCGGCAGGGTGACGGGCAGGTCCAGATCGGTGCCGATCGGCACGGTATAGGTCTGCGGTGCCTCGTCATCGACCGTGATCGTCAGTTGCGTACTGGTATCGCCGGGGGCGGCGCCTTCATCCTCGATCCGCAGGCTCAGCATGAATTCCTCGCCCAGAATCGCAAAAGCGGGGGCGTTCCTGACCACCAGCCTGCGGTCCCAGTCGGGCTTGCGCCCGGTCAGCAGCACATGCAGCGGCGCGGGCAGCGCCGGGGCCAGCCCCAGATCATGCACCTGCCCGTCGGTGATCAGGATTGCCCCGGCCACCCGCGCGCGGGGTTCCTCGGCCAAAGCCTGGGCCAGGGCGGTCATCGCCAGCGTGCCCGCATCCTCGGCCCCGTCGGTCAGCCGCGAGATGCGCAATTCCGTGTTCGGCAAGGCCGCCACTTCGGCCTGCACCGCCGCCACCGCCGCCTCGGTCTGCGCGGCACGGTCCGACAGGCCCTGACTGGCGCTTTCGTCCACCACCAGCAGGATGATGTCGGTCAGGGGCGCGCGGTCTTCCTCTTGCAGCGCGGGGTTGGCCAGGGCCACCAGCACCACAACCGCCGCCGCCGCCCGCAGCGCCCAGCCGGGCAATCCGCGCCAGACCGCCAGGGCCAGCAGGCCCACGGCCAGCGCCGCCATCCCCAGGATCAGCCAGACCGGCACCAGCGGGTCGAACACCACGGACTGTATCATTGCCCCAGCCTTTCCAGCAGGGCGGGGACATGCACCTGATCCGATTTGTAATTGCCCGTCAGCACATGCATGACGATGTTGATGCCGAACCTGTAGGCGATTTCCCTTTGCCTCTCGCCGGCAAAACCGCGCCCCACCGGCAGCAGCCAGCCGCCACGATCATCCACCGCCCAGGCCGAGGCCCAGTCGTTGCCGCCGATCACCACCGGCGTAACCCCATCGTTCAGGTTGCGGAAGGGCATGCCCTCGACCTGAACCGCATCGGGGGGGGCGGCCTCGACCCAGAGCGTGCCTTGGGTGTGACGGCCCGGAAAATCCTGCAACAGATAGAAACTGCGGGTCAGCACATGGTCGGCCGGGATGGGTTCCAGCGGCGGAATGTCGAGGCCGGCCGCGATCTTCTGCAAGGCCTGCGCTTCGGGCGTGGCCCCGCCCAGACCCGCCACATCGCCGTCGCGGGTGTCAAACAGGATCATCCCGCCGGTGCGCAGATAGGCGTTCAGACGGCTGTAGGCTGCGGCCGATGGCAGGGGTTGATCCGGCGTCACCGGCCAGTACAAGAACGGAAAGAACGCCAGTTCATCGCGCTCGATGTCCACCCCGATGGGCGCGGCAGGTTCGATCGAGGTGCGTTCCCACAACCGGTCGCCCAGCCCCTGCAACCCGGCACGGGCCACGTCATCCACCTGTGCATTCCCGGTCAGCACATGGGCCAGCACGACCGCCGAGGTCGCGCGCAGGGCAAAGGCATCATCGGCCTGCGCGCCCTCTGTCTGCGCCCGCGCGTCGCCCTGCATCGCAAGCACAGCCACCGCCACGATCGCGGCGCGGCGCAGCAGGCCCGACAACCGCCCCGCAACCCACAGGGCCGCCAGAACATCCACCAGCAGCGCGGCCAGCGCCACGGTCAGCACAGCCCCTTTCAGTGCCTGTTCGCGGGGGGCCTCCACCCCTTCGATCACCGTGCCCGCAGGCCAGACCGCCGCCGCAAGCACGGTATCCGCGCCGATCACGTTCAGCGCCACCCGCCGGTCCGCCCCGGCATAGAGGCCCGGTGGCAGCGCAGGCGCTGGTCCTGCCCGCATCGCCTGCGCCAAGGCCGCGCCTTCGACCCCTGCCATTTCGCCCGCATCCACCGCCTGACCGTAGGCATCCAGCACTGTTTCGGGCACCCAGACCTGCCCCGCCAGGTCCGCCGCCTCGGGCAGCGCAGGGCGGGTGGACACCGCCAGCCGTTCCAGCATCTGCACGAACAGGCCCGACAGCGGCAGCGACGACCATTCCGCATTCGCCGTCACATGCACCAGCACCACCTGCCCCGCCCCGACCGCCTTGCGCGTGACCAGAGGCGTGCCATCGGCCAGCGCGGCAATGGTGCGCGCGCCAAGCTCGGGGTCGGGCTGCGCCAGAACCTGGGCTGTCACTGTCACATCCGCCGGTGCCACCAGCCCGAAGAAGGGCGAGGTTTCGGGAAACGGCGCCAGCGCCTTCGGCTCGCCCCAGCTCATCGCGCCGCCGACCGTGCGGCCGCCTTCGCGCAGGCGCACCGGCAGCAGCGGGTCTTCGGCCGACCGGCTGATGTCGGATGCCGCCAGACGTGGCCCGGCAAAGCGCAGCAGCAGCCCGCCTTCGTCCAGCCAGTCCAGCGTCGCGTCCGTCTCGGCCTGTGTCAGCCGCGCCACATCGGCCAGGATCACCACATCGGGGTTGGCCTGCAACACATCCTCCAGCCCGCCGTCGATCAGATCGGCCACCGGGGCCAGCGCCTGCCGCAGATAATGAGTGGGCGACAGCAGTTGCAGCCCTTCCTGATCCGGCCCGCCGCCGATGATCGCCACCTTGCGGCGCTTCAGGCTGTCATCGGTCAGGCTGACCGCGCCCGCCGACCGGATGCCCGCGATTTCAAACCGGGTGATCCGGTTGCGCAATTCGGGCGGCAGGGTCAGCGCGCCCTTGGCGTCGGCGTCACCCGCCGCAAAACTCAGCGGCAGCCGCGCCAACTCGCGGTCGATCCCGGCAGGGTCGGGGCCACGGGCGATCACCTCGACCTGCGCGGCATCCCCCCCCGGCAACCGGGCGGCGGCAATCTGCACCGCCCCTTCGGCAAACACCGCAGGACGCAGGGCCAGCACCGGGCGCGGGGATTGGAACACCGTCACCCGGCCCCTTGCGGCCAGTTCCGCCATCAGACCTGCCCGCCCCGGATGATCCAGCCCGTCCGACAGCCAGTAACTGTCAAACGCCTCGGCAGGCAGCGCCGCGCCCCATGCCGCCATGTCCCCCGGTGCCCAAGCCGCGGGCTGCAACGCGGCCACCCGGCCCGCCTCGGCCTCGCCGGTCTGAAACCCAATCGCCGTCGGCGCATCGGTCAGCCGCACCACCGCCACCGGACGGCCCGCACGGCCTGCCTCCTCGACCAGAGCCACCGCCTTTTCCACCCGGCGCGGCCAGTCGCGGGCGTCGGCCCAGGTGCCGTCGATCAGGATCAACAGCCGGTCCGCCCCCGCCACCTGCGGCGCGGGGTTCAGCACCGGGCCTGCAAAGGCCACGATCGCCGCGCCGATCGCCAGCATCCGCAGGGCCAGCAGCCACCACGGGGTCTTGTCCGTCTCGGCCTGATCATCGGTCAGGCCCAGCAACAGCGCCACCCCCGGAAACCGCCGCCGGATGGGCGCCGGGGGCACGGCGCGCAGCACCCACCACAGCACGGGCAGGGCCGCCAGCCCCACCAGCAACCATGGCAGCGCAAACCCGACAGGGCCAAGCATGAACATCAGCGCCCCCCTTCCAACGCACGGTAGGCCCACAAGAGCGCCGCCTGCGCCCCGCCCCCGGTGTGATGCGTGCTGAACTGCCAGCCCACGGCGCGGGCCAGCCCCGCCAGCCTGCCTTTGCGTTCCGCCAGCCGCGCCAGATACTTGTCCCGCAATTCCCCCGCCCGCAGGGTTTCATGCCGCAGGGTGCCGCCCATCGATTCAAAGATCGTGCGCCCGTCGAAGGGAAAATCCTCCTCTGCCGGGTCCAGCACTTGCAGCAACACCCCCCGCGCGCCCCGATCCGACGCCCGCGCCAGGGCAGCCTCGATCCCGCCCAGTTCGCCCAGAAAATCCGACACGAAGACCGCGCGGCCATGCGCCACGATGCCATCCGCCACCGGCGCTGCGTAATCGGCAAGATCCTCGCCCAAGCCCGCCGCCAGCCGCAGCATCTGCGCGCGGCCCGACCGGGGCGGATCGCCGCCCGCCAGCCCCACCCGTTCCCCCCCGCGCAGCAGCAGCACCGCCAGGGCCAGCGCCAGCAACCGCGCGCGGTCGGCCTTGGGCGCGCGCGCCTTGTCGCCGCTGAAGCTCATCGACCGGGACGGGTCCACCCACAAGGTCACCGACTGCGCCGCCTGCCATTCGCGGGTCTGCACGAAATGCGCATCACTGCGGGCAGACCTGCGCCAGTCGATCATCCGGGCACTGTCGCCCTCATGCGCCGGGCGGTATTGCCAGAATTCATCGCCCAAGCCAGCCCTGCGCCGCCCATGTTCGCCCAGCATCACATGCGACGCCAGCATATCCGCCTCTGCCAGCAGCGCAGGCAGCGACTGGCCCAGAGCCTCGGCCCGCGCCCGCAAGTCAGTCTGGGCAACACCCGTCACGCAGCCGCCTGCATCGACAGCACGCGCCCCACCACCCGGTCGATGATGCCCGTCATCGTCTCGCCCCGCGCCCGCGCGGCAAAGGACAGCGACATCCGGTGCACCAGCACCGCCCGCGCCAGGGCCGCCACATCGGCAACCGAAGGCGCAAGCCGCCCGTCCAGCAACGCCCGCGCCCGCACCGTCAGCATCAGCGCCTGCGCCGCCCGTGGCCCCGGCCCCCAGGACAGGCTGTCTTCCAACGCGCGCCCCTCCGGCTCGCCGGGACGGCACGCGCGGACAAGATCAAGGATCGCCTCGACCACCCCGTCCCCCACCGGCATCCGCCGGATCACCGATTGCGCCGCCAGCAAACCCTCCGCCGTGAACACCGCATGCACCTGCGCATCTTCGATGCCCGTGGTGGCAATCAGGATGTCGCGTTCCGTCGCGCGGGTCGGATAGTCCACATCCACCTGCACCAGAAACCGGTCAAGCTGCGCCTCGGGCAGGGGATACGTCCCTTCCTGCTCGATCGGGTTCTGGGTTGCCAGCACATGGAACGGCCGCCCCAAAGGCCGCTGCGCGCCGCCGATCGTCACCACCTTTTCCTGCATCGCCTGCAACAGCGCGCTTTGCGTCCGGGGGGAGGCACGGTTGATCTCATCCGCCATCAGCAACTGGCAAAAGATCGGCCCTTCGATAAAGCGGAACGCCCGGTTGCCAGCCGCGTCCGTATCCAGCACTTCGGACCCCAGAATATCGGCAGGCATCAGATCGGGGGTGAACTGGATTCGGCTGCCGCGCAGCCCCATCACGGTGGACAGCGTTTCCACCAGCCGCGTCTTGCCCAGACCCGGCAGCCCCACCAGCAACGCATGGCCCCCGCACAGCAACGACGCCAGCACCAGATCGACCACCTTGTCCTGCCCGATGAAGCGCCGGTTGATGCTGGCCTTGGCCCGGCCCAGGGTTTCGCCCAGGGCTTCGATCTCGGCAATCAACGCGGTCGCATCAGACATGACAATCCTCCGGCGGGGGTTATATGATCCCATTAGACCCAACTAACGCGCCGGGCACAAATGGCAAAAATGGAACCGGGACAAATGATCGTGAAACCAACCGCATCAGACGTGATGGCCTCGGTTCAGGCCGCGGCCAAGCGCGGCCCGCCCCCGGTGCATCTGTGGAACCCGCCGTTCTGCGGCGACATCGACATGCGCATCGCCCGCGATGGCACCTGGTTTCACGACGGCACCCCGATTGGCCGGATGGGGCTGGTCAAGCTGTTCTCGTCGATCCTGCGGCGTGAGGGCGACAAGTATTTCCTTGTGACCCCGGTGGAAAAGGTCGGGATCGTGGTCGAAGACGCCCCGATGGTGGCCACCGATTTCACCGTTACCGGGATCGGCCCGACCCAAGCCCTTCATTTCACGACCAAAACCGAAGACGAGGCCACCGCCGGCCCCGACCACCCCCTGCGCGTCACCCGCGACGCCACCACGGGCGAGCCGTCCCCCTATATCCTGATCCGTCCGGGGCTGGAGGCATTGATCGACCGCAAATCCTTTTACCGGCTGGTCGAATTGGGTTGCCATGCCGACCATGGCGGGCAAGGGTGGTTCGGAATTTGGTCGGGGGGGGTGTTCTTCCCGATCATCCCCTCGTCCGAATTGCCCTGAATGCCCCGTTTTGCCGCGAACCTGACCCTGCTGTTCACCGAAGTCCCCATGCTCGACCGCCCCGACTGGGCGGCGCGTTGTGGGTTTGACGGGGTGGAAGTGCTGTTCCCCTATGACAATACCATGGCCGATTGGGAAAAGGCGCTGGCAGGCCAGCCGCTTGCCCTGATCAACACCCCCCCCGGCGATTGGGCGGCGGGCGACCGGGGCTTTGCGGCGGTGCCGGGCGAGGAAGGCCGCTTTCGCGATGGCTTCCTGCGCGCCGCCGATTATGCCGCCCGGCTTGGCGCGCAGCGGTTGCATGTGATGGCGGGGGTCGCCAAAGGCCCGCAGGCCGAGGCGACCTATACCGAAAACCTGGGCTGGGCCCTGGCGCAGGCCCCGGATCAGCACCTGACGCTGGAACCGCTGAACCCCGACGACATGCCGGGTTATTTCCTGAACGACTATGATCAGGCGGCGCGGATTCTCGATGATCTTGGCACCCCCCGCATCGGGTTGCAGTTCGACCTGTGGCATGCCGCCCGCCTGCACGGCGACCCGACCGCGGTGTGGGAGGCTCACCGTCACCGCACCGGCCATATCCAGATCGCAGGCTTTCCTGCGCGCCATGAACCGGGGGGGGGCGGGTTTTCCCTGCCTGCCCTGTCCGACCAGATCGACGCCGACCACTCTGACCTGTGGATCGCCGCCGAATACCGCCCCGCCAAAGGCACGGCCCAAGGCTTAGGCTGGCTCGCCGCCCTGAAATCCCGCAGCACCCTGATCGGGTAGGATGGGCGATTCCGCCCATCCCCCACTCTGCCCATCCCGCCAAAGACTAATCCCTTGCCGCCCCCCCGCCCCGCGCGGTAAACGGGGACGACCCAAGCAGACAAGGCAAAGCCGATGACCCCGAACGCGCCCGAGACTCAGACCGTCACCACATGGAAAGTGGCCTGCGATGGCGGCGAAGGCGCGCTTGGCCACCCGCGGGTCTGGCTGACCATTCCCGCCGACAAGGGCTGGGTCGAATGCGGCTATTGCGACAAACGCTATGTGATCGACGCGGCCCACGCCCATGATGATCATTAGGCCATAGCGCCTAGAACCCGCCCCCCGTTTCTGCCAATACTGCCGCCACGCAGCGCGGAGAGACGACCATGGCATTCGGCAAGGGCCACCACCTTCACCTGATCGACGGATCGGCCTATATCTTCCGCGCCTACCACGCGCTGCCGCCGCTGACCCGCAAGTCCGACGGGCTTCCGGTGGGCGCTGTGGCCGGGTTCTGCAACATACTGTGGAATGAAATCTCCAAGGATCGCGGCGCCGAGGCTGCGACCCATATTGCCGTGGTGTTCGACCATTCGTCGCTGACCTTCCGCAACACGCTGTATCCGGCCTACAAGGCCAACCGGCCCGAATTGCCCGAGGATCTGCGCCCGCAGTTTCCGCTGACACGGGCTGCCACCCGCGCCTTCAACGTCGCCTGTCTGGAAACCGAAGGGTTCGAGGCCGATGACATCATCGCCACCCTTGCTGCCATGGCCACCAGGGCGGGCGGCAGTTGTACCATCATCTCGTCCGACAAAGACCTGATGCAACTGGTGGGGAACGGCGTGCGGATGCGCGACCCGATGAAGGACCGCACCATCGACCGCGATGAGGTGATCGAGAAATTCGGCGTACCGCCCGAAAAAGTGGTGGATGTGCAATCCCTTGCCGGAGATAGCGTCGACAACGTGCCGGGTGCCCCCGGCATCGGCATCAAGACCGCCGCCCTGCTGATCACCGAATATGGCGACCTTGACACCCTGCTGGCCCGCGCGTCGGAAATCAAACAACCCAAACGCCGCGAGGCGCTGATGGGCAACGCCGACCTGATCCGCATTTCCCGCGATCTGGTAACGCTGAAGCGCGACATGGTGCTGGACTACACCCTCGACGATCTGGAGGTGCGCCTGCCGGATGGCGAGGCGCTGATGGGCTTCCTCAATGAGATGGAGTTCCGCACCCTGACCCGCCGGGTGGCCGAGGCGCTGAAAGTCGCCCCGCCTGCGCCGGAAACCCTCGCCCAAACCGCTGACAGCGTTGACGAACCCGCCAAGCCCGAGGCCCTGCCCTTCGACCACGCCAGATACGAATCCATCACCACCATGGCCCAGCTTGACGGCTGGATCGCCCATATCCGCGATATCGGCCATGTCGCGGTCGATACCGAAACCACCAGCCTTGATGAAATGCGCGCCGAACTGGTGGGCATCTCGCTTTGCGTCGATGCGGGCGTTGCGGCCTATATCCCGATCGGTCATCGTCAGGGCGGCGGCGATCTGTTCGGCTCTTCCGACCTGTCGCCGGGGCAACTGCCGATGGACGATATTCTGGCCGCGCTGAAGCCGGTTCTGGAAGACCCGTCGATCCTGAAGATCGGCCAGAACATGAAATACGACTGGAAGATCTTTGCCCGCCACGGCGTGACGGTTGCCCCCTTTGACGACACCATGCTGCTGTCCTATGCGATGCAGGCCGGGCTGAACGGGCATGGTATGGATGCGCTGTCGGACAAGTATCTGGGCCACCAGCCCATCCCGATCAAATCCCTGCTTGGGTCAGGCAAAAGCCAGGTGACATTCGACCGCGTGGCCATTGCCGATGCCGTGAAATACGCGGCAGAAGACGCCGATGTGACGCTGCGCCTGTGGCAGTTGTTCAAGCCGCAACTGCACCGGGCCAAGGTTACCACCGTCTACGAAACCCTCGAACGCCCTCTGGTGCCGGTGCTCGCCCATATGGAAATGGCGGGCATTCAGGTGGACCGCGACACGTTAAGCCGCATGTCCAACGCGTTTGCGCAAAAGATGGCGGGGCTGGAGGCAGAGATTCAAGAACAGGCGGGGCAGCCGTTCAACGTGGGGTCGCCCAAACAGCTTGGCGAGATTCTGTTTGACAAACTGGGGCTTCCGGGCGGCGAAAAGGGCAAGACCGGGGCCTATGGCACCGGCGCGGATATTCTGGAGGATCTGGCAACCGAACACAGCCTGCCCGGTCTGGTACTGGACTGGCGGCAGTTGGCGAAACTGAAATCCACCTACACCGACGCGCTGCAAGACCATATCAACCCCGAAACCGGGCGGGTGCACACGTCCTATTCCATCGCCGGGGCCAACACCGGGCGGCTGGCCTCGACCGATCCCAACCTGCAAAACATCCCCGTGCGGACAGAGGAAGGCCGCCGCATCCGCGAGGCGTTCGTGGCCCCCAAGGGCAAGGTCTTGGTCAGTCTCGATTATTCCCAGATCGAACTGCGCATCCTTGCCCATATCGCCGAACTGCCCGCCCTGCGGCAGGCCTTCAAGGATGGCATCGACATTCACGCCATGACGGCCTCGGAAATGTTCAACGTGCCGCTGGACCAGATGACCTCCGACATCCGCCGCCGCGCCAAGGCGATCAACTTTGGCGTCATCTATGGCATTTCCGGCTTTGGTCTGGCCCGCAACCTGCGCATCCCCAGGGCGGAGGCGCAGGGCTTCATCGACCGTTACTTTGAGCGGTTTCCGGGGATCAGGGAATATATGGCCGCCACGGTCAAATTCGCGCAAACCCATGGCTATGTTCAGACTTTGTTCGGCCGCAAGATCCACACGCCCGAGATCAACGCCAAAGGACCGGGGGCAGGCTTTGCCAAACGGGCCGCGATCAACGCGCCCATTCAGGGCACTGCCGCCGACGTGATCCGCCGCGCGATGATCCGGATGCCGGATGCCATCGCCCACCTGCCCGCCAGGATGCTGCTGCAAGTGCATGACGAACTGCTGTTCGAGGTGGACGCCGACGCCGCCGACGCCCTGATCCCGATTGCGCGCGATGTGATGGAAGGGGCCTGCGACCCGGCGGTGAAGCTGTCGGTCAAACTGACGGTCGAGGCCGGGCGCGGCGCAAACTGGGCCGCCGCGCACTGACCCGTGCCGATCAGGCCCGCACCAGCCGGGTCACGACGCGGCGGGTAAAGGGGGCCACGACCAGCACGACCGGAAAGGCCACCGCCCAGGAGGTGGCCCAGGATCCCATCCATTCCCCGAAAAACCCCGGATTAAGCCCCAAGGCCCGCAGCGTGGCGATGCCTGACACCATGCAGGACATCAGCCCCGACAGGATGAAACCAAAGACGACGGGCGCGAAACGGGCGGGGATCATGGGCTGTCCTTTGCTGATGCGTGCAGGATGATCCATTCATGCTGCAACTGCAACATCCCCCCGGAGCCGTCCCCGGCACGCCCTATCCGACCAGCCGCCCCAGCACCCGCCCGCCCAGAATGTGCAGATGGTAATGCGGCACGTCCTGCATGCCATGCGCGCCGGCATTGGTGATGGCGCGGTAGCCCTCGCCGGGGGCGACGCCGACCATGCGGCACACCTCGGCACAGGCGCGGTGGAAATCGACCAGCTCCTCGGCGGTGGCTTCGGCTGCGAAATGGTCGAACGTGGCATAGGCCCCCTTGGGGATCACCAGCACATGCACCGGAGCCTGCGGGGCAATGTCGTGAAACGCAAGGCTGTGCGGGGTTTCCAGCACCGTCTTGTTCGGAATCTCACCGCGCAGGATGCGGGCGAAAATGTTCTGCGGGTCATAGGGATAGGGCATGATGGGTCCAGACTGAGGGTCAATCCACAAACAGGTATTCGGTCGCCGCGATCTCGCGGGCCTTGTCGACCGGAATATCAAGAAACTCGGCCAGCGGCAGGGTGTTTTCATCCACCGTGCCCGCCTGCCGGATGCGGTGAAAGCCGGAGATCCCGAGGTCGCGGATGCGGTCAGATTCAAACCGCACGTCATAGCGGATGGTCGGCAGCAGGCGGTCGATGGTTTCCTGCGGCGTGCGTTCCCCCGCCAGACCCACCCGTTTTGCATGGCCGATCAGGTAGTCATCGGTAAAGTCACACTCGATCTCCAGCAGCTTGACCGTGGCCTTGTCATTGTAGAAATCCAACATCAGTTCGGTGTTTGCCGGGTCGATGCAGAAGATTAACTGATCGGTCTGCCAGTAATCGAACAACATGCGCACCAGCGCCCGGCGATGCCGGGTGCGTTTTTCCAGCGTGGTCTGGATGCCGCCAAGGTCGGGCAGCGGGGTCGATGCCTCGTTGAACAGATAGTCGATGGCCGGCAGGTTCGTCACCGTGCGGACCCGGTCGACCAGCCGCTTGGCGACATGCCACTTCTTGCAGGTCACCATCATCAGCGTGCGCTCGCGGCCCAGAGTGCTTTCGGTTTCCCAGAACCGGGGGGCAAAGCGGCGGCCGATCCGGCCCCGCCCGGTCAGAAAGGTGAACAGGCTGCGCCCTTCGTTCGAGATGCCGAACCGCACGCCCCTGGCCGCGTAAAGGCGACCCAGCCGGTCTTTCAGGTCGGTCGCATCCGGGCTGATCTTGCGGGCGAACAGATAGTCCTGCGACAGCAGCAGGTCATAGTGATCGTTGTAGAAATTGACCGGCATGCCATAGTCGGTGAACATCAGGAATGTCAGCGTGCGGGTGCGGATTTCATGTTCGGGCACCAGATGGCGCACGATGGTCTGAAAGAACGTCTCGTCAGGGATCCATGTGGTGCGGAAAAACCGCATCACATCGCGGCGATCCTTGCAGAACCTCAACAGCGATTCGATCGTGCGGCGGCGCAGGCACCACCACTGGCTGCCGATCTGCATGTGAATGTCCTCGGGCACCTTGCGCGCCAGCCCCAGCTTTTTCTGCCAGTGCATCGACCGGTAGAACCAGGTCTTGTGGGTGCGTTCATTGAACCAGTGGCGATAGATCAGCCGTTCTTCCTTGATGCCGGTCTTGATCCAGTCCGAGTTGAAGAAATCCACGCTTTCGATGTAATCCACATCGTCACGGTCCAGAAACGAATGGGCATATTCCGCCGTCTTGATCGGCATGCAGTCGCCCGACAGCATGTAGAAATGCGTGGCCCGTTCAAACCTGTCGACCGCCGCCCGCACCGCCAGCAGCGTCGCGTCCACCAGGCTCCACCCGCCCCAGCCGCATTTCACCCGCCGCGCCGCGAAGGCCACCGAAGGGTTCTTGTCCAGCGCCGTGCGGATACGGTCGAAATCCTTCTGCGGGGATCGCGCGTCGAAGTGAATGGCGATGAAGTCACCGCCCGCCGTCAGCCGTTCGGCCTGGGCGATGATCCCGTCCGGGTCTTTGTGGCACAAAAGGATGTAGGCTATTTTCGCCATGCGTCGGGGTCGGCCTGCTATACTGTCGCATTGTTTCCATAAAGTGCTTTATCACTCATTGAAAAGACAGAGTTAGTTTGCTTTTTTGACATTAGGCGACATACAGGCAGAAAAACAGGCCCGGTCAGGGCAGAGGGTGGTGGATATGGGGTTTCCCGGCACATGGATGACGGAATCGGAAAGCGTGGTCTACCGCGTGGTGCCGAAATGTGCCTGCTCGACCATCGGGCAGATCATGTATTATTCCGATCAGGGCCGGTTCTTTGACGGCGACATCCATGACAGCACCACAGGCCTGCACAAATGGGCGCAAGAGGCCAGCCAGCCGCTGATCGAGAAGAACGTCAAGGGCCACAAGTCCTATGCCTTTACCTGCGTGCGCAATCCCTACACCCGCATCCTCAGCTCGTTCTTCGACAAGATCTGCGGCATTCAGCGCAACGGCAAACGCTATCGCGGCAATCTGGTGCCGCTGCTGACCCAGAAATACGGGATCGAGGTCGGCGGCGACGACGGCAAGCAGGAGTTCGACCAGATCGCCAGCTTCCGCCGGTTCCTGCTGTTCGCGCGTGACACCATCCGCTTCAAGAAACCGATGGAGCCGGACATTCACTGGTCGGCCATGGCGGGGCATGTGTCGACCTTCATCGTGAACGGGGGCCGCTATGACCACATCTTCTTCACCGAGCGGTTCAATGACGGAATGCAGACCGTGCTGGACAACATCACCGTCAAGCACAAGGTCGACCTGAAGAAAATCCCGCGCTTCAACGAAAGCGAAGGCCATGGCCCGGCCCGCGCCCACCCGGTGGAGGATTATTTCGACGATCTGTCGCGCCATCTGGTGTGGGAAATCTACAAGCGCGACTTCCAGCTTTTCAAATATGACTTCGACAATCCGGCCAACAAGATGCCGCTGTCCGAGGTTGATCTGGATGAAGTCCACGCCAAGCTGGGGGATTGATCTTCAGTCGCCCGGCCAGCGCCCCTTGTCGAGGGGCGCAGGCCGGGGACTGCCGGGTCAGATCAACCCCTGCGCCCGGAACAGCGCCTTCAGATCGGCCTCGGGGCGTGCGCCGAAATGGCTGATCACCTCGGCCGCCGCCGCACAGCCCATGCGGCCGCACACCTCCAGCGCCTGACCGGTCGCCATGCCATAGAGAAAGCCTGCGGCGAACTGGTCGCCTGCCCCGGTGGCATCCACCGGCACCACGCGCCGCACCGGCACCACGGCACGGTCAGCCCCGCGCGCCACGATCACCTCGTCGCCCGACCGGGTGCAGACCACCAGCCCCGCATCCGCCACCGCCAACCTCAAAGCCGCGTCCAGATCGGTCTGATACAGCGAACACCATTCATGTTCGTTGCCGATCACATAATCCAGGGTCTTGACCAGACGGCGGAAATCGCCCCGGTGCCGGTCCACGCAGAACGGGTCCGACAGGGCGATCCCGGCCTGCCCCCCCGCCGCATGGCACAGCGTGACCGCCCGTTCAAAGGCCTGCTTGCCCTTGGGCTTGTCGTAAAGATAGCCTTCCAGAAACAGGATCTCGGCCTGCCCCGCCACATCATCCGACACGTCCTGCGGCCCGAGTTCGGACGAAATCCCCAGATAGGTGTTCATCGACCGCTCGCCATCGGGCGATACGAAAATCATCGACCGCGAGGTCGGCAGTTCCCCGCCCGGCACCGGCGCATTGACAAAATCGGTGCCGTTTGTCGCCATAGACTGCGCGTAGAACCGCCCCAGGGCATCATCATGCACCCGGCCGATGAAGGCGGTGGACAGGCCCAGATTGCCAAGCCCCGCCAGACTGTTGGCGACCGACCCGCCCGGCGCCTGCACCCGGTCTTTCATCGCGCCGTACAGCACCTCGCCGCGTTCGCGTTCGACCAGTTGCATGATGCCTTTTTCAATTCCCATCAGCTCGATGAAGCTGTCGGTGGCGGTGGTGAACACATCAACGATGGCATTGCCGATGCCGACAACCTGATAGGATTTCATTCGGTCTTTTCCTCGAACTGGCACCATTCCGTGATCGGGCAGATGCCGCATTTGGGTTTGCGCGCGATGCAGATATACCGCCCGTGCAGGATTAGCCAGTGATGCGCGTGGCGCTGAAATTCTGCCGGAACATGGTCTTCGATGGCGCGTTCCACCGCCACCTCGTCTTTGCCGGGTGCGATCCCTGACCTGTTGCCCAGCCGAAAGATATGGGTGTCCACCGCCTGCGAGGGCTGGCCGAACCACATGTTCAGCACCACATTCGCGGTCTTGCGCCCCACCCCCGGCAGCGATTGCAGCGCCGCCCGGCTGGAGGGCACCACCCCGCCATACTCCTCGACCAGAATCCGGCTCAGCTTGATGACGTTCTTCGCCTTGGTGCGGAACAATCCAATCGTGCGGATATGGCCGATCAACGCCTCCTCGCCCAGGGCCAGCATCTTTTCCGGCGTGTCGGCAAGGGGGAACAGCGCGCGGGTGGCCTTGTTGACGCTGACATCGGTGGCCTGCGCCGACAGGGCCACTGCGACCACCAGGGTAAAGGCATTCACATGGTCCAGCTCGCCCAAAGGCTCGGCCTCACCTTCGCGAAAGCGGGAGAAGATCGCGTGCATCGCGTGGTAATTCAGTTGCTTGGCCATGGGTCAGTTGCAGCACAATCCCACCCGCATCGCAAGCGCAGGAAACGGGTCGCGCCGTCAGCCTCTGCGCCTTATGGTCGGGTCAAGGAGATCGCCATGACCGACCAGTCGCCCAGCTATCATTATGCCGTCATCGGCCGCGCCCTGAAAATTCTGGACGCCGCCCCGACGCAACTGACGCTGGACGATCTGGCCGCCCGGATGGGAATGTCCACCGCCCATTTTCAGCGCACCTTTTCGCAATGGGTGGGGGTCAGTCCCAAGAAATACCAGCAATATCTGACGCTGGATCACGCCCGCCGCCTGCTGGCAGACCGCTTTACCGTGCTGGACACCGCACTGGAAACCGGCCTGTCCGGCAGCGGCCGCCTGCACGATCTGTTCCTGACATGGGAGGCCATGAGCCCCGGCGACTATGCCCGCGGCGGGGCGGGGCTGACGATCCTGTGGGGGTGGTTCGACAGCCCCTTTGGCCCGGCGCTGGTGATGGGCACGGCCAAAGGCATCTGCGGTCTGGGCTTTCTGGGCGAGATGACCGAGGCCGGGGCGATGCAGGATCTGCAATCCCGCTGGCCCCGCGCCAGCTATGTGCAGGACGAGGCCGCCTTGCGCCCTTGGGTGGCGCAGGCCTTTGGCAACAGCCCGGCCAGAACGCCGCTGTACCTGATCGGCGCGCCCTTCCAGATCAAGGTGTGGGAGGCCCTGTTGCGCATCCCGTCGGGCCACGTCACCACCTACAGCGAAATCGCGGGGGCGGTGGGCCATCCGTCCGCGCAGCGCGCCGTCGGCAGCGCCGTGGGGCGCAACCCGATCAGTTTTCTGATCCCGTGCCACCGGGCGATCCGCCGGGACGGGGGCCTTGGGGGCTATCACTGGGGCCTGCCCGCCAAGCGCGCCATTCTGGCCTGGGAATCCGCCCGGCGCGATGCCTGAGGCGTATCACATTTGCGCGGAAAATCGCCTTCAGGCGTGGGAACCGGTTCAGTCGGCCAAGCGTTGGTGTAAAGAAGGGGCGTAATCTTTCGTCCAAATGGCACACGTCCAAACCGGCACATTGGCCACAACACAGTCAAGGCGACACACATGATCCTCAAGTCCTCGTTCCTTCTGGCAGGCCTCTCGGCGCTGACCCTGACCGCCTGCGTCGACCCGAACGCCTACAATGGCGACCCGAACGCCCGCACCCGCAACGGCGCCGTGATCGGCGGCCTGTTGGGCGCGGCTGCCGGGGCCACCTCGAACGGCGATGACAAGCTGCTGAAAACCGTGGTCGGTGCGGGCATCGGTGCGGCCATCGGCGGTGCTGTCGGGGCCACGCTGGACCAGCAGGCGGCAGAGCTGCGCGGGTCGATCAACAACCCCAACATCTCGGTCACCAACAACGGGTCTTACCTGACAGTCAACATGCCGCAAGACCTGCTGTTCGCGGTCGACAGCGCCAGCCTGCGCCCGGATCTGACCAATGACATCCGCGCTGTGGCCTCCAGCCTGCTGAAATACCCCAACAGCCAGATCGAAGTGATCGGCCACACCGACGACACCGGGGCCGAATCCTACAACCAGGATCTGTCGCAGCGCCGGGCCTCGTCTGTTGCGGGCATCCTAATCAATTCCGGCGTTCCAGGCGGGCGCATCGCGGCCTATGGCCGCGGCGAAAGCCAGCCGATCGCCTCGAACGCCACCACTGCAGGCAAGGCGCAGAACCGCCGGGTCGAAATCATCATCCGCCCGAACTGACATCGGTTCTGGCGTCAGAAATCAACGGGCCGGGCCATGCCCCCGGTCCGTTTTTTTCTGCCCGCTTTTTCGTTGAGTTCGCGGCCCCGTGGTCATAGATTCTGACCAATTGGGGGATGCGATGCCGTTTCTGAAAATCCAGACCGAAAAGCTCTCGCACTCTGTGGTGCGCCAGATCGAACAACTGATCCTGCGCGGCATCCTGCGGCCGGGCGAACGCCTGCCGTCAGAACGTGACCTGTCCGAACGGCTTGGCGTCTCGCGCCCGTCCTTGCGCGATGCGGTGGCCGAACTGGAACAGCGGGGTCTGCTGGTCAGCCGTCCGGGAGCGGGGATCTTTGTGGCCGATGTGCTGGGGTCGGCCTTCTCGCCTGCGCTGGTGCATCTGTTTGCCACCCATGACGAGGCGGTGTTCGACTACATCGCCTTTCGCCGCGACATGGAGGGGCTGGCCGCCGACCGCGCGGCACGGCTTGGGTCGGACACCGATCTGAAGGTGGTGGACACCATCTTTCAGAAGATGGAGGCCGCCCACACCAAACGCGACCCCACCGACGAAGCCCGGCTGGACGCCGAATTTCACATGGCGATCATCGAGGCCAGCCATAATGTGGTGATGCTGCACATGATGCGGTCGATGTATGATCTGCTGCGCGAAGGCGTGTTCTACAATCGGCAGATGATGTTCCGCAACCGCATCACCCGCGATCAGTTGCTGGACCAGCACCGCGCCATCAACGCCGGACTGCAATCCCGCGATCCCCAGGCTGCCCGCGCGGCGGTGGAAGTGCACATGTCTTATGTCGAACGGTCGCTGACCGACCAGATCCGCGCCGACCGCAACGAGGCCGTGGCCCAGCAACGCTATGGGCATGAACAGTCGAAATAGAAAAAGGCCCGGCAGCGCTGCCGGGCCTTTTGATTGTGTCACACCCGCTCAGTGAAAGCGGGCTTCCACCTGGGCAATGGCCGCGTCGATCGACGAGGCCGCACTTTCCGGTGTCATCTGCTTGGCCAGCACATCGCCCGCAGCGGCAACCGCCACCGCAATCGCCTGCTCGCGCACCTGACGGATGGCCGACGCCTCTGCCGAGGCGATCTGATCCGTGGCCGAGGCCAGCTTGCGCGCCATCGCGGTTTGCAGATCGGCCTTGGCCTGTGCCGCAGCCGCCATCGCCTCTTCGCGCGCCTGGGCAACGATGCGGTCAGCCTGAGCCGCCACATCTTTCTGCTTGCGCTCATACGAGGCGAGAATGGCCTTGGCTTCTTCGCGCAGGGCGCGGGCCTCGTCCAGCTCGGCCTTGATCTGCACCGCACGGGCATCCAGCAGACCGGTCAGCTTGGCCGGGACTTTCAGATAGACCAGAATGCCACAGAACACGAGGAAGCCGACCAGCACCACGAAATCGGTGTTGCGCAGCGAAAAGAACGCGCCCGTCGCCGCAAGGGCCGGCGACGCCGCAATTGTCAGAAGAATGGCAAGATATTTCATGCTCTTACCCTTTCATCCGCGCGGTGATCGCTGCCGTGATCGACCGGGCATCCGCCGCCCCGCCCATGGCCGCAACCAGTTCTTTCGCGGTGTCCTTGGCAACCGAGGTGATCGCCTCGACCGCCCCGGCGCGAATTTCGCCAATCGTCTTTTCCGATTCCGCCGCCTTGGCCGCAATCTGCGCCTCGGCTGCCCGTGTTGCCGCATCCAGATCTTTCTGGATATCGGCCTTGGCCGCTGCCACGATCTTGGCTGCCTCGATCCGCGCCGCAGCCAGGGCGTCGTTGAACGACTTTTCAGCCGCAACCGCCTTTTGCTTCAGTTCCTCGGCCGCAGCCAGATCGTTGCCGATCGTGCCCTTGCGTTCGGCCAGAACCGCCCCGATGCGCGGCAAGGCAATGCGCGACAGCACCAGATAGATCACGACAAGCGTGACCAGTGTCCAGAAAATCTGGTTCGGAATCCAATCCGCACAAAGCTGTGGCATGCCGATGGCGTTGCCAGCCGCATTGATGCAAACCCCGGCTGTTTCAGCCGCAAGAGGGTCAGTTGCCATGTCGCCGTTCTCCTACAGAACCGTTTGAACCCGGCCGGACAGGTTGCCCTGCCCGACCGAAACTTCGGGTCCGATGGATCAGACTGCGAACATCAACAGCAGAGCGATCAGGAACGAGAAGATGCCCAGTGCTTCGGCAAACGCGATGCCGACGAACAGGTTGGCCGTCTGGCCGGGGGCCGCCGACGGGTTGCGCAGGGCACCTGCCAGGAAGTTCCCGACAATGTTACCAACGCCGATGCCAGCGCCGCCCAGACCGAACGCAGCAAGACCTGCGCCGATGAACTTGCCCATTTCTGCGATATCGCCTTCCATAGAAGTACTCCTTGTATGTGGAATGGCAGAGAGATTTCCGTACCCGAGGGTCTGCGGTCAGTGGTGGGCGTCGCCCACTGCGTCACGCAGATACACACAGGTCAAGATGGTGAAAACATAGGCCTGAACCGCTGCAACCAGCACCTCAAGACCGTAGATGGCGGCAATGGCGGCAATCGGCACGACCGAGGCCAGGCCCATGGCACCTGCAAAGCCCGCGAACACCTTGATGACGGCGTGGCCGGCCATCAGGTTGCCGCCAAGACGAATGGAATGGCTGAGCGGGCGCACGAAGTAGGACACGACCTCGATCAGCGCAAGAACCGGTCGCAGCGCCAGCGGCGCGGACGATACCCAGAACATCGACAGAAACCCGATGCCTTTGCGGTACAGCCCGACCAGCGTGATGGTCACGAAGACCAGCAGGGCCAGCGTAGCCGTTACCGCGATCTGGGCAGTGGTGGTGAAGGACAGCGGCAGCAGGCCCAGCATGTTGGACAACAGCACGAACATGAACAGCGTCATGATATAGGGAAAGAACTTCGCCCCCTCATGACCGGTCACTTCCTCGACCATGTTGTAGACGAAGCCGTACAGCAATTCCCCGACCGACTGGGTGCGCGACGGCACGATGGCGCGGCGGCGGGTGCCCATCACCAGCAGGGCCACCAGGCACAGCACGGCAATGCCCATCCACAGGGTGACGTTGGTGGGCGTGTACCACTGGATGGTATCGCCGAACAGCGGCTTGACGATGAACTGATCCATCGGATGGATCTGCAGACCGCTGCTTGCCGCCTCTTCCACATCTGTCGCCATGGTCAACCCTCTGTGTCTGCGACTTGCGCCGCCCTTGCCCCTGCGGCTTGCGCCGCAGCCTTGGTATGCTCTGCGGCTTGCGCCGCAGCCCTGGTATCTTCTGCGGCCTGCGCCGCAGCCTTGTCTGCCATCTGCCGTGCGGTGCCAAGCATCGTCTTGATGCCGGCCGCAAAGCCGATCAGCGCGAAGATGATCAGGAAGACCGGCAGGGTGCCAAGCAGCACGTCCAACCCGTAACCGATCCCCACCCCCAGCATCAGCCCGGTGCAAAGCTCAATCACCATCCTCCAGGCCACTTCGCCTTGCGAGAAACCCTTGACCGTATTGGTGCGTTCCACCACCGGCGTACCCTTGATCTGGTGAAGGCGGGCTTCAAGCGCGCGCAGACGGTCCGGATCGGGTTCACCAGCCATTGGTCAAAGCCCCTTTGCAGTCGAGCGATACCTACGGACAGGCGGGCCGCGTGTCAAGGCGCGATTATGGGCCGGAAACATGGCGCAAACACCTGTAAACGCAGGGTATTTCATCGAAAACATCCGCAGCGCGGCACCAGTGGGCCCGGCCCGTGCCTGCGGCGGACATTCAACCAAACGGTTGACGATTCCGCCCCCCTGCCGCAATAGTCCGGCCATGACCAACCCGCTGGACGCCACTTTTGCCGCCCTGGCCGACCCGACCCGGCGGGCGATCCTGACCATGCTGCTGGAAGACGACATGGCCGTCACCGATGTCGCTCAGCCCTTTGCCATGTCCCTTGCCGCGATTTCCAAACATCTGACCGTGCTGGCCGAGGCCGGCCTGATCAGCCGCGAACGCCGGGGCCGGGTGATCTGGTGCAAGCTGGAACCCGACGCCCTGCGCGCAGCCTCGGTCTGGATGCAGGGGTTCGGGCAGTTCGATCCGGTCGATCTGGATGATTTCGAGCGGTTTCTGGCAGGCGAGCTGGCCGAGCGGGAAGCCTCCGGCGGGGATATTTAAGCCAATGTGAAACCTGCACGCATTCACATTGGCCTAAATATCCCGACGCACCCTTTCAGCCAAACCAACCCTTGTAGACCTCGCGCAGCAGGTTTTTCTGCACCTTGCCCATCGTGTTGCGGGGCAGGTCGGGCACCACGACGATTCCCTTGGGCTGTTTGAATCGGGCCAGCTTTTCGCCCAGCAGGGCCTCTGTCGCAGCCTGATCCACCGCCTCGCCCGGACGATGCACCAGAACGGCAAACACCGCCTCGCCAAAGTCGGGATGCGGCAGGCCGATCACCGCAGATTCCAGCACCCCCGGCACCTCGTCCAGCAGCAGTTCCACCTCGCGCGGATAGACGTTGTAGCCCCCTGTGATGATCATATCCTTGGCGCGGCCCACGATGCTGACATAGCCGTCCGCATCAACCTGCCCCAGATCGCCGGTGATGAACCAGCCATCGGGGCGCAGTTCCTCGGCGGTCTTTTCCGGCATCTGCCAGTAGCCCTGAAAGACGTTCGGGCCCCGCACCTCTATCCCGCCAACCGCGCCCGGCGGCACCTCGGCCCCATCCGCCATGATCCGCAAGTCCACCCCCGGCAGAGGCAGGCCCACCGTCCCCGCCCGGCGGTCGCCGTGATAGGGGTTCGACGTGTTCATGTTGGTTTCCGTCATGCCATAGCGTTCCAGAATCCGGTGCCCGGTTCGGGCCTGAAACGCGTTGTGGGTTTCTGCCAGCAAGGGGGCCGACCCCGACACGAACAGCCGCATGTGCGCTGTGAGGCTTTGGGTGAAACCCGGATGGTCCAGCAGCCGGGTGTAAAAGGTGGGAACCCCCATCATCACTGTCGCCTGGGGCAGCAGGTCCACCACCTGCCCCGCATCGAACCCCGGCAGAAAGATCATCGCAGCCCCGGTCAGCAGACAGACGTTGGATGCCACGAACAGCCCGTGGGTGTGAAAGATCGGCAGCGCGTGCAGCAGCACATCGCGGTCAGTGAACTGCCACAGATCGGCCAGCACGGCGGCATTCGACAGCAGGTTGCCATGGGTCAGCATCGCGCCCTTGGACCGCCCGGTGGTGCCCGATGTATACAGGATCGCCGCCAGATCATCCGGGCCGCAGGGGGTTGGGGTGAACTGATCCGGCTGGTCCGCCATCAGATCGGCAAAACTGCCCTGCCCCGCGCCATCAAGCGTGGCCAGCCTGGCGCCATGCGCGCGGCACAGCGGCAGCAGGCCGGCCGCCCGCGCGGGGTCGCAGATCAGCACGCGGGGGGTGGCGTTGCCGATGAAGTATTCGACCTCATCCGCCGTGTACCCTGTGTTCAGCGGCAGGAACACCGCCCCCACCCCCACGCAGGCGGCGTAAACCGCCAGTGCCTCGGGCGATTTGGCGATCTGGACCGCCACCCGGTCGCCCTTTTGCACATCCATCCCGCGCAGCGCATGGGCCACCCGGCCAATGGTGCGCAGAAAGGCGTCCGCGCTGATGTCCGCGGCTGCGGGGCGCAGGAACAGCGGGCGGTCCTGCCCGGCAAGGGGGGAAAACAGCGCGTCAAACAGGGTGTTGGTCATGGCATTCTCGCGTCAGGGCAGCGCGCCCGTTCTGCCACAGCCGATCCTTCGGGCCAAGCCAAACCGGAAACAGTGTGTTGCCGCCTTTGCGCGGGCTTCCCCGGAATAAGCGCCGCCCTGCCACAAACCTGCCGCGCTTGGCCCGCATCAAGAAGGGGTAAATCCTGAGAGGAGGTAGCGCCATGCAGAAGGCATTCACCCTGTTGCAACGGTTCGGGCTGTTTGCGGCCAAACCCGCCGACCCGGCCGAAAGTGCCGAGCCTGCGCCGGTCAAGGACGACATGTTCACCCTGCGGCTTCAGCGCCTGCGCCGGGTTCAGGCGCAACAGGCCTCGACCCTGCTGTTCAAAAACCGACGGTCACACTTGGAAGCCTGAGTTCCGCCATCAGATCGCGCACTTCCTGCCGGGCGGCGATGTTGGACAGGTTCAACTGGTCGACCCCGGTGTCCTTCAGGTCCAGCAGGGTCAGCCCGCGCGGGAAAAGTTCGCGAAAGATCACCCGTTCGGAAAAGCCGGGTGCGACGCGAAAGCCAATGCGGCGCGACAGGTCTTCCAGCGCGGCCCCCACCTTTTTCTTGTTGTGCATCTGCTGCGCTCCCAGACGGTTGCGCACGATAATCCAGTCGATCGGCTTCAGCCCGGCCTGCGCGCGCAACTGCCGCGCCCCCCAGACCATTTCGGAATAGATCGACGGCCCCTTCACCTTGCCGGTTTCGGCATCGACCCGCGCCAGCAGGTCGAAATCGACAAAGCTGTCATTCAGCGGGGTGATCAGCGTATCGGCCAGCGAATGCGCCACCTGCGACAGCCGCGTGTGACTGCCAGGGCAGTCGATGACAATGAAATCCGACACTGCGTCCAGATCGGCCACCGCCGCCGACAGCCGGGCGTCAAAGGCGTTTTCGCCGGGTTGCAGGCTGGCAGCATCGCCTTCGGGCAGTTCGCGGTAGTCGGGTGTGGCAAGTGCCAGTTCCATCCGCGCAAGATAGGTTTTGCGGTTTTCGATGTAGCGCCCGAAGGTGCGCTGCCGCAGGTCAAGGTCCAGCGCGCCCACCCGGTGCCCCATCCGCGCCAGCGCCGTTGCCACATGCATGCAGGTGGTCGATTTGCCCGACCCGCCCTTTTCGTTGCCGACAACGATGATATGCGCCACGACCAATCCTCTGCGATAGGCTTTCCTGCACTGCCCATAGCGTGCCAACAGGGTCATGCGCAAGGCAGCAGCCCCCGGCTGTCACCGGCGCTGCGTCAAAATCCTTCGAAGGATTTTGCCAATTTCTTCGAAGAAATTGGATGCCGGCCGACAGTGCAGAGCACAGCAAAACGCCGCCCCGATGGGGCGGCGTATGCAGCAAACAGTCGGAATGGATCAGAAACCCAGACCGGCGTATTTGTTCTTGAATTTCGACACGCGGCCGCCGGTGTCCATCAGCTTGGCGTTGCCGCCGGTCCAGGCCGGGTGGGCCAGCGGGTCGATGTCCAGCGCCATCTGGTCGCCTTCCTTGCCCCAGGTGGTCTTGGTCTGGAAAATGGTGCCATCGGTCATCTTGACGTTGATGGTGTGATAATCGGGGTGAATGCCCTGTTTCATCGTCGCGGTCCTTATTCCGATTTGGCTTTGTAGGTGGTGTTCTCGGCGATACGGGCCGATTTACCGCGACGGTCGCGCAGGTAGTACAGCTTGGCACGACGCACCTTGCCGCGACGGACGACCTCGATGCTGTCGATGTTGGTGGAATACAGCGGGAACACACGTTCCACACCTTCACCGAACGAGATCTTGCGCACCGTGAAGCTGGCCGAGATGGTGGCCCCGCCCTTGCGGCCGATCACGACGCCTTCATAGGCCTGCACGCGCGACCGCGTGCCTTCGGTGACCTTGTAGCCGACTTTGACGGTATCGCCGGCCTTGAAGTCCGGGATTTTCTTGCCGAGTGCCGCGATTTGTTCGGCCTCGATAATTGCGATCAGGTTCATGCCTGGTCCTTTCGATGCGTACGGTTTGCCCCGCACATGTGATGCCGCCCCAGAGCTTCTGGTCTTCAACCGGATCCCCGCCCGCAGGGGGCAAGTCCGCCAAAGATGGGTCGTGCTTTGGTTTTTACCGCGCTGTCCACCCGCCACCTGCAAAAGAAGACAGGCGCATAGGCAAAAAGAATCGGGACCGATGGACCTGTGACAGCCCCGGACAGGGGCGTATAGGCCGCGCAAAGCGGGGGGTCAAGCCTTGCGTTTGCCCGGTTTTACAGGCTTTTGCGCATTTGCCGCCCACAGGTCGGGGCGGCGTTCGGCGGTCAGGCCTTCGGACTGCGCCCGCCGCCATTTCGCGATGTCGCCGTGGTGCCCCGATTGCAGCACCTGCGGGATTTCCCGGTCGTTCCAGACGGTCGGTCGGGTGTATTGCGGATGCTCCAGCAGCCCGTCGGAAAAGCTTTCCTCGACCGCAGACTCCGCATTACCCAGCACCCCCGGCAGCAGCCGCACCGTGGCATCCAGCAGGGCCTGCGCCGCAATCTCGCCCCCGGTCAGCACGAAGTCGCCCAGCGACACCTCCTCAACCGCGTGATGATCCAGCACCCGCTGATCCACGCCTTCAAACCGCCCGCACAGCAGGGTCAGCCCGTCACAGGCCGCAAAGCGCCGCGCCATCGCCTGATCAAAGGGCTTGCCGCGCGGCGATAGGTAAATTACCGGCCAGCGGGCGCGGTCTGCGCCACCCTGCGCCGCCGTCAGCGCCGCATCCACCACATCGGCCCGCAGCACCATGCCCGCGCCACCCCCGGCGGGCGTGTCATCCACCGTGCGATGCTTGCCAATGCCAAAGCTGCGCAGATCGACTGTATCCAGCCGCCACAGCCCGAAATCCAGCGCCTTGCCGGTCAGCGACAGGCCCAGCACGCCGGGGAAGGCGTCGGGGAACAGGGTGATCACCTTTGCCACCCAGGCCCCGCGCACCTGCAATGGTTCGGCCATCAGGTCACGCGGGGTCAGACTGGCGCGGATGGACAGGCGGCCATGGCTTTTCGGGGTGTCGGGTGCATCGGTCATGCGGCGGTTTTAGCCCGGTTCGCGCCAAAGCGACAGAGTGTCAAAGGCGGACCCGATCAGTTTGACAGGTTGGCAGGCACCAGCTCTGCCGCCTCGTCATTCGACAGGTCGCGCAATTCCGGCGGGGTGGCGCGATGCACCGCCTGCGACAGGCGGGCAAGGCTGTCGTTGATGTCGCCCGGCAGCCTGTCGTCCATCACCTCGGCCAGATCGCGCGGGCTGGGGAAACTGTCGTGCCGGGTGGGGTGGTCGGCAATCAGCGCAAGGGCGCGGGGCAAGAACAGCCGCAGCATGGCCGGGTCGTGCCCGGCCACCTGAAACGCGCTGTCCACCGTGCCGGGCGGGCGACCAGAGGTCACGACTCCGGCCCCGGTGCCCCACAGGATCACCGCCCGCCGCAGCGCATCGCGGTTGGGGTTCAGGCGGTCCAGCGCCACCACCAGCATGTCCAGCCGCGCCCAGGATTGCGGATGATCCAGCACCTGCGCCAATTGCGCCGCCACCTCATCCGCCGGGGCGGTTCCGGGCAGGGCCAGCAAGGACGACACCGCCGCATCGGCGGCGCTGAAATCAGACGGGGTGGGTCTGGAAATCTGCTGGATCGCCTGATCCAGAAAACGGTCCATCTCCTCGGCCTTCCACGGATCCCAGATCAGGCGGCACAGCGGAATGGCAAGGAAAGACAGCCCGATCGGCAGCATCGGGTGCAACAGCGGCAGGAACCCCATGATGCCGCCAAGCCCGCGGCCGATGCCGAAACACACCGCCACCAGCAGCACCTGCATCAGCGCGGCGCCCAAGGCCGCAGCCCAGACCGATGCCGCGCGCCAAGCGCCCAGATCGCGCGGCCAGTGCTGCGGGCGCAGGATGATCAGCCAAAGCACGAAGATCGCGGCAAACACCGGCACCACACGCCAGCCATAGCCACCCAAGCCCGCCAGCAGCGGCCCCAGATACAGCAGCGCCGCAGCCCCCTGCAAAAAACGCATCCTGTTGTGTATCGCCATGACAGTCTCTCATCCCAAAGCTTTGGCGGGACGGCGGGACTACTCCAGACCCTCTGGCACATCCACGATCACGCAACCCGCCGCAATATCCACTGTGGGAACGTTCACACGGGTAAATGGCACAAGTAGGGCGGATTTGCGCCCCGCCACCACAATCTCCAGCAGATCGCCCGCCCCGTGATTGTGCACCGCCTGCACCGGGCCAAGCACGGCGCCGCCGGTATCGCGGGCCTCCAGTCCGATCAGGTCGGCATGATAGAACTCGTCATCGCCCAGGGAGGGCAGCTTGTCGCGCCCCACATACAGGCTGACCCCGCGCAGCGCATCGGCCTGTTCCTTGGTGCTGATGCCCGACATCCGCACCCCGACCCCGCCCGCCACTGACGCGCGGGTCAGCTTGACCGCATAAGTGGTCTTGCCATCCTCGGTGGTCAGCGGGCCGTAGGATGCAATATCCTCGGGTTGCGTGCAGAAGGATTTCAGCCGCACCTCGCCCGCCACCCCAAAGGCCCCGGCGATCACGCCCACACAGGTCTTGTCGGTCGTCATGGTGCGCTTCCCTTGCAGTATCCGGCAGGCGTGACCACCCCGCCCGCGTCCTTGCAGGCCACGGCCTGCTGTGCCTGACCATACTGCATCCCGGCCCAGAAGGAACCCGCAACAAAGGTCAGCGTCAGCGTGTGCCGCAGCAGCCGAAAGCCGGGGATCAGGCCAAGAAGCCCTAACATATCAACGGCTTTCCATCCACAGGGCCGGGCTGCGGGTTTCCCAGCCTGCGCGTTCAAGTTCGGGCGTCTCATGGTTGGCCTCGGGCCAGCCGACGCACAGATAGCCGATGAAAGACCAACCCTGCGGCACCGCCAGATCGGCCTGCAACGCGACCGGGTCAAGGATCGACACCCAGCCCACGCCCAACCCCTCGGCACGGGCGGCAAGCCAGAACAGCGTGATCGCGCCCACCACCGAATAGGCGCGGGTCTGCGGCATGGTGGTCGCGCCAAGCTGCGCGCCCTTGGGCGTGGCGTCATCGCAGAACACCGCCAGATGCACCGGGGCCTCGCGCATGCCCGACAGTTTCAACCCGGCATAAAGCCGCGCCTTTTCATCGACATAACCCGCCAGTGCCGCCGCGTTTGCCGCCGCATAGTTGGCGGCCATCTTCTCGCGCAGCTGCGGGCTTTCGACCCGGATCAGCCGCCAGGGCTCGGACAGGCCCACCGAGGGCGCCAGCCCGAATGCGCAAAGGCAGCGGTCCAGAACCGCTGCCTCCACAGGATCGGTGCGAAAGCGGCGCACATCGCGCCGCCAGCGCATCAGATCGGCCAGATCGGCACGGAAGCCTTCGGAAAAGCTGCCCTGACCGCACCCGGACATGACCGGATTTATTCTTCGGCCGGCGCGGCGGCACGAGCGGCTTTCTTCTTGGCCAGTTCGGCCATGCGCTTGCCGGGGACAGCCGACTTGGGGTTGTTGCGGGTGGCCTTCGGGCGCACGCCGGCCGCTTCGAGGAAGCGCGCGATACGGTCGGTGGGCTGGGCGCCCTGGCTCAGCCAGTGCTGCACGCGCTCCATGTTCATCACGACGCGCTGTTCGTTGTCCTTGGCCAGCAGCGGGTTGTACACGCCCAGCTTTTCCAGAAAGCGGCCATCGCGCGGATTGCGGCTGTCGGTGGCGACGATCGAATAGAACGGGCGCTTTTTGCTGCCGCCACGGGCAAGACGGATTTTCATGGACATGGGGTAGTCTCCTTGAGGATTGGCGTAGGATGGGCAATCTGCCCATCTTCGGGTGATTACTTTTGCAGTTTCTCGTGATGCCTGATGACTTCGGAAATGATGAAGGTCAGGAATTTCTTGGCAAATTCGGGGTCAAGGTTCGCCTCGCGCGACAGCGCCTCCAGCCGTTCGATCTGGCGGGCCTCCCGCGTGGGGTCCGATGGCGGCAGGCCATGTTCGGCCTTCAGCCGCCCCACGGATTGCGTGTGCTTGAAGCGTTCGGCCAGCGTGAACACCAGGATCGCATCCAGCCGGTCGATGCTGTCGCGGTGTTCGGCCAACACGGTGGCGGCTTGGGTTGCTGCGTCCATCATGCCCTACTTCTTTTTCATCAGGCCGCTGAGGCCCGACGGCAGCGACAGCCCGCGCGGACCAGCCCCCGGAAAGCCTGCGCCCATGCCCTGCTTCAGCCCGCGGGCCGCTTCTTCCAGCTGCTCGGGCGACATCTTGGACGGATCGGGCATCCCGCCCTTGCCCAGCATCTGTTTCATCGCGGCCTTCATCATGCCGCCCTTGCCCATCTTCTTCATCATCTCGGCCATCTGCTTGTGCTGTTTCAGCAGACGGTTCAGATCGGCCACATCCAGCCCCGCACCGGCCGCGATGCGTTTCTTGCGGCTGGCGGCCAGAATGTCGGGGTTGGCGCGCTCGCGTTTGGTCATCGACTGGATCAGCGCAATCTGGCGGCGCAGCATCCGGTCGTCAAACCCGGCCTCCTCGGCCTGCCTGGCCATCTTGCCCATGCCCGGCAGCATGCCCATGACGCCCTGCATCCCGCCCATCTTCTGCATCTGTTCCAGTTGCGACCGGAAGTCGTTCATGTTGAACAACCCCTTCTGGAACCGCCGCATCATGCGTTCGGCCTGTTCGGCCTCGAAGGTTTCCTGCGCGCGTTCGACCAGGGCGACGATATCGCCCATGCCAAGGATGCGGCCTGCCACCCGGTCGGCCTCGAACGTCTCGATGGCGTCCATCTTTTCGCCCATGCCGACAAAGCGGATGGGCTTGCCCGTCACGGCGCGCATCGACAGGGCGGCGCCCCCGCGCCCGTCGCCATCCATCCGGGTCAGCACGACGCCGGTGATGCCGACCTTGCCGTCAAACTCGGTCGCCACATTCACCGCGTCCTGCCCGGTCAGGCCATCGACGACCAGCAGGGTTTCGCGGGGTTGGGCAATGTCGCGGACCGCCTGAATTTCGTCCATCAACACTTCGTCGATGTGCAACCGTCCGGCGGTATCGAGGAACAGCACGTCATAGCCGCCCATGGCGGCCTGCGTCTTGGCGCGGCGGGCGATCTGAACCGCCGTCTCGCCCTTGACGATCGGCAAGCTGTCGACGCCGATCTGCAACCCTAGGATGGCAAGCTGTTCCATGGCGGCCGGGCGGTTGGTGTCCAGCGACGCCAGCAGCACGCGCTTGCCGTTCTTTTCCTTCAACCGCTTGGCCAGCTTGGCGGTGGTCGTGGTCTTGCCCGACCCTTGCAGACCGACCATCAGCACCGCCGCAGGCGGGTTGTCGATCTTCAGCGCGTCAGGTGCGCCGTCGCCCGCCAGCACCCGGATCAGTTCATCATGGACGATCTTGACGACCATCTGCCCCGGCGTGATCGATTTGGTGACCGCCGCCCCGGTGGCCTTGTCCTGCACGCGCTTGATGAAATCGCGGGCAACCGGCAGCGATACGTCCGCCTCCAGCAGCGCGGTGCGCACTTCGCGCAGGGCGGTGACGACATCGGCCTCGGACAGCGCGCCTTGCTTGGTCAGGCGGTCGAACACGCCACCAAGGCGTTCTGACAGGTTCTCGAACATGGACCGCTCTCCTTGGTTGCGCGTCTGCCGGATATGGGGTCCGACGGTGAAACCCCAAGACCCAATGCAGAGAGGCACCTGTGGGCGCAACGCGCTGACAGGTGGCGATCCCGGCACAAGCCAAGGGACCGGAAGCAGGTGCCTCCGGGGAATTAGAGGGGCTGATAGGCTGGCGGGGGCCGGAAGTCAAGGGACTGCGGTTATAGCGCGCCAGCGCGACCTTACAGCGGGACAGGCCTTCACTGAACCACCTTCTTCTGCCCGGAATCAAGCGCGAAGCGCGCCGGGCAATGCCCGACCGCCCCCTCGGGCGGGCATTCTGCAACGTCACCAGCAGAACTACTGTGGGAGAAGTTGACCCATAAACCGCGTAGAACTGCCGTTGTCTGCCCACCCGGCGGTCGGGCATTGCCCTATCGTCGTGCATGTCAAGAAGGCAGACCGGAAAACAAGGCTGCGTCCATGAAGCCTCATCTCGATCTAGTTTTCTGAGCGCGCCAGCGCGACGCGGCGCGGCAGCGCCATATGAAAAGGCATGCGGCGGATGCCGCGCAGTTTGATGACCGCGGGCAATCCGGGCGGCGCAAGAGCCGTTTGGCCCTTGCGGGCGGGCGGCAAATCGGGCGTTCTGTGCGTCAGCGCACAGCGAACCATACAGAGGCCCCGCATGGAAAACTGGGATGAAATCCGCACCGCCTATCAGGTGGCCCGGCTTGGCACTGTTTCGGGCGCGGCGGATGTGCTGGGCGTGCATCATGCCACCGTCATCCGCCATATCGACGCGCTGGAAAAGCGCATGGGCACACGGCTGTTCCAGCGCCATGCCCGCGGCTATACCCCCACCGAGGCCGGGCGCGACCTGCTGACCGTGGCGCAGACCACCGAAGAACAGTTCGCGCAACTGTCCAGCCGCATCAAGGGGCAGGGCGAAACCGTCACCGGCGAGATGGTGGTGACCGCCATCGCCGGCCTGTCCGACCTGCTGGTGCCGGTGCTGGCCCAGTTTCAGTCCGAATACCCCGGCGTGCAGGTGCGGTTTCTGACCGACATGCGGGTGTTCCGGCTGGATTACGGCGAAGCCCATGTGGCGATCCGCGCCGGCGCCGCCCCCGAAGAACCCGACAACGTGGCCCAGCCGCTGGCACGGATGCGCACCGGGCTTTATGCCGCCAGATCCTATGTGGCGCAGCATGGCCTGCCCGCGTCCGAGGCGGATTTCGCGGGCCACCGCTTTGTCACCGCCGATAACGAGGCCTCGCGCGCCCCGTTTCACCGCTGGCTGCGCAACGCGGCCCCGCCCGACAGCATCACCTTCCGCGCCACCGAACCCGCCGTGCTGACCAGGGCTGTCGGGGATGGCATCGGCATCGGGTTTCTGTCGGCCTATGTGGCCGAAGCCCGCGATGATCTGGTCGAGGTGATGGCCCCCCGCCCGGAATGGGAGGCTCCGTTGTGGCTGGTCACCCATGTCGATCTGCACCGCACCCGCAAGGTGCAGGCGCTGCTGGCGCAGTTGAAAGAGGCGGCGAAAAGCTGGCCGATCTGACCCCATGGCGGGGGTGAAGGGTGAAATCGGGGCGGCGGGCGCAAAGATTTGCCCTTCGTTGAAACCCAAGGGCTGACAGGGCTTTACACCCGCCCTGCCCGCCGCTACCTGCCCCGTTCGCCTTTCGGAGCATTCCATGACCCCCCTTTCCAATGGCCCGCGTCTGTCCTGCGGCATCGACTTTGGCACCTCCAACTCCACCGTCGGGCTGGCCTCGGGCGGCAGCGCCCGGCTGATCGCGCTGGAAGGCGCGGCGACCACCCTGCCAAGCGCCGTGTTCTGGGATGCCGATGGCGCGGCCCCGCTGTTCGGGCGGGCTGCGGTCGCCGCCTATACTGATGGCGAGGATGGCCGCCTGATGCGGGGGCTGAAAAGCACGCTCGGGTCCAGCCTGATCAACGAACGAACCCGCGTGGGCAACAAGGCGCTGTCGTTCAAGGATATTGTCGCCGCCTATTTTGGCCATCTGAAAGCCCGGCTCGAGGCCGAGGCAGGCGCCCCCGTCACCCGCGCCGTGCTGGGCCGCCCGGTGCATTTCGTCGATGATGACGCGGCGGGCGATGCGGCCGCCCAAGGCGTGCTGGAGGATATCGCGCGCGCCAACGGCTTTGCCGAGATCGCGTTTCAATATGAACCGATTGCCGCAGCACTGGATTATGAACAGGCGGTGGCGCGCGAGGAACTGGTGCTGATCGTCGACATCGGCGGCGGCACGTCGGATGTGTCGGTGGTGCGGGTCGGGCCAGAGGCCGCGCTGCACGCCGACCGGGCAGGCGATATTCTGGGCAATGACGGCATCCGGCTGGGTGGCACCGACTTTGACCGCATGCTCAGCCTGGCCGAGGTGATGCCCTTGCTGGGCTTTGGCGCCCCCACCGGCGGCGGGCGGGGCACGATGCCAAAGCATTACTATCTGGACCTTGCGACCTGGCACCGGATCAACATGCTCTACACCCCCCGCACCAGTGCCGACCTCAAGGCCCTGCGGCACGAGGCCGACCACCCCGAACGGCTGGACCGGCTGATCCGCGTGGTGAACACCCGCGCAGGCCATGCGCTGGCGATGGCGGTCGAAGGCGCGAAAATCGCGCTGTCGGACGCCGATGTGGCGCGGATGGACCTGAACGCCCTGACCGGCGGCCCCAACCCGCTGGCGCGCCGCGCGGCGTTCGAGGCCGTGGTGGCCCCCGCCATTGCCCGGCTGACTGCCCTGTTTGACCGCGTGCTGGCGCAGGCGGGCACGGCCCCCGCCCGGATTGCCACCGTGTTCATGACCGGCGGGTCAAGCCACCTGCCCGTGGTGCGCCGCGCGGTCGAGGCAACCCTGCCCGGCGCCCGCATCGCCACCGGCGACATGTTCGGCAGCGTAGGTCTGGGGCTGGCGATCGAGGCCGCGCGGCGGTTTCGCTGAACCGCCCCGCTGTCAGATCAGCACATCACCGGCCAGCAGGCTGGTGTGGTTCAGGATCAGGATGGTGCCGTCCACATCGCGGTCACCGTCGGAATCGATCTGCAACAGCACATTGTTGCCACCACTGACCACCCACCGCGCCGAAGGGCCTGCGTTGCTGAAGCCAAGGCTGCCACGGAAGGCAACCAGACCAAAGCCGGTCAGGTCGATCACATCACCTTCGGTCCGGTCGAAATCGGCGATCTGGTCGCGGGTGGCCCCGTTGCCCGTATCGACCACCGAGCCGAATATGAAATGGTCGCCGTCGCCTTCGCCGTACAGGATGTCACGCCCCGCGCCGCCCGACAGGCTGTCGTCCCCGGTGCCGCCCTTGATCCGATCATTGCCCGTATCGCCGATCAGGTGATCATCGCCCGCATTGCCGTTCAGCGCGTCATTGCCCGCCCCGCCAGACAGGCTGTCATTGCCGCTCTGTCCGGTGAGGGTGTCATTGCCATTGCCGCCGCCCAACGTGTCACGGCCGCTGCCGCCAAACCCCTGATCATTGCCGTCGCCCATGAACACGTTGTCATTGCCGCCGAACAGATCGAACGTGTCATTCCCCCGCAGGTTCAGCAGAACCCCGTCCGAGGACCGCGTGGTCGCGCGCAGCACATCGGCCCCGGCCACACCGTTGTAATCATAGCTCAACCCGGTCAGCAGGGTTTCCAGCGCCGCAATGTCGGCCCCGCTGTCCTCGGCCACAAGGGCCGCGTTCAGGTCGACCGCAAGCAGGCCGATGCTGCCGATGGTGACTTCGGGGGTGCCTGCGTTGGTCACGCTGATCTGGTTGATCACGCCACCGGTCAGTTGCTGGGTCACAAGGTTTGCCACAAACCCGGTGCCCGTCACCACGAACAGGCGATCGCCGTCCTGAAAGGTGATCTGCGTCGGGGAAAAGCCGGTCAGGCTTGCATCCGATGTCAGACTGTCGATCAGATTGATAACCAGCGCCACATTGCCGGAAATGCCTGCGCCAAAAGTGATGGTGGCCATGAAATGCTCCTGAAACGGATATGCGCCAAGACGATGTGCGAAACGCTAGCCGCCGCATGCCCCTGCGTCAATTCGCGTGGTACGAAAAGGCCGGGTTTTGCACGGGCCGCCTGCCTGAAGCGTCAGCAGGCCCCTGCCCCCCCTGCCCCTGCCCCCCCTGCCCCTGCCCCGCTGTCCTGACGCTTGGGTGCCGCAAACCGGACTCCCCCCTTTTCCGGCGGGAAAATCCGCGCGGCGGGCGGCATGCACGGGCTTGCGAAAACAGGGGCGGCAGGCGACACCTGTGGCGATGTGAATTTGCGAAAGGCTGCTGCCATGACCGTTCTGATCCGCCCGCTGACCGCCGATGACTACGCCGATTGGGCGCGTCTGTGGACCGGCTATCTGACCTATTATGAAACCACCCTGCCCGAGCCGATCTATGCCAGCACCTTTGCCCGCCTTCTGGGCAATGATCCGCAAGATTACAACGGCTTCATCGCCGAGGTGGACGGCCGCCCGCTTGGCCTGACGCATTACCTGTTTCATCGCCATGCCTGGAAGGTGGAAAACGTCTGCTATCTGCAAGACCTGTTCGTCTCGCCCGAGGCGCGGGGCACCGGCATGGGCCGCGCGCTGATCGAGGCCGTCTATGCCGCCGCCGACCGGGCTGGCGCGCCTGCCGTCTACTGGATGACCCAGGAATTCAACGTGACCGCCCGCACGCTCTATGACCGGATCGGCACCCTGACGCCCTTCGTGAAATACAGTCGAAAGATGTAAGCCGGGCGCAAGATGCAAGGCGGGCGCAGGGGTCAGCCGGGCTTGTGCTGCTTGCGGAAACTGTCCTTCAGGCGGATCAGATCACCGGCAAAGCTGAACAGGTCACAGCCCTGCACATCCACCGCCTGCCCTGCGGCATCCCGGCCCACGAAGCGCCAGGTCGACAGGCCCACCTCGCCCAGCACCTGATGCTGGCCCTGCGTCCACTGGGCCAGCGGGAAGGCATCCAGCACCTGCTGAAACGCCGCGCGCACGGCGTCGGGGCCGATATAGCGGGTGCCATCCGCCGTCGGGCCCGCCGAGGCGTGAAAGGCGCAATCCGCCGCCATGCAGGCCATCACCCCGTCCAGATCGCGGGCGTTGAACGCCGCCATCATCCGGATCAGGGTCTGCCGCCTGCGATGCGCCTGCGCATCATCGACCACCTCGACCTCCAGAAACGCCAGCGGCGCGGGGCCTGCGTTGATCACGTTATGCTCGACCCCCACCCGGCGCGAATAGGGCAGACCCGCCGTCAGCGCCGCCTGCGCCTGCCCCGCATCCGGCAGTTCCAGCCCGAGGCAGCCATCGGTCAGCGGCACGATCACATAATCATGGCCATGCCGGTGCCAGCCGGTTTCCGCCCCCGGTGCAAACTGCCACTCCGTCACCCTGAAGCGGTCATCGTCGACATGCACCACCGCCGTTGCGGCGGTTCTGGGAACGGTTCCGGGGGCATCGGTCATGGCATATCCTGTCGCAAAACCACCCCATCGGGGCACCACGCCCCACGTTAGGCCAAGCCGTGCCCGGCGCAAGCAGGATCGCAAGGCGCGCGAGTGTGGCGATTCCTTTGGTTGCGTACCTCCCGGCAGCAGGCTGTCAGGCGAAGGAACCAAGGCGACCAGCCCCAAACCTGTTGAGACGGCAGCAAAGTTTTTCAGACCATGCGGCATGTGGGGAAAGTGGTGGCGAGGGGGGGACTCGAACCCCCGACCCCGTGATTATGAGTCACGTGCTCTAACCAGCTGAGCTACCTAGCCATTGAGCGGCTGGATAGGCAAGGTGCCGGGGGGCGTCAAGGGCTAATCGTGCGGGGCGGCGATGTGGGGGGTGACGCGGGCCGCGCGACGCTGCGGCATCCGCCTACTCGGCCACCTCATGCGCCACACGCGGGCGGCCCGAGGCGGTGGCGGCAATCGTGGCTTCGACGAACATCAGCCTGCCCTCGATCTCGGCCTCGCGGATGTCGCGGGTCACGCTCAGGCGCAGATCGACCGCCCCGGCGGCACGGGCGCGGGTGGAGGCTTCGGTCACCAGCGCAGCCTCCATCGCGGCCAAGGCCATGTCGCGGTCGGGGAAATGCTGCAATCCGGTGGCCAGATGGGCGGTAAAGCGGCCCTCGGCCGGGCTGGAGACGATGCCCGTGGCGCGCTGGCTGACCTGCCCCGCCACCGCCCCGATGGCATTGGCGACACCTGCATGTTCGGGCAGGATCATGTCACATCCAAGCCGTGCACCGACCGCGCCGTAATAGGTGGGGGCAGACGCCCCAAGCCCGATCACCGGCACGCCAAGACGCGCGGTCAGGTGAATGACCCCCCGGTGGTGATCCAGCCCCGCCACGGTCAGGCGGTGACGGGCCAGCGTTTCGGGCGCGTCGGCGGCAAAGGCGGGGTCTTCGCCATACGCGGCCTCCAGCAGGCAATCGACTGTCTGCGCCGTCAATTGGTCGATGATCGCGGCGGCCAGATGGGTGGCATCAGGGGCAAAGCGTTCGCCCGCCCCGGTGCGGCGACGGGCAAGCAGGATGACGGCCTTTTGCGCCGCTGCCGCGTCCCAGCCCGACTGGCGGCCCAGCACATGGGCGGCATCGGAAGGCGTCACACCGCAGAGCATCACCAGCCCGCGCGCCACCAGCCGTTCCAAAGCGGCAACTTCAAGCCGAGAGGTCAGGGCGGCGGACATCTGCATCGGCGCGGTGATGCGGGCCAGAACGGCAGCCTCGCGCGCAGACAGCCCGCCCGACTGCCCCCCCTGCACCGTCATCGGAATGACAAACCGCCCGTCCTGTTCGCCCACCGCATCGTCCGACAGCCAGCGGTCAAGCGCTGCATGCACCATCGCCCCATGATCCACCGCCAGCAAGGACACCGGCATCAGACGGCGGGGGCCAAGGCGCAGGCCCCCGGTCAGGCCCGCGGTCACCAGATGCACCTCACTGTCACCGCCAAGGCCCGTGGTGCGCATCGCCACGGCCTCGACCATGGTGCGGAAACCGCCCACCCGCGCGCCCATGGGGTCGATCTCGGGCAGGCCATCCTTCAGCAGGGCGATGTCGGTGGTGGTGCCGCCGATGTCCGACACCAGCGCATCCTGCGCCCCGGTCAGCCAGCGCGCGCCGACGATGCTGGCGGCGGGGCCAGAGAGGATCGTCTCGATCGGCCGTTCGCGCACCATGGCGGCAGAGATCAGCGCGCCATCGCCGCGCACCACCATCAGAGGGGCAGAAATGCCGATGGCGGCCAGATGCCGCTCACAGGCCGCGACCAGCCGGTCGATCATGCCGATCAGCCTTGCGTTCAGCACCGCCGTAAGCGCCCGCTTTGGCCCGTTCAACTGCGCCGACAATTCATGCGAACAGGTGACGGGGCGGCCTGTTGCCCGGCGGATCACATCGCGCGCGGCCACCTCATGCGCCGCGTTGCGGGTGGCAAAGCGGGCGGCGATGGCAAAGCCCATCACCTGATCGCCGAGGCCCGCCACCGCCTGCTCCAGCGCGGCAAGATCGAGCGGGGCGGTTTCCGTGCCCGCATGGCTGTGCCCGCCGGGCAGATGGATCACCGGATCGCCGTTCAGCGCCTCGGACAGGCCACCCCGCGCCAGATCGGCCTCGTCAAACCCGATGAAGACCAGAGCGACCCGCCCCCCCTGCCCTTCGACCAGCGCATTGGTGGCAAGCGTGGTGGACAGCGACACCAGGGCCACCTGATCCGCCGATACCCCTGCGGCCGCCAGCGCCGCATCCACCGCCTGCCCGATGCCCACCGCCAGATCGTGGCGCGAGGTCAGGGCCTTGGCCTTGCCGACCACCTGCGTTGCCGCCTCGTCCAGTATCACCGCATCGGTGTAGGTGCCGCCGGTATCGACGCCCAGAAAATAGGCCATGGGTCAGGGGTTCCGTTCTGTCAGACTGTTCCGCCTTTGCTGCACCGTGGCTGCGGCAATGGCAAGATCAGCCGGTCAGTTTGGCCCCCCAGACGTGACCCGCGCCTTGCGCGCCAGCACGGGCCGGATGCGCCTGCGATGTGCGGGCGCGATTTTCAGCGCCGCCCGGTATTTGGCCACAGTGCGGCGGGCGACCTCGGCCCCGTCGCTGCCGAGCGCCTTTGCAAGGGCATCGTCCGAAAGCGGGGCCGCGCGGTCTTCCGCCGCGATCAGCCGGGCCAGCGCGTCGCGCAAGGCCCCTGCCGCCTTGCCATCCTCGCCCCCCACCCGGCCCGTGAACAGCGCGCGCAACCACCAGGTGCCGCGCGGCGTGTCCACCGACACCCCCGCCACGATCCGGCTGATGGTGCTCTGGTTCAGGCGCAGCACATGGGCCACATCGGCCATCGTCATCGGCACCAGAGCCCCCGGCCCCTCGTCCAGCGCCGCCGTCTGGCGCAGCAAGACCTCGGCCCCCACCTGCAACAGCGTGGCATTGCGCCCCTCGACCAGCCGCATCAGCGCCCGCGCCTCGGCCCGCCCCGGCCCTTTCTCGGGGGCCAGCCGCAGCGTGGGCAGCGCGCCGCGGTTCAAGGCCACCGCCCAGCCTTCGGGGCCTTTGGTCGCCACCAGATCGGGTTCGCGCACCGGGGCGGCCATGGGTTCGAACTGCGCGCCGGGTTTGGGGTCAAAGCTGCGCAGGGTGCGCAGGCAGGCCGTGACCTGGGTCTCGGTCAGGTGCAGCTGTAGGGCGATGCGGGCGGTATCGCCGCTGGCCAGCAGCGCCAGATTGTCGATCATCCGCGCCAGCGGGGGCGTCAGCAGATCGGCCTCGGCCGCCTGAAGGCGCAGACATTCCGCCAGATCGCGGGCAAAGAGGCCCGGCGGGTCAAACCGGTGCAGCCGCGCCAGCACCGCCTCGGCCTTTGCAACGGGCTGGCCCGCCCCTTGCGCAATCGCCTGCACGGATCGCCCCAGCCAGCCCGACGGTTCCAGCGCATCGGCAAAGGCCATCGCCAGCGCCTGATCGGGCAAGGGCAGCGCCAGGCCCCCGATCTGCGCCATCACATGGGCAATCAGGCTGGGTCCGGCGCTGGCGACAGCCTCGCCCCCGCGCCCATCACCTGCCAGCACATCCGACCAGCGCGGCAACCAGTCGCCGGGCGGCGGGCGGTCCAGCACCAGTTGCGGGTTGTCGGCGGCCTGTTCCTCCAGATAGCGGGTCAGCCCTGCCGCATCGGTGCGCAATATCTGGATCGAGGCCACAAGCCCCGCATTCAGCGCCAGCCGTTGGGTCTGCGAAATCGTGATGCGCGGGCGGGATTTCATCGGGTCACACCATGACGGACAGCCATGGCCAGATGTGACGCAAGGCCAAGGCTGCCGTCAAGCAACCCTGCCCCCCGGCCTTGCCGGATTTCCGCGCATGCAGCCATGGGGGCGCCCTGCCAGCCCTCGCCTTTGGCGGTGCGGCCAAGTAGGGTCCGCCCCGCAACCAAAGGCCCGATCCTCGCATGAAGCATGTCCCCCCCCTGCCGCTTGTCCGCGATCTGGTGCTGATCGGCGGCGGCCATGCCCATGCGCTGGTGCTGCGGATGTGGGGGATGAACCCGTTGCCCGGCGCGCGGATCACGGTGATCAACCCCGGCCCTGTCGCCCCCTATACCGGCATGTTGCCCGGCCATATCGCCGGGCATTACGCCCGCGACGAAATGATGATCGACCTTGTCCGCCTGGCCCGCTTTGCCGGCGCGCGGCTGATCTTGGACCGCGCTGTGGGGATCGATCGGGCGGGGGGCATCGACCGGCAGGGGGGCCTGGTGCTGCTGCAGGACGGGGGCGCGCTGCGCTATGACGTGGCCTCGGTCGATATCGGCATCGGGTCTGACCTGCCGCAGGTGCCCGGCATGGCGGATCATGCGGTGGCGGCCAAGCCCCTGGGCCATTATGCCAGCGCATGGGCAGCATTCGTGGCACGCGGGCTGGTCTTTCCGCGGGTGGTGGTGATCGGGGCGGGGGTGGGCGGGGTGGAACTGGCGCTGGCCTCGGCGCACCGGCTGCGCGTGGCAGGGGCAAAGGCGCAGATCACCGTGGTAGACAAGGGCGACAGGGCGCTGCCCGGTCTGGGGCGCGGGGCGCGGGCGGCGCTGCTGCGGCAGGCGTCGGCCATGGGGGTGCGGCTGATCACCGGAGCCACGCCGGTTTCGGTGGCCCCGGACGCGGTGGTGCTGTCGACGGGCGAGGTTCTGGGGGCGGATTTCACCCTGTCGGTCGCGGGCGCGCAGCCGCAGGGCTGGCTTGCGGACAGCGGGCTGGACCTGCATCAGGGCTTCCTGACGGTGACCCCCACCCTGCAAACCTCGGACTCTGCGATCTTTGCGGCGGGCGATGCCGCCCATATGGGCTTTGCCCCCCGCCCCAAGGCCGGCGTCTTTGCGGTGCGGCAGGCCCCGGTGCTGCACCACAACCTGCGCGCCGCGCTGTCGGGCGGGGCGCTGCGGCACTACAAACCGCAGCGCGATTACCTCAAGCTGATCTCGACCGGCGGCAAGGGCGCTGTGGCCGACAAGTTCGGCCTGCGGCTTGGCGGCGGCTGGCTCTGGCGGGTGAAAGACCGCATCGACCGCGCCTTCATGGACAAGTTCGCCGAGTATCCCGCCATGCCTACCGCCGCCCTGCCTGCGCAATCCGCCCTCGGGCTGGCGGCGATGATGGGCGACAAGCCGCTCTGCGGTGGCTGCGGGGCCAAGGTCGGGGCGGGGGCGCTGGTGGGGGCGCTGTCGGCCCTGCCGCTGCCACAACGCCCCGAGGTTCTGTCCGGCCCCGGCGATGATGCGGCGATCCTGCGCGCGGGCGCCGGGGTGCAGGTGCTGACCACCGACCATCTGCGCAGCTTCACCGCCGACCACCGGCTGATAGCGCGGATTGCCGCCACCCATGCGCTTGGCGACATCTGGGCCATGGGCGCCACGCCGCAGGTGGCGCTGGCCCAGATCACCCTGCCCCGGCTGTCCGCCCCCTTGCAGGCCGACATGCTGGCACAGGTGATGCAGGCGGCCAGCGCCGTCTTTGCCGCAGCCGGGGCCGATGTGGTGGGGGGGCACACCTCCATCGGGGACGAACTGACCATCGGCTTCACCGTCACCGGTCTTGCCGCCACCCCGATCACCAAATCCGGCGCACAGGCAGGCGACGCGCTGATCCTGACCAAACCCATCGGATCGGGCACCCTCCTTGCGGCAGAAATGGCGATGGCCCGCATCCCAGGCCTGATGCTGGGCGAGGTCTGGGCCGGGTGCATCGCCACCATGCAACGCCCGCTTGGCCCCGCCGCCGCGATCCTTGCGCCGCACGCCCATGCGATGACCGATGTGACAGGCTTCGGCCTCGCCGGTCATCTGCTGGAGATGATGGAGGCCTCGAACACCGCCGCAACCGTGACCCTGACCGCGATCCCCCTGATGGCCGGGGCGGCGGACCTCGCGGCGGCAGGTCATGCCTCCAGCCTCGCCCCAGACAACCGCACGGCGGTCGACTGGCGGATGACCGGCCCGGACGCCCCGCTGCTCTATGACCCGCAAACCGCAGGCGGATTGCTGGCGTCGGTGCCCGCCGATCAGGCCGAAACCCTGCTGGCGGCCCTGCGCGCGGCAGGCGAAACCGCCGCCATCATCGGCCAGGTCGGCGCAGGCCCGGCCCACCTGACCCTGACCTGACCGCATCATCTGTTTCCAAATATCCCCGCCGGAGGCTCCCCAACCAGCATCCCGCGCAAACCTCAGCCGCCCAGAACCTCTGCCGCCACCCGGTCTGCCAGCGCGTCCAGATCGGCCTCGGTCAAGCCCTCGGCCCCCAGCTCGCGCACCGCCCCGCCCATCCGGGCGCGGTGCTTTTCATAGCGCGGGTCGTAATGCGCCGCCATCAGCCCATCGGCCAGATCGACAAAGGCCCCGCCCGCCGCCATGGCCTGCCAGTCGGCAATCTGGCAGGCGGCGTGGGCATGGCGCAACTGGCCCACCACCTGCGCCAGCCGGGTGCCATCGGCGACCAGATCGCCGTAGGCCCGCACAAGGTATTGCGCCCGCGCCGCGCGCGGGGCGGCAATGGCAATGCGGGGGGCCGCGACCATCGCCTTCCATATCTCGGGCGGCAGGCGGCATTCGCCGACCTTTGAACTTTCGGCCTCGATCACCACGGGCCGAGACGGGTCCAGCCGCGACACGGCCATGGCCAGCGCACAGTCGAAGGCCTTTTGCGCCGGCTGCGCGCCCATCGACCCGAACAGCGACCCGCGGTGGCGGGCCAGCCCTTCCAGATCGATCACCTGCACGCCGCGCGCGGGCAGGCGGTTCAGGACATCGGTCTTGGCCGACCCGGTATTGCCGTCCAGCACCACCACACGGGCGGGAAAAGGCGTGTCATACAGCGCCTTGACCACCAGCCCGCGCCAGGCCTTGTAGCCGCCCGCGATGGTTTCCACCCGCCAGCCGATCTGGCTCAGGATCATCGCAAACGACCCCGACCGCTGCCCGCCGCGCCAGCAATAGACCAGGGGCCGCCACCCGCCCGGCTTGCCCGCCAGCGGCCCCAGCAGATGCCGCGCCGCGTTCTGCGCCACCAGCGCCGCGCCCAGCTTGCGGGCGGTGAAGGGGTTCACCTGCTTGTAGATGGTGCCGACCTCTGCCCGTTCGGCATCGTCCAGCACCGGCAGGCTGATGGCGCCGGGCAGATGGTCCTCGGCATATTCGGCAGGGGCACGGGCGTCGATGATGTCATCAAAGCCATGCGCCGCAAGATCGGTCAGGGAGGTCAGGGTAATCGCCATGCCCGCCTTGTAGCGCAGCCCTGCGCAAGGAACCAGTAGGATGGGCGGTTCCTGCGCGACAGCGCAGGGTTCGCCCATCCTGTGGCAAGAACCTGCCAGCGCCTTATTTTCAACCGCCAATCCCTCTCGCCAAATCACGGGAAATGCGGCAGGATTTTCCCATGCGTGTCGCCTTGATCCTGTGCCTGTTTGCCACCCCTGCCGCGGCGATTGCGCCCTCGCGGCTGGCGCAGGCCGCACAGGACCAGATCGGGGTGACCACGACCTACGACCCGGCCTATGTCGGGCTCGACTTTCCCGGCGGCGATGTGCCGCTGGACCGGGGGGTCTGCACCGATCTGGTGATCCGCGCCCTGCGCGACGCCTACGGGATCGACCTGCAACTGGCCGTCAACCGCGACATGACCGCCGATTTCGCCGCCTACCCGCCCCTGTGGGGCCTGACGAAGCCTGACCGCAACATCGACCACCGCCGGGTGCCCAACATTGCTACCCTGCTGACCCATGTCGGCGCAGGCCTGCCGCTGACCGCAGACCCCACCCCCTATCTGCCCGGCGATCTGGTGACCTGGGCGCTGCCCGGCAATCTGCCGCATATGGGCATGGTGTCACAAGCCCGGTCGGCGGACGGCACCCCGCTGATCCTGCACAACATGGGGCCCGGCGCGCGCGAGGAAGACATCCTGTTCGCCTATCCCATCACCGGGCATTACCGCATCGGCAAGGACGCGGCCCGCAAGCTGCGCGTTCTGGGGTCGTAGGAAGGGCCGGCTTTACCCGACCGCCCCTGCCTCCAGCCGCACCAGCAGTTCTGCCAGCATCGCCTCGCAGCGCGCCATCTGTTCTACGCTGACAAACTCGTCGGGCTTGTGCCCCTGCGCCATCGACCCCGGCCCGCAGATCACGGTGGGAATGCCAAGCCTGGCATCGAACAGCCCGCCTTCGGTGCCGAAAGCCACCTTGATGGTGCCATTCGCCCCGGTCAGCGATTTCACGAAATTCACCACCCCCGCATCCGACGGCGTGCCCAGACCCGGATAGTCCCACAGCCGGTCAATGCGGATCCCGGCCTCGGGAAACTCGGCCCGCAGCGGGGCCACGATCGCCTCGGCCATCGCCTGCAATTCGGCGATCAACAGCGCCGGATCATCGCCCGCCAGCGAGCGTATCTCGAAATCCACCACCGCAGAGTTCGGCACGATGTTGACCTGCACCCCGCCGTTCAGCTTGCCGACATGGATCGTGGTATAGGGCACGTCATAATCGCCGTCCCGCAGGCCGGTAGCCGCCACCCGCGCTTGCAAGGCCCTGACCGCATTGACGAAATCCGCCGCCAGATGCAGCGCGTTCAGCGCCATCGGGGCCAGTGCCGAATGCCCCTCGCGCCCGGTGCAGGTGGCGCGCAGCGCGACCTTGCCCTTGTGGCCGGTGGCCACCTGCATGCCGGTGGGTTCCCCCACGATGCACATGGCGGGGCGCAGCGGGGCTGCGGCCAGCATGTCGATCAGCGAGGGCACGCCCATGCAGCCCACCTCCTCGTCATAAGACAGCGCCAGATGCAGCGGCACCCGCAGCGGCCGCCGTGCAGCCGCCACCATCGCGGCGATGGCGCAGGCGACAAAACCCTTCATGTCCGCCGCGCCCCGCCCGTAAAGCCGCCCGTCGCGTTCGGTCAGCGCAAAGGGCGGCACCGTCCAGACCTGCCCGTCGACCGGGACCACATCGGTATGGCCCGACAGCATCACCCCGCCGATGCCCGCAGGCCCCACCGTCGCGTAAAGATTGGCCTTGCCGCCGGTGGCATCGGGGATCAGGGTCGAGGTTATCCCCGCCTCGCCCAACACCGCCTGCACATAGTGCATCAGCGCCATGTTGGGCTTGGCACTGACCGTATCGAACGCCATCAGCCGGTCCAGTATCGCGCGCATGTCCTGCCCCCAAAACCCTTGATCCGGGTCAGCTAACCGCAAAGCCCGCAGAAGGCAAAGGCCCCTGCGGCACTCTTTGCGCAGGCTGCGGCAAATCCACCTGCCGAAGGCTGTCGGGGGTCACGCCTCGCCGGTCAGGATGGGAAACTGCCGCAGCATGGCCTTCAGGTTGATCGCCTCCCACGGCAGATGTTCGGTGATGCCCAGCCCGACAACCGTGGTCGCCTGCGACACATCGGCAATCAGCGCGACCAGTTCGGCAAAGCCCATCGCCCCGCAGCGCAGACCAGTGGCATCGACCTGCGGCCTCGCAAACCCGGTGGCCCGGAACACCGCCGGGTCCAGCACATCCAGATCAAGGTGAATGGCCAGATGCCGGATGCCGGCGTCAGCGATCCAGTCCCGCACCGGGGCGGTGCCAAGGGCCAGCTCGGCGGGGCTTGCCTGCCGGATGCCATGCCGGGCGATGAAGGCGGCCTCTTGCGCCGACAGCCGCCCGAGGCCCGCCAGCATCACCCGGTCCGCCGCCACCGGAACCGCCACCTCGGCGGCAAATTCTGCGTCGCCCTGGCCCAGCAGACTGCCCAGAACCATGGTGTGCCCATGCGGGCGGTCGGCAGGGGTGGCCACATCGGGGTGGGCGTCGATCCACAGAACGCCGAAGGACGGCCCGTATTTCTGGCTCAGATAGGCGAAGGGGGCCTGATCGACCAGACAATCGCCGCCGAACACCACGATCCGGTCGGGGGCCAGTGCGTCTATGATCGCGCGCGCCGCCCGCATCTGGCGCAGCAGCACGGCGCGGCCCGCGATGCCATCCTCCAGCACCAGCGGCAGAGGGCCGGGCGGGTCGATGGGCACTTCGATCAGCGGGTCATCGCTGTCGGGCGCAAGCCAGGCCAGCAACTGCGCGCCCAAGCCATAGTCGGGCTGATTGCCGCCCTGCCATTGCGGCATCAGCAGGCGGATCGTCTTGGTCGGAGTCATGGCGTCCATCGCGGTCTGGTCGGTTTGCCTGACCATGCGGAAAGCCCCTGCCCGGTGCAACCCCGTAGGATGGGCAATCTGCCCATCCGGCCCCCCCGACATCCGCCTCATACATCGCATCAAAAAAAATGCTGCGCAGCGGGATGCCCCCATGCTGCGCAGCAAGAGTTCCGGAAGTCGGGTGCGGGAGATACACCCTCCGGTTGATTAACCTGCGATCTCGCTCATGCTAACCGTGCGCTTTTCCGCAACCGATTTCAAGGCTGCTTCCGACAGCGCCAGCGCCGCCAGCCCGTCTTCACCCGAGGGCGAGGCCGGGGCCTTGCCCTGGATCGCCGCGATGAAGGTGGCGATTTCGGCGGCATAGGCTTCGGTATAGCGCGTCATGAAGAAATCATGCAGCGGCGGCTTGGTATAGCCTGCGGCGGTGGCGACCTCGATCATCACCGGGCGCTGGTTTTCGGCTGTGGCTGCGCCAAGCGCGCCATGCACCTCGATGCGCTGGTCATAGCCATAGGTCGCCCGGCGCGAGTTGGAAATCATGCACTGCTTGCCGCTGGCGGTTTTCAGCAGCACCTGAACGCTGTCGTAATCCCCTGCCTTGCCGATGGCAGGGTCGGTCAGCACGGCGGCCATGGCCGACACTTCGCTGACTTCCTCGCCCAGCAGGAAGCGCGCCATGTCGAAGTCATGGATCGTCATGTCGCGGAAGATGCCGCCCGACCGCCCGATGTAGTCCAGCGGCGGCGCGCCCGGATCGCGCGAGGTGATGGTGACCATCTCCACAGCCCCCAGGGTGCCCTTGTCGATCTCGGCGCGCACGGCGGCGAAATGCGGGTCAAACCGGCGGTTGAAGCCAACCATCAGCACGGCCTTGGTGTCGCGCACCACCTTGAGGCAGGCTTTCACCCGGTCAAGGTTCAGATCGATGGGCTTTTCGCAGAAGATCGCCTTGCCGGCCTTCGCGAACGCCTCGATCAGGTCGGCGTGGGTGTCGGTGGGGGTGCAGATCACCACCGCGTCGATGTCTTTGGCGGCAAGGATCGCCTCGATGCTGCGCACCTCGGCCCCGTATTGTGCGGCAATCGCCTCTGCTGCCGGTGCCATAGCATCGGCCACCGCCACCAGTGTTGCATTCGCATCGGCGCTGATCGCCTTTGCATGGACCTTGCCGATCCGCCCTGCGCCCAGAAGGCCAAAACGTAGTGTCATGTCGTCTCCTTACTCCGGGTAGGCCCCGGCCACATTCTGATCAAAATTCACCAAAGCCCCGGTCATCACGCCCGAGTCCGGCGATAGCATATAGCTGACCAACCCGGCCACATGGCCCGGTTTGACCAGCATTCCCATGGGCTGCGCAGCCTCGGCCGCTTGCAGCCATCCGTCCTGCGCGCCGTGATACCTGCGCTGCGTCTCATCTTCGCCCGGCGTGTCCATCCAGCCGCAGTTGATGCCGTTTACCCGGATCCGGTGGCCGCGCAAAGCCTGTGCCGCATTCTTGGTGATGTTCGCCAGCGCCGCCTTGGATGCCGCATAGGGCGCAAGAAACGACTGCCCGCAATGCACCACCATCGACAGGATATTCACCGCCGACGCGGCATGCCCGCCCGCAATCGCGGCCTGGGCAAAGCGTTGCAGCGCAAAGAACGGCCCGCGCGCGTTGACGTTCATCAGGCTGTCCCAAACATCAGGCGTCGCATCAAGGATCGACCCGCGGTCGGTTGCCGCCGCCGCATTGACCAGCGCCGTCACCCGGCCAAAGCGCGACACGGCCCGGTCGATCAGGGCCTGCGCCTCGTCGGTCTTGCCCATGTCGGCAGGCAGGAAACGCACATCGGCCCCGGTCTGGCGCAGGGCGACGGCCGCCGCCTCGCCTTTCATCATGGTGCGGCCGGACAGGATGATCCGCCCGCAGCCATCTGCAATCAACCGTTCCGCAATGGCCAGCCCAAGGCCCTGCGCGCCGCCGGTGATGACGGCCACGGTATCGCGGTGGTCAGGCATTCGCCGTCTCTCCGCCCTTGACGCCGGTGATGTAGCTGACGATGTCATTGCCATCGGTGTCTTCCTTGCGCAGGGACGCCACGATCCGGCCCCGGCGGAACACCACGATCCGGTCCATCAGATCGAACACCTGCCGCAGGTTGTGGCTGATCAGGATAAGCGGCACACCCCGGTCCTTCAGCCCCCGGATGATGTTTTCCACCTGCCCGGTTTCCTGCACGCCTAGGGCGGCGGTCGGCTCGTCCATGATGATCAGCTTGGACGCAAAGGCCGCAGCACGGGCAATCGCCACACATTGCCGCTGTCCGCCGCTCATGTTGCGGATCGGGTTGTCGACGTTGGGGATCTTTACCGCCGTGCGTTCCAGCGCCGCCAGCGTGCGCGCCTTCATCTCGCGGCGGTCCAGAATGGAGAACGGCCCGAGATTGACCTTGATCAGCTCGCGCCCCAGATAGAGGTTCGAGGGCACGTCCAGATCATCGGCCAGGGCGAGGTTCTGAAACACGGTTTCAATTCCGGCTTCCCGCGCCTCCAGCGGGCTGCCGAAATCGACCTCGGCCCCGTCAAAGAACACCTGGCCCGCTGATTTCTGTTCTACCGCCGTGATCTGGCGCACGAAGGTCGATTTGCCCGCGCCGTTGTCGCCCACCACGGCGATATGCTCGCCTTTGCGCAACACAAAATTCGCGTCTTCCAGCGCATGGACCCCGCCATAGCGTTTCGTCAGGCCGCGCGTTTCAAGAATGATGTCGCTCATGATTTACCCCCGGCCCCGTTTGCGCTGCCGGGCCACATCGGCCACCACGGCAACCACGATGATCACGCCCTTGATCATCTCCTGATAGTAGGCGTCGATGCGCAGAAAGGTGAAGCCGCTGATGATCACGCCAAAGATCAGCGCGCCCAGCACCGTGCCGACAATCGACCCGCGCCCGCCCGACAGCGACACGCCGCCGATCACCGCCATGGCGATGGCGTCCAGTTCGTACATCACCCCCATGCCCGCCTGCGCGGTCAGGTTTTTCGACGACAGCACCAGTGCCGCCAACCCGGCCAGCAACCCCGCGATGGCATAGACCAGCACCTTGTGCCGGTCGACCCTTATGCCGCTGATCCGCGCGGCTTCCTCGTTCGACCCGATGGCATAGGTGCGCTTGCCGTAGACCGTGTATTTCAGCGCCAGATGGAACAGCACCGCCACGGCCAGAAAGATGAACACCGGGTTCAGCCCCGAGGCCAGCGCGCCATAGCTTTCGGTCGGAAAGGATACCGGCTGGCCCTTGGTCCACCATTTCGCCACGCCGCGCGCGGCCACCATCATGCCAAGCGTGGCGATGAAGGGCGGGATCTTGGTATAGGCGACCAGCGCCCCGTTCACCATGCCGGCCAGCACCCCAAGCCCCAGGGCCACCACCACCGGCACGATCACCGGAAGATCGACCAGCCCCATGTCCCAGAACACGGCCCGCGTGTTGTCGGCCCCGTTCACCAGCCCGGCCTGCGCGAAACTCATCGCGATCATCGCCGAGGCCCCGACGATGGACCCGGATGACAGGTCAATGCCGCCGGTGATGATCACCTGCGTCACACCCACAGCGATGATGCCCACGATGGACACCTGCAGAATCATGATCTGCAACCGCGCAAGGTTGAACAGAAAGCTCTGGTCGCGGAAGATTTGCCCCAACACTTCAAACAGCAGGGCGATGGCCACAAGGCCGATGACTACGTTAATTTCTGTCGGTCGCTGTGCCTTACCCTGGCCTGTGACCGCTGGTGCCGACGTTGCCGCCATTGCCCTGATCTCCCCTGTTTTCCCCAAACATCCTGGCCCCAACCCTCTCCGGCGCGGGCAATGAAAAAGGAGGCGGCTTTCGGGGCCGCCCCCCCATCTGCTGTCAGGCGGTGATCAGTTCTTGGCTGCGAAATCTGCCACGTTGGCAGGTGTCACCAACTGGAACGGAATGTAGACCTTCTGTTCGACGGCCTCGCCCTTGGCCAGGGCCAGGGCCGCGGTCAAGGCGCCCGACCCCTGGCCTGCCGCATCCTGGAACACGGTCACGTCCAGATCGCCCGCCTGCATCGCGGCCAGCGCGTCCTGCGTCGCGTCGATGCCTGCCACGATCACGGTTGCCATATCGACGCCGCCCGCCTTCAGCGCCTGAATGGCGCCAAGCGCCATCTCGTCATTGTTGGCGATGACCGCATCAAAGGCGGTGCCGGTGGACATCCAGTTGGTCATCAGGTTCGACCCTTCGTCGCGCGACCAGTTGCCGGTCTGCTGATCGATGATGGTCAAGGTCACGCCGCAGTTGCCCGAGGCAATCACGTCATGAATATCGGCGGTGCGCTGCACGGCAGCCTGGTTCGACAATTCGCCCATCAGCACATAGATGCCGGCCTCGGTCTTGCCGGCTTCTTTCAGCAGGCGGCAGACTTCCATGGTTTCCAGCGTGCCGGAATCCACTTCGTTCGACGCGACGAAGGCCTGATTGTCGGGCATGGTGTCGACGTTGATCGGCTGACGGTTCACATAGACCAGCGGCACATTGGCGGCAGCGGCGGCATCCGACATGGCCTGCGTGGCCGAGGTGTCAACCGGGTTCACCACAATCGCCGCCACGCCCGAGGCGATGAAATTGTTGATCTGGTCCAACTGTTTGGCCACGTCATTGCCCGCATCTTCGACCTGAAGGTTCACGCCGTCCATGCCTTCGGCGGTGGCGATCATGCCGTTGCGCAGAACGGTCAGAAAGTTGTCGTCGAACTTGGCCATCGACACGCCAACGTCCTGCGCCAGGGCGGTGGTGGTCATCAGGGCTGCGAAACCTGCAGCAACAAGGGTCTTTTTCATGTGTCTCTCCTCCACAAGCCGGTGTCCGGTACACCGATTTTTGACCGGACCGCCCCATTTCCCCAGGGGCGGTGTTCAAAACGGCCCTAGCCGTTTTTCGCGCACTTGGCAATTAATGTTGCCAAGTATTCACATCTGCAATTATTCTGGCCAGCCGTCATTTGGCGACGCCCTCCCTGATAAAGGCCATCGACGCTGTCAGCGCCGGTTTGGCATCGGCCAGCGCATGCACGCTTGGCGCGAAAGGCTCATAGCTGACCGGCCCGGCATAGCCCGCCGCCCGCAGCGCGCGGATTTGCGCCACATTGCCCAGCAGGTCGTCGGCATCGACCAGCACCCGGTGCCCGTCGCGCATGTCATTGACATAGATGCTGTCCTTGACGCCAGAAACGTGAACGATTCCCGTCAGTTCCGGGTAGATCGGCCCCCCGCCCGCCAGCGCGTGGTGGAAGGTGTCATGCACCATGAAACAGGTGCCAACCCCGCCAACCGCCGCAATCGCCTCGGCCAGAACATCCTTGTAGCGCAAGGAGCATACCTCGAACCCCAGGGGTTCGATCATGGCCTTCAGCCCATGCGCCCGCAGCATCGGCAGCAGGTCGCGCAGCGCGGTTTCCGTCACGCGGAGGCTGTCTGCGCGGTCGGTTGCCACGTTGTCGTTGCGCGGGATCAGGCTGATCGCCTCGGCCCCCGCCGCCACCGCAATCTGCATCAGCGCCTCGGCCTCGGCCCGCTTGGCGGGCGACCAGTCGTTGAACATCTTCACTTCGGCCAGCGCCAGAAAGCGCAAGCCCCGCGCCTTGACGGCAGCCCCCACCACGGCCGGATCGGCCCCGTCGAACAGAGGGCGGCCAAAGTCGTTGCGGAACTCGACCCCCACACAGCCAAGGCCCTTGGCAAGGTCCAGAAATGCCTCCCAGCCCAGATCTGGCGTCGTCATATGGTTCAGCGCGAAGGGCAGCATGGGGGCGATTCTCCGGAATTTGCCCGAATTGGCGGGCGGAATTGTGGAATTGATATTCTATTTTATCCGCATTTCAACTGAAAAATTCCAAAATCGAAATGCGCGTTCCATCCGAAGGGCGCGGAACCGGGCTAAAGCGTCTCGGCCACATGCAAATCCGGCGGCAGAAAATATTGCCCGCCCGGTGTGGCATCGGGCCGCCCAAGGGCCGCCGCCACCATCCGCGCCACCAGATCGCGGCACAGTTTTTCCAGCGGTGTATCGGTCACCAGCGTCACCACGCCCTCGGCCAGCCCGGCGCGCGAGTCCGGGGTCAGCGCCGATACCACCAGCGCCACCTCGCCCGGCAGGCGCGCCTCGCGCAGGGCGGCAATCGCCCCCTCCATCCCGCCCCCCGCGACATAGACCCCGCGCAGATCCGGCTGCCGCGCCAGCAGCCCCAGGGTGGCCTCGTAGGTCAGCGCCCGCGTTTCCAGATTGACCAGCGTGTCCAGCACCTCCAGCCCCGGCGCCACCTCGCGCAGATAGGCGCGAAACCCCGCCTCGCGCAGGTCATGCCCGTGCCAGCGATGCCCGCCGACGAACAGCGCCACCTTGCCCGGCCCCCTGGCCGCCAGCGCCGTCATCCACCCCGCCGTGCGGCCAACCTTCAGATTGTTCAGGCCCAGATAGCCCGCCCGCACCCCTTGGGCAAAATCCGACAGCAGCGAAAACACCGGGCAGCCCTGCGCGGCCAACGCCTCGACCGCTGCCGTCACCTCGGGGTGGTTCACCGCCGTCGCCGCCAGCGCATCGCAGCGCCCGGCCATCGACCGCAACAGCCCCCCCATCTCCGACGGGCTCTGGCTGACGGAAAATTCCAGCACCAGCCGCCCGCGCACGCCCGCCGCCGCCGCGACGGCACGGGTCAGTTCTTCGGCAAAGGCCTTGTAGAAATCCTGCCCCTGCTTGTGCAGCACCACGCCGATGCGCACCTCGGGCAGGGCGACCGCCCCTCCTGACAGACGCAAGCCCGCCGGATGCCCGATCCGCAGCGCCGCCGCTGCCACCAGCGCGCGGGTTTCCAGGCGCACGGCCTCGCGGCCGTTCAGCACCCGGTCGACCGTGGCGACAGACACCCCCGCCGCCTGCGCCAGCGCCGTCAAACCCGGTTTCTTTGCCATATCCGACTCCTGACGAAATCACATCATTTCCCGCCAAATCTTGACGAGATTTGACGATGCCATGCAAGCCCGCTGTTGCCGGTCGTGGAACAAATCTTCTATTCTGCCCCCAAGCCATCCGGGGAGGGACCAGCCGATGAAACGAGATTACAGCCTGCTTGGGCCAGATGGTGACCGCGCGGTGGAAAACGGCCTTGCCGCCGCCGAATGGTATCATACCGACGTGCCGCGCCGCGTGATGAAAGACCTGATGCAGCGCAGCGACGGCCCCGCCCTGCGCGACACCATCATCCTTTACGCCTGCATGATCGGCTTTGCCGCCGCCGGAATCGCGCTGTGGCCCAGCCTGTGGTCCGCCCCGTTCTGGATCGCCTACGGGGTTCTCTACGGCTCGGCCTCTGACAGCCGCTGGCACGAAACCCAGCATGGCACCGCCTTCAAGACCCCCTGGATGAACGAGGTGGTCTATCAGATTGCCTGCTTCATGATCGTGCGCAACCCGCACACCTGGCGCTGGAGCCATGCCCGCCACCACACCGACACCTACATCGTCGGCCGCGACCCCGAAATCGCCATCATGCGCCCGCCTGCCTTTTTCAAGGTGCTCGGCAACTTCCTTGGCATCTTCGACGCCTATGCCGGGTGGAGCCGGATGCTGCTGAACGCCACCGGCCGTCTGGATGCGCAGGAAGCCACCTATGTCCCCCTGTCGGAACAGCCCAAGATCATCCGCGTCGCCCGCATCTGGGTGGTGATCTATGCGGCAACCCTTGCGCTGGCCCTTGCCACCCAGTCGATCCTGCCTTTCATGGTGATCGGTCTGCCGCGCCTCTATGGGGCTTGGCACCACATCATGACCGGGCTGTTGCAGCACGGCGGCCTGGCCGACAACGTGACCGACCACCGCCTGAACAGCCGCACCGTCCATATGAACCCGGTCAGCCGCTTCATCTATTGGAACATGAATTACCACGTCGAACATCACATGTTCCCGATGGTGCCCTATCACGCCCTGCCGCGCCTGCACGACATCATCAAGCACGATCTGCCACCGCCCAGCCCGTCCATCGCGGTGGCCTTTGCCGAGATGTGGCCCGCCCTGCGCCGCCAGTTGCGCAACGAGGAGTACTTCCTGCGCCGCGACCTGCCCGCCTCCGCCAAACCCTACCGTGACGACTTCCATCAAAATGCGCTTGGCGCAACAGCAGCGGAATAGACCGATGACAAACTGGATAGCAGCCTGCGCCACCGACGATATCGACGAAGAAGACCTGATCCGCTTTGACCACGGGGGCGCGACCTACGCCATCTACCATTCCCCCGAAGGCAAGTTCTACGCCACGGCAGGCCTGTGCACGCATGAGAACGTGCATCTGGCGAATGGTCTGGTGATGGATCACACCATCGAATGCCCCAAGCACAACGGCCAGTTCGACTATCGCACCGGCGAGGCCAAGCGCGCGCCGGTCTGCGTCAACCTCAAAACCTATCCCGTCAAGGTCGAAGCAGGCCAAGTCTTCATTCAGGTGCCCTGATGGCCAGACGCCCCACTGTCGCCGACCTGCGGGCCAATCGCGGCAAACATCAGTATGCCATGCTGCGGGTCGAAACCCTGGACGAGGCCGAAGCGGCCAGCCGCGCCGGGGTGGAATTGCTGTCGATCCCGCCTGCGATGATCCATGACCGCCAGTTCCGTGATGCCGCCCCGCATGCCTTCGCCTTTCCGGGCGACAATTTCTACGAAATCGGCGGCACGGATGATTTCCTGCGATGGGCTTTCCCCTTGTTCAAGGCCGGGGCGGATGGGGTCTATTGCTCGGGGTCGGTTGCCACCGTGCGGGCATTGGCGGAAAACGCGATTCCGGTCTGCGGCCATGTCGGGCTGATCCCGTCCAAGGCCACCTGGACCGGGGGGTTCAAAGCGGTGGGCAAGACGCTTGCCTCGGCGCAACTGGTCTACCGCCAGTGCAAGGCGCTGGAAGAAGCCGGGGCCTTCGCGGTGGAAATCGAGGTGGTGCCCCATGCCATCACCGCGCTGATTGCGGCGCGGACCGATCTGTTCCTGATCTCCATGGGGGCAGGCTCTGCGGGTCATGCGCAATACCTGTTCAGCGATGACGTGCTGGGCCAGACCAGGGGCCACGTCCCGCGCCACGCACGCGCCTACGCCGATTTCAAGGCCGAACAGGCCCGGTTGCAGGACATGCGGGTGGCCGCGATGACCGCCTTTGCCCGCGACGTGCACAGCGGCGCCTACCCCACCCCCGCCACCGTGGTCGACAGTGACCCCGCCGTGGTCGCGGCCTTTGCCGACTGGCTGGACACGCAGCCGTAGGATGGGCGGTTCCTGCGGCCCCGCCGCAGGGTTCGCCCATCCTTGCGGCCCGCTCATGGCCCCGCAGAGCAGGCCTCAGTTCACCCGCGCGATCAGGTCCAGCACCCTCGGCCCCAGAGCCTCGACAATCCGCGCCACGCCATCGGCATTGGGGTGGATGCCATCGGCTTGCATATAGGGGGCCAGCGTTGCCGGATCGGCGAAATCCCCGCCTGCCGCATACAGCCCGTCGAAAAAGCTGGGTGCCAGCAGCGTGTCGTATTTGCCGGCCAGATCGCCATACATGCCGTCAAACGCCGCGCGATACTCTGGCCCATAGTTGCCCAGGGCCTGAATCCCCACCAGCAGCACCGGCAATCCGCGCCCCTGCACGTCCTTCAATATGCCATCCAGCGCCGCCTTGCTGGCAGCCGGGTCCAGCCCGCGCAGCATGTCATTGCCGCCAAGCGTCACGATCACCGCATCGGCATCATCCCCCATCGCCCAGGCCACCCGCGCCAGCCCTCCGGCCGTGGTATCACCCGACACCCCGGCGTTCTGCACCTCGACATCGGCCCCCTTCGCCTGCAACCACGCCTCCAGCACCGGCACGAACCCCTGCTCCGCAGGCAGCCCGTAACCTGCCGTCAGACTGTCCCCCAGGGCCACAATCGTCACCGGTTCTGCAAAAACCGCCCCGCCCCCGGCAATCAACGCGATTGTGACATTGCGCAGCCCGCGCCCCACGCCATATCCAAGGCTGATCCAAGCCCCGAGGACCGTCCCCATGCCTGATGCCATCCTTTCCCTGACCGGCGCGACCCTGACCCTGCCCGGCAACGCCGGCCCGGTCGATATTCTGCGCGGCATCACCCTGCGGGTGGACAAGGGCGAAACAGTGGGGCTGGTGGGTCCGTCCGGGTCGGGCAAATCGTCTCTCCTGATGCTGATGGGCGGGCTGGAGCGCGCCACCGGGGGCACGGTCATGGCCCTTGGCCACGACCTTACCGCGATGAACGAAGACGCGCTCGCACGTTTTCGTAGGGGGAACATGGGGGTGGTGTTTCAGTCTTTCCACCTGATCCCCACCATGACCGCGCTGGAAAACGTCGCCATCCCGCTGGAACTGGCCGGGGTGCGCGACGCCTTCCCCCGCGCCAGAGCAGAACTGGAGGCCGTCGGCCTCGGCCCCCGCATCGACCATTACCCCAGCCAGCTTTCAGGCGGCGAACAACAGCGCGTGGCGCTTGCCCGCGCCGCCGTGGGCCGCCCGGCGATCCTTCTGGCTGATGAACCCACCGGCAACCTTGACGGCGCGAACGGGCAGGCGATCATGGACCTGCTGTTCGACCTGCGCGACCGCCACGGGGCGACGCTGGTGCTGGTCACCCATGCGCCGGAACTTGCCGCCCGCTGCTCGCGCGTCATCCGCCTGTCCGATGGGCTGATCGCCCCGGACGCCTTGAAAGCCGCCGCCGAATGAACATCCTGACAGGCCTGCCCCTGACCATCGCCCGCCGCGAGCTGCGCGGTGGTCTGCGCGGCTTTCGCATCTTCCTCGCCTGCCTCGCCCTTGGCGTGGCCGCCATCGCCGCCGTCGGCACCCTGCGGTCGGCCATCCAGTCCGGGCTGCAAGACCAGGGCGCGGTCCTGCTGGGCGGCGACGCGCAGATGGAGTTCACCTACCGCTTCGCCGACACCACCGAGCGCGCTTACATGGCCACCATCGCCACCGGCATCTCTGAAATCGTCGATTTCCGCTCCATGGCCCTCATTCCCGACGATGCCGCCCTGACCCAGATCAAGGCGGTGGACGCGAACTATCCCCTCACCGGCACCGTCACCCTCGACCCCGCCCTCCCGCTGGCCGAGGCCCTCGCCACCGATGGCACCGATGGCCTGCCCGGTGCGGTGATGGACCCGGTCCTGATCGACCGCCTGTCACTGTCGATCGGCGATACCTTCACGCTTGGCACTCAAAGCTTCCGTCTGACCGCCGCCCTGCTGCGCGAACCCGACAGCGCCACGGCGGGCTTCACCCTCGGCCCGCGCACCATGGTCCGCACCGAGGCGCTGCAAGGCTCCGGCCTCATCGCCCCCGGCTCGCTTTATGAAACCGAGTACCGGATGCTGCTGCCCCCCGGCACCAACCTTGAAACGCTGGAAGCACAGGCCAGGGCCACCTTCCGCGACAAGGGCATGCGCTGGTCCGACAGCCGCCGCGCGGCACCGGGGATCGAGCGTTTCGTGGACCGTATCGGCAGCTTCCTTGTGCTGGTGGGCCTTGCCGGCCTTGCGGTCGGCGGCGTCGGCGTGTCCTCGGCCGTGCGCGCCTATCTCGAAGGCAAGATCCCCACCATCGCCACGCTGAAAACCCTTGGCGCGACCGGCGGGCTGATCTTCCGCATCTATCTTGTGCAAATCGGCATCCTTGCCGCTCTCGGCACCCTGATCGGGCTGATCTTGGGCGCCGGTGTGCCCCTGCTGCTGGCCCCGGTGATCGAGTCCCAACTGCCCTTCCCCGCCAACATCACCCTTACCCCCCGCCCCCTTGTCGAGGCCGCCTTCTACGGCCTGACCACCGCCCTCCTGTTCACCCTCTGGCCGCTTGCGCGGACAGAAAGCATCCGCGCCGCCGCCCTTTACCGGGGCGGGGACGGCCCCGGCCCGCGTCCCAAACCGATGTATCTTGCCGCCCTCGCAGCCCTCACTCTGCTGCTCATCGGCGGGGCCACCATCCTGTCGGGCATCCCCACCCTTGCGCTCGGTGCCGCAGGCGGCGTGCTGGCCTCGCTGCTGATCCTTGCCCTTGCGGCACGCGCCTTGCGCAAACTCGCCCGCAAGACCGCCCGCACCCGCCTGACCCAAGGCCGTGTCCCGCTGCGCCTTGCCCTCGCCTCCATCGGCGGCCCCCGGTCCGAGGCCACATCGGTCATCCTCTCCCTCGGCCTTGGCCTTTCCGTCCTTGCCGCCGTCGGCCAGATCGACAGCAACCTGCGCCGGTCCATCGCCACCGACCTGCCCGACCGCGCCCCCGCCTTCTTTTTCATCGACATCCAGCCCGACCAGATCGACCCGTTCCTGACCCGCGTGCAGGCCAACCCGCAAGTGACGAAAACCGAAAGCGCCCCGATGCTGCGCGGCGTGGTGACGCAAATCAACGGCCGCATGGCCACCGAGCTGACCGACCATTGGGTCGTGCGCGGCGACCGCGGCCTGACCTATGCCGCCACGCCCCCCGAAGGCACCAAGATCACCGAAGGCGCATGGTGGCCCGCCGACTACAGCGGCGATCCACAGATCAGCTTTGCCGCCGAAGAAGCCACCGAGATCGGCCTGAAACTGGGTGACACGCTGACCGTCAACATCCTTGGCCGCGACATCACCGCCACCATCACCAGCTTCCGCGAGGTGGATTTTTCCAGCGCCGGCATGGGGTTCGTGATCGCGATGAACCCAAGCGCGCTGCAAGGTGCCCCGCACACCAACATCGCCACCGTCTACGCGCCCCCCTCGGCCGAAGCCGCCCTGCTGAAAGACGTGACCAAAACCTGGCCCAACATCACCGCCATCCGCATCCGCGAGGCGGTGGACCGCGTGACCGAGGCATTGTCCGCCATCGCCACCGCCACGGCCTGGGCGGCGGCGGCCACGCTGCTGACCGGCTTTGTGGTGCTGATCGGCGCTGCCGCCGCAGGCACCCGCGCCCGCATCTACGAGGCCGCCATCCTGAAAACCCTCGGGGCCACCCGCCCCCGCATCCTCGCCAGCTTTGCCCTGCGATCGGCCCTGCTCGGGGCGGCCGCAGGGCTGGTCGCCATCGTCGCAGGCAGCCTTGCCGGATGGGCCACCATGGTCTGGGTGATGGATGCGCCCTACCGGTTTGAACCCGTCTCTGCCACAGCCATCATCGCAGGGGGCATCACGGCCACCCTGCTGGCAGGCCTCGCCTTCGCCTGGGCCCCGCTGGCCACCCGCCCCGCCCAAACGCTCCGCGCGCAAGACTGACTTTCACATTGGCCCAAATATCCTCAGGGGGAGCGCAGACTTGCCACGGCAAATCTGCGTGGGGGGCGGAACGCCCCCGCATTCTTCTCAAAAAACAATGTGCAAGCCCCTTCGGCTTGCACTCCGTTCAATAACCGCCCGTCCCCCGAAAGGCGCCCCCCGAACGGCGTCAGTTCCAGTCGAAAAACCCCTTCGGGGCCGCCGCCAGCAACGCCTCGGCCAGCGCCACCCCAACCGCCCCGGCATCGGCCAGCCCCCCGCGCCGCTCGCCCGCAATCGCCTCTGACCCGTCGGGGCGCAAGATCTCGCCGCGCAGCCAAAGGCTGTCGCCGTCGATCACCGCAAGCCCCGCAATCGGCGTCTCGCACGACCCGTCCAGCCGCGCGAGATACCCGCGCTCTGCCGCCAGCCGCACACCCGTCGGCCCGTGATGCACCGCCGCCAGCAACCCGGCCACCCGGTCATCGGCCAACCGCCGCTCCACCCCGATCGCGCCTTGCGCCACCGCGGGCAGCATGTCGGTCACCTCTACCGGCCCCTGCGCCAGATGCGCCATCCCCAGCCGGTTCAGCCCCGCCATCGCCAGAAACGTGGCCTGCGCCACGCCGTCCTCCAGCTTCTTCATCCGGGTCTGCACGTTGCCGCGAAACTCCACCACCTGCAAATCGGGCCTGCGCAACCGCAACTGCGCCCGCCTCCGCAGCGACGACGACCCCACCACCGCGCCCTGCGGCAAATCCGCCAGTGACGCGACCAGGGGCGAGACAAACGCATCCCGCACATCCTCGCGCGGCAGATAGCAGTCCAGCGTCAACCCCGCAGGCTGCACCGTCGGCATGTCCTTCATGGAATGCACCGCGATGTCGATGTCGCCCGCCAGCAGCGCCTCCTCGATCTCGCGGGTAAACAGCCCCTTGCCGCCGATATCCTTCAACGCCCGGTCCTGGATCTGGTCGCCCAGCACCTTGATCACGCAAATCTGAAACGCGGCCTCGGGCAACTCGAACGCCGCCATCAGGCTGCGCCGCACCTCATGCGCCTGCCACAGCGCCAGAGGCGAGCCACGGGTTCCGATCTTCAGGGGTTGGGCGGGGGAGGGCAGGTTTTTCATCATCGCCATAGTCTTACAGGTGTCACCTTTTCCTGACAACTCTTGACAAGCCCCCGCTGGCATCGGACCCATGGCGCAGCAAGGGGGCGATCCATGACCAAGACCATTCTGCGCGCGCTGCGGGGCGAGGTTCTGCCCACCCCCCCGATCTGGATGATGCGTCAGGCAGGCCGCTACCTGCCCGAATACCGCGCCACCCGCGCGCAGGCGGGTGATTTCCTGAAACTGTGCTACAACCCGGATCTTGCCGCCGAGGTCACTCTGCAACCGATCCGCCGCTATGGCTTTGACGCCGCCATCCTGTTCGCTGACATCCTGCTGCTGCCGCAGGCGCTTGGCGCCGATCTGTGGTTTGAAACCGGCGAAGGCCCGCGCCTGTCGACCATCACGACCATGCAGGGCGTCAAGGCGCTGAAGCCGCGCGAGGCCATCCATGACACCCTCGCCCCCATCTATGAAACCGTCAAGATCCTGTCGCGTGAACTGCCGCGCGAGACAACGCTGATCGGTTTCGCCGGTGCCCCGTGGACCGTCGCCACCTACATGATCGCAGGCCGCGGCACCAGGGACCAAGGCCCCGCCCACGCCCTGAAAGCCACCGACCGCGCGACGTTCAGCGCCCTGATCGACGTGATCACCGAGGCCACCATCGACTATCTGTCCATGCAGGTGCAAGCCGGCGCCGAGGTCGTCAAGCTGTTCGACAGCTGGGCCGGGTCCCTGAAGGGCCAGGATTTCACTGATTTCGCTGTGAAGCCCAGCCAGCGCATCATCAGCGCGCTGAAGGTCAGACACCCCGGCCTGCCCGTCATCGCCTTCCCGCGCGAGGCCGCGGATGGCTATATCGGCTTCGCCGCAGCCACCGGGGCCGATTGCGTCGCCATCGACAATTCCGTCACCCCCGAATGGGCCGCCGCCAACGTGCAACCCACCGGCTGCGTGCAAGGCAACCTCGCCCCCGACCACATGGTCACCGGCGGCGAAGCGCTGGTGAATGAGACCCGCCGCGTCGTGCAGGCCTTCCGCCATGGCCCCCACATCTTCAACCTGGGCCACGGCATCACACCCGATGCCAACCCGGACAACGTGGCGCTGATGATCGAGACGGTGCGGGCGGGGTAACTCAGGCGCACCTCCGGAATTTTCAAGAATTCCGCCCCTATTTCATCAAGGAGATCGGGCGCCTACCCCCGCCAGACCGCCCCCAGCATCCCTGCCAGCGCGGCCAGCGCCTCGTCCGCGTCTTCGCACTCCGGCCCGATCTGCACCAGAACCGACCTTGCCCAGCCATAGCTCGCGGGCCGCGCCAGCGTGATCTCCAGCCCCTGCGGCCCCGGCGTCACCGATTCCAGCGCATCCGCGGCCCCGAAGGCCTCGTCGTTCACCTCGAACCACACCGGCCCGCCGTCCAGCGGTTGGCGGAACAGGGCGTAATCCTCGTCCTCTGCCTCGCCCTGCGCAAAGCCCACGAACAGCAGGCCTTCCTCGTCATCTTCCACCACCGAGGCATAGGCCGCAGTCACCACGATATCGGCCATCTCAGTACCACTTCGCTATGGGGGGCAGGCTCATCAGAACCGCACTGGCATCATGCCCGGATTCAAGGCCGAACCTGGTGCCCCGGTCGTAGACAAGGTTGTATTCGGCATAAAGGCCCCGGCTGCGCAACTGCACCTCGCGGTCGGCGTCGGACCAGACAGTGCCGACCCGGCGTTCGACCAGCGGCACGAAGGCGGGCAGGAAGGCGGCCCCCACGCTTTGGGTAAAGGCAAAGTCCTCCTCCCAGTCGCCGGTGTTCAGATCGTCATAGAAGATACCGCCCACCCCCCGCGCGCGGCCCCGGTGCGGCACAAAGAAATACTCGTCCGCCCAGGCCTTGAAGCGGGGGTAATACTCGGGCCCATGCGGGTCGCAGGCCCCCTGCATCACGGCGTGAAAATGCGCGGTATCCTCGCTGTATTCGATACAGGGGTTCAGGTCCGACCCGCCGCCGAACCATGCGGTATGCGGGGTCCAGAACATGCGGGTGTTCATGTGCACGGCGGGGCAATGCGGGTTCTGCATATGGGCGACAAGGGAAATGCCGCTGGCCCAGAAGCGGGGGTCGGTGTCCATGCCCGGCACACCGCGCGCGGCCATCGCCTTTTGCGCCCGGTCGCCAAGCATGCCATGCACTTCGGAGATGTTCACCCCGATCTTTTCAAACACCCGGCCTGCGCGCATCACGCTCATCTCGCCGCCGCCGCCATCGGCGCGGCTGGTGGGGGTCACCTCGAACTGGCCGACAGGCCCGGTGCCATGCGCCGCCTCAAGCCTGTCGAACGCCGCGACGATCTGGTCGCGCAAGGCCCGGAACCAGGCCGAGGCACGGGCCTTGCGGGCGTCAAAGGGATCGGTCATGCGCTGTCTCCTGCGGCTTGCCCTGCATGCCTAAAGCGGTTCAGGTTTCGATGGAATCGAAAATCGCTGCCTGTCGCCGCGTTGAGACGCGTTTTCCGAGGGCCGTGTTTTCGTCAGAACCTGAACGGCTCTAGCACCGCGCCCCGCCGGATTCAAACGTGGCAATTGGCCCCGCCCCCCGGCCTTGCTATGCTGCGGGCCAACCCTGTGGAGTCGCAGATGAAAACCCCGATGAGCCGCCTTGCCCTGCCCGCCCTGTTGTTGCTGCCCGCCCTCCTGCTGGTTTCCTGTGGCACGCCGCAGGAACAGTGCATTTCCCGCAACACCCGCGATCTGCGCGTGGTGGACCGGCTGATCGGGGAAACCGAAGGCAATCTGCAACGCGGCTACGCGCTAGAGGAGGTGACGGTCTATACCTCGGCCTGGGTGCGCTGCCGCCCCCGGCCCACGGCCGCAAACCCCAACCCGGCCCCCGAAATGTGCTGGGACGAGGTGCCCGAAACCGTGACCAAACCCCGCGCGATCGACCTGCGCGTCGAGGCGGCCAAACTGGACAGCCTTCAGGTCAAGCGCCGCCAACTGGCCAAGGCCGCCGACAGCGTGGTGGCCCAGTGCAAGGCGCTGCACCCGGAATAGCGGTCAGTGCGCGGGGGCAACCACCCCGTCCATCAGGCAGCGCCCGCCATCGACGGTGATCACCTGCCCCGTCACGAACCCCGCCGCGTCGGATGCCAGAAACTGCACCGTCTCGGCCAGTTCGGCGGGGGCGGCAATCCGCCCCAGAGGCGTGCCATCGGTGATCTGGTCGCGAAACGACGGGTTGTCGCGCAGCGCGCCTTGCAAACTGGCGCTCATCACCGACCCGAAGGCCACCGCATTCACCCGTATGCCACGCGGGGCCAAGGCCACCGCCATTGACCGCGTCATCTGATCGACCGCCGCCGTGGCAATGGAATAGCCCAGCAGTTCGGCCCGCGTGTGGCGTGCGGCAATGGACGAGATGTTGATGATCGACCCTATCATCGCCCCCTCGGATGCCCCAGCCTTTTCGGCCAGCGAAATCATCCGCTTGGCGGTCAGTTGCGTCAGGCGCAGGCTGGTCAGCAGGTTCTGCTCGATCAGGGCCTCGACCTCGTCTTCCTCGGGGCACAGCGGGTCTGAAATCGCCATGCGGCGGCTGGCGTTGACCAGAATATCCACCCGGTCAAAGGCATCCAGCGTGGCCGACAGCAGGTTGGTGATGGTCAGCTTCTGCGTCAGATCGCCCGCAAACAACCGCACCGGCCCCTCGGATCGGGCGTCATCGCCGACCTCGGCCTCCAGCCGTGTCTCATCGATGTCGGCGAACATCACATTCGCGCCCTTGTCGACAAAATGCCGCGCGATGGCTAGGCCAAGGCCATTGGCCGCGCCGGTGACAATCGCGGTCTTGCCGGAAATGGATAGGGACATGGGGGTTCTCCGGGGGGTGGGTCAGCGCGCCGCGCGGCGCGGTTTGGCGGCGCGGATCAGGCGAAAGGTGCCGTCGCCGCCGATGTCTTCAACCTGCAAGAACGCGGCTTGCAGCGCCGCATCATAGGGCAGATGCCGGTTCACGACCAGCCACAGCACGCCGTCCGGGGCCATGATCCGCTTGGCGGCGGCGATGAACGCCAGCCCGAGCGCAGGTTCGGCAGTACGGGATGTGTGGAACGGCGGGTTGCAGACCACGGTTTCGACCAGACTTTCGGGCCGGAACCCGGTCACATCGGCCCAGTGAAACTGCGCCCTCGGGTCAGTGATGTTGACCCGCGCGCAGGTCAGCGCATCGGCTTCGGCCTCGACCAGATCCAGCCGCTTGACGCCCGAACGGTCCAGCACCGCGCGCGACAGATAGCCCCAGCCCGCGCCCAGATCGGCGACCTTCGGCCCCAGTTTGGCGGGCAAGGCGGCGGCCAGCAGCGCCGACCCCCGGTCGGGCGCATCGGCGGAAAACACCCCCGGCAGGGTCTGAAAGCCGCCTTCGATGATCAGGGGGGCTGCGGCCCAATCCTGCAGCACCGGCCCTGCGGCGAAGGTCGCAAACTTGCCATGTGCCTTGGACAGGCTGTCCGACAGCGCGACCCGGCCGCGCAAAACCTTCAGCACGGCGTCGATGCCATCGGTCTTTTGCCCGTCCACCGCGACCACGCCGCCCGGCACCACCTCGGCCGCGGCTTGCGCGATCAGGGCACGGGCATGCGCCTTGGCGCGCGGCAAACACACCAGCGCCGCCGCATAGGGGGGGTGCGGCGTGACATCATGGCCGCGTGCCGCCAGCGCATCGTGGTCGGGCCGGAACCCGGTCAGCGCCACCACCCGGCCCCGCGGCAGGCCAGCCAGATCATCGGCCCCCTGCGGGCGATACACGGCAATGCGGCCATCTGCGGGCAGCACGAATGCACCGGTTTCCAGTGCCAAATTCAAACGGGTTGATCGCATGGGCGGGCGACGGGCGCCCTATTCCTTTTCCATCGTGCATTGCAGCGGGTGCTGATGCCGGCGCGCGAAATCCATCACCTGCGCCACTTTGGTTTCCGCCACCTCGAACGAGAACACCCCGACCACCGCCAGCCCCTTCTTGTGGACCGTCAGCATGATGTCGAACGCTTGGCTATGGTTCATGCCGAAGAACCGTTCCAGCACATGGACCACGAATTCCATCGGCGTGTAATCGTCGTTCAGAAGCATCACCTTGTACATCGGCGGGCGCTGCGTGCGGGTTTTGGTCTTGGTCAGGATCGATGCGTCATCGCCCGGTCCGTCGGTCTTGTCAGACATGATAAAGGGACGTGACGACAACGGTCTGGCTCCGGCAAAGGTGGATTCGGCATGTTGGCTTGCAGTTCAATATAGCGATTTTTGCGGTCACGAAAAGGGGTGGGGAGGTCGGGGGGATTTCAACCCTTCCCCCTGTCACCTGACGGGCCGCGGATCGGCCAAAAATGTGCGGGCACCAAGGCCCGCGCGGACCGTCCGCAGCGGCATCGACAAGCGGGCTGGACCGGGATCTTGCGCCCGGATTACAACCTTTGCGCGAATTTGACGCGCCATTCACTACTTGTGCTTGGCTTTCCCGAAAGATGGCTTAACACGGAATGACGTTTCGGATTTCTTCGGTTTTGCTATGAATCCCAATCTGCCCTTGCGTCGGAGGCTGTGGTGACTGTCCTGTCGACTGGATTTGTTGCAGGGGCGGGGTCTGGTGCGGCGGCGTGCGCGCCACCCGCTGCGGGGTTTTCCGCGCGGGTCGGGGCTGGCGCGCAGGATGTGCATTTGCGCATTGCCGCCACGTCGGACATTCACGCCTGCCTGCTGGGGCACGACTACTTTACCGATCAGCCTACCCCGCAGTTCGGGCTGGCCCGTGTCGCGCGCCAGATCGCGGCGGCGCGGGCGGGGGCGGCCAACATGCTGCTGCTGGACAATGGCGATTTTCTGCAAGGCACAGCGCTTGGCGATTATGTGGCACAGCCCCGCCGCCGCAGCCCGCATCCGGTGATCGCGGCGTTCAACGCGCTTGGCTATGACGCGGGCACGCTTGGCAATCACGAGTTCAACTTCGGGCTGGGCTTTCTGACCCGCGCGCTGGCCGAGGCCCGCCACCCGATCGTGTCGGCCAACATCGCCCGCACCCTGGGGGCCACCCCGACCGACGATGCCACCTTTGTACCGCCCTTCGTCATCCTGACCCGCAGCGTCACCGACGGGGCCGGGCAGGCCCATAGCCTGCGCATCGGCATCATCGGCTTTACGCCGCCGCAAATCCTGATCTGGGACCGCCAGCATCTGGAGGGCCAGTTGTCCACCCGTGACATCCTGGCCGCAGCGCAGGCCTGGGTGCCGGTGATGCGGGCACGGGGTGCGGATCTGGGTGCGGATCTGGTGATTGCGCTGTCGCATTCGGGGATCGGCCCGCTGCAGGCAGTGCCGGGAATGGAAAACGCATCAACGGCGCTGGCCGCCCTGCCGGGCATCGACGCAGTGATCGCGGGGCACAGCCATCTGACCTTTCCGTCGCCGCTGCACCCGACGGGGGACGGGATAGATGGTGTGGCGGGCTGCCTTGCCGGCAAGCCTGCGGTGATGCCGGGGCATTCAGGGTCGCATCTGGGGGTGATCGACCTGTCGTTGCGCGCCACGGATAAAGGCTGGCAGGTGATGGCCCATGCGGCCGAAGTCTGGGCCGCGCGCGATGCGCCCGCCCTGCCGCGCCCGCAACTGCGCCTGACCGAGGCCCCGGTGCGCCGCGCCGCGGCCCCCGCCCACAAGGCCACGCTGGCCTGGGCACGCCGCCGCATCGGGCAGACGGCGGTGCCGCTGTCGACCTATTTTGCCCATGTGGCCGACAGCGCGGCCCTGCGTCTGGTGGCGGCGGCACAGCGCGCCTATGCGCAGACCACGCTGGCCGGATCGGCCTGGGCCGGGCTGCCGGTGCTGGCGGCGGTGTCGCCCTTCAAGGTGGGCGGGCGGGGGGGGCCGCAGAACTATACCCATATTCCGGCGGGCGATCTGGCGCTGCGCCATGCCGCCGCGCTCTACATCTTTCCCAACACGATTGCCGCGCTTTGCGTGTCGGGCGCGGATCTGGCGCTGTGGCTGGAACATGCGGCGGGGCAGTTTCTGCAAGTGCCGGACGGCAGCCGCGATGCGCCGCTGGTGGACCCCGAGTTTCCCTCGTTCAACTTTGACCATCTGGACGGGCTGACCTACCGGATCGACCTGTCGCAACCCGCGCGCTTCAGCCCTGCGGGCGCACAGATCACCGATGCCACCCGCATCCGCGCCCTGTGCCATCAGGGCCAGCCTGTCGACCCCGAGGCCCGGTTCATCGTCGCCACCAACAGCTACCGGGCCAACGGGTCCGGCGTGTTTGCCGGGGCGGACCCTGACCATCTGGTGTTCCGCCATCAGCGCCTTGTGCGCGACGTGCTGCGCGACCATATCGCCACGCGGACGGAACACCCCGCCCCACCGCCGCAATGGCAGTTCGCCCCGCAGCCCGGCACCAGCGTCACGCTGGACAGCCACCCCGATGCCGCCTGCCATCTGGGCCTTGTGCCGCATCTGGACCTGACCCCGCTTGGCCTGACGCCTGACGGATTTCAGCGGTTTCGCCTGTCGCTGTGACGGCGCTTGTGCTTTGGGGTTTCCAGCCCGCCACAAAACCCCGTAAGACCGGGCGGCACAGACCCGGAGCCTTGCCATGTATGATGCCCTGTTGTTCGATCTTGACGGCACCCTTGTCGACACCGAAGCCCTTGCCCTTGCCACCGGCATCAAGGCCTTTGCCGACCATGGCTTTGCGGTGGATACGGCCTTCATGCACGGGTTGGTCGGCATGGATGAACCCACCGTCGAGGTCATGGTCCGCGCCGCCCTGCCGGGGGTCGATCTTGCGGCGGTCAACCGGCAATGGCGCACGGCGTTTCAGCTGGGCTACGAGGCGGACGGCCTGCCGCTGAAACCCGGTGCGGCGCAACTGCTGGCCCATCCCGGCCCGATCCGCGCGCTGGTCACGTCCAGCGGGCGCGACAGCGCGCATCGCAAGCTGGGCGTTGCGGGCATCGCGCAGGCCTTTGCGCAGGTGGTGACGCTGGATGATGTCAGCGCCGCCAAGCCCGACCCTGCGCCCTATCTTCTGGCCGCCCGGTTGCTGGGCGTCGATCCTGCCCGCTGTCTGGTGTTTGAAGACAGCGAAACCGGCGCGCAGGCCGCCTGGCGCGCGGGCTGCACCGTGGTACAGGTGCCCGATGTGGTGCCAAGCGACGGCCGTTGGGCGCATCATCTGGCGCCCGACCTGTTGACAGGCGCGCGGATGGCAGGGTTGATGTGACGCAAGTCCCCCAGGGGCATCTGGCCCCCAAGGGGGGCTTGCTTGCACCGCACAGCGAAGGGTCCGATGACAGATCCCCGATTTCCTCTGCCCCACCGTGCCGTAGCCCCTTATGACTGGGCGGCGGTGCTGGCGCTGATCCGGGCCGAGTTCGCCTTCATGGCGGGGCGCATCGACCCACCGTCTTCGATGCTGACCCTGACAGAGGCCGCCCTTGCCGCGCAGGCCGCCACGGGCGAGGTCTGGGTGACGGGAACCCCGCCTATCGCCTGCATGGTGCTGACGCCCAGGCCGCATGGCCTGTACCTGGGCAAGCTGGCGGTGGCCGGCGCGAGGCGCGGCCAAGGCCTGGCCCGCGCGCTGATCGCGGTGGCAGAGGCGCGGGCACAGGCCATGGGCCTGCCCCTGCTGGAGTTGCAGACCCGTGTGGAGCTGACCGCGAACCACGCCACCTTTCGCAGGCTTGGCTTCACCGAAACCGCCCGCACCGCGCATCCCGGATTTGACCGGCCCACCACGATCACCTTTCAGCGCCCCGTTCCAAAGGCCCCCGCATGATCCATGCCCTGTTGATCATCCTTGCCTGCCAGCTTGCGGGCGAGGCCACCAGCCGCAGCCTTGGTCTGCCCGTCCCCGGCCCGGTTCTGGGCATGATGCTGCTGACCCTTGGCCTTGCGCTGTCGCCCTGGCTGATGGCGCAGGTCCGCCCGGTGGCGCAGGGGATATTGTCGCATCTGTCCTTGCTGTTCATCCCGGCGGGGGTGGGGGTCGTCGGGCATCTGTCGGCCCTTGCAGGGCAAGGCTGGGCACTGGCGGCGGCGATCGTCGCATCGACCGTGCTGGCGATTGCGGTCGGGGCCGTGGTCTTTGCCGGCGTGGCCCGGATGATCGGGGCCGGCCATGACTGACATCGGCGAGATCTGGAGCTATCTGTCGCGCGGCCCGTTGATGTGGCTGACCGCCACGCTGGCGGCCTATGCCATTGGCGATGCGTGCTTTCGGGCCGCAGGGCGCAGCCCGCTGGCCAACCCGGTGCTGATCGCGGTGGCGCTGCTGGCGGGGCTTTTGCACCTGACGGCCACCCCCTATGCGACCTATTTCGAGGGCGCGCAGTTCGTGCATTTCCTGCTTGGCCCCGCCACCGTGGCGCTGGCCCTGCCACTGACCGACGCGCTGCCAAGGCTGCGGCCCGTGGTGCTGCCGGTGGTGGCAGCACTGGTGGCGGGGTCGGTCACCGCCATGGGGTCGGCCCTGATCATCGCCCAGGCCTTTGGCCTGTCGCCCGGCCTGATGGCCTCGCTGGCGCCCAAATCCGCGACGGCCCCGGTGGCCATCGGCATCGCGCAAGGCTTGGGCGGGTCGCCCACCCTGACGGCGGTGCTGGTGATCCTGACCGGGATCACCGGGGCCATCGTCGCCACCCCCCTGCTGAACCTGCTGCGCATCAGGGACTGGCGCGCGCGGGGCCTTGCCGTGGGCGTGGCCAGCCACGGCATCGGCACCGCGCGGGCGTTTCAGGTGCATCCCACGGCGGGCGCGTTTGCGGGCCTTGGCATGGCACTGAACGCGGTGCTGACGGCCCTGATCGCGCCCTGGGTGCTCAGGCTTTTCTAGCGAACCCCGCCGCGCGCATCTGGTCCAGCGTCATGGTGGTGGTCAGCATGGCGGGGTCCAGCCGCAACTCGATGATGGCAGGCAGGCCAGAGGCCTGCGCGCGGGCAAAGGCCGCCGGGAAACCGGCCTGATCCGTGACCACCTCGCCATGCCCGCCATAGGCGCGGGCAAGCGCCGCAAAATCGGGATTGGCAAGATCGGTGCCCGACACCCGACCGGGATATTCCTTTTCCTGATGCATGCGGATGGTGCCATAGCGCCCGTTGTTGGCGACAATCACGATCACCGCCGCGCCATGCTGCTTGGCGGTGGACATCTCGTTCAGGCTCATCTGGAAACAGCCATCCCCCGCCATGCAGACCACGGTGCGGTCGGGGTGGGTGATCTTGGCGGCAACGGCAGCGGGAAAGCCGTACCCCATCGACCCCGAGGTGGGGGCAAGCTGGGTGCCCACCTGGCGAAAGCGGTAATAGCGGTGCAGGAAGGCCGCGTAATTGCCCGCCCCGTTGGTGATGATGGCGTCCTGCGGCAGGTTCGCGGCCATCCAGCCCACGACCTCCTCCATCCGCACAGCGCCGGGGGTGGGCACGGGGTCTTGCCATGCCTCGTAGTCTGCACGGGCCTGTGCAGACCAAGCGGCCCACGGGCGGTCATTGGGCGCGGTACTCGCGGCAAGGGCTGCCAGCATCACCGGGGCGGGGCTGGCCACGGCCAGATCCGGGCGGAACACCCGGCCCAACTCGTCCGCATCGGCGTGGACATGGATGATCCTTGGCCCCGGCTTGGCCGGGTCAAGGATTTCATACCCCCCCGTCGCAATGTCACCCAGACGCGATCCCAGCACCAGCAGCACATCCGCCTGCGCCAGACGGGATCCCAGTTTGGGGTTCATCCCCACGCCCAGATCGCCGACATAGGCCGGATGGTCGTTGTTCAGCCGGTCCTGCCGACGAAAGCTGACTGCCACGGGCAGGCCCCAAGCCGTTGCAAAATCTGCCAGATCAGACGCCGCCTGCGCCGTCCAGCACGGACCACCGGCCACCACCAGCGGGCGCTGTGCCCCGCGCAGGGCCTCGGTCACGGCCTGCACCTGGGCCTCCGTCACCCCCGGCATCGCGGCGGCGGGGGGCGGAATGTCGGCCACATCGCAGAACGACGACAGCATGTCCTCGGGCAGCGCCAGCACCACCGGGCCGGGGCGGCCCGACATCGCCACATGGAAGGCGCGGCTGATGTATTCGGGCAGGCGGTCGACCTGATCCACCTCTGCCGCCCATTTGGCCAAGGGGCCAAAGACGGCGCGGTAGTCCACTTCCTGAAACGCCTCGCGGTCGCGGTGGCCGCGCGCGATCTGGCCGACGAACAGGATCATCGGCGTGCTGTCCTGTTTGGCGATATGCACCCCCGCCGCCGCATTGGTCGCCCCCGGCCCGCGGGTCACAAAGGCCACACCGGGGCGGCCGGTCAGCTTGCCCGCCGCCTCGGCCATCATCGCAGCCCCGCCTTCATGGCGGCAGACGATGTTGGGAATGCCCCGTTCATAGAGCCCGTCCAGGGCCGCCAGAAAACTTTCCCCCGGCACCGAGAACACCCTGTCCACCCCGTAGGCCGCCAGATGATCCGCCAGAATTTGCCCGCCGTGCCGCATGTTTTACCCCCGGTTCGTTTGATCAAACACTAACCGCACCAGCGGCAGGGGCAAGCCTTGTTGCAACTGCCTGTCCAGCCGCTAGGCTGCGCAAAACCATCACAAAGGCACGCCATGATAAACGTCCTCGGCATCTGCGGCGCGCTGCGCCAGGCCTCGACCAACCGCCTGCTGCTGACCGAGGCACAAAGGCTGTTCGGCGCGGCAGACCATATCGACGCCGACCTGCACCTGCCGCTCTATGACGGTGACCTAGAGGCCAAGGGCATTCCGGCACAGGTGCAAACCCTCGCCGACCAGATCGCCGCTGCCGATGCGGTGATCATCAGCACGCCCGAATACAACAAGGCGCTGTCCGGCGTGCTGAAAAACGCGCTCGACTGGGTCAGCCGCACCAAGGGCGGACCATGGCGCGACAAGCCGGTGGCGATCCTGTCGGCGTCGAGTGGCCGTGCGGGGGGCGAGCGGTCGCAATATTCGCTGCGCCTGTGCCTGAACCCGTTTCGTCCCGTCGTGCTGCCGGGGCCAGAGGTGATGATCGCCGACAGCGGCAACGCCTTCGACGACCAGGGCCGCCTGAAAGATCCAAGGTCCGTCAAGGCCCTGACCGAGCTGATGGCCGACCTGCGGGCTATGACAGCCCGGCCTTCGCCCGCACCCGTTGCCGCCACAGGGTGAACAACCCGGCGGCGACGATCACCCCCGCCCCGATCACCACATTGCCGCGCAGCGCCTCGCCGAACAGGGTGATGCCAAGGATCGAGGCGAACACCAGTTGCAGATAGGCAAAGGGTTGCACCTCGGACGCTTCGGCCACCTCGTAGCTGCGGATCAGCAGCCAGTGGCCAAGGCAGGCGGTGCAGCACAGCACGGCCATCCAGCCCCAGTCGGTGGCGGTCATCGGCTCCCAATACCACAGGCCCACGAAGGTCATGGCGATGGCGCCGACGATGCCGGTCCAGAAAAAGCTGATCGACGCCGCATCGCGCCGCCCGACATAGCGGGTCAGCAGGCCGTAAACCGCGAACATGGCCGCCGCCGCAAAGGGGATCAGCGCGGCAGGCGAAAACACCGCCGACCCCGGTTGCAGAATGACCAGCACGCCGACAAAGCCAAAGCCGATCGCCGTCCAGCGCCGCCAGCCCACCTTCTCGCCCAGGATCGGCCCCGACAAGGCCGCCACCAGCAGCGGGTAGGCGGTGAACACCGCGTGGCTTTCGACCAGCCCAAGCGTGGTGAAGGCCACGATCATCACGCAGACCTCGGCCGCCAGCAGCACGCCGCGCGTGGTCTGCAACACCGGATGCGCCGTGCCGAACGCCGCCCGCAGCCCCCCCGGTTTGCGCGCCGCAACCGCAATCACGAACAGCGCAAAGAACCAGTAGCGGATCATCACCACCATCAGCACGTTGTAATTGCCCGCCAGATGGCGCGAGATGCCGTCCTGCATCGCGAAGATGAAGGTGGTCGCGATCATCAGCCAGATGCCGAGTTTGGTGTTTTGCTGCACGCTCATGTCAGGGCTTTCTCGACGGGTTTGCGGGGTTCCTGCCACAGGGCATACAGCCCGGCGGCAACGACGATTGCGGTGCCGATGGCCACCGGCAGCGCCAGCACCTCGCCATACACCGTCAGGCCGATCAGGGTGACGAACACGATTTGCAGATAGGCATAGGGCTGCACGCGCGAGGCCTCGGCAGCCTCGTAGCATTTCAGCAGCAACCAGTGCGAGAACACTGAAATCGCGGCATAGATGGCGACAAGCGGCATGTCGGCCGGGGCAATCGGCTGCCATTGCGGCAGGCCGATGGCGGTGATCAGCACCACGCCGATGACGGCAGGCCAGAAGAAGGCGGGAAAGGTGGGTTCATCGCGCGTGGTCAGGCGGGTCAGGATGGAATAGGTCGCAAACATCAGGGCCGACGCCAGCGGCAGCAGCGCGGGCCAGGAAAACACCCCCGCACCGGGCCGCAGGATCACCACCACGCCGACCATCCCTGCGGCCACGGCGGCCCAGCGTTGCCAGCTTATCCGCTCGCCCAGCACCGGCCCGGACAAGGCCACCACCAGCAGCGGGCAGATGGCAAAGATCGCGTGGCTTTCGATCAGCCCGATCAGGGTATAGCCCCAGACGATCAGGCAGATCTCGGCCACCAGCAGCACGGCCCGCACCCCGTGCGCCACCGGATGGTGCGAGGCGATGGCGGCCCGGAAGCCTTCGGGGCGGCGCAGGGCGAGGATGATCACAAAGGCCGCAAAGACCCAATAGCGCAGCATCACGATCATCAGCGTATTGTAGGTGCCTGCCAGATAGCGCGAAAACCCGTCCTGGGCGGCAAAGGCCGCAACGGCGGCGATCATCAGCCAGATGCCCCGGCGAGGATTGGCGGTCATGTCAGCACTCCGGTCGTCATGTGGCGTTTGTGGCCGAAGCCGGGTTGGCGCTGCACGGTGAACCCTGCATCCGACAGCGCGCGCCGCACATGGCCTGCGGCGGTGTAGGTGGCAAATGTGCCCTGCGGCGCGGTGTGGCGGGCGACGGCGCGCATCAGGTCGGGCGACCAAAGCTCGGGGTTCTTGGCGGGGGAAAACCCGTCCAGATACCAGGCATCGGCGCGACCATTCCACGCGGGCAAGGTGTCGCGCGCATCGCCAAGGATGATGGTCGCGGTGATGGGGCCAAGGTCGATCGTGGTGGCCCCGGCGGCCCATTGGTCCAGAAACGGGCCAGCCACCGCCAGAGCCTGCGGAAAAGCCTGCAAGGCGCGGGCAATATCGGTGGCGGGCAGGGGGTAGGCCTCAAAGCTGGTGTAATGAACGCGGCCCGGCCCGGTGTGGGCCAGCAGCGTGGCCAGCAGGGTCAGACCGGTGCCAAAGCCCAGTTCGGCAATCTGAAACCCGTCGCACAGCCGCCCCGGCAACCCGTTGCCCGCCAGATAGACATGCTGCGTCTCTGCCAGCCCATCGTGGATCGAGAAATAGGGGTCGTCAAAGCGGCGCGACACCGGAAGGATGCCATCCTTCCAATCGACTGGGCTGCCCTGTTCGGTGGGGGTCATTTCAGATACGTCCTTGCCGTGCGGCATGCATGATGAAGGGCGCGGGGAATGGCAAGGGTCGATCTGACGGTGCGGGGGGCGGGGATCTTTGGCCTGTCCATCGCCTGGGCCTGCGTGCAGCGCGGCGCGCGGGTGCGGGTGGTTGACACGCAGGGCATCGGGGCGGGGTCGTCGGGCGGGCTGGTGGGCGCGATGGCCCCGCATGTGCCCGAACAGTGGAACCCGAAGAAGGCGTTTCAACTGGACAGCCTGCTGATGGCCAAAGGCTGGTGGGCGGCGGTCGAGGCCGCGTCGGGCCTGCCGTCTGGCTATGCCCGCACGGGTCGGCTGCAACCCCTGGCCGATGTGGCGGCGGTGGACATGGCGCGCGCAAGGGGGGTATCTGCGGCCGCGTTGTGGCAGGGGCGGGCCGACTGGCTGGTGGTGCCGGTGACGGGGGGGGCGTGGGAGCCGTCTTCGCCCTCGGGCTACCTCGTGCGCGATACCCTGTGCGCGCGGCTGCACCCGCAGATGGCGCTGGCGGCGCTGGTCGCGGCGCTTCGGGCGGCGGGGGCCGAGGTTGTGCTGGGTGATGTGCAGGATGAGGGTGCTGTGATCCATGCGACCGGGGTGGCGGGTTTGCGCGCCCTGTCGGCCGATCTGGGGCGCGACATGGGGACGGGGGTGAAGGGGCAGGCGCTGGCCCTGCGGCATGACGCGCCCGATGCCCCGCAACTGTTTGCCGACGGGCTGCACATCGTGCCGCATGCGGATGGCACGGTGGCGGTCGGGTCCACATCGGAAACCCTATGGACGCAGGACGGCGTGGATGATCAGCTTCACGCCCTGCACGCCCGCGCGATTGCCGCGCTGCCGGTGCTTGCCGGGGCAGAGGTCGTGGCCCGCTGGTCCGGCATCCGCCCGCGCTCGAAATCCCGCGCGCCGCTGTTGGGGGTCTGGCCGGGCCGTCACGGCGTGTTCGTCGCCAATGGCGGGTTCAAGATCGGCTTCGGCATGGCCCCCAAGGTGGCGCAGGTGATGGCCGATCTGGTGCTGGACGGGCACGATGCCATCCCGGACGGATTTCGCCCGTAGGGCGGGGTTCACCCCGCCGTCGGCCCCCGGCAAGGCGTATCGGTGGCGGCAGGCCTGCGGCGGGGTGAACCCCGCCCTACCCTTTCAACTCTGCCGTCACCCGCACCTCGCCCACATCGCCGCGCAGCTTGGCGCGGTAGATCACCACGCCTTCGACCACCCGCATGACATAGGTGCGGGTTTCGGTGAAGGGGATGGTTTCCACCCAGTCGATCACATCCACATCGGCGCGTCGCGGGTCGCCGAATTCGGTGATCCAGCGGCGCGGCCTGCCGGGGCCTGCGTTGTAGCCCGATGCGATCAGGGCCACCGACGGCCCGAATTCCTCGGCCATCTGCGCCAGATAGGCCGCCCCCAGCTTGACGTTGTAGGCCGGGTCCGCCGTCAAGTTGCCGCCGACATAAGGCAGGCCCAGCCGGGTGGCCATCAGCTTGGCGGTGCCGGGCAGCACCTGCATCAACCCGCGCGCATCCGCCGGGCTGCGGGCGGCGGGGTCGAATTCCGACTCGCGCCGCGAAATGGCCAGCGCCAGAGCCCGGCTGACCGCCAGACCCTCGGGCACAAAGCCCGGCACCGGGTAATAGGCGCGGGGCAGGATGATGCCCCGCTCTGCCGCCGCCTTGCCGATCAGCACCGCGATATGAGGTTCGCCCAGTTGCAGCATGGCATCGGACAACTGGTCCAGCTCGCCCGCGCCAAGGCTTTCGCCCAGTTGCAGGAAAAACCGCTTCGCCAGCGTCCTGTCGCCCGCCTTCAGCAGCAAAAGCCCCGCCTGCATGACCGAGGATTGCGCGAAGGCCGCCTTGCGCCAGTCGGCCGGGGCGCTGTCGGCGATCAGCGCGGCAGACAGCGGCGCACCCAGCTTTTCCGACGCAAGCAGACCGTAATAGGCGGTCTGATGCGCTGCGGCACGCGTATAGGCGGGGGCAGAGGGCTGCCCCGCGGCCTCCAGCGCGCGGCCCTGCCAATAGAGCGCCCGCGACAGGCTGATGGGCGTGGAAACCGCAGCCTCCAGCCGCTGGAAATGGGTCAGAGCGGTGGCGGGGTCGTTCAGCTTGCGCAGCGCAATGAAGCCCGCCAGAAATTCGAGATCGGCGTAATCGGCCCCCGAGGTCAGGTGATGGCTGGCGGCGGTGCGGTAGGCCTCGGCGGCGCGGCCCTCGCGCATCAGGGCGCGGGCCAGCACGGCGCGGCGGTCCGCCCACATGGCCGGATCGCCAAGGCTTGCGGCACTGGCACTGCGTTCGGTCAGCAGGGCCAGCGCCTCGTCGGACAAGTCCTGCTTCATCCGCCACTGAAACCGCTCGAACGCCAGTCCGGGGTCATTGGCCAGTGCCGGTGGCACCGCATTGACCAGCGCGGTCGTGCCCGGCCCCTGGGCACGCAGCGCCATGCGCGCGGCGGCCAGCGCGGCCCAGCCCTGCGACACGCGCGGGATCATCCGGCGCGCCTCGGCCCGGCGATCCTGCCACAGCAGACGGTCCAGCCGCACCTCATGCACCAGCGCCAGGGCATCGGGGGCCAGGGCCAGCAACGCGGCCTCATCCTCGGCGGCAAAGGGCAGGTTGGCCCAGGCCCGCATGGCCTCGGCCTCGGCGGGGCCAACCTGACCCAGGGCCATGTAGGCGCGCACCAGCGCCACGGCCCCGGCCCCGGTGGCGGGCCGTGCCGTCGCGAAATAGGCGGTGATGCGGTCCGGGCTGGTCGACCGCGCCACCGCCACCTCGCCCTTTTTCACCAGCAGGGGCAGGCCGGGCCAATCGGGGTTGCGGGTCAGAAACGCCTCATAGTCGGTCAGCGTGCCCTCGCCGCTGCGCAGGCGCTGCCATTCGATGACCTCGCGGCCCAGGCCCGAGGTGATGGCCAGCGCCCCGTCCCAATCCTTGGTCGCCGCCACCGAAAGCGCGGTTTTCAACGCCACCGACTCTTGCGCCGCGACGGGCAAGGGGGACAGCGACAGGGCGATCAACAGGGCGCGCAGATGCATCATCCGCCGATTTTGCCCCAGCCGCCCCGCCGCCACAACCCACGAAGCCGTCATTTGGCAAACCGCGCCCACAGCGGTTGCCGCCCGGACTGACACGTTCTAGACTGGACCCCAAGCCAAAGGATGCCCATGTCCGACACCCCCGCCCCTCAGATGCCCGCCTATCAGGTTCTGGCCCGCAAGTACCGCCCCCAGACCTTTGCCGACCTGATCGGCCAGGAGGCAATGGTGCGCACGCTGAAGAACGCCTTTGCCGCCGACCGCATTGCCCATGCCTTTGTGATGACGGGCGTGCGGGGGGTGGGCAAGACCACCACCGCGCGGATCATCGCCAAGGGGCTGAACTGTACCGGCCCGGATGGCAGCGGGGGGCCGACGACCGAACCCTGCGGGCTGTGCGACACCTGCCGGTCCATCGCCGAAGGCCGCCATGTCGATGTGATGGAGATGGACGCAGCCTCGCGTACCGGGGTGGGCGACATCCGCGAAATCATTGATTCCGTTCACTATCGGGCGGCATCCGCGCGCTACAAGATCTATATCATCGACGAAGTGCACATGCTGTCGACCAACGCGTTCAACGCGCTGTTGAAGACGCTGGAAGAACCGCCTGCCCATGTGAAATTCATCTTTGCCACCACCGAGATCCGCAAGGTGCCCGTCACCGTGCTGTCGCGCTGTCAGCGGTTCGATCTGAAACGCATCGAGCCTGAGGTCATGATGGCCCATCTGGCGCGGGTGGCGGCGCTGGAAAATGCCAGCCTCGCCCCCGATGCCATGGCGCTGATCACCCGCGCGGCCGAAGGGTCGGTGCGCGACGCCATGAGCCTGATGGATCAGGCGATTGCGCATGGCGCGGGGGAAACATCGGCAGCGCAGGTGCGCGCGATGCTGGGGCTGGCCGACCGGGGCCGGGTGCTGGATCTGTTCGATCTGGTGATGCGCGGCGATGCCGCACAGGCGCTGGAGGAGCTGTCGGCGCAATATGCCGACGGCGCCGACCCGATGGCCGTGCTGCGCGATCTGGCCGAGATCGCCCATTGGATTTCGGTCATCAAGATCACGCCCGCCGCCGCCGAAGACCCGACCACCCCGCCGGATGAGCGCCTGCGGGGCCTCGATATGGCCGCGCGCCTGCCGATGCGGGTGCTGTCACGCACATGGCAGATGCTGCTGAAATCGCTGGAGGAAGTGGCCCTTGCCCCGAACGCGATGATGGCCGCCGAAATGGCCGTGATCCGCCTGACCCATGTGTCCGACCTGCCCGACCCGGAACTGCTGATCAAACGGCTGCAATCGACCTCGCCCACGCCCGCACAAAGTGGCCCGGTCGCGGGCGGTGCGCCTGGCGGTGGCGGTGGCATGGTTCATGCGCCGATGCGGATGGCCCCAAGCGCCCCGACAAACGCCCCTGTGCGCGGCCCGGTGATGCAGGGCGGTCAGGCCGTGGCGCTGCAGACGGATGCCGCGCCGATGCTGGCCAGCTTTGATGCCGTCGTCGATCTGATCCGCGAAAAGCGCGACATGACCCTGCTGGTCGAGGTGGAAACCTGCCTGCGGCTTGTGCGCTATTCGCCCGGACGGATCGAGTTTGAGCCGACCCCGCAAGCCTCGCCCGATTTTGCCGCCCGTCTGTCGCAGCGGTTGCAGGCCTGGACGGGCAGCCGGTGGGGCGTGTCGGTGGTCAGTTCCGGCGGGGCGCCCACCCTGGCCGAGGACCGCGACGCCGAAGCCACCGCCGCCCGCGCCGAAGCGATGGAAAACCCGATGGTGCAGGCGGTGATGGCGGCGTTTCCGGGGGCCAGGATCACCGACATCCGCACGGTCGAGGCGATGGCCGCGACCGCCGCCGCCGAGGCCTTGCCCGAGGTGGAAGACGAATGGGATCCGTTCGAGGAAGACTGATGCCTTGCGGCACCGGCCCATGGCCCCTATTTCCAGAAGCGAAACACAAGGTGGAGGCAGCATCATGCTGAAAGGGTTGGGCGGGCTTGGCGACATGGCCAAGATGATGAAGGCCGCACAGGACATGCAGGTCAAGATGGCCGAAATGCAGGACGATCTGGCCCGCACCGTTCTGGTGGGCGAATCCGGTGGCGGGCTGGTCAAGGCGCGCGCCACCGCCAAGGGCGAGGTGACGGGGCTGGACATCGATCCGTCCATTCTGGTCGCGTCGGAAAAGGAAGTGGTCGAGGATCTGATCCTTGCCGCCATTCACGATGCGCAGATGAAGGCCTCTGCCCGCAGCCAGCAGGAAATGGCGCGGCTGTCCGAAGGTCTGGGCCTGCCTGCGGGCATGAAGCTGCCGTTCTGATGCGGGACGATGCGGGCACAAAGGACGGGGGCACAAAAGATGGGGGCCCAAAAGACGGGGGCATCGAGGCGCTGATCGACCTGATGGCCCGTCTGCCGGGGCTTGGCCCCCGGTCGGCCCGCCGTGCCGTGCTGGTGATGCTGAAAAAACGGGGCCAGATCATGGCCCCCTTGGCGCAGGCGATGGCGCAGGTGGCGCTGTCGGCCCGCGATTGCCAGACCTGCGGCAATATCGGCACCGCCGATACCTGCGCCATCTGCGCCGACCCGCGCCGCGCGACCAGCGAGATTTGTGTGGTCGAGGATGTGGCCGATCTGTGGGCGATGGAACGGGGCCAAGTCTTCAAGGGCCGCTATCACGTTCTGGGTGGCACGCTGTCGGCGCTGGATGCCATCGGGCCAGAGGAATTGCGCATCCCCCGGCTGATGGCGCGGGTTGCCGATGAAGGGGTGACCGAGGTGATCCTTGCCCTGAACGCCACGGTCGACGGGCAGACCACCGCGCATTACATCGCCGACGTGCTGGCGGCGACGGGGGTGTCCGTCACCTCGCTGGCGCAAGGCGTGCCGATTGGCGGCGAGCTGGATTATCTGGACGATGGCACCATCGGGGCGGCGCTGCGCGCGCGCAAAAGGTTCTGAAAGATGGATATATCCGCTCTGCGCGGCCAGCCCGATCTTTACGCCGCCCTGCGTGGTCTGGGGATTGCCGCCCCCGATGCCACCACCCTGCCCGCGATCCTTGCCGCGCTGGACGCGGGCGATGATCTGGCCTGCGAAACCGCCGCCCGCCTGCGTGCGGTGGATGCGGGTCTGCTGCTGGCGGTGTTGCGGCGCGGGGCTGGGTTGCCTGCAACCCCCGCCGAACCTGCCGTGCGCGCCCATCTGGCCACTGTCACCGCAGCGCCCCTTTTCCTGCCCGCAATCCAGGATGGCCCCAGCCTTGCCCTGCTGACCAATGGCGAACACCCGCAAATGCCCGCCTTTTCCGACCCCGCCTTTGATGCGTGGTTTGCCGCCCAAGGCGTGCCCTACGGCATCGGCACCTACGGCGAGGATCGCCATGTTTACCGCAGCGCGCAATTCGCCGATGCCGCAAGCCCGGAACGCCGCACCCGGCATCTGGGCATCGACGTGTTCGCCCCCGCCATGACGCCCGTGCATGCGCCACTGGCGGGCACTGTGCGCCACGTCACCTACAACGCCGACCCGCTGGATTATGGCAACACCCTGATCCTTGACCATCAGGCGGGCGATGTGACCTTTCACACGCTTTACGGCCACCTTGCGGGAACCCTGCCGGGGCTGTTGCAGCCCGGCGATACGGTCGATCCTGGCCAGGTGATCGCCCATCTGGGCGACTGGCCCGAAAACGGTGGCTGGGCCCCGCATCTTCATTTTCAGGTGATGACCGACATGCTGGCGCAAACCGGCGGCAACTTCTTTGGCGTCGGCCACAACAGCCTGTGGGATGTGTGGCAAGGGGTCTGCATCGACCCCAACCTGATCCTGCGGCTGCCCGAAGACCGCTTTTGCGTCAGATGATCACGATGTCATCCGACAGGATGCCGTGGTTCAGGATGCCCGTCAGGGTCAGGACCGAACTGCCAAAGGTCAGAATGGCATTGCCCGCGCCGTTGTAACTGGCGTGCTGCGCCAGCACCTGCGCGACCGTCAGGCCCCCGCCCCACAGCGTGTCATCCAGCCGGAGCGTGTCGATGTTGTTGCGGAAGTCGGTAATCACGTCACGGCCAAAATTCGCAGCGAACACAAAGCTGTCTTCGCCGCCTCCGCCTGTCAGCGTGTCGTGGCCGCTGGCCCCGGTCAGCACATCATTGCCCGCCCCGCCCGTCAGCACATCCATCTGGCTGCCGCCGTTCAGATTGTCATTGCCGGCACCGCCCTCCAGACGGTCGCTGCCGCCGATGCCCTTGATCACGTCATTGCCCCGCGCGCCGATGATGTGATTGACCAGCGTGTTGCCGGTGACATTGTCATTGCCGTCGCCCGCGTGAAAATTCTCGATCTCGGCGGCCCCTGCGGCAAAGCGGGTCCACAGCGCGCCGGCCACGGTGACAGTGCCGTTGGCCGCCATGTTCGCCACGATGCGCCCGGCGATGGCCGCAAAATTCGCCCAGTCGGTGCCGCCATCGGTGTCGTCAATCCGGGCGCGGGTGGGGTCGATGGCCGCAAGGGCCAGAAAATCGTCGGTAAAATGAAACAGATCATTGGCCGTGGCCGTCGATCCGAACAACTGGATCTGCACATCGGTCAGAACACCGACATCGCCTGCCACAAAATCCTCGACCTGAACCGTCCAGGTGCCGGCGCTGCTGTAGCCGCGCAGCGCCTCGACGGCGAAGGTCCAGGTAAAACCCGACTCCATCAGGTCGAAATAGGGGGCCGAGGACATCAGCGGAATTTCGATGCCATCGGGCGAAAACAGGGAAATCACCAGATCGTCGGCATAGCTGTGCGTCAGGCTGACAGTGACATAGATCGATTCGACCTCGATCACCTGCGCGGTTGTCAGCGCGATGGTGACCACCCCCGGCACAGCGGAAAACTGGTTGTAATCGGGGATGTTGCGGGCAAAGCCGGTGTAATCCAGCCTCACCTCCTGTTCGTTGGCCGATGTCTGGGCGGCCCGGCCAAAGGCGGCCCAGGCCTCGGCCATGCGCACGGCGGCATAGGCGTCGACCATCCCGAACCCGTAGGAATAATGATAGGCCCGCCCGCCGCCGTTCCAGCCGGACCCGCCACCAAAGCCCCATCCGCCAATCTCGGACCCCGACCCCGCGCTGCCATAGGCCGATCCGGTATGCCCCGCCGTCAGCGCCAGAATGCCCTGCACATCGCGCCAGCCAAGGCCTGCATTGGCCTCCAGCATCAGGGCCACCACGCCCGACACCACTGGAGTCGCCGCCGACGTGCCGTTGAACGTGCCCGTGTAATCCACCGGCAACGGGTCACCGTCATTGGCACCCCGGTTATATCCGCCGCCGCCGACCAGATCCGTCGTCACCTCGGCCGCCGGACCCGCGATCAGGATTGACGGCCCCCAGTTGGAATAATCGGCCACGAACCCGGTCGGGTCGGCAGCCGAAACCGTGATCGTGTGGCGCGACACGTTCCAGCCATCGCCCCCGGCATCCTGCGCATCATTGCCGGCGGCCTGCACGATGATCGTGCCAAGCCCGCCGCGCCCGGTTGCCGAAATCTCGGCATAAAGCGCCGTGTCGCGGGCGGCATAGCTGCCGTCATCGGACAGGTTCTGATCGGCAGAGAACTGGTCGCTCCACCCCCAACTGTTTGACATGACATCAAAGTTTGCAGCATGCCGCATGGCGGCGCGGTACAGGGCCATATCGGCGGCGTTTCCGGGGTTGTGATAGGTCTGGATCACATCCAGATAATTCACCCCGGTCAGATCGACCCCGAAGGCCACGCCAACCCCGCCCCGCCCGTTGTTGGCCGCAGCCGCGATCAGCCCGGCCACGGCGGTTCCGTGCCCGGCCTGCCCGTTCAGAGGTGCCGGGCCATAGCGGACCCCGTCATAGACGAACTCGGCGCTGCTGTCATAGCTGGCGGCCAGATCGGGGTGGTCCGCCTGCACCCCGTCGTCATAGACCGCGACCGACACCCCGGCCCCGGTATAATCATCCCAGATGCGGCCGATGTTGCCGATCTGGGCAAAGTGCCACTGACGGCCAGAAAGCGGGTCGGTCGGTTGCATGCAGATGCCCTCGGTACGAATGGTCCGGGGCCAGCTTAGGGCAGAACCCGCGATCCTCAAAGACCCTGCAATGGAAACAAACCGCGGGGCGGCGCTGCGATCCCCCGCCTGTCGCGCGCAGGCCCGCCCATCCTGATTGCATTTCCCGGCCCCGGCGATTATCTGAGAGGCCAACCGACGGCACGATAGGGCAGCCCGCATGAACTGGATTTCCAACTACGTCCGCCCCAAGATCAACTCGCTGTTCTCGCGCCGCGAGGTGCCCGAGAACCTGTGGACCAAGTGCCCCGAATGCGGCACCATGCTGTTTCACCGCGAATTGCAGGCGGCGCTGAACGTCTGTTCCAACTGCGATCACCACATGGCGATCAGCCCGCGTGACCGGTTCGTCGCCCTGTTTGACGGCGGCATCTTTACCGAGGTGAAGGTGCCCGAGGCCGTGGTGGACCCGCTGCATTTCCGCGATCAGAAGAAATACCCCGACCGCATCAAGGCAGCCCAAAAGGCCAGCGGCGAAAAGGATGCGATGCTGGTGGCCGAGGGCGAGATTTCGCGCACCCCCATCGTGGCCGCCGCCCAGGATTTCAGCTTCATGGCAGGCTCGATGGGCATGTATGTCGGCAATGCGATCATCGCGGGCGCACAGCGTGCCGTGCAGATGAAGCGGCCCTTCGTGCTGTTTTCCGCCTCTGGCGGCGCGCGGATGCAGGAAGGCATGTTGTCTCTGATGCAGATGCCGCGGACCACCGTGGCCGTGCAGATGCTGCGCGAGGCGGGACTGCCCTATATCGTCGTGTTGACCCACCCCACCACCGGGGGCGTCACCGCGTCTTATGCCATGCTGGGCGATGTGCAGATTGCCGAACCGAACGCGCAGATCGGCTTTGCCGGGGCGCGGGTGATCGAACAGACCATCCGCGAGAAACTGCCCGAAGGGTTTCAGCGCGCCGAATATCTGCTGGATCACGGCATGCTGGACCGCGTGACCCACCGCCACGCGATGAAGGATGAACTGGTGACGCTGGTGCGGATGCTGACCGGCCAGCCGCCCGCCATCAAGGGCGACCTGCCGGCGCCTGCGCCAGACCCGGTGGCCGAGGTTCCGGCGTGACCACAGGGTCGGACGCCGTTCTTGAACGGATGATGACCCTGCACCCCAAGGTCATCGACCTGACGCTGGACCGGGTGCATCGTCTGCTGGCGGCGCTTGGCCACCCCGAACGCCGCCTGCCCCCGGTGATCCACATTGCCGGGACCAATGGCAAGGGCAGCACGCAGGCCATGATCCGCGCGGGGCTGGAGGCGGGTGGTGACAAGGTCCACGCCTATACCTCGCCGCACCTTGCCAGGTTCCACGAACGTATCCGGCTGGCGGGCGAGTTGATTTCCGAACCCGCGCTGACCACGCTGCTGGACGAATGCGTGGTCGCCAACGGGCCGGACGAGATCACATTTTTCGAGATCACCACCTGCGCCGCCTTTCTGGCCTTTGCCCGCACGCCCGCCGACTGGACCCTGCTGGAGGTCGGCCTTGGCGGGCGGCTGGATGCGACCAACGTGATGGACCCGGCGCTGTCGGTCATTACCCCCGTGTCTTTGGACCATCAGGCCTTTCTGGGCGACACCGTCGCCGCGATTTCGGGCGAAAAGGCCGGGATCATCAAGCGCGGCGTGCCGGTGATCGTCGGTCCGCAGTCGGACGAAGGGCTGGCCGTGATCGAGGCCCGCGCCGCCCGTCTTGGCGCGCCCCTGCTGGTCTACGGCCAGCATTGGCAGGTCTGGGCCGAACGCGGGCGGCTGATCTATCAGGATGACCGCGGGCTGCTGGATCTGCCCCTGCCGGTGCTGCCCGGCCCGCATCAGGTGCAGAACGCCGGTATCGCGATCACCGCCCTGCGCCATCTGGGCCGCGATACGGCGGCCTGCGAGGCTGCCGTGACGCAGGCGGTCTGGCCCGCCCGGATGCAGCGCCTGCGTGTTGGCCCGCTGGTGGACCTTGCGCCGTCCGCAGAGCTGTGGCTGGACGGCGGCCATAACCCGGCGGGGGGCGCGGCGGTGGCCGCGACACTGGCCGCGATGCCCGCGCGCGAGACTCACCTGATCTGCGGCATGCTGAACACCAAGGATGTCGCCGGATACATGGCACCGCTGGCCGGGGCTGTCGCCCGCCTGCACGCGGTGTCGATCCCCGGCGAAAAGAACACCCTGCCCGCCGAGGTGACGCGCGACGCGGCCCGCAGCGTCGGCATCGAGGCCGCGGCGGCCGGGTCCGTGGCCGCGGCCCTGACCGAGATCGCGGCCACATCACCCCATGCGCGGGTGCTGATCTGCGGGTCGCTGTACCTTGCCGGTGCCGTGCTGCGGGAAAACGGGTAGGGGGGCCGTCTGCCCCCCTCTTGGCTGACGCCAATTCACCCCCCGAGGATATTTGAGCCAATGTGAATGGGGGAAGGCGTGGCCCTTAAACTGCCGCAATCGTTTGAGAACCTGTCAGAAGTTTGGATTTTGGCAGGTTGCACGATGGATCTTTCCCCGTTTTCTGTAAGCACAACAAAAGCGCGCGTTGCGATCCTTGTTGATGGAGACAATATTCCGCATGTCGAACTATCGGTGATTGAGTCTGTTGCAAACAACTTGGGCAATACAGCCATTCGGCGTGTTTATGGTGACATGACAGTTCGCAAGGAATGGGCATCAGAAATCAACTACCTGACGATACATTGTTCGACCGCACACGGGAAGAACCGAGCGGATGTTCATCTGGTGATCGGCGCACTCGACATCGCACACAGGGGACTTGCGACATCATTTCTGATCGTGTCGGATGACAAGGATTTCGGGCCGCTGGTGGCATATCTTCGAGAAATCGGTCTGACCGCAGAGCAGATCGGAAAACAGCCGCAAAAGACCAAAGCCGTGCCATCGCAGACGGTCGTGCTGAGTAAGTTGGATCAAAAGATACACGATCTTTTCCATCAATCCAAAGCAGAGCTTTCGCTACAACATATTGGCTCTCAGATGCGCAACGGCAAAGTGAAGGAGCAGACGGGCAAAGCTACATGGAGAGCCTATCTGACCGGTAAACCAGACCTGTACAAACTGGTAGGGACAGGCGGCGAAACTGTTATCCGGCTCATTTCTGCACCCCATACCGCGCCATGAACATCGCCACCGCCCCGTCGATGATCCGCTTGCGGTCGCTCAGGGTGCAGCATTCTGCCATGCCGAAGATCATCCGTTCGTGCAGGTCGGCCTTGCACAGCTGGATGAACTGATCCGCCGCAAGGGTCACATCGTCGATCACCAGTTCCCCGCGCCGGATGGCGCAGCGCAGGTGTTCGACCAGCCGTTCGCGGATCAGCAAGGGGCCGGAGTGGTAGAATTCGTGCCCCAGCCCCGGAAAACGGTCGCTTTCGGCCACGCAGATGCGGAACACCCGCTGGCCGAAATCCGACAGCACGAAGCCGGTGATGCGGGTTGCCGCTTCTGTCAGCACTTGCGCCACCGGGGCGGTGTCGTCGATCACGGCCTCGGCCTCATCGGCCTGACGGCGGCATTCCAGCGTTGCCACCGCCATGAACAGCAGGCGCTTGTCGGGGAAATAGCTGTACAGTGTGGCCTTGCTGACCCCGGCCTCGCGCGCAATGTCGTCGACCGAGGCCCCGTCAAAACCGTCGCGCAGAAACACTGTCCGCGCGCCTTCCAGCACCTGATCGTATTTGCGACCCTTGCGGATCTCGGCCTGCACAGCGCTGATCATGGCATCCCCTTTCGGCAACCATAGATCATCCGCGACACAGCCGGCAAGCCACCGCGACCGACCCTAGTTTTTCGGCGTGCAGACAGAGGTTTGCGCCGCATCGCAGGTTTTGGTCGAGGCCGTCACGTCGCTGTCGGGGAAGGTCAGGCTGGGCAGGCTGAACGTCACCGAAAAGGCGGCAGCGGGGGTTACGGTCAGCGTCAGTGCGATCAGGGCGGCACCAAGGGCGGGGGCGGCGAGTTTCATGGCAGTCTCCATATCTGAACTGTTTCGTTCAGATATAAGTGAACCGAGTCGTTCAGTTTGGCAAGCAAAAAGTGAACTGATCTGTTCATTTTGCCAAAACGCCCTTGTGGCGGCTTGCGGCGGCTGTAGATTAGAATGATTCCAGACTGTGAGACATGCCATGCTCAGCTCCCTCACCAACCGCCGCCGCTTTGCCGATCTTTCGGAGCAAGAGGTGCTGGCGCTGGCGATTTCATCCGAGGAAGACGACGCCCGCATCTACCGCACCTATGCCGCAACCCTGCGGGGCGAATATGCCGCGACAGCCGCGATCTTTTCGGCCATGGCGGTTGAGGAAGACAGCCACCGCCAGCGGCTGATCGACCTGCACCGGGCGCGGTTCGGCGAGATGATCCCGCTGATCCGGCGCGAGCATGTGGCGGGGTTCCATGCCCGCCGCCCCATCTGGCTGACGCAGGGGCTGAGCCTTGCGGCCATCCGGGCCGAGGCGCAGGCGATGGAACAGGCGGCCCGCGCCTTTTACGAACGCGCCGCCGCCCGCACGACCGATGCCGCCACCCGCCGCCTGCTGGGCGATCTGGCGCAGGCCGAGGCCGGGCACGAGGTCCGCGCCGATGGCCTGCAAACCGCGCTGACCGGGGACGCCCGCGCCACCGAGGATACCACCGCCAGACGCCAGTTCATCCTGACTTGGGTTCAGCCGGGGCTGGCGGGGCTGATGGATGGGTCGGTGTCCACCCTCGCGCCGATTTTCGCCACCGCCTTTGCCACGCAAGACACCCGCACCACCCTGCTGGTCGGGCTTGCGGCCTCTGTCGGGGCGGGCATTTCGATGGGGTTCACCGAAGCCGCGCATGACGATGGCGTGCTATCGGGCCGGGGCAGCCCGTGGAAGCGCGGCTTTGCCAGTGGGGTGATGACCACTGTGGGCGGGCTTGGCCACGCCCTGCCCTATTTGATTCCCGATTTCTGGACCGCCACCACGATTGCCATGGTGGTGGTGTTCGTCGAACTGTGGGCGATTGCCTGGATTCAGAACCGCTATATGGAAACCCCCTTCCTGCGCGCGGCCTTGCAGGTGGTGCTGGGCGGCGGTCTTGTGTTTGCGGCAGGGGCGCTGATCGGGGGCGGCTGAGGGGAAAACCGCAGCCCTACGCCTTGCCTTGACCGTAGGGGCATGAAATGAACGGCAGATGCTCGCAATCCTGTTGAAAACCCTGCCGTTCTTTGCCGTGATCGGCCTTGGCTTTCTGGCCGGGCGGCTGCGTTTCTTCACGCCCGAGGCCACGACCTTTCTGACCAAGTTCGTGTTTTACTTTCCGCTGTCGGCAATGATTTTCGGCTTTGCGGCCAACCTGTCACTGGGCGAGGTGTTCAGCTGGCCCTTTGTCTGGGCCTATCTTTCTGCCTCGGTGCTTGTCTGGGCGATTGTGGCCGGGGTGGCGCTGCTGCGGGGGGCGGGCGCGCAAGAGGCGGTGGTCGAGGCCCATTGCGGCGTGATCGGCAATGTCGGGTTTCTGGGCATACCGATGCTGTCGCTGCTGATCGGGCCGCGCGCCGTGGGGCCGGTGCTGCTGGTGCTGTCGGTCGATCTGATCGTGTTCACATCCGTACTGACCATGCTGATCGCGGGCTTTCGCGAAGGCCGGATGAGCCTTGGAATTTTCCGCATCCTCGGGATGGGCCTGCTGTCCAATCCGATGATCGTGTCGATCGTGCTGGGGCTGGCCTGGGGGGCGTCGGGGTTGACGCTGCCGGTGCCGGTCAATGAATTCATGACCTTGCTGGGGGCAGCCGCCACGCCCTGCGCGCTGTTTGCCATCGGGGCCTCGCTGGCCGGGCGCCGGGCGGAACGCGCCGAGGTGGCGGTCTGGCTGTCTTTCGCCAAGCTGGTGCTGCATCCCTGTGCCGTGGCGGTGGCCGCCCTGTATGTGTTTGACGTGGACGCCTATGCTGCGGGCGTGATGATTGCCGCCGCCGCCCTGCCGGTGGCGGGCAATGTCTATATTCTGGCGCAGCATTACGGTATTGCGCCGCAACGGGTGTCGACCGCGATCCTGATATCCACCGTGGTTTCGGTGCTGACGGTGACGGGCGTGATTGCCCTTGTGAACCCATAAGAAGGAGCCTGGCCGTGAAAACCCTGTCAGAAAACCGCGCCTTTGGCGGCACCCAAGGGGTGTACAGCCACCAGTCCGCTGCCTGCGGCGGCGAGATGACCTTCGGGCTGTTCCTGCCCGAAGTGGCCGAAGATGGCCCGGTGCCGCTGCTGTGGTTCCTGTCGGGCCTGACCTGCACGCATGAAAACGCCATGGTCAAATCGGGGGCGCAACGCTGGGCTGCCGAGGCCGGGATTGCCGTGGTGTTTCCCGACACCTCGCCGCGTGGCGACGGCGTGGCGAACGACGCGGCCTATGATCTGGGTCAGGGGGCCGGGTTTTACGTCAACGCCACGCAAACCCCATGGGCACCGCAGTTCCGCATGTGGGATTACATCACCGACGATCTGCCCGACCAGTTGTTCAAGGCCTTCCCTCTGGCCGAGGTGGCGCAATCCATCACCGGCCATTCGATGGGCGGGCATGGCGCGCTGACCCTGGCGATGAGCTTTCCGGGCCGGTTCCGGTCGGTTTCGGCCTTTGCGCCGATCTGCAACCCGACCGCCAGCGATTGGGGCCGCAAGCAGTTTACCGCCTATCTGGGGCCGGATGAGGCCACATGGGCGGCACATGACGCCACCCTGCTGATGAAAAAGCGCGGCTTTGACGGGCCGATGCTGATTGATCAGGGCACGGCGGATCAGTTTCTGGATCTGCTGAAACCCGAGGCTTTGGCAGGGGCGATGGCCGAACGCCGTCAGGGCGGGTCGTTCCGCATGCAGAAGGGCTATGACCATTCGTATTTCTTCATCTCGACCTTCATGGAAGAACACGTCGCCTTCCACGCCGGCGCGTTGCATGCGTAAGACCCTCAGTTCCGGGGTGCTGCCATGACCCTCTACATCGACGCCGATGCCTGCCCGGTCAAGGCCGAGGCTGAACGTGTCGCCACCCGCCACGGCATGCGGATGGTGTTGGTGTCGAACGGTGGCATCCGGCCTTCGGCAAACCCGCTGGTGGAGTCGGTCTTTGTGGCCGATGGCCCGGACGAGGCCGACAAGTGGATCGCCGAGGCCTGCGGGCCGGGCGATGTGGTGGTGACGGGCGACATCCCCCTGGCCGCGAAATGCGTGGCGGCAGGGGCGAAGGTTCTGAAGCACAACGGCGAGGAATTGCACGACCGCAACATCGGCAACGTGCTGGCCACCCGCGATCTGATGCAGGACCTGCGATCCGCCGACCCGTTCCGTCAGGGCGGCGGCAAGCTGTTTTCCAAGGCCGACCGATCCCGCTTTCTTGAGGTGCTGGAACGGCTGGTGCGCGCGGCAAAGGCGTAACTGTCGCGTCCATGTCGGCCCCATATGGCCCCCATGTCGCGGGCAGAACAGACGCCCCGCCGCGCCCGGCCTCAAGTGGCGGCATGACCGCCGTACCGCAAAGCCGCCCCGTCACGGGCATTCTGTTCGCCCTTGGCGGCGCGCTGATCCTGTCGGTCAATGACCTTGCCATCAAGGCGCTGTCGGGCACCTATGCGCTGCATCAGGTCATCCTGATCCGCGCGCTGATCGGGATGGTGCTGATCGCGGCGGTGATCGTGGTCAGCGGCACGGGGTTTCGCCAGTTGATCACCCGCCGCCCCAGGGAACACCTGTTCCGCGTGTCGGTGGTGATGGTGTCCAACGTCACCTACTTCCTTGGCCTTGCTGCGATGCCACTGGCCGATGCCGTGGCCACCGCCTTCATCGCGCCCTTGCTGGTGACCACCATGTCGGCGGTGTTCCTGCATGAACCGGTGGGTCCGCGCCGGTGGGCGGCGGTCGGGGTGGGGTTGCTGGGGGTGATCGTGATGCTGCGTCCCGGCGCCGGGGTGATCCAGCCTGCGGCCATCCTCGTGCTGATCTCGGCGGCCTGCTATGCCACCAGCCACATGATGACCCGCCGGATGCGCGATACGGAATCCGCCGTGACCTTCAGCTTTTATGTGCAGGCGGGGTTTATCGTGGTGTCGTCGACCATGGGGCTGTGGGTGGGGGACGGGCATCTGTCGGGGTCGTCCGACCCCTCGCTGGCCTTTCTGTTCCGCCCGTGGATCGTGCCCGCCATGCCCGACTGGTGGGCCTTTGCCGCCACCGGCTTTGCCGTGGGCATTGGCGGCATGATGATGTCGCAGGCCTACCGCACCACCGAGGCCGCGCTGATTGCGCCGTTTGAATATATCGGCATGCCGATGGCGATTTTCTGGGGCGCGGTGATCTTTGGCACCTTGCCCGACGCGACGGGCTGGGTGGGGATTGCGCTGATCTGCGGCGCGGGTCTTTATACGCTCTGGCGTGAAACGATACGACGGAAGGTTCAAAATGTTGCAGCCCCAAGCGGTGATCTTTGATATCGGCAATGTGCTGATCGGCTGGAACCCCGACGCGTTCTACGACGCCCGCATCGGGGCCGACCGCCGCCGCGCCCTGTTCGCCGAAGTGCCGATCGAGGCTGCCAATCTGGCCGTTGACGGCGGGGCGGCATTCCGCGCCACGCTGTACGGTCTGGCGGATGCTCACCCCCATTGGGCCACCGAGATCCGCTGGTGGCATGATGACTGGGTGCAGATGGTGGACCCGGTGATCGACCATTCCGTGCGCCTGCTGCGCGCCTTGCGGGCCAAGGGGGTGCCGGTGTTCGCGCTGACCAATTTTGGCGACGAAACCTTTGCCTTTGCCCAGACCCGGTTCGATTTTCTGAACGAATTCGACCGCGAATATGTGTCGGGCCGGATGCGGATGCTGAAACCCGACCCCGCGATTTATGCCGCAGTCGAGGCTGATTGCGGCCTGCCCCCTGCCGCCCTGATCTTTGTCGATGACAAGCCCGAAAACATCGCCGCCGCCACTGCGCGCGGCTGGCAGGGGCATGTGTTTACCGGGGCGGAGGCTTGGGCCACGCGTCTGGTTGACCTTGGACTGTTGACCGAAGCGGAGGCCGCATGACCGTTCCCTTCATTGGCCGCGAGGCTGAACCCCTGCTGTCCTGGGCGGGCCTCACGCAGGCAATCGAGGCGGGCCACGCCCTGCCCCGCGCGCAGATCAACGACCTGTTCCTGTTCCGGGGCGGCGATACGCTGCTGGACCGTGCGGCGTGGATCGACGGGCTGGGGGCCTTGGTCAAGGTCGCCACCGTGGTTCCCGCCAATGCTGCCATCGGCAAACCCACCATCAACGGCGTCGTCACCCTGTTTGACGACAAGACGGGCGAATTGTCGTCGCTGGTCGATTTCCACCTTGTGACCAGATGGAAAACCGCAGGCGACAGCCTGCTTGCCGCGTCCCGCCTTGCGCGGCCTGACAGCCGCAATTTCCTGATCGTGGGGGCAGGCACCGTGGCGCGCTCGATGGTCGATGCCTACCGCAGCCTCTGGCCCGACGCGCGGTTTACCATCTGGAGCCGGACCCGCGCCAGTGCCGCCGCCATGGGCCACGGCGTGGCCGATGATCTGGAAACGGCGGTGCGTGCGGCCGATGTGATCTGCACCTGCACCATGGCCACCGAACCACTGATCCATGGGGACTGGCTGCAACCCGGCCAGCATCTGGACCTGATCGGCGCCTATAACCCCAAGATGCGCGAGGTGGATGATACCGCCATGCAGCGCGCCCGCCTGTTCGTCGACAGCCGCGCCACCACCCTTCACCATATCGGCGAGCTGATGATGCCGCTGGCATCGGGGGCGATCACCGAGGATCACATCCTGGCCGATTATTACGACCCGCCCGCCCGCTTTGCCCGCACCAGCCCCGATGACATCACGATTGCCAAGAACGGCGGTGGCGCGCATCTTGACCTGATGACGGCCAGCTATATCGCGGCCATGTGGCAGGGACGCTGAATGGTGAACGAAGCCCCGATCCGGCTGACGGTCTTTCTGACCGTGCTGGCCGGGATGATGGTCTGGGAACTGGCCGCACCACACCGCCGCCAGGATCTGCCGCGCCTGCTGCGCTGGTCCAACACCTTTGCGCTGGTGGCGCTAGATGCGGCGCTGATCCGGGTGCTGTTTCCGGTGGCGGCGGTCGGCATGGCGGTCTGGGCGCAAGAGCGGGGCCTGGGGCTGTTCGCGCTGGTGGACTGGCCGGTCTGGGCCGAGGCGCTGCTGGCCATCCTGATCCTGGATCTGGCGATCTGGACCCAGCATCTGGTGTTTCACGCGGTGCCGTGGCTGTGGCGGCTGCACCGGATGCACCACGCCGACCCTTGCGTCGATGCGGTCACCGGCCTGCGCTTTCACCCCGCCGAGATCGTGCTGTCGATGCTGATAAAGCTGGTGGTCATAGCCCTGCTTGGCCCGCCGGCCGTGGCGGTGCTGCTGTTCGAGGTGGTGCTGAACGCCTCGTCCCTGTTCAACCACGCCAACATCCGTCTGCCTGCAAGGGTGGAACGGCTGACCCGGCTGGTGCTGGTCACGCCAGACATGCACCGCATTCACCATTCCGCGCTGCGGGCGGAAACCGACAGCAACTATGGCTTTACCGTGCCGTGGTGGGACCGGATCTTCGGCACCTACCGCGCCGCCCCCGTGGCCGGGCAGGACGGGGTCGTCACCGGCATCGGGGCCTTTGCCAGCCCGCGCGATCAGTGGCTGGACCGGCTGCTGCTGCAACCGCTGCGCCGCGGCAAGGACTGACGCCGCCCGCGGGTCACGCCCCCTTCACCGTCTTGTGACCGGGATCACCGGTCCCGCCTGCAACCTTGCGGGTTTTCTTTCGTATCTGCGCATGGGTCGCACCGAGGCCCCGGTCTGTGCCTGCGGTCTGTGCGGGGTCCGGTCGCCAATTCCGTCCAGCGCAATCAGCGGCGGGTCAGATGTAGTCATTCAAGGAATATCACCATGGAAAACGATGATACCGTGCACTTCAATATCGACCTCGATCCGGCGTTGACCCTTGATCTTGGCGTGGGCGACGATGTTGTCGGCATCGACGCCGAACCCGCCACATCACAGGTCCGCGTGACCTTTACCAGCGCCGAGGTCGGCAATGGCCGCGCGGTTGATGCAGGGACAATGACCAATCAGGACGGCGGTCTTGCGGTGCGCGTGCAGGCCGAAGGCGCGTCTGACGTGCTTGTCGGGGCCATCAGCCGGTTTGACGACGAAGGCATCCGCCTGGACAGCGCGGGCGGCTTCACCTTTGACGTGCGCGATCTGGTCAGCGGCGTGGCGCGCGGCAACCAGTTTGACGTGGTGCAGCTTGGCACCGGCGGGGCTGACACATACGACGAATCCGGCGAGGTCCGGGCCTATTACGTCAACGCAGGCATGGGCAATGACACGGTATCCGGAGGTCAGGCCAATGACTTTCTGGTCGGCGGGGCCGGCAATGACCAACTGCGCGGGCGGGCGGGCAATGACAGCTTCATCGGCGGCGGCGGCGATGATCTGATCTATGGCGGCCGGGGCAATGATACCGCGATCTTCAACACCGGCACCGATGGCACCGACCGCGTCGATCTGGGCGAAGGTCTGGATACCGTCAACGTCGCGGTCGGGGCAAACACCACCCAGGTTCGCCTGACCTTCACCAGCGCCGAGATCGGCAATGGCAGCGCCACCGATGCGGGCAGCCTGACCAATCAGGACGGCGGGCTGGCCGTGCGCCTGCAATCCGAGATCACGGGCGACGTGAAGGTCGGCCTTGTCAGCCGGTTTGACGATGAAGGCACACGGTTTGTCAGCACCGGGGCCTTCACCTTTGACGTGCGCGATCTGGTCAGCGGGGCGGCGCGCGGCGATCAGTTTGCGGTCGTGCAACTGGGCACCGCTGGAAATGACACCATCGACGAGTCGGCATCCGTCCGCGCCACCTATGTCAACGCGGGCATGGGCAACGACACCATCAGCGGCGGGTCGGCGAATGACTTTCTGGTCGGCGGCGCGGGCGATGACATGCTGGTGGGGCTGGCGGGGAATGACAGTTTCATCGGCGGTGGCGGGATGGACCGCATCACTGGCAATGGCGGCGATGATACGGCCATCCTGAACGTCAGCACCGACGGGCCCGACCGGGTCAATCTGGGGTCCGGCATGGACAGCGTCAATGTGGCGGCAGCGGCGGGGGTCACGCAGGTACGCCTGACCTTCACCAGCGCCGAGGTCGGCAACGGCGCGCTGCGCGATGCGGGCACCCTGGCCAATCAGGACGGCGCCTTTGCGGTGCGCGTGCAGGCCGAAGGCGCGGCGGATGCCCTGGCGGGCGACATCAGCCGCTTTGACGACGAAGGCATCCGCTTTGTCAGCACCGGGGCCTTCACCTTTGACGTGCGCGATCTGGTCAGCGGTACTGCGCGCGGCGACCAGTTTGCCGTGGTGGACCTGGGCACCAGCGCCAACAACCGCTTTGACGAGTCGGATGAGGCCCGGTCCTATTACGTCAACGCAGGCATGGGGGATGACACGATAACCGGCAGCCAGGTCAACGACTTTCTGGTCGGCGGGGCCGGCAATGACGTGATCGATGGCGGCGCGGGCGACGACAGCTTCATCGGCGGCATCGGCAGCGATACCTTTGTCTTTGCGGGCAACGCGGGCGCTGACAGCGTGCTGGATTTCGTCTCTGGCACCGACAAGCTGGACCTGTCGGACTACGGCGTCGGCTTTGGCGACATCACCACGACTGCCATCGGCAGCAATACGCTGGTGTCCGTCGATACCGACGGCGATGCGATCGGCGATGTGCAGTTCACGCTGATCAACGCCGCAGCCCCGGTGGCGGGCGACTATATCTTCGCCTGACCCATGCCCTGTGCAGCGCCCGCCCCTGGTGGGCGCTGCACCCCGCCTGCCCCCCCTTGGTCCGGCCCAGCCAGCATCAGGCCCCGCGCAGCAGGGTATGGATCGCGTGGAACAGTTCTGTCCGCCGGAACGGTTTGGGCAGATGGGAATCGAACCCCGCGATGATGTATTCGGCCACCTGATGCGCCATCGCATTGGCGGTGATCGCAAGGGCGGCGACCGTTTCGCCTGCGCCGCCCGTGGCGCGAATGGCGGCCAGCGCGCCGATGCCATCCAGCACCGGCATCGCAATATCCAGCAGCAGCAGATCGGCAGGCGTGCCAGCGGCAGCCAGCCGGGTCCATTCGGCCACCGCCTCGGCCCCGTTGGTGGCCAGCACAAGGGTCGCCCCGCTGTCCTTCAGCATTTCGCACAAGACCAGCCGGTTGGTCTGTGAATCGTCCGCGATCAGCAGCCGAACCCCCGCCAGCGACCTCATCGCCACTGCATCCGGGGCGGGCAGGTCGGGGGCGGGCAGGTCGGGGGCCACCTCCAACGGCAGGCCGAGGCGCACGGTCGTTCCGCTGCCGGGGGTGCTGGTGACGTTGATTTCGCCCTTCATCAGATCGACCAGACTGCGCACGATGGTCATGCCCAGCCCGGTGCCGCCAAAGCGGCGGGTGGTGCCGGTTTCGGCCTGCTCGAAATTGTCAAAGATTCGCGCGACCTGCTCGGGGGTCATGCCAATGCCGGTGTCGCGCACCTCGATCGACAGCAGCGTTTCATTGCGCACCGACATGCTCAGCACCACCGACCCGCGTTCGGTGAACTTGATGGCATTGCTCAGCAGGTTGTTCAGTATCTGCTGAATGCGGAACGGGTCGCCCCGCAGCGCCCGTTCGGCGGCCACGTTGGTCATCACGTCAAGGTCCAGCCCCTTTTCCTCGGCACGCAGGGCGTGCAGCGGGGCCACCTGACGGACGATCTCGGCGGGCACGAAGGAGATCTGCTCGATCACCATTTTGCCCGCTTCGATCTTGGACATGTCGAGAATTTCGTTCAGCACGTTCAGCAGCAGCTCGCCCGACTGGCGGATGGTGCCGATCATCAGCTTCTTGCCCGGCTCGCTGATCATGTCGTCCAGCAGTTCGGCCATGCCCAGCACCCCGTTCAGCGGCGTGCGGATTTCATGGCTCATGTTGGCAAGGAAGGTCGACTTCGACCGGCTGGATGCCTGGGCTTCCTGCAGGGCCTGTTCCAGACTGACCGCCTTGGCCAGATCGTCGGTGATATCGACAAAGGAGGTGATGATCAGCACCGGGTCCGGCCCCGCCCCGGTGCCCGCATGCGGTGCGGCATTGACCGACAGGATGCGGCGCGCACCGTCGGGCCATTCGATCGCCATGCGCAGGTCGCGGACCGTCTGACCCGTTGTCAGCGCCCGGTGGAACGGCAGGGCGTCGTCCGGCATCGGCGTGCCGTCGGGGTGCGTGACCCGCCAGACCGGATCATTGTACAACCGGCCCTCGATGACGCTGCGGCCAATGCCCAGAATGCGCTCGGCCTCGGCATTGGCATAGGTGATCCGGCCCGTGGCATCCATCACCACGATGGCCGAGATCGAGGCATCCATCACCTCGGTCAGAAAGGCGCGGCTGGTGACCACCTCATCGGCCAGCAGCTTGCGTTCGGTCACATCAAGATGGATGCCCACCACGCGCCGGTGCCGTCCGTCGGGGTGGCGTTCGGTCACGCCGGACCGCGACATGATCCAGGCCCAGGACCCGTCCTTGCGGCGAAAGCGCAACTGGTGTTCGCGCACGGGTTCATCGCCTGCGGGCGGCTGGCCGAAATCCTCATCCTCGCTGGCGGCCACGCGGGCCAGATCGTCGGGGTGGACCAGATTGGTGAAGGTGGCGTCGTAATCCTCGCCCAGATCGCCCGGATCATAGCCCAGCATCTGCGCATAGCGGCCCCCGATCCGCTGAACATTCTGATCCGGCAGCCAGTCCCATGTGCCGACATTCGCGCTTTCGATGATCTGCGCCAGCGACTGCCGGGCCTCGGCCAAAGACTTGTTGGCGGCGTCCAGCGCATCGATCTGGCGGTGGCGTTCGGTCGTGTCGATCCGCACCGCGATCCGCCCGCCATCCGCCGTCAGCAGATCCAGCCTGCGGATCCAGCGGCCGTCGGCCCGCAACACCTCGTCCGTGCGGGGGTTGCGGAACCGGGCGCGCTCTTCGGCAACCCACTCCTCCTCGCGTCCCACCGCATTCGGGAACAGCTTCAGCTCGATCCCGACGCGGGTGATCGTGTCCTGCGACACGCCTTCGACCAGCACATCCGCCACTTCGGGATACATCCGCCTGTAGGCAGAATTGGCCACCACCATGCGATCGTCTTCATCCCAGATGATCACCCCGTCAGGCAGGGTTTCGATGGCATTGTACAGCCGGGTCCGCGCCCGTTCGGCCACGTCGGCCAGATGGGCGGCGCGGGCCTCGCTTTGCTTTTGCGCGGTGATGTCGGTTTCGACCGACACATAGCCCGAGATGCGGCCATCGGCATCGCGCAGCGGGAGGATGTTGAAATCGATCCAGTAGGGCTTGCCCTCGGCGTCAAAATTGACAGTGGCGCCGTGATAGGATTCGCCGCGCGCGATCACTTCGGTCACGCGGGCGGCGCTTTCGTGGTCCAGATCCGCACCGCGCACCAGGCTTGCCAGATCGCGCCCGCGCACGGCATCCAGCCTGTGGCCGGTGCGCGTTTCCCACGCGCGGTTGGCCCAGGACACGCGGTGATCGGCGTCGACGATCACCACCATGTTCGACATGGTTTCGACGATCCGGCCCAGACGGTGCAGATCCTCGGCGCGCTGCACCTCGTCGGTCACGTCGCGCACGACGAAGATGGCGGTCGGCACATCGTCTGGCCCGGTGGCCGCCTTGCGCGCGCTGGACCGTTCGTACCACCGCAGGCCCAGAGGCGAGCCAAGCTGATAGCGGGCAGGCGGGCTGCGGCCGGTGTGCAGCGACAGGTCCAGATCGGCGCGGGTGGCCGCCGCGATGTCTGCGGGCAGCACGTCTTCCAGCAGACGGCCCGGCAGGGTCAGTTTGGCATTGCCCATCAGATCGGACGGCCCGGCCAGAAAATCGGCATAGCGGCCCTCGGCGGTGATCTCGAACACCAGATCCGGCAGGGCCGCAAGGATCGCGCTCAGCCGGTCATCGGTCAGTTGCGCCCGTGCCGCATCGGCAGCCGTCCGGGCGATGTGGTTTTCAAGGATCAGGCACAGCGCCGGGCCAAGCCCGCGCAACCGGGCCAGCACCGCATCAGACAGCGGCGGGGCCGCGACCACCAGCACCGCCTGCCGCGCGCCATCCAGCGGGCCAAGCGCAATCGGGGCCAGCCCCTCGGGCATCGGCGCCCCACGCGGCCAGACAACCTGCGGCTGCACCCGGCCCCCGGCATCGCGCAGCGCCAGCATCACCGCCGAGGCGCCACACACCGCCGCAACCCAGCCAAGCTGGGCATCCAGACGCTGCGGACCCGTCAGATCCCCCGCGCAGGTCAGAAGATCGGCAAAGGACGTGGTCTGGTCCTGCATGCAACGCCTTTGTGTGATGTCCTTCACAGTGGCTTCGTTATACAACCCTGTATGGAAGAATTTCCAGCATCATCACGCGCAGACTGAATTTCAGGCCTGCACGCCCCCACATGCCAAAGGCCGTTCCCGGCTCAGGCCAAAGCCGATGTCGAACGGCGTCAGCCGGGATTGACCGGCGCGTCGGCGGACAGGATGGTGGAACCAAACCCCCGCCTCAGTCATTCGTCCGGGGCCAGCCCCCGCGCCGGCCAAAAGGAAACCGATGCCCGACCCTGCCGATGCCTGACCTTTCGCACCCTGACCTGTCGCACCCTGATCTTCTGGAACCGGGCCACAACTGCTGGCGGATTGAAACCGCCAACCGCTTTGGCGTGATCGTTGATGCCGAGCAGTATTTTCTGGCCGCCCGCAACGCCATGCTGCAGGCGAGGAAAAGCATCATGATGGTCGGCTGGGATTTCGACGCCCGCATCCGGCTTGCCCCGACAGACAGCGGATGCGCCGCTCCCGACCGGCTTGGCGATTTCGTGATCTGGCTGGTCGACCGCCAACCGCAGTTGCATGTCCGGCTGCTGCAATGGAACTCTGGCACCTTCCGCAACCTGTTTCGCGGCACCAATGCCTGGCATCTGCTGCGCTGGAAACTGCATGACCGCATCACGGCGCGGATGGACAGCACCCATCCGCCCTTTGCCTCGCACCACCAGAAGTTGCTGGTGATCGACGACAGCATCGCCTTTTGCGGCGGCATCGACATGACGATGAAACGCTGGGACACCCGCGCCCATGCCGATGTGCAGCCGGGGCGGGTGTCGCCCTACGGCGGGCAGTTGCAGCCCTGGCATGATCTGGTCAGCATCTTTGACGGCGATGCCGCCAGGGCCATGGGGGATCTGTGCCGCCAACGCTGGCAACATGCCTGCGGCGAGGCGCTGGCCCCGGTGACGGCCCCAGTGACGGTGGCACCAGTGACGGGCCGCCCGACCGTGGCCCAGACTGTGCCCCAGACTGTGCCCCCGGTGGATTGGCCCGGCACCGTGACGCCGCTGGCCGCCCCGGCCCGGATCGGCATTGCCCGAAGCCTGCCCGACATGGCCGGGCAGACCCCGGTGCAAGAGATCGAGGCCTTGTACATCGACATGATCGCCAGCGCGCAGACGCTGATCTTTGCGGAATGCCAGTATTTCGCCTCGCGCCGCATCGCCGCCGCCCTGGCCCGCCGGCTGGAACAGGCGCAGGGGCCAGAGGTGGTGATCATCGGCCCTGCGCAATCCGAAGGCTGGCTGGAGCCGATCGCGATGGACACCGCCCGCGCCCGGCTGGTGGCCTCGCTCGGGCGGCACAATCCGCATGGCAGGCTGGCGATCTATCATCCGGTGACGGCAACCCGAAAGCCGATCTATGTGCATTCCAAGCTGATGATCGTCGATGACCGTCTGTTGCGGGTGGGGTCGTCCAACCTGAACAACCGCTCGATGCGGCTGGATTCCGAATGCGACGTGGTGCTGGATGCGGCACAGGACAGCACAGGCGCCATCGCGCGCAACCTGCGCCATCTGCGCCATGACATGCTGGCCGAGCATCTGGGCTGCACCATCCCCGAGGTGGAGGCCGCCGTCGCCCGCAACGGCAGCCTTGTGCGCGCCATCGAGGCTCTGCGCGGGGCTGGCCGGTCACTGGTGCCCTATGACAGTCCCAACCTGTCGGCGCTGGAGACATGGCTGGCCGACAATGAAATCCTCGACCCCGACGGGCCGGACGAGATGTTTGAGGCGCTGAGCAAGCGGGGTCTGTTCCGCGGCAGGCTGCGCAAACCGCGTGATTGACCCCGGATCCTGCGGTCGGCCGCGATGTCCGATCCCATCCGGCCCTGCCCCGCCACAAAGACCGTGACCCAAAGGAGGACGACCCATGACCCGGCAGAGCAGCTTTCTGGTGGCGTCCTACAACATCCACAAGGGCATCGGCACCGACCGCCGCCGCGATCTGCTGCGCACGGCGGCGGTGATCGCCGACCTGAAGGCCGACATCGTGGCGCTGCAAGAGGCCGACACCCGCTTTGGCACCCGCACCGGCCTGCTGGACCTCAAGCGCCTTGCCCATGAGGCGGGCCTTGCCCCGGTGCCGATGGTCGGCACCGGGGCGGCGCATGGCTGGCACGGCAACCTTCTGCTGGTGCGGGGCGGGCTGGTGCAGGATGTACACCAGATCGACCTGCCGGGGTTTGAACCCCGCGGCGCGATGATCACCGACCTGATGATGGGCGGACAGCCCTTGCGGGTGGTCAATGCGCATCTGGGGCTGCTTGGGTCGTCGCGGCTGGCGCAGGCCAGATCGCTGATCGCGCGGCTGGCCGATCTTGCCCCGCGCCCCACGCTGCTGATGGGCGACCTGAACGAATGGCGCGGCCAGTCTGGCGCGTTGAAGGTGCTGGCCTCGCAGTTCACCCTTGCCGCAGCGCGACCCAGCTTTCCCTCGCGCTATCCGATGCTGGCGCTGGACCGGATGATGACCTGCGCCAATGCGGTACTGCTGGATGTGGCCGCCCACGCGACCCCGCTGTCGCGCCGTGCCTCGGACCATCTGCCGATCACGGCCAGACTGCGCATCGCCTGACCCGCCGGGCCATGGAACCATTTGCCCTGCCCGCCGTTTCCCCCTGCCAGACCACAGGCAAAGCCGATGCAGACACCTGCCCGCCCCGCCCGCATCTTCTGCCTTGCGATTTTACACACAAGACAACGCGCCCGCCCCTGCCCGCGTGATATGCTGCTGGCAGAGTCGCCCGGCCTTCCGCCCCCCTCCCGCAGAAAGGTATCCCCATGCTGATCCCCGACACCGCCCGCGCCCTGCTGGACGCCTCGACCGAAACCCCGGAAGGCGCCGAACCCCAGGCCCATGAGGCCGCAGCCGACCTGCACACCCGCACCGTGGATGCGCTGAAGGGCTATGCGCGCATGCTTGAAAAGGCCGAGCCGACGTTTCGCCCCGTCGTGCAGCGCTTTCACGACCTGCACAGCCGCCACGCCACGGCGCTGGCCGCCATCGTGGCCGCCCTTGGTGGCACCGTCGATGCCGACGGGTCGTTCATGGGCACCATCAACCAGACCGTGGTCAGCCTGCGCGCCTTCTTTGACGAGATCGACGAAGATGTGATGGACAGCGTGCGCAGCGGCGAAGACCACGTCCTGAAGGCCTTTGACGGCGCGCTGGAGTTCGGCCTGCCCCCCGACCACGAAGCCGCCATTGTGGCAATGCGCGACGAGCTTGTGGCATTGCTGGACGAGACGCGGCATCTGGATTGAGGCCGCGATCAGGGGCGGGGCAGTCGCTCTGCCCCGCAAACTGCCGTCAGACCAGCGCCTGACGCAGATCGCGGGTGGTGGGCACTTCCTCGCTCAGGTCCAACTCGTCTTCGACATGCTGCAAATGGTCCAGCATGATCCGCGTCGCCCCCGGTTTGTCGCGCGCCCGGATGCAGTCGATCAGGGCGGCATGTTCGTCGGGGCCGCAGTTGTGCAGATGGCGCGAGCGGTACATCGCGGTGATCAGCGAACTGCGCGAAATCAGATCGCGCAGGATGCCGAACAGAAAATCCGACCCCGCCAATTCGGCCAGCAGCAGATGAAACCCCCCCGACAGACGGATGGTGGCCGAGGTATCGCCGCGCTGGTCGGCCTCGCGTTCCTGCCGCAGATGCGCCTCCAGCAACGGGATCTGATCCGCGGAAACCCGGTCGATCAGCCGCTCGACCACCCGCGCCTCGATCTGCTTGCGCACATGAAACACATCGCGCGCCTCATCTACCCCCGGCTCCGACACAAAGGCCCCGCGGTTCGGCACGATGGTCACCAGACCCTCGCTTTCCAGCACCGCCAGCGCCTGCCGCACCCGCGCGCGGCTGACCTCGAATATCTCGGCCAGTTGTTCTTCCTTCAGGCGCGCGCCGGGGCGCAGCCGCTTTTCCGCAATCGACAGCCAGATCCGCTCGCAGATTTCGGCCGTTGGGCCGGTCACGGTTTCCTTGCTGTTGGACATGTCGGCTCCTTGGTTCAACCGTATTCTTGCCGCCTGCCCCAAAAAGTCAATCTGCGCGGCATGTTGATGTTGACTACAAAAATGTAGACAATATTGTTCATGACGACAACCGGGAAATTCCGGGTGGATTCTTCACCGGGTCCACACGCCCCTATCAGCCGACAGGAACCGCCGATGGATTTTGATTTCACCCGGATCACGGCGCAGGACCGCTATCGCCTGTTGACCAATTTCGTCGGTCCCCGGCCCATCGCGCTTGTGTCCACCCTGTCCGAGGCCGGGCATGACAACGCCGCCCCGATGAGCTTTTTCAACGTGTTCTCGCATGATCCGGCCATCGTGATCCTTGGCATCCAGACCAAGGCCGACGGGCAGGAAAAAGACACCGTGCGCAACATCCGCCGCAGCGGCGAATTCGTGGTGAACATGGTCGACATGGCCATCGCCGACGCGATGCTGGTCTGCGGGCTGGCGGTGGCGCCGGATGTCGATGAAATCTCGCTGGCCGGGCTGACCTCGGCCCCCTGTGAACAGGTGGCGGCGCGGCGGGTGCTGCAAAGCCCCTGCGCGATGGAATGCCGGGTGGAACGGCTGATCGACTATGACCGCCGGGTGATCGTGCTGGGCGAGGTGGTGCACATGCATGTGCGGCGCGACTGTCTGGATGCGGATGGGCGCTATGTCGACCCCGACCGCTATCAGCCCATCGCGCGGCTGCATGGCGACAATTACATCACCTCGGACCGGCAGTTCGTGATGCCGTCCCCTGGCCTTGCCTCGGTACAGCATCGTCTGAAAGCGCAGGGATAGGCCCATGAAAATCCTGGTGATCAACCCCAACTCCACCGCCTCGATGACCGCCAGGATCGGCGACAGCGCCCGGCGCTGTGCCTTTGCAGGCACGGTGATCGAGGCGACCAACCCCCAAGGCACCCCCGCCAGCATCGAAGGCCATGCCGACGAGGCGCTGGCGGTGCCCGCCATGCTGGCCCTGATCCGCGACGGCGAGGCGCGCGGGGTGGATGCCTATGTGATCGCATGCTTTGACGATCCGGGGCTGGCTGCGGCGCGCGAAATCGCGAAGGGGCCGGTGATCGGAATTTGTCAGGCGGCGGTGCAGGTGGCGACCACGATTGCGACCCGGTTTTCCATCGTCACCACCCTGCCCCGGTCGGTGCCGATCATCGAAGATCTGGTCGAGGCATATGGGGTGGGCCATCGCTGCCGGAATGTGCGCGCGGTGGACATGCCGGTTCTTGCCTTGGAATCCGACCCGGTGACCGCAGAGGCGCGGCTGGTGCGCGAGATCGAGGCGGCGCGGGATCAGGACGGGGCCGAGGCGGTGGTGCTGGGCTGCGCGGGCATGTCGGACCTCTGCGACCGCCTGCAACGCCGGACCGGGGTGCCGGTGATCGACGGGGTAAGTGCGGCGGTGAAGCTGGCGGAGGGGCTGGTGGGCGGCGGCTATGCCACGTCGAAGATCGGGGCCTATGATTATCCGCGTGTGAAATCGGGGGCTGTGCTGGTTGAGACAGCCTGAACACTCCCTGCCCGCAGCAGAAAAGCGGCGCAGGTCTTGTGTGGCCGGGCTTCGGCGCGCCCCGGAGGGGCTGTTTTTTAGAGCAAGAAGACCCTTTATGGAACCGGTCCTGTTTTCCTGTAGCCTTCTTGACATGCACGACGTGAGGGCAATGCCCGACCGCCGGGTGGGCAAGCAACGGCCGTTCTACGCGGTTTATGGTTCAAATTCTCCCACAGTATTTCTGCTGGTGACGTTGCAGAATGCCCGCCCGAGGGGGCGGCCCCCTCTCGGCGTTTGCCAAAGCAAACGCCTGCCGGGCAATGGGGCATTGCCCGGCGCGCTTCGCGCTTGATTCCGGGCAGAAGAAAGTGGTTCAGCGATGGTTCATCGCGCTCTAATATCAAAAACAATTCCTTGATGGCATAGATCTGCCCGATGTCAGAGCGCCTCTGGATTGTCACCCGCTGCGGTCACGCAGATTGCGGCAGGGGGCTGTCGTGGCAGAGCGGCCCTTACCCCGCGGCTTGCCGGGCGTAGTCGATGGCATCGAACCAACCGCGCGAGGCCACGACCTTGAGATCCTCGTTCAAGTCCCATTCTTCCCATCCGCGAATGTTCAGCGGTTTGCCGGTGGTCGCGTCATGGCCGGTGAAGGTCCAGACATAGACGACGTGCCGATCTGAACAGCGAACATCGTCGCAGGTCAGCGACAGGTCCGGCACATCGGCGTAAAAGCCTGCCGCCATATCCTGCACCCGCGACCGCCCCGTCCACGGGGTGCCGCGATTTATGATGATCTCGCCCTCTTCGGCGTAAAACGAAGCCACGGCCTTTGCGGATTTCGAGTTCCACGCGGCTGTGTAATCGGCAGCCATCTGTTCAACCTTCAGCGGATCGATCATTTCGCCCCCCATCCCTTTCGACCAAGCCCTGACCGTGCAGAACCGACGCTGGTGGCGGCGACCGCATTTGGTGGCCCGAGGGTCGCAACACAGCCAAAGCGACGTTACCCCGGCCCTGCGGACCACGGGCATTGCTGCCGATGCGCCGAGTCGCGTCCGATACTTTGACCAGACTACGCCGACAACCTCCGCCCCTCGACCATCGGCACCGCCAGTGCCGCCATGGTTTCGGCAACCCGGTGGCAGGCCACACGGCTGCCGTCACCATATGCCTGCATCTCGGGGCGTTCTGCCGAACAGCGGGCGTCGGATTGCGGGCAGCGGGGGTGGAAGGTGCAGCCGGAGGGGGGCTTCATCGGGCTGGGCACCTCGCCGGACTGCATTTCGCGGTCGCGTTTGGGGGCGGCGACGTTGGGAATGGTTTCCAGCAAAAGCTGCGTGTAGGGGTGTTTGGGGGTGGCGAACAGCACTTCGGTCGCAGCCTGTTCGACGATCCGGCCCAGATACATCACGGCGATCTGGTCGGACATGTGGCGCACCACGCTCATGTCATGGCTGATGAACAGGTAGGTCAGGCCCATTTCATCTTGCAGGCGGCGCATCAGGTTCAGGATCTGCGCCTGCACCGACACATCAAGGGCCGAGGTCGGCTCGTCGCAGACCAGAAACTCGGGTTCAGTGGCAAGGGCGCGGGCGATGGAAATGCGCTGGCGCTGGCCGCCGGAAAACTCGTGCGGGAACTTGCGGCCATCGCGGGGGGCAAGGCCGACGGTGGTCAGCAATTCGCCCACGCGGTCGGCGATGTCGGCCTCGGTGGCGCGCAGTTTGAACTCGCGCAGCGGTTCGGCGATGATGTCGAACACCCGCCAGCGGGGGTTGAGGCTGGCATAGGGGTCCTGGAAAATCATCTGTGCCGCCAAGGGCTTGCCGTTCTTGCCCTTGGCAAATGTCATCTGCCCGCCGCTTGGCGCGTGCAGGCCGGTGACCAGCCGTGCGACGGTGGATTTGCCGCAGCCGCTTTCGCCGACAAGGCTGAGGCAGCCGCCCGACGGCACGGAAAAGCTGATGTCATCGACGGCGCGCAGATACGCCTTGGGTTTGCGCTCGATCACCCGGTTCAGCCAGGGGGCCGAGACGTTGAACAAGCGCGACAGGTGGGTGACGGTGAGGGCGGGGCCAGACATGTTTGGGGGGGTCATGCGGCGCTCTCCTGTGCGGTTTGGGTCAGCCAGCAGGCGCTGTGGCCCGACCCGCTGGCGTGCAGGGGCGGGCGGTCGGTGCGGCAGCGCGGCATGACCTGCGGGCAGCGCGGGTTGAAGGCGCAGCCCTGCGGGATGGCATCCAGCCGGGGCATCGCGCCGTCGATCTGTTGCAGACGCGGCACCCGCGCGCCAAGCGTGGGGATCGAGCCCATCAGCCCGCGCGTGTAGGGGTGGCTGGGCCGGGCGATCACATCGGCCACCGGGCCGATTTCGACCAGTCGCCCGGCGTACATCACCGCCACCCGGTCGGCGGTTTCGGCGATCACCCCCATGTCATGCGTGACCAGCATGACGGCTGTGCCGTTATCCTTGCACAGGCGGCGGAGGAGTGAGGTGATCTGGGCCTGGATGGACACATCCAGCGCGGTGGTGGGTTCATCCGCGATGATCAGTTTCGGGCGGGCCGCAAGGGCGAGCGCGATCACCACGCGCTGGCGCATGCCGCCGGAAAACTGATGCGGGAAGTGGTCGACGCGGATGTCCGGGCCGGGGATGCCAACCTCAGCCAGCAGGTCGATGGCGCGGCGGCGGGCGTCAGTGCGGCTCAGCGGCAGGTGCAGACGGATGGTTTCGACCAGTTGCTTGCCAACCGAAAACAGCGGGTTCAGCGAGGTGAGCGGGTCCTGGAAGATCGCGCCGATCTCGCGCCCGCGGATCTGCTGCATCTCGCGGTCGGAAAGCTGGTCGATGCGGCGGCCGTTCAGCCAGACCTCGCCGCCCGCGACATGGCCGGGCGGGTCCAGCAGGCCCAGAACGGCCAATCCGGTCATGGATTTGCCGGCCCCGGATTCGCCCACCACGCCAAGGATTTCGCCGGGCTGGATGGTCAGGCTGATGTCGGCCAGCGCCGTGACCGTGCCGTGGCGGCCGGGAAATTCCACCCGCAGGGCGCGGACATCCAGCATCGGGGTTTGGGTCATGGCGTGGATTCCTGTCGGATCGGGTAGCTGGGCGGGAATAGCTCGGACACCGGGCGGTGTTGCCAACTGCGCTCGGGGTATCTGGCGACCAGCCCGTCGAACTGACCTTGGGCGCGGGTTTGCGCGGCGGCCATGTCGATGCCAGCGACGCGGCCTTCGCACATCGACAGGCGGCCAGCGACAAAGGTCGCTTGGGTGACTTTGCCGGACCCGCCTGCAATCAGGGTGGTGATCGGGTCAATCGCCGGGGTCATGATGGCATCGTCCAGCCGGAACACCGCGATATCGGCGCAGGCCCCTGGTTTCAGGCAACCGATGTCGCTGCGGCCCAGGGCGCGCGCGCCGCCCAGGGTGGCGGCATCCCAGAAATCGGCGCTGTGCTGGTGCGGGGCGGCGGGGTCGGCGATGCGCGCGGTCATCAGGCCGGTCAAAAGGTTCAGCAGCATGTCGGCGGGGGCGGTGTCGGTGCCCATGGCGATGTTGATGCCACGCGCGCGAAGGGTGCCGAAGCTGCGCAGGATGGCACCGCTGCGGGCTGCGACCAGCGGGCAATGCACGACGCTGACGCCGTTCTCGGCGTAGTGGGTCAGGTCGGTTTCCGTCGCATTTGTGGCATGCGGGGCGAGGATGCGGTCGTTCAGCAGGCCTTCGCGGGCCAGCCAGTCGGGCGCGGTGGTGCCGTGCAGGGCTTGCACGGTCTGCACCTCCATCACGCCTTGGGCCATGTGCAGGCGGACCCGGCAATCCAGATCGCGGGCGGCATCCATGGTGCGGCGCAGCAAGGGCGCGGTGCAGGTTTCCACCCGGTCGGGGGCGAGCATGCCATTGATCAGGCCGTTGTGGCGGCCCTGCTGGCTGGTGATGAAGGCGATGGCGTCATCAAGGCCTGCCATGCCGCGGGGTTCGTCAAACAGCGGAGTGATCTGGCCGGGGGCGTCCAGCACCATGCCGCCTGTGCGGTAGGCGGGGGAGAGGTAGACGCGCAGGCCCATTTCGCCTGCGGCCTCGGCGGCGGCGGTAAATTCGGCGGTGGTTTCGGCCCATTCACGGTAGAACAGCGAGGCTATGGGGGCGGCGGTGGTGATGCCGTTCAACAGCAGTTGGGCAAAGGCGTAGCGTTTCTGGAAGGCCAGTTCGTCGGGGGAATACATCTCATACGGGCCACGGTCGACGTATGATCGCGGCCAGACCCGGCCCTTGGCCCAGCCGGGGTTGTGGTCGATGCTCAGGATCGTGGTGTCGAGATCGGACAGCGCATCAAGGTCGATCAGGCCGGGCGAGATCAGGGCGCGGCCAAGGGGAATGCGGCGGGCGACCTCGCCCTCAAAGCGTTGGCCGACATGCAGGATGCGGCCTGCCTCGAACACCACCTCGCCGTTCGGGATCAGGCAATGGCCATCGCCTGCATGGCCCAGCACCCAGTCGGCGGTCAGGGCGGTGCGGCCAGCGGGCTGCGCGCCAAGGGTGAGGTCGCAGAGCCTGGTCATGGCAGGGTGATCCCCGGCAGGGTCAGCGCGCCGCCTCGGGCCACCACGCGTCCCCCCTTGACGACCAGCGGGCGGGGGGCTTCCTCGACCACGGCATGGGCAAGGGTTTCGCCTGCCACCAGCGTCAGGTCCGCAACAGCACCGACCACCAACCCCAAGGCCTCAAGCCCCATGGCATCGGCCCCGCCGCGCGAGGCGGTGTAGAGCAGCAGTTCCAGCTCGTCATCGCGGCGCATGCGGTTTTTCATCCCGACAATGCGGGCGCGGTGCAGCATGTCGGGCTGGCCCCATGGCCCCCAGGTGTCACGGATGCCATCGCAGCCCATGCCGACCTTGATGCCGTGCGCGCGCAGGTCTTGCAGGCTTGGCACCTCGGCGGACGGATGGCCGGTGGTGAAAATGCGGATGTCTTCGCGGGCCACGGCCTCCATCAGCGGGGCCACGCGGTGCGGGTTGGGCATGCCGAGGCAAAAGCAATGCGACACGCCGACCTTGCCCTGCATGCCATGCGCGCGGGTGCGGGTGATGATTTCCTCCAGCGTGAAGGCGCCAAGTTCGCCATATTCGTGCAGGTGGATGTCGATGGGTTTGCCGTGCCTTTCGGCCAGCCGGAAGATCGCATCGAGCGAGGCTTTCGGATCACGGTCCATCGACGACGGGTCCAGCCCGCCGACCACATCGGCCCCCATGGCCAAGGCCTGATCCAGCAGGTCATAGACGCCGGGGCGGATCATCAGGCCGGATTGCGGGAAGGCGACGATCTGAATGTCGACCGCCCCTTGCAGGGCTTGCCGCGTGCGCAGCTTGCCTTCCAGCAGGGTCAGCTTGTGGTCGTGATCCACATCGACATGGCTGCGGATATGGCCGGTGCCATTGGCGATCAGGTGCAGGGCGTGGCGCATGGATTGGCGATGCACGTCGAGGCCCAAGGGGATGCGTTCGTTGCGTTCGTTGTCGATCAGGGCCTGCAAGTCGCCGCCCTTGCGCCCCGCATACCAGCCCATGCCCCAGGTGGTCTTGTCCAGATGGGTGTGGGCGTCAACCAGTGCGGGAATGGCAATCGCGCCGTGGGCGTCTTCAACGGCCACGCCTTCGGCCACAAGATCGGGGCCAATGGCGGCGATGCGGCCATCGCGGATCAGCAGGTCGGCGGTGGCCCCGGCCATCGGGCGGATATTGCGGATCAGAAGATCGGTCATCATTACCTCAGTTTCGGGTTCAGCGCGTCGCGCAGCCAGTCACCCAGCAGGTTGACCGACACGACCAGCAGGCAGAGTTGCAGCACCGGGAACAGCACGATCCACCACATGCCTGAGAACAGGAATTGGTTGCCCAGCCGGATCAGGGTGCCAAGGCTGGGCTGGCTGGGCGGCATGCCGATGCCCAGGAAGGACAGGGTGGCCTCGGTCAGGATCGCCATGCCGAAGTTCAGGGTTGCCGCCACCAGAATGGGGGTCAGCGTGTTGGGCAGGATATGGCTGACCATGATGCGGCGGGCGGGCACTTTCAGCAGTTGGGCGGCCTGAACGTATTCCTTGCCGCGTTCAACCGCGGTTTGCGCCCGTACAGTGCGGGCGTATTGCACCCACCCGCTCAGCACGATGGCCAGCACCAGAACCCCCGCCGCCCCCACGTCGCGCAAGGCAGGCGGCAGCAGTTCGCGCACGATGGCGCTGACCAGAATGGCGATCAGGATGGTGGGGATCGACAGCAGGATGTCGCCCACCCGCATCAGCGCGTTTTCAATGAACCCGCCGTAGTAGCCCGCCACCAGCCCGGTGCCGATGCCGATGACCAGCGCGAACACGACCGAGGCTATGCCGATCAGGATGGAAATGCGCGAGCCGTAAAGGATGGCCGACAGGATGTCGCGGCCCTGGGTATCGGTGCCCAAGATGTAGGGCCATTGCCCGCCCTCCAGCCAGAGCGGCGGAATCTCGGCGTTCCACAGCTCCAGCTGGGCCGGATCGAAGGGGTTTTGCGGGGCGTACAGGGGGGCGGTGAAGGCGCTGAGGATCAGCACGGCCAGAAGGATGGCGGCGAACACCGCGCTGCGCTGGCGGGTGAAGGACCACCACAGGTCGCTTTGGCGGATGCGGGTCAGCAGGCCGGGGGAGGACAGGTTCACGGTCATGGGTCAGGCCCTTGCATTGCGCAGGCGCGGGTCGATCATCGCATAGGTGATGTCGACGAGCGTGTTCAGCGCGACAAAGATGAAGGAAACGATGCACAGATACGCCGCCATCACCGGAATATCGACAAAGGTGACGGCCTGAATGAACAGCATCCCCATGCCCGGCCACTGGAACACGGTTTCCGTGATCAGCGCGAAGGCGATCAGCGATCCGATGTTCATGGCTGTCATCGTCACCACCGGCATCAGGCAGTTGCGCAGCGCGTGGCTGTAGTGCACCCGCCACGACGGCACCCCGCGGGCGCGGGCGAACTTGATGAAGTCTGATCGCAGCACCTCGAGCATTTCGGCCCGGACCAGCCGCATCACCAGCGTAATCTGGTAGAACGACAGCGCCACCGAAGGCAGGATCAGCGCCGCGCGGCCTGATGGCGTCAAGAGGCCGGTGGTCCACCAGCCGATGGCGACCACATCGCCGCGCCCGAAGGCGGGCAGGATGTTGAGCGTGACCGAAAACACCAGGATCAGCATGATGCCGATGACAAAGCTGGGCAGCGACACACCGATGATCGACAGGAATTGCAGGCCTTCGGAATACCATCTGCCGCGATGGATGGCGGTGATCACGCCAAGCGGCACGCCGACGACAAGGGAGATCAGCGTGGCCACCAGCACCAGTTCGATGGTGGCGGGGAAACGCTCGGCGATCAGGCTCATCACCTCTTGCTGGTTGCGGTAGGAGATGCCGAAATCGCCCTGCACCGCGTTGCCGACAAAGCGCAGATACTGCATCGGCATCGATTGGTTCAGGCCCAGCCTTTCGCGCAATTCATCGCGTTCGGCCTGCGTGGTCTGTTCGTTGACCATCAGTTGCACCGGATCGCCGACAAAGCGGAAGATCATGAAGGCCATCAGCGCGACAACCAGCATCACAAGTGCCGCATTCGCCAGCCGTTTGATAAGGAAAGCAATCATGTCACCGGCTCCTGCAGGGGGAAGGCCCGGCCCGGTGCATCGCGCGCCGGGCCGGGGATCGGGCGGGTCTATTCGGTCATGCGGGTCAGCCAGTGGCGCCCCTTGTTGTCCGACAACTGCACCACGCTTTCTACCTTGTCAGAGGTGGCCCAGGCCATCGGCTGCTGGTGGAAGGGCAGCATGATCGACTCGTCCTTGACGATTTTCATGGCCTGCGCCTGCATCGCAAGGCGCTTGTCGCGGTCCAGTTCGGTCGAGGCCGCGATGATCAGCTTGTCAAGCTCAGGATAGGACCAGCCGCCCCAGTTGAACACCCCGGCCTTGTCGCTTTTGGTCTGAAACACCTGCAGGAGGATCGAGTAGCTGTCCAGCATCGGCTCGTTGGCCCAGCCAAAGCTGAACATGTCGGCCTCGCCGTTGGTCTGCTTGATCTGCTGCACGGCGTTCGGGCCGATGCTGAGGGTCGGGGCAAGGCCGACACGGGTCAGCATCGACACCATGGCGTTGCAGATTTCCTCCTCGTTCAGCCAGACATCGTTGGCGCAGACGATCTCGAAGGCATAGCCTTCGGCGCCCAGTTCCTTGATCAGTGCGGCGGCTTTTTCGGGGTCATAGGCGGTGGGCACGTCCAGCGCCGCGTCATAGCCCGGAATGGCGGGGGCGACGATGGTGCCCGTGACGCGGGATTTGCCGCGCATCACCTTGTCGCGGATCAGGTTCAGGTCGATGGCAAGGGCCACGGCCTCGCGCATCTTCTTTTCCTTGAACAGGTTCGGCTGGCCGTTGAACAGCTTGTCCTGAAAGTTGAAGCCGAACATGATGGTGCGCAGTTCGTTGGCCTCCATCACCTTGACGGTCGGGGTGGCGGCAAGGCGGGGCAGATCCTGCACCGGGGCCTTTTCGGTAAAGTCGATCTCGCCCGACAGCAGGGCGGCCACGCGGGTCGCGTCGGACGCGATCGGCATGAATTCGATGCGTTTCAGGTTGTGCTTTGGCTTGTCCCACCAGTTTTCGTTCACGACCAGCACGGTCTTGCTGTCGGGCACCCGGCTTTCAACCTTGAAGGGGCCAGTGCCGTTTGCATTGAAGGTGGGGTAGCCTTCGACCTTCTTGGCCACATCGGTCGGCAGTTCGGCGTTGTTTCTGGTCAGCCAGCCTGCATCGAACATGTGGATGTTGGTCAGATCGTTCAGCAGCAGCGGGTAGGTGCCGACCAGTTCGATGTCGACAGTATAGTCATCAACCTTGGTCGCGGATTTGTAGGCGGGCAGGTTGCCCTTCAGCGGGCTGTCGGGGTGGCTGACACGGGCCAGCGACATCACCACGTCATCGGCGGTGAAATCCGCGCCGTCTTGGAATTTCACGCCCTTGCGCAGCTTGAAGCGCCAGATGTTGTTGGGCAGCACTTCCCATTCGGTCGCCAGCGCGGGTTCGATCTTGAGATTGGCGTCATAGCGCACCAGCCCCTCGTACACATGGTTCAGAAAGCTGATGGTGAAGGTCGAACCGTAGGAATAGGGATCCAGCGAGTTGATGTCGCGCGCAGCCCCCCAGCGCAGGGTCTGCGCCGTGGCGGGGGTGGCAAGGCAGAGGGTGGCAAAGGTGGCGATGGCAAGGCCGGCGGTTGCGGCGCGGGCAAGCAATGTGGGTTTGAAGATCATGATCGGCCCCTGTTGAAGGCCCGCCTCTTGCCGGTCTGGTGCTGGCATGTGCGGGTCGGTGACGGACGGTGCGGCGGCGCCTGTCGTCCTGCAAGCACTGTCAGAATTGCGGATCATTTTGTCAATAATTTTGTCGACAATAATTTCGACAACAATCCATCTGCCTAAGGGGCTGGCAATCTGCACAATTCCTGACGGGAACGAAAAGGGTTCAGGCGGGTTTGGCGATCAGAACCCTGCCTTGTCCATCGCGCAACAGATTCGACCGGATGGTCAGGCTGTGGCGGGCAGGAGAACGGCCCCGCTTCGCGCATCGGCCAGTGGGGCCACAACCCCCGCTACTGCCCGCCATGGCGCAGCGGACCCTGGGCGCGGGGGAAGGATGATCCTGGCCAGCGGCTGACCACCGCCGCCATCATGCGCAGGGTCTGATGTGGTGCAGGCGGGCGGCGAAGGCGCGGGCTTCGGCGGGGGCCTGGCCCAGGCCTGCGGCCGCCAGCGTCGCGGCCCAGTCGGTTTGCGGATAGCGGCCGGCCAGCAGGGCCAGCAGCGGCGTGGCGGTCGCGCTGGCCTGCGCGCAGAGATCGCTGACCACCGCCTGCGCCTCGGGGCGGGGCATCTGCCGGGCCAGCGCAAAGCTGAGCGCCTCGGCGTGGATCAGCCCCAGCGCGCCCTCTGGCCCGCCCTCAAGCGCACGGGCCATGGCGGCGCCGTCAGGGGCAAGACTGGCCATGATCTCGTCCGCCAGTGACAGCATGCGGCCGGTGCAGATGCACAGTTGCGGCAGGGACAGCCACTCGGCGAACCAGGCCGCCCCGTCGCGCTGCTGGCGGTGCAGGGCGGCGCCCTGCACAAGGGCCGCCAGCCCGATCACATGCCGCGCCAGCGCCACCAGCGCCGACGCGGCCACCGGGTTCTGCTTTTGCGGCATGGTCGACGAGGCCCCGCCCGCACCACCAAGGCTGACCTCGGCCACGCCCGACTGGCACAGCAGAAGGACATCCTCGGCCAGTTTGCCCAGACTGCCCGCCAGCCCGGCGGCAAAGGCGGCCAGCTGGCCGGGGCCCGACCGGTCGCTGTGCCAGCTGTGGCCGGGGTCGGTCAGCCCCAGTTCGGCAGCAAGGCCCGCGCGCACCGCAGGCCCCGCATCGCCCATCGCCGACAGCGTGCCCGCCGCCCCCGACAGCGACACGGCCAGCAGGCTGTCGCGCAGCGGCGGCAGACGGTCGTGCCAGCCCAGAACCGGCCAGCCCCAGCTTGCCACGACTGCGCCAAAGCTGGTCGGTGTCGCCGCCTGACCATAGGTGCGGGCGGTCATCGGCAGGCTGGCCGTGGCCTCGGCCAGCGCGCCAAGCCGCGCCAGCAGGGCGGCAAGGCGATCGTCCCACAGCCGCAGCATCGGGCGCAGGCGTAGGGCAAGCCCGGTGTCCATGATATCCTGGCTGGTGGCGCCCCAGTGCAGATACTGCATCGGGGCAGGCGCGCTGGCCCCCTTGCGGAACGCCGCCAGCAGCGCGGGGACCGGCACACCGTTGCGCGCGGTGGCGGCGGCCATGGCAGACGGGTCGATCACCACCTCTTGCGCGGCGCGGTCGATGAAGGCGGCGGCCTCGGCGGGGATCAGGCCCAGCCGGCCCTGCACCCGCGCCAGCGCCCCTTCCACCAGCAGCATCGCGCGGATTTCCGCGCTGTCGGTGAACAGGCGGGCGGTGTCCGCATCGCCGAACAACTGGCCGTAGATCAGGGAATCGGCAGGGGCGGCGGGCATCGCAATCCTTTCGGGTTCAGGGGCAGGTGCTGCGGCGCATCTGCGCGCTGATCCTGCCGGACAATCACCGCTTCTGCCGCCGGGCGCAATGTGGCAGGGGTCATGCAGCGCCCCCCGGCAGCCCAAGGATCGCGCGGGCCTGCGCCCAGGTCGCCACCGGCCGGTGGTATTTGTCGCACAGATCCGCCACCCGCCGCACCAGCGCCGCGTTGGACGGGGCCAGTGTGGCCTTGTCCAGCCGCACGTTGTCCTCCAGCCCGGTGCGGGCATGGCCGCCCGACGCCACCGCCCAGTCGTTCAGCACGATCTGGGCCGGTCCGATCCCGGCGGCACACCAGGGCGCATCGGGACCGAACAGGCGGTGCACGGTCTGGATGTAGTACTCGAACACCGCGCGGTCGGCGGGCATCGCGTTCCTGACCCCCATCACGAACTGCACATAGGGGCGGTGCTGGATCTGGCCCTTGTCCCACATCGCGCGCGCTTTCAGGATATGCGACAGATCGAAGGCCTCTATCTCGGGCTTCACGGCGTATTTCACCATCTCGTATGCCAGCCAGTCGACCAGATCGGGCGGATTTTCATAGACGCGGGTGGGAAAGTTGTTCGACCCCACCGACAGGCTGGCCATGTCGGGGCGCAAGGGCAGCATGCCGCCACGGGTCTGACCAGCCCCCGACCGACCGCCGGTGGAAAGCTGGATGATCATGCCGGGGCAATGCCGTTCCAGCCCCTCTTTCAGCGCGGCGAACCTTTCGGGGTCTGACGAGGGCGTCTCGTCGTCATTGCGCACATGGCAATGGGCGATGGTGGCCCCGGCCTCGAACGCGGCCTGCGTGCTGTCGATCTGTTCGGCAATCGTGATTGGCACCGCCGGATTGTCGGCCTTGCGCGGCAGCGAGCCGGTGATCGCCACGCAGATGATGCAAGGACCGGGATCGGTTGAAACGGGCATGGGTCAGATGTCCAGAAACACGGTTTCGCCGTCGCCCTGCAGGCAGATGTCAAAGCGGTAGAGGCCGGCAGAGATCCGGCGCGCCAACAGCGTCTCGCGGCGGGGGGGGTGTTCGATCAGGGTCAGCACAGGGTCGGCGCTGTTGTCCTCGTCCTCGAAATACAGGCGGGTGTTCAGCCCGATGTTGATGCCGCGCGCCACGATCCACAGGTTGATGTGCGGGGCCATCATCCGCCCGTTGCGGCCCGTCACCGGCCCCGGCTTGATGGTGTCGAAGGCCCAGAGGCCGCTGTCAAAATCGCTGATCACCCGCCCCCAGCCACGAAAGCCGGGGGCCGCCTTTGCGGCGCGCGGGTCTTCGGGGTGGGGGTAGATGCCTGCGGCATCGGCCTGCCACAGTTCCAGCAGCACATCCTTGACCGCAGCGCCGGTGCCGTCCAGCACCACGCCCTCGACCCGGATGCGTTCCCCCGGCGCGTCCGGCCCGGCGATGTCCTGCCCCAGTTCGCGGCGGTAGATGTCAAACCCCGCAGCCCCCGGCGCAAGCCCGATGTGAACATAGGGGCCTGCGGTCTGCGAGGCGGATTCCTTCAGATAGTCAAGCGGTTGTGGCATCTTGGTTCCCTCTGCTTCGCCTGTTCAGTTCCCCTCGGGGCGGTTCTCGAACAGGGTGGACCTGCGCCCGCGCAGGATGATGTCGAACTTGTAGGCCAGACAGTCCAGTGGCACGGCGGCGTTCATGTCCAGCGGTGCGATCAGCTGATCGATGGCGCGGGGGTCGGGGATGGTGGCCACGATGGGGCATCTGGCGATCAGCGGGTCACCTTCAAAATACATCTGGGTGATCAGGCGCTGGCTGAAGGCGGTGCCGAACACCGACACATGGATATGCGCGGGCCGCCAGTTGTTGACCCAGTTGCGCCACGGATAGGCGCCGGGCTTGATGGTGCGAAAGCAGTAATATCCGCTTTCATCGGTCAGGGTGCGACCGCAGCCGCCGAAATTGGGGTCCAACGCGCCCAGATAGCCGTCCTTCTTGTGCCGGTAGCGGCCACTGGCATTGGCCTGCCAGATCTCGACCAGGGTTTGCGGCACGCCGCGGCCGTTTTCGTCCAGCACGCGGCCATGCACGATGATCCGCTCGCCCACCGGATCGCCGGTTCTGGCCCAGTTCCGGATCAGGTCGTTGTCGATGGGGTCGATGTCAGAATGCCTGAAGGTCGGCCCGGTGATTTCCGACAGCGACCCTTGCAGCGACAGCAGCGCCAGACGCGGGCTGCGCGCCACCGATGTCTTGTAGTCGGGCGTCAGGGCGGCGGGGTGCCAGCGACGGTCGCGCTGATGGAACTCGGCGGGTTTCATGGGGTTTCCTCGGGTGTGGCAGAGGCCATGGCGGCGAAGGTTTCCTTGGCGATCCTGATGGCGTGGTTGGCGCGGGGCACGCCCGCATAGATGGCGACGTGCAGCAGGGCCTCCGTCACATCGGTCTCGGTCGCCCCGGTGTTGGCGGTGGCGCGGATGTGCAGGGCCAGTTCGTGGTCATTGCCCAGCCCCGCCAGCAGCGCAATGGTCAGCATCGAGCGTTCGCGCAACGAGATGGTGTCGCGCGCCCAGACATGGCCCCAGGCGGCATCGGTGATCAGCGCCTGAAAGGCCGCGTCGGCGGCGGTCTTGGCGGCCTCGGCACGGTTGACATGGGCATCGCCCAGCACGCGGCGGCGGGTTTTCATGCCCTTGGCGGTCAGGTCAGACATGGCTGTGAACCTTCAGAAAGGGGGCCACCAGCGCGGCCCAGGCGGCAGGGGTTTCGACGCAAGGCAGATGCCCTGCGCCGGGAATTTCATGGAAGACGGCCCCGGCGATCAGGTCAGCGGTAGCCCGGACCACCGCCGTCGGGCTGGCGCCATCCTCAGACCCCGCAATCACCAGCACAGGCAGGCGCAGGGCACGGGTGGCCGCGGTCTGGTCTGCGGCGCCAAGGGCGGCACAGGCGGCGGTGTATCCGGCGGCAGGGGTGCGGGTCAGCATGGCCCGCCACAGCGCAAGGTCGGGCGTGGCCCGAAAGGCCGGGGCGAACCAGCGCTCCATCACCGCATCGGCGATGCTGTCCAGCCCGCCTGTGGTGACGGCATCGATCCGCGCCTGCCAACCTTTCGCCGTGCCCAGCCGCGCGCCCGTGTTCGACAGCACCAGTGCGCGCACAAGGTCGGGTCGGCGGCTGGCCACCACCTGCCCGATCAGCCCGCCGATCGACAGGCCGACAAACACCACCGGGCCGCGCGCCACCTGTTCGATCACTGCAATCGCATCATCGGCATGATCGTCGATCACCGCCCCCCCGCCAAGCGACGACAGCCCGTGGCCGCGCTTGTCATAGCGGATGGTGCGCAACCCCGGCGGCAGCAGCGGCAGCACGGCGTCCCACAGCCGCAGGTCGGTGCCAAGCGAGTTGGCAAACACCACGGCCGGCCCGGTTTCGGGACCATCCGCCTGCACATGCAGCGTGCCATGGGGGCGTGTCAGGGCCTGCATCGTCTGTCCTCCTGTCGAAAACCCGTGCTTTGGGAAACGGCCGCCCGTGGGCCTTGAATATGCGGGGCCTCAAAGATGCGGCATTCCGGCGGGGCGGGTGCTGCGTTTCTGGGCCGCGATGCGGAATGGAGCGTTCGGTGCGCCGTAGCCCGGATAATTGCCCCGACGCTGGACGATCTCGAAAAAGAACCCGTCGGCGCGCGGAGTGGAATAAAGCTGAAAGAACTGCCCGCCCGCGTCTTCGTCATACAGGATGTTCGCCGCCCGCATCCGGGCCACCAGCGCCGCATCCAGCCCGAACCGGGCCTCGACATCGTCATAATAGTTGTCGCCGATCTGCAGCAGCGGAAAGCCCGAGGTCGCCAGCCGTGCTGCCGTGGCAAAGATGTCATCGGTGGCAAAGGCGATGTGCTGCACCGAGGCCCCGAAGGTTTCCTCGACAAACCGCCCGGCCAAGGTGCGCCGGGCCTCGGCTCCGTTCAGGGTGATGCGCAGGCCGCCCGATTGCACCGCCTGGCTGCGCACCAGCCCGTCGGGGTCGGCCACATCGACCATCGGGGCCTTTTGCGCGCCAAAGATCGCCGCATAGAACAGCGCCCAGCTGAGCATCTCGTCATAGGCCATGGTCTGGCCCAGATGGTCGATGCCGGTCAGGCCCGCGCCGACAGACGGGCCCGTCGATGACCCCGTGTCGCTGCGGAAATCCACTGTCCAGATGCGCGACAGGTCTGACCCCGCGTCCAGCAGGCGGATGATGCTGCCGCCCACACCGCGGATGGCGGGAATGTCCAGCTCGCCCGCCCCGGCGGGCGGGTTGTGATCCTGCGCCAGCAGGGCGCGGGCGCGGGCATGGGTGGCCTTCGCATCGGGCACCAGCAGCGCGACTTCGGACACGGTTGTCCCATGCGCCACATAGGACGTGTGGGCAAAGCCCAGGCTGTCGGTGTTGACCAGCACATTGACCCCGCCTTGCCGCCACAGGGTGACAGGCTTGGACACATGCGCCCCCGCGCGGGCAAAGCCGGTGGCGGCCAGCAGCGATTCCAGCGCCGGGGCCTCGTCCGGGGCGGTGGCGAATTCGATGAACTCGACCCGCTGCACCGGGGCTGCGGCGGGAAAATCGGGCAGGTCCACCGGCAGGGTGGGTTCGCTGCGGCGCACACGGTCCATCAGCGAGATCAGGCTGCGATGGCCGTCATGCGCCACCAGCCGGGGCAGGCCCGCGCGGAACTGGTCGTTGAAGATCTCGAGGCTCAGCGGCCCTGCATAGCCGGTGGCCACCACGGCACGCATGAAGCCGGTGACATCCAGATCGCCCTCGCCCGGCATGTTGCGGAAATGGCGCGACCAGTACAGAAGATCCATGTCGATGGCAGGCGCATCGGCCAGTTGCACGAAAAATATCCGGTCGCCGGGAATGCGGCGGATGGTTTCGGGGTCGATCCTGCGGCCCAGCGTGTGAAAGCTGTCCAGGATCAGCCCGACATTCGGATGATCGGCTCGGCGCACCACCTCCCAAGCGTCGCGGTGGTCGTTCACATGGCGGCCCCAGGCCAGCGCCTCGAAGCCGACCCTTATGCCATGCGATTGCGCCAGATCGCCAAGCGCCGCGAAATCGGCGGCCATCCGGTCGATCCCGCCCATGGCGGCGGGGTGCACGCTGGAACAGACCAGCACCAGATCGGTGCCAAGCTGGTTCATCAGGTCGAACTTGCGGGCGGCGCGGGCAAAGGCGCGGGCGCGCTGCGGTTCGGGCAGGCCTTCAAAATCGCGGAAGGGCTGAAACAGGGTGATGTTCAGCCCGTGGTCGCGCACCATGCGGCCCACCTCGGCCGGGGTGAAATCGGAGGCGATGAAATCCTGCTCGAAAATCTCGATCCCGTCGAAGCCGGCACCGGCAATGGCGTCAAGCTTTTCGGCAAAGGTGCCCGAGATGGAGACAGTGGCGATCGAGGTTTTCATGTCGCATCCTTTGCTTCGGTCAGGTCACGGCGCGTTCCGGTTCCCGGCAGACAGGTCCGCGCCACGGCTTTCTGGCGCGCACGGGGCTGTCGGGATGCCGCGGCAGGGGCAGGGCTGGCTCAAGGAAGGCAAGACCGGCCCGGACTGGCCTTTGGCGCTGTGGCATTTGGCGCTGTGGCCTTTGGTGGTGCTGCCTTTGGTGGTGCGGCCTTTATCTGTGCGGCCTTTATCGGTGCGACAAGTTCGGATGTGATCAGCATGTCGGTTTCCCCCCTGACAGCCCGGCCAGACAGTCTACCTGCCCGCTGCGCCAGCATCCCGCAGGTTGATCTTGCCTGCAAATACCGCTTGTGCGGTTATCTTAACCTGATGTTACGCCCTGTCCGCCAGGTAATCCCCCCATTTCTAACAGGGTGCATTCGTAGAACTTACGCGGCCATTTTC
>JAZKGQ010000017.1:0-5188 GCA_040385825.1 Pseudomonadota bacterium | reverse complement strand
GGCGCGATGGTGGCCTTTGCCGCGCAGATGTCGATGGGATCATCCTGGCGCGTCGGGGTGGCTGGCGAGGCCGCGGGCATCGGGGCGACGGGCAGCCTTGTCTCGGGCGGGCTGTATCAGTTCAGCCGCAACCCGACCTTTGTCGGGCAGTTCATGGTGCTGGCCGGGGTTGCGCTTGCCGTTCCTGCCGTGCCGACGATCCTTGCGCCGCTGCTGTTCCTGTGGTCGGCCGCCACCCAGGTCCGGTCCGAGGAAGCCATCCTCAGCAAGACTCTGGGACCAGATTATGACCGGTATGCAGCAGCAGTCCCGCGCTGGATCGGTCGACGCAGAAGGATGACCAACGGATGAAGACCGACAACACAGCCGACAGCCATGACCATGGCGACACTCTGGACAGCGGCAATGTGGGCCGGGTGCGGATCGTGTTTTTCATGACGGCGGGCTATGCGGCGGTGCAGGCCGTGGGCGGCTGGTTTTCCGGCTCGCTGGCGCTGATCGCTGATTCCGGGCACATGGTTTCGGATGCCGCTGCCCTGCTGCTGGCGCTGATCGCCTACCGGGTGGCGGCGCGGGCGGCAGATGCGACGCGGACCTACGGCTTTCACCGGGTGCGCGTGCTGGCGGCGCTGGCCAACGGCGCGTCGCTGCTGCTGCTGGTGGTCTGGATCACCTGGGAGGCCGTGGGCCGGATCGGCCAGCCGGTCGAGATCCTGGCCGGGCCGATGCTGGCCATCGCTGTTGTCGGCCTGTCGGTCAACCTGTTCGGCGCCTGGTATCTGTCGAAGGGTGACAAGCGCGACACCAACCTGAAGGGCGCCTTCCTGCATGTGATCGGCGACCTGCTGGGGTCGGTGGGCGCGATTGCCGCGGCCATCGGCATCATGCTGACCGGCTGGGTGATCCTGGACCCGCTGCTGTCGGTGCTGGTGGCCGCACTGGTGGTGCGGTCGGCCTGGACGCTGGTATCCGAGTCGCTGCGCGTGCTGTTGCAGGCGGTACCGCAGGGGGTGGACGCCCGCGCGGCAGAGGCCGACCTTGCCACCCTGCCCGGCATCGCGTCAGCCGGGCATTTCCATGCCTGGGTGCTGACCGACAATTCCACCGTGGCGACCGTTCACGTCACGCCCGCGCCGGGGGCCGACCCGCTGGCCCTGCCTGAACTTGTCGTGAAGCGGCTTCACGACCGCCACGATATAGATCATGTAACGGTGCAGGTTGATCCGCCCGGTGCCATCATCATGGCGCATGGAACCCCGTCTGCCACGACCAAATCATGAGGAAGTCCAATGTCTGAAAGACCCGTAACCCTCCGCGAACCCGGCGGGCCGCAAGCAGGGCTGCTGTGTCCGGTCTGCCGCGTCGATCTGGTGATGGCCGACAAACAGGGCGTCGAGATCGACTATTGCCCGAAATGCCGGGGCATCTGGCTGGACCGCGGCGAGATCGACAAGATCATCGAGCGCAGCCTTGATCAGGTGGGCGCACGTGGCGGTCCCCGCGCTGCCCCCTACCCCGAACCCGCGCCGCCTCCAGCCTATCCGCCGCAAGGTTATGGGCAGCCGCAGGGCTGGTCCGGCGGCGGTCATGGTCATGGGCATGGCGGCGGTCATGGTCACGGCGGCGGGCATCATGATGGCGGCGGTCATGGCGGCGGGCACAATGGGTCGTCCGGCGGCTATGGCAAGCATGGTCGGCGGTCTTGGTTGCGAGATCTCCTTGACTGACGCGCCCCCTTCCTTGCCGCTCCGTCCCGGACCAGCCATGCTGACCGCCATCATAGCGGCGGCCATAGCGCTGGACCAGGCCACCAAGTGGTTGATGATCGCGGTGGTGATGCAGCCGCCACAGGTGATTCCCGTGGTGCCGGGTTTCAACCTTACTCTGGGCTTCAACGAAGGGGCCAGTTTTGGCATGCTTTCGGGCTGGATGGCGGGCAAGCCGCTGGCGATGGCAGGATTGACCGCGGCAATCACCCTGATCTTCGCCATCATGGCCTTCCGCTCGCGCGAGCCTTATGAACGGGCCGGTCTTGCGCTGGTCGTCGGCGGGGCGCTTGGCAACATCATCGACCGGCTGCGGCAGGGCGCCGTGACCGATTTCCTTGACGTTTACTGGGGTGAATGGCACTGGCCAACCTTCAATGGCGCGGATATCGCCATCACGCTTGGCGCGGTCTGCATGCTTGTCGCCGCGCTGCCCTCCCGTCGTCGCAAGGAGCCTGTTCTTGACGCAAAATGACCCCCAGACCCTGTCACGCAACGATCTGTCCCTTGGGGCCGCGTTCCTGATCGCGCTGGCCGCCACGCTTGGCGCGCTGTTCATCGGCGAGGTGCTGGGCCAGATGCCCTGCACCCTGTGCTGGTATCAGCGCATCGCGATGTTTCCGCTGGTGGTGATCCTGGGCATCGGCCTGTACCGCGGCGACAGCAGCGTGCGCGCCTATGCGCTGCCACTGACGCTGGCCGGGCTGGCGCTGGCCGGCTGGCATTCGGGGCTTTATGTGGGCCTGATCCCGGAAGCCGTCGCGCCCTGCACCAAAGACGGACCCTCCTGTTCCGGTCCGGGGCAGATGATCCTCGGTCTGCCCATCCCCTTCCTGTCGCTTGCGGCCTTTGCCGCGATCACCGTTCTTCTTGTCTTGCCGAAAGGAAACCGCTCATGAACCGTCGCGCCCTGATCCTTGGAACCGCCGCAGTCGGCCTGGCTGTGTTTGGGGGCGGCTATGCCGTCGTGTCGCGCCGCCGTGCCGCCGAACTGGCTGCAGCCCAGGAAATCGCCAATACCGATGGTCCCGGCTTTGACACGTCCATCCTGATTCGTGCCAGCTCGCCCACCATCGGCCCTGCCGATGCTCCGGTCACGCTGGTCGAATTCTTCGACCCCTCCTGCGAGGCCTGCCGTTATTTCCACCCGATCCTCAAGCGCCTGCGCGGCACGTTCCAGAAGGAACTGCGCATCGTGATGCGTTACACCATGTTCCATCAGGGATCGGACGAGGCGGTGCGCATTCTGGAAACCGCCCGTGTGCAGAACATGTTCGAGCCGATCCTGAACGCCTTGCTGGAGCGTCAGCCGGAATGGGCAACGGATGGGGCGCCCAATCTGGAACTCGCCTGGCAGATTGCCGGTGAAAACGGGCTGGATCTGGCCAAGGCCAAGGTCGACCGCGACCTTCCGGGCATTGTCGCCATCATCAATCAGGACAATGCCGATGTGAAGGCGGCCGCCATCCAGGGTACGCCGACCTTCTTCATCAACGGCAAGCAGTTGCTCAAGCCTGACGAAAAGGCGCTTTACGATGCCGTGCGCCGCGAGCTGGGTCAGATCTGACGCCGCATTGCGGCCGGAATGAACAGGGGCGGTCCTTCCGGGCCGCCCCTGTTTTTCGGACTGGCGGCAGGCTTACTTCGGCGCCATCGCGTATTGCATCACGTTGAACAGGTAGTTCTGTTCCACCACCCCGGCCACCAGATGCGACCACGGGCCCTTGGCATAGGCCTGCACGTCAACGCCGGCATGCGTCTCGCTTTCCAGCGGCACGGTCGCCTGTTGCAGATAGTCAAGGCCGGCCGCCTCGTCCGCCGTGACTTCGGGACGGGTCGCGGTCCAGGTGCCATCCGGCTGTTCCGTCACGATTGCGCCCGGCCCGTTGATGAAGCCCGCCACCGTATAGGGCTTGCCGTCCGCGCCAAGGTTCGGCGTGGCCTTGGCAGCACCGCCAAGCGGGTCGATCTCCATGCACAGGCCCAGAATCGGCGAGCCGCGGCCGCAATAGCCGTTGAAGGCCAGGCCATGCGCATGGTCGGCGGTCACGATGATCAGCGTGTCGGCGTCATCCGTCATGTCGTCGGCCATCTTGACCGCCGCCGCCATCGCCTCGCCATCGGCCAGCACGCGGGCCAGGTTGCCGCCATGCAGCGCGTGGTCGATGCGCCCTGCCTCGATCTGCAGGAAAAAGCCCTCGGGGTTGCCCGACAGCGCCTTGATCGAGGCTTCGGTCATCTCGGCCAGCGAGGGTTCGTCAGTACGGTCAGCCTCGTACTGCATGTGGCTGCTTTCAAACAGGCCCAGGATCGGCTTCGTCCCGTCCAGCGGCAGCGCGGCGGCGCTTTCCTTGTTCCAGGCATAGGCCCAGCCCTTGTCCATGGCTTCGGCAATCAGGTTGCGGCCATCCTCGCGCTTGCCGTCATCGCCTTCTTCGCCCTTCATGTTGGTGGGCAGGAAGGCGCGGCGACCGCCGCCCATGGCGACATCGACGATGCCCTTGTCCATCGCGTCTATCAACTGCGACGCGATGTCCTTTTGCGTGGTGCAGCCCGCGGGCACCTTTTCTTCCCAGTCGCGCGCCACGGTGCGGGCATAGACCGCCGCCGGGGTCGCATGGGTGATGCGCGTGGTGGTGATGTTGCCCACCGACTTGCCCGCCGCCGTGGCGATCTCGGCCAGCGAGGTCACTTCGTTGCCGGTCACGGTCGCGCAATCCTCGAAATTCGCGTCCTCGTCGAGGCCGATCACCCCGTCGTCAGTCTTGACGCCCGAGAGCATCGCCGTCGCGGTCGGGGCGCTGTCGGGGGTCTGCGCGTTGGGCAGGTAGGTCTTGACCAGCGCGACGTTCGGATAGGCCTCTTGCGGCAGCACGAATTCGTCGCCGAACCCGCCGGCCTTCTGGCCCATGTAAAGACGGGTGGCATAGGTGGTGGGAACATCGTTGCCGTCGCCCACGATCAGGATGACGTTCTTGGCCCGGCCGGTCAGCGGTGTGGCGGCAACGCGGGCATCAAGCACCGCCTGCGCGTCCTTGATCCAGGGGCTGTCGGCCTGTGGCAGGTCCTGGGCCTGGGCGACGGTGGTCAGGACGGTGGCGGTGGAAAGCGCAAGCAGCGCAAGGGTCAGTCGGTTCATCATGTGGCCTCCGGTGGATGATTCCGGCTCTGGCCTATCCGAGGTTTGCAACAGGGCGGCGACAACCCGTCTGCTGGCAACGCCGCTTGATCCAAGGTCCGGTCCGGGTCTGCGGAACAGCGCCGTGCCTTAGTGCAAGATGACCCTTTATGGAACCGGCCCTGTTTTCCTGTGTGCCTTGTTGACATGCACGACGAAAGGGCAATGCCTGACCGCCGGATGGGCAGACAACGGCAGTTCTACGCGGTTTATGGGTCAACTTCTCCCACCGAATTTCTGCTGG
>JAZKGQ010000016.1:0-14264 GCA_040385825.1 Pseudomonadota bacterium | reverse complement strand
CGAACATCACGCCGATCTTCATGCGGATCTGGTTGATGAAGATCACCATGCAGTTGCTGCGCCCGATGCTGGCGGTCAGCTTGCGCATGGCCTGGCTCATCAGACGGGCCTGGCTGCCCATCTGCATGTCGCCCATGTCGCCCTCGATTTCAGATTTCGGCACCAGCGCCGCCACCGAATCGACCACGATAAGGCTGACCGCGCCCGACCGCACCAGCGTATCGACGATCTCCAGCGCCTGCTCGCCGGTGTCGGGCTGGCTGATCAGCAACTCATCCAGATTGACGCCCAGTTTCTTGGCATATTGCGGGTCCAGCGCATGTTCCGCATCGACAAAGGCGCACACACCGCCCTTGCGCTGCGCTTCGGCCACCACATGCAGCGTCAGCGTGGTCTTGCCCGAGCTTTCGGGGCCGAAAATCTCGACGATCCGGCCCTGCGGCAGACCACCGATGCCAAGCGCGATGTCCAGACCAAGCGATCCGGTCGAGGTCGCCTCTATATCCATCGCCGGGCTGTTGTTGCCCAGTTTCATGATCGAGCCTTTGCCGAACTGCCGCTCAATCTGCGCCAGTGCGCTTTCCAGCGCCTTCGCCTTGTCCATCTCGCGCTTGTCCTTCAAGTCCAGCAGGTTTGCCGCAGCCATCACGATCCCCTTTATTTCACAGCCACCTTCGGGCGGCAATCCATGCACATGTTCCCCAAGTGTTCTCGCCTGTATGAGATCAAAAAGAGAACAATTCAAGCGAATTTTCGTAAAATCAGCTTTTGCGCGAATCTGTTAAGGGATAGTTTACGCCGGGACGGAAACTGCGCCCCGAGGGGCTTTTGGCAAGGAATTCGCGATACATGCTGGTGTTCTGGGATCAACGACTGGCGTTTCTTGCCACGCCGAAGACAGGCTCGACCGCCATCGAGGCCGCACTCGAATCATTGGCCTCGGTGGTGATCCGGCGCCCGCCGGTTCTGAAGCACACCACGGCGCATCGCTATCGCCGCTTTGTCGGCCCCTATCTCAACGCGGCGTCGGGCGGCGAGGATTTTACCGTGGTGGCCCTGATGCGCGAACCCAGGGACTGGCTGGGAAGCTGGTATCGCTATCGCCAGCGCGAGGACATGACCGACCCGCGCAACAGCACGGTGGGCAAAAGCTTTGACGCCTTCGTGCATGCCTGGTGTCAGGATCCGCAACCCGCCTTTGCCGCCGTCGGCTCGCAGGCCCGGTTCCTGCGGCCCCGGCATGGCGAGGGGGTGGACCGGTTGTTCCGCTATGACGAGATTGAACATTTCATCGATTTTCTGGAAGAACGTCTGGGCTGCGAGATCATCCTGCCCCGCCTCAACGTCTCGCCTCCGGGCGAACTGGAACTGTCCTTGCAGACCGAACTGATGCTCAAGGAGGTCGCGGCAGAGGATTACGCGCTGTACAATTCGCTGGCCAAACATCCCTAGGATCAAAGCCTTTGGTCAAAAGCCTGTCAGGTGTTGATGGCCCCCCGTGTTGCAAGGGGCGGCCGCGATACTGCGCCTTGATCCGAACCCGACAGGCTCAATTCAACTGGTCCTGCACCGTGCTGGTCAGGTCGGTCAGCGAAAAGGGTTTCGGCAGGAACACCGAATTGGGAATGCGCGCCTGGCTTTCCGACAGGCAGTCTTCGGCATAGCCCGACACAAAGATCACCCGCACATTCGGGCGGTCCTCCAGCGCGCGTTTGACCCAAGACGGCCCGTCCATCCCCGGCATCACCACGTCGGTCACGAACACGTCCACCTCCAGCGCCGGGTCTTCCAGCGTGCGCAGCGCGTCTTCGGCATTCTCGGCCTCCAGCACGGTATAGCCGCGCATCCGCAGGGCGCGGCTGGCAAAGGCGCGCACCGGGGCCTCGTCCTCGACCAGCAGCACCACCCCTTCGCCTTGCCGCATGACCATGCGCCGTGGAGGTTCGGCCACCACCTCGGGCAGGGTCAGTTCATGCACCGGGAAAAACAGCTGAAACTGGGTGCCTTCCCCCATTTCGCTGTTCACAAAGATGAACCCCCCCGATTGCTTGACGATGCCATAAGCGGTCGACAGCCCCAGCCCTGTGCCCTCGCCCACCCGTTTGGTGGTGAAGAACGGCTCGAAAATCTTGTGCAGCTTGTCGGGCGCGATGCCGTGGCCCGCATCGGTCACCCGGACCACCGCATATTCCCCCGCAGGCACGATCGCCCGGTCGCGGCGCAATTCCTCGCGCAGGGTCAGCGCCTCGGTTTCCACCCGGATCACGCCACCTTCGGCCATCGCGTCGCGGGCATTGACGATCAGGTTCATCATCACCTGTTCCAACTGGCGCTTGTCGGCCCGGATCGGGCCAAGCAGCGGATCATGCGCCAGTTTCAGGGTGATGCGTTCCCCCACCAGACGGTTCAGCAGATGCGTGAGGTCTGACAGAACCTCTTGCAGATCAAGCGTTTGCGGCTTCAGCGTCTGCTTACGCGAGAATGCCAGCAACTGCCCGACAAGCGCTGCCGCGCGGTTGGCGTTCTGGTGAATCTGGGTCAGGTCGGCAAAATCGCCGTCCTCGCGGCCATGGCGCAGCAGCAAAAGGTCGCAATGGCCGGAAATCGCTGTCAGCAGGTTGTTGAAATCATGCGCAATCCCGCCCGCAAGCTGCCCGATCGCCTGCATTTTCTGGCTTTGCACGAACTGCGCCTCCAGCGTTTTCAGCGCCGTCGCATCGTTCAGAACCGCCAGAACCCCAGGCCTGCCCTGTTCGACAATCCGGCGCAGGGTGATCTGCAGATAGCTGTCCTCCTCCTGCATCCGGGCGCGCAACACTTCGGCCGCACCGGGCAGCCGTTCGGTCGCCACATCCGACAGCCAGTCTGATACCGGGCGCCCCAACCCCTCGAACAGGTCATGGAACATGATGTTTTCCGGCGCGGATATCTGCATCAGATCGCGCGCCGCCCGGTTTGCCGCCCGCAGGGCGCCGTCGGCGCCGAACTTCATCAGGGCCACCGGCACATGTTCAAAATCGGCAAGCACAGAGTCGTCATCCGACCGGCCGGGCACCGGCAGCAGGAAAATCTCGCGCCGCTCTCCTGCGCCCGAAATCTCGGCCAGGATGGCGCGCACCGGACCGTCGGCCCCGGCAATCTCGACCTCCTCGCCGGTCTTGAGGCTGAGGCTGGTAAACACCCGGTCCAGCCGTTTCGGCCTGTGGCCGATCAGACGGCGCATCGCCTCGTTGGTGAACAGCACAACGCCGGTCTTGTTGGCGACCAGCATCGGCAGGCTCAACGTTTCGGCCCCGCGGCCCGAGCCGCTGCGGTCCTGAAACTCTTCCAGCCGCCACAAGAAGCGCTGATCCGACACCCGATGCACCGAAAGCCGCGTGTGCCCGCGCCGGGTCACCACATCCTCGCGCGCGGCCCCCACAGTGCCCGCCCGGCTTTGCAAACGGTAGAGGACGGCAGCAGGCGAGGCGAAATGATCATGCAGGGTCGCGACCAGAGTGAGCGCGCCATCACCGCCGAAACGGGCAAGGGCGGCGGCGTTGCGATAACCGATCTGACCCATCTTGTCTGTGGTAAAACAGGGGGTTGCGTCATCGCCCACCATGGCGAACACCAGCGCCTCGTGCCGTCGCCTGCGCCAACCGTCCACCAGGGCAAGGCCCCGCAGCCCGATGACCAGCACCACGAAGGTCAGCCCCGAAGCCAGCGCCGCCTTCTGCGCCGACACCGTTCCCGCCCCCCAGGCAAGGGCAAAGCAGCCAAGCGCCGCCGCCATCAGCAACCACGCCCGGCCCGCCATGGACCGGGCCGTGCCCAGAATATTGCCCACCTCTGTCACCTGAGAAACCGCCCTTCGACCCTTTGAGAGATTCGTCTCAAGCCTTCATTCGGGGGGGAAATTGTTAATCACAGCTTAACCGCTTGGGAAAAACACCCCTCGGTTGTGTAATGCGGTGCTAAATACGCGTCAATATTGCAATAAAGAATCCGTCGCCCCCCGAAAGCGGGCTGAAGCGCTGGCTTTGCCTGCAAACCCACCCCGGCGTGCGGGCCAGAAAGGCGTCGATCTGGGCCTCGTTCTCGTCTCGCAGCAGCGAGCAGGTGGCATAGGCCAGCACGCCCGCCGCAGCCACCATCGGGGCAACCCGGTCCAGAATACCGGCCTGCACGGTGCAGATTTTGGCCAGAATCTCTGGCGTCAGCGCCCATTTTCCCATCGGATCGCGCCGCCATGACCCGGAACCAGAGCACGGAACATCTGTGAGGATCAGGTCGTAAGGCCCCGCTTTTTCAGGGTTATCCAGGATCGCCACCTGCGCGCCTGCACGATTGGCACGGGCGGGCAGATCGGCCATGCGGCGCGGGTTGGCGTCATGGGCAAAGACCTGCACCTTCGCCTGCGCCGCCATCGCCAGCGTCTTGCCACCGCCACCTGCGCAATGGTCCAGCACCCGCAGTCCATCGCGCAGCGGCAGGGCCTGCACCACGGCCTGCGAGGCTGCGTCTTGCAACTCGACCATCCCGTCGAGATAGACCGCCGCATTCTGAATTTTCCGCGCGTTTTCTGTAACTTCCAACGCGGTCTTCGCAAGGGCATGTGGCACGCTCGCAATGCCCTGGGCGGCCAGATCGGCCTGCGCCGCAGCCACAGTTGCCCGCGCAAGATTGACCCGCAGGAACACAGGCGCGCGCTGTTGCAAGGCGCGCAAAACAGCCTCCGTGTCGTCACCCAGACTGGCCTGCATCAGCGGCAACAACCAGTCGGGGCAATCCATCGCCTCGGCGCCTTGGGGCGCGCGCGGGGCCTCGGACGCCTGAACCACCGCTGGCGCGTGGCCGATGCCGGTGAACAGGGCGTCCAGATCGGCCCCGCGCTGGCGCTGTTGCCCCAGGATCAACCCCCGCCCGGTCATCGCCCCACCAAGGGCCGCACAAGACCGTTTGCAGCGCAGCGCGTCGAACACCAGATCGCGCAAGGCCGCCCTGTCACCGGACCCGGCAAAGCGGTTGGCGCGGCCCCAGTTGGTCAGCGCCTTTTCGGCAGGCTCGCCATCAAGAATGCGATCCAGCACAGCAATGGCCGCAGACAGGCGCGCTGCGGGCGTCATGAAGAACGTCCTTCAGCCTGTTGTATCTGAACGGTAATCCGCACTTACATCACGCGGTAGTTCGGGCTTTCGCGGGTGATCTGCACATCGTGGACATGGCTTTCCTTCAGCCCCGCCCCGGTGATCTTGACGAACTGGCAGCCCTGCTGCATCTGCGCCACGGTGGCACAGCCGGTATAGCCCATGGCCGCCCGCAAGCCGCCGACCATCTGGTGGATCACCGCCTGCGCCGAGCCTTTGTAGGGCACCTGGCCTTCGATGCCTTCGGGCACCAGCTTGTCCGACGCCGCATCCTTCTGGAAATAGCGATCCGCCGACCCGCGCGCCATGGCCCCCAAAGACCCCATGCCGCGGTAGGCCTTGTAGCTGCGGCCGTTCCACAGGATCACCTCACCGGGCGATTCATCGGTCCCCGCAATCGCCGAGCCGACCATGGCGCAGGACGCGCCTGCCGCAATCGCCTTGGCGAAATCGCCGGAATACTTGATGCCGCCGTCCGCGATCACCGGAATATCGCCCGCCGCCCCCGCCGCATCCATGATCGCGGTCAGTTGCGGCACGCCCACCCCCGCCACAATGCGCGTGGTGCAGATCGACCCCGGACCGATGCCGACCTTGACCGCATCCGCCCCCGCATCGATCAGCGCGCGGGTGGCCGAGGCTGTGGCAACGTTGCCCGCAATCACCTGCACCGCGTTGGACAGCGCCTTGATCCGCGCCACGGCGCGTGCCACGCCTTCGGAATGGCCATGGGCGGTGTCGATCACCACCATATCCACGCCCGCCTCGATCAGGGCCTGGCTGCGTTCAAAGCCCGCGTCCCCCACGGTCGTCGCCGCCGCCACCCGCAGACGGCCCATGGCGTCCTTGCAGGCATGCGGGTTCAGCACGGATTTTTCAGTGTCCTTCAGGGTCAGAAGCCCGGTCAGCACCCCGGCCCCATCCGTCACCAGCAGCTTTTCGATGCGGCGCGATTTCATCAGGCTGATGGCGGCGTCGCGGTCCACGGGTTCGCGCAGCAGGGCCAGATTGTCAGACGACATCATCACCGACACCGGCGTACGGTCATCCGAGGCAAAGCGCATGTCGCGGTTGGTGACGATGCCGACCACGCGGTTCGCGGCGTCAACCACCGGAAAGCCGGTGATGTTATACCGCTCCATCAACACCTTGGCATCGGCCAGGGTCTGATCTGGGCGCAGGGTGATCGGGGCATAGACGACGCCGCTTTCAAACCGTTTCACCCGGCGCACCTCGTTGGCCTGCGCCTCGGTGTCCAGATTGCGGTGGATCACGCCGATGCCGCCCGCCTGCGCCATGGCAATCGCCATGCGGCCTTCGGTGACCGTATCCATCGCTGACGACAGCAGCGGAATGTTCATCCGGATGGATTTTGTAACGAAGGTCGAGGTATCGGCCTCGGACGGCAGAACCGATGAGGCCGCCGGAACCAGCAGCACATCATCAAAGGTCAAAGCCTCACGAATCTCCATGATCATCCCTTTCGGAGCTGGCATCGTTTGGCGGTTCCCTGTTTCACGGGTCTGCCCGGTTTGCAAGCGGGAATCCCGTGGTTGCGGCGGCGCGCGGCCTGTGCAGACTGGCCCGAAACCGGAGGTTTTGCATGCGCGTCGCCCTTGTCGAGAATACCCGCGTCACCCATCACGGCCAGGTCGGTGTGGCCCTGCACGAGGTGGGCGCGCTGATCGACCTCTACAAACCCTGGCGCGGCGATGCCTTGCCGGGGGTGGATGCCGATGCGCTTGTGGTGTTTGGTGGCGAGCAATCGGCGCTGGATGATGCGACGCATCCCTATCTGGCCGAGCTGGCGCGGTTGATGGCCGCCTATACCGCCGCCGACCGCCCGGTTCTGGGGATATGCCTCGGCTCGCAACTGCTGGCGCGGGCGTTCGGGGCGGAAAACCATCTGGGCCAGACACCGGAATTCGGCTGGTGCGAGGTGGGGCTGACAGAGGCCGGGCAGGCCGATCCGGTGCTGGGCCACCTGCCCCCGACGTTCCCGATCTTCGAGTGGCATTCGGACACTTTCACTTTGCCCGAAGGTGCCGTGCATCTGGCACATTCCGACAAAGCCCAGATGCAGGCCTTCCGCATTGGCCGCGCGACTTATGGCACGCAGTTTCATTTCGAGGCCTCGCGCCGCGTCGTGGCCGACTGGAACCGCAGATTTCCGGGACTGGTCGAGGCCAATCAACCCGGCTGGCTGGCGGGCTTCGAGGCGGAGACCTTGGCCAAGGGCGCTGCGGCAGATGCGCATGGGTTGGCGATTGCGCGGGCTTGGGTGGGGTTGATCCAAGCTGAAATCGCTGTGCTGGCGGCAAGGTAAAAGCCTCCGGCAAGCTGGAATGACTTCATTCCAGCCTGGATATTTAGGCCAGAATGAAAGGGCAAGGTGGCGCGTCACCCTTCCGTGGCAACGCGGGCGCGGGCCCTCTCGATGGGGGCCAAGCCCGCCCCCCTTACGACAGCAGCACCGGAAACCAGTCTTGTCGCAACCGTTGCCCCGGCTGCATGTCATGCCCCGGAAACGGTGGCGAGGTGCGGCCGGGGCGCTGCACATAGCGGGCATCCTCGCCCACCAGCCGCAGGGAAAACGCGCGGCGGCGGGTGGTGGCGGTGTTGCCGCGCGCGCCGTGCAGGGTGCGATAGTTGAAGGCCACCGCATCGCCGGGGGCCATCTGCCATTCCAGCACGCGCATCCCTTCGGCATCCGGGTCGGGCACCGGCATGTAATCGTCAGGGTTGGGGTAGAACGCGGTTTCCGACAGCCAACGCGTGGGCAGCACGTCCTTTTCCCACAGATGACTGCCCGCCACACAGCGCAAGGAAGCCTCGCGCACCGGGTCCAGCGGCGACCAGAAGCTGACGTTTTGCAGGCCCTGCACAAAGTAATACGGCCCGTCCGTGTGCCAGGGCGTGGGCTTGGTGGTGCCCGGTTCCTTGACCAGCACATGGTCGTGGAACAACTGGACAGTGGGCGATTGCATCAGGGCGGCTGCGACCTGCACGGCCTCGGACTGGCGGATCACCTGTTCAAACTCGGGAATGCGCTGCCAGTTGCAGTAATCGTCAAAGAACCGCCCGCCCTCGCCGGGCTTCAGATTCTCGGCACCGAATTCAGACGGGCTGTCCATGTTGCGCGCCACCCCGGCCCGCAGCACCTCGACCCACTCGGCCCAGAGGCCCTTGATCAGCACCGCCCCGTCGCGGGCATAGGCCGCAACCATGTCTTCCGTCACCACCACCATCGCAGCCCCCTATTTTGCGCCAGACTGCACCGCCGACAGCGCCTTGCCAACCCCGCAGACACCCCCCATTCTGCGCCAAACGAAAGACCCCACAATGACCAACACCTATGACTCCGGCCGCCTGAACCTGCCCTTTGTCGGCATCTCGACCTTTGGCAAGCGTCCCTATGTGGGCGACTGGTCGGCGATCGAGGCCGATGTCGCGGTGATGGGGGCGCCCTTCGACTTTGGCACCCAGTTCCGGGCCGGGGCGCGGTTCGGGCCGCGCGCGGTGCGCGAGGCGTCGACCCTGTTCAGCTTTGGCCATGCCGGGGCCTATGACCACGAGGATGACTGCACCTATCTGGGCGGCGATGTGCGGATCGTCGATATCGGCGATGCCGACATCGTGCATACCGACACCGAAACCAGCCACGCCAACATCGAGGCCGGAGTACGCGCGATGCTGGAGGCGGGGGCCCTGCCGGTGACCATCGGCGGCGATCATTCCATCAACATCCCGTGCATCCGCGCCTTTGAAGGCCGGGGCGACATTCATATCCTGCAAATCGACGCGCATCTGGATTTCGTCGACATCCGCCACGGCGTGCGGCACGGCCATGGCAACCCCATGCGGCGGGCAGCAGAACAGCCCTATGTCACGGGCATCACAGCACTTGGCATCCGCAATGTCAGCTCGACCACCCAGGAAGGGTATGAGGCCGCCCGCGCCATGGGCGACGATATCCTGTCGGTCCGTCAGGTGCGCAAACTGGGGACCGAAGCTGTGCTGGCCCGCATTCCGGCAGGCGCGCGGCTGTATGTGACCATCGACATCGACGGGTTCTGCCCGTCCATCGCGCCGGGCACGGGCACGCCAAGCCACGGCGGGTTCCTCTATTACGAGGTGCTGGAGATCCTGCAAGCCGCAGCCAGGGCGCATGACATCGTCGGCATCGATCTGGTCGAGGTTGCCCCCGACTATGACCGCGACGGCACCACGGCCATCTTGGCCGCACAGGTCTTGCTGAACTTTCTGGGCTTCATCTTTCACGCCCGAAAGGGGAAAGAGTAAGGGCCGGCGGCCCCTACTCGCCTTTGCCCTTGGTCTTTTCCTGACTGCTGGAAATGCGCGAGGCCGAGGTGCTGGCCACCGCCACCGCAGGCTTTGTCTTGTCTTTCTTGGGCTTCTTGACTTCCTTGTTGGACCGCATCTGACCTTTGGCCATGACTGCCACTCCACCGGGCGAAACCGCAGCCGGGCCATGTGGCCGGTCCGGTCGGGCGCGCGCCGGATTGCGGGGAACAGGAATTGCCCCCGCGCGCGGATCCCTGCCGCCTTGGTGCGCCTGCACCGCGCGGCTGTCAACCTCTGAACCCGGCGACACCAGCCGCAAGGCGGCCCCCCGCGGCATCCCCGTTCTGACGCTGTGGTCGACCCTAGCGGTAGTACAGGCTGCGGCCATTGGCAAAAATCTGCACCTTGGCCGGGCTTGCGTTCAGCGTCACCGATTTGCGGCGCAGATCGGCGTGGATGCCGGGCAGCTTTGCCACCACCTGACTGCCATCGCCTTGCCGCTTGAAATACAGCAGCGTGACCTCGCCAAGCGCTTCGGTGATTTCCACCTCGCCGGAAAACAGGCCTGGTCCCTCGGTGCCGATCATGTCTTCGGGGCGCACGCCGATGTTGACGCGCGTGCCCTTGTCTGCCGCCGTCGTCGGCACCGCAGACCGGGCCACCCCGCCATTGTCCAGCTTGACCACGGTTTCCGCCCCGGTTTCCTCGATCACGCCGGGCAGCAGGTTCATCGACGGGCTGCCGATGAACTGGGCCACGAACTCGTTCTCGGGGCGTTCATACAGGGTCAGCGGGCTGCCGACCTGAGAAATCCCGCCCCCCGCCAGCACCACGATCCGGCTGGCAAGGGTCATCGCCTCGACCTGATCATGGGTCACATAGATCATGGTGGAATTCGGCATCGCCTCTTTCAACTGGGCAATCTCGATCCGGGTCGCCACCCGCAGGGCGGCGTCAAGATTCGACAGCGGTTCATCGAACAGATAGACCTTGGGGTCGCGCACGATGGACCGCCCGATGGCAACCCGCTGGCGCTGACCGCCCGACAGGGCCTTGGGCAGACGGTCGAGGTAAGGAGTCAGTTGCAGGATTTTCGCCGCCCGGTCCACCGCCGCCTTGATTTCGGCATCCGATTTCTTGGCAATCTTCAGGGCGAAGGACATGTTGTCGCGCACCGTCATGTGCGGGTACAGGGCATAGCTTTGGAACACCATCGCAATGCCGCGCTGCGCGGGCGGCACGTCGTTCATCCGAACGGCGTCGATGCTGAAATCGCCGCCGGTGATGCGTTCCAGCCCCGCGATCATCCGCAACAAGGTGGATTTGCCGCAGCCGGACGGGCCGACAAACACGATCAACTCGCCTGTCTTGATGTCAAGGTTGATGTTTTTCAACACCTTGACCTCGCCATAGGCCTTTTCAACGTTCACAAGTTTCAAGTCAGCCATAGCTTTTCCCCCCTCAGGCCTTCCGGGCCAGACACAGACCCCACGGACCCAGACGCAACCTGCCGTCCGGTCCGGGTGCCGTGCTGCCCAGATTTTCCCCAATTCCTTGCCATCTGCCCTGCGGCATCCGGATTTCTGCATCGTCGTCGCTCAGGTTGAAGGCGCAGAAGATCGCCCCGTCCCCCCGCGTGAAACTGACCACTTCGCCCGTGGCGGCAACGGGGCTTTGCGCCCCGGCCCGCAGGTCGGGATGGTCGCGCCGGAACGTCAGCGCCGCGCGGTAATGCTCCAGCATGGACGAAAGGTCGCCCGCCTGCACCGACACGGCCCGCCCCAGATGCGGCGCAGTCACCGGCAGCCACGGTTTGGCGGTGCTGAACCCGCCATGCGCATTGTCGCGTGCCCAGACCATCGGCGTGCGGCAGCCGTCGCGCCCCTTGAATTCGGGCCAGAACTGGATGCCGTAGGGATCTTGCAGGTCTTCAAAGGCCACGTCAGCCTCGGGCAGGCCCAGCTCCTCGCCCTGATACAGGCAGACCGACCCGCGCAGGCACATCAACATCGTCGCGTAAGTCTTTGCCGCATCGTCAGAAAGGCCCCAACGGGTGGTATGGCGCACGGTGTCATGGTTGGAATAGGCCCAGCAGGGCCAGGCATCGGGGGCGGCATGGGCCAGCCGGTCGAACACCTCGGCCAGCCCCCCCGCCGTGGCGCGTTTGGGTTGCAGCATTTCAAACGGATAGCACATCTGAACCTTGTCGCCGCCCGAGGTATATTCGGCCATGATCTCAAGCCCGCGCTGCGCATCGCCGACCTCGCCAACGGCGGCGGCATTGTACGGGTCCAGCACGGCGCGGAATTTGCGAAGGAATTCAAGGTTTTCCGGCTGGTTCTTGTCAAACAGGTGCAACTGGTGGTTATAGGGGTTCACTGATGGCGCGATCGAGTTGTTGCGCAGTTCGCGCGGGAGTGGAGGATTGTCGCGCAAGTACTTGTCGGCAATGTAAAAATTGATCGTATCCAGCCGGAAGCCATCGACCCCGCGCTGCAGCCAGAACCGCACCACATCCAGCAGCGCCTCTTGCACGGCGTCACAATGGAAATTCAGGTCCGGCTGGCTGGTCAGGAAGTTGTGCAGATAATATTGCTCGCGCCGGGTATCCCAGGCCCAGGCCGACCCGCCAAAGATCGACAGCCAGTTGTTGGGCGGCGATCCGTCGCCCTTGGGTTCGGCCCAGACGTACCAGTCGGCGCGTGCGTTGGTCCGGTCCGCCCGGCTTTGCACAAACCAAGGATGCGCGTCAGACGTATGCGACAGCACCAGATCAATCATCACCCGCAGGCCCAGATCATGCGCCTTTGCGACCACGGCATCGAAATCGGCAAGGCTGCCGAACATCGGGTCCACGTCGCAATAATCGCTGACATCATAGCCGAAGTCCTTCATCGGACTGGTGAAGAACGGGCTGATCCAGACCGCATCCGCCCCGAGTTCGGCGATATGGTCCAGCCGGCTGACAATGCCGCCCAGATCGCCGATCCCGTCACCGTTGCTGTCCTGAAAGCTGCGGGGGTAGATCTGATAGATCACCGCCCCGCGCCACCAGTCCCTGTCTGCGGCCAACACTGTTCCCGTCATCTTGCTCACTTACTTCACCGAACCTGCCAGCAACCCGCGCACCAGATATTTCTGCATCGCAAAGAACACGCACAGCGGCACCGCGATGGAAATGAACGCCGCCGTGGCAAGGATTTCCCAATCCCCCCCCCGCGACCCCATCAGACCCGACAGACGGCCGGTCATCACCAACTGATCCTCGGTGTTGCCAAGGAACACCAGGGCCACCAGCAGGTCATTCCACGTCCAGAGGAACTGGAAGATCGCAAAGGATGCCAGCGCCGGGAAGGACAGCGGCAGGATGATCTTCAGGAAAATCTGGAAATCGGTCGCGCCATCGACACGGGCGGATTCGATGATCTCGCGCGGCAGGCCGACCATGTAGTTGCGCAAAAGATAGATCGCCAGGGGCAGGCCAAAGCCGGTATGCGCCAGCCAGATGCCGATATAGCTTTTGCCGATGCCGATGCTGTTGTGAAACTTCAGCAGCGGGATCAGCGACAGTTGCAGCGGCACGACCAACAGGCCCACGACCACCGCAATCAGCAAGGCCCGGCCCGGAAACTCCATCCAGGCCAGCGCATAGGCCGCAAAGGCCGCCACCAGAATGGGAATGATGGTGGCCGGGATCGTCACTGTCAGCGTGTTCAGGAACGACCGCCCGATGCCTTCTGCCCCCAGAACCCGGCTGTAGTTTTCAGTCGTCAGCCGCGGCGGGGTCGAGGTGGTGACAAAGAACCGTTCGCCCCGCGTGCCCTCAAACGCCGTGGGCGAGGTCAGGCGGTAGCTGCCATCGGCGTTGACCGTGATTTCATAGCCTTCTGCGGTGCTGGCGGGTTCGCCGATTGCAAAGGCCGAAGGTTCGCGCGCGTTGATCCCGAAGGACGATACCGTGCCGCCCTGTCCTTCCTCGAAGACACGGCCGGTGATCACGAACAGGCCGCCCTCCTGGACCGCCGTGTCGGGGGCGCCGGCGCGCACCTGCACCGACTGATCGGCGGCAGAGGTGGCCCGCCACCAGCCGCTGGCCGCGATCTGGTCGCGGTCGCGGAAGGACGAGATGAACAGGCCGAGCGTGGGCAGCAGCCACAGGATCACCAGCAAGGCGGCGGAAATGTTGACCACCCAGGTCAGGCTCGATTTGGTGCCGGCGATGTTTTCCATCTCAGCGCATCTCCTTGCGGGCGTTACGGATGTTCCAGATCATCACCGGCAGCACCAGCACCATGATCACCAGCGCCACAGCCGAGGCCTTGCCGGTTTCGCCGGACGTGAATTGCAGGTTGTACATCATGTTGCCCAGAACCTGCGTGCCCCACTGGCCGTTGGTCATGGCATAGACGATGTCGAACACCTTCAGCACGGTGATGGTGATGGTGGTCCAGACGACAAGGATGGTGCCCCACATCTGCGGCACCTTGATCTTGAAGAAGATCTGCAAGGGGCTGGCCCCGTCCAGAATGGCGGCTTCAATGGTTTCTTCCGGTATGCCGCGCAGGGCGGCCGACAGGATCACCATGGCAAAGCCGGTCTGCACCCAGACCAGCACGATCATCAGCAGAAACGAGTTGACGGCAGGGTTGGTCAGCCAGGTCTGCGGCTGCCCCCCGAAATAGACGGTCAGGGCGTTCAGAATGCCGATCTGTTCCTGCGCGCCATCGCGGAATTCGTAGACCAGTTTCCAGATCACCGCCGCCCCGATCATCGAAATCGCCATCGGCATGAAGATCATCGCCTTGGCAAAGTTGCCCCAGCGGATGCGGT
>JAZKGQ010000015.1:0-40143 GCA_040385825.1 Pseudomonadota bacterium | reverse complement strand
CGGACACTATCCGTCACTCCCGACACGCGGCAGAGCAGTCAGACCGGACGCTTACCCCGAAAAAGGCCCAAGGGTCGCCGCGCGCATCAAGGACAGCAACTTTTTCAAAAGTTCACCCTTTGTTCTCGAATCGCACTGTCCGCCGCACCACCCGCTGACGCGGGCCGTCAAGCAAATCATTTCATCTAAACTACTGATTAGACTCGCGAATCACATACAAAATCGCCTAATGTTCGTAAGGCGATTTTGGAAATGAGGGTGATATGCGTATCGTGGCTTACATCAGGGTATCGACCGCCCGTCAGGGCATCAGCGGACTCGGCATTGAAGCCCAGCGGGCGGAGATTGCCGCCTTCGCCAAGGCCCATGGTGCGGCTGTGCTGGCAGAGTTTGTGGAGGTGGAGTCGGGCAAGGTGAACAACCGCCCGGAACTCGCCCGTGCCATCATGCAGGCCCGCCTGACTGGGGCACGGCTGGTCATTGCCCGCCTCAATCGACTGTCCAGAAACGCCGCATTCCTGCTGACCTTGCGCGATTCCGGGGTGGATTTTGTCGCGGCAGACATGCCAAACGCGAATTCCTTGACCATTGGCGTCATGGCGCTGGTCGCACAAGAGGAACGCGAGGCCATCAGCCGCAACACCAAAGCTGCCCTGAAAGCCGCCAAGGCGCGTGGTCAGACGCTTGGCAACCCCAATGGCGCGGACGCTCTGCGGCGCGCTGGCAAGGGCAATGGGGGCGCTGTGCAGGCCATCACGGCCCGCGCTGACGCGCGCGCTACCCTCTTGGCCGATGTGCTGGTGGACGTGCAGAAAGCCGGTCACACGACCTTGCAGGCTGTGGCTGACGAACTGAACCGCCGGGGCATCAGGACGGCACGGGGCGGCATCTGGCACCCGTCCAGCGTGGCGAATGTCCGGGCGCGGCTGGCAGGCTGACTTGCCCGCTTCCCGCCGTCAGGCGGGTCTGTTGCACCCGATGCGCCAAAGGTCACATGGCGCAGAAAAATCGTCTCCGGGGGCTCCAAAGGGGTAGATAGGCCTTGATGAATCGGCGCTGCAGTAGCTGTAAGTAGTTGTAATTGCAACATTTTCGTTGCAGTTCAGCTTGGTACTGCCCTCATTGCAACTCGCCTGCAACTTCACGGTGTCATATTTTGACAACTTCGGTTCACATCTGGCCCGTTTTGGTTCTGAAATGTGAACTTTCGGGCGGACAGGCCCCACCCCCTTGTCGGATCACGATAACCCCATTGTGGGGCAAAAATTTTGGTCGAAAATAGTTGCATTGGGCGGAAAACCGCCGATGCCGTTTCGTGGGCATACCACCCCAAAGAGCTTATTCTGAACCCGTTGAAGTCAGGTGTCAGCGCGGGGGGCGGCTTGCCATGGTCGCCCCTCGCACCCCTCCTGCCCGACACTTCGACACCTCCCCTGACCCCACGCGCCGCCCGACAGCGCCAGCGTGAAAGCCTTCAACTTTGACCGAAAAAACCCACACGATCCGCCTCCAGATCGACGCGGCAGCCGCGAAGACCGGCAGCCGGGAATTCACCAGCGCGGTTGCCGCCGTGAAGGCCGCTGTTCGCGACCTCGAAAAGGATTCCGAAGGCGCGTTCCGTGTCCTCAAGAACATCAAACCGCAATTCGATGTTACGCCGATCAAGCGCGCCTCGACCGAAACGAACACCCTCACCAAGTCGCTGGATCAGGCAGGGGCATCGTCCGCTAAGAGCGGCACCACCACCCAGCGCGCCGCCCTTGCCGCCTCTATGGCGTTGCGGCAGGCATCCACCAGTGCGCAAAAGCTGGCCTTCCGGCTGGACGATCTGGGGGACGCCAAGGGCCTTGAGGCGCTGGACGCTGGCCTTGACCGCCTTAACGCGCAACTCCGTCGCGCGCCTGACGTTGCCGGGGTTCGTATCGCTCGCAACGAATACGAGAACCTGCGCACCGAACTGACCCAGACCGCCACGGCGGCAGAGTATGCGAAAGGCGCGCAGGCCCAGCTTGCGCGGGAAGCCCGCGAGGCTGCTACCGCCGCCGATCAGCACGCTTCGGCCATGGAACGCCTGCGCCGGGAATTCGTGCCCCTCTATGAAGTCAGCAAGACCTATGAGGCGCAGCTTGACCGCATCGCGCAGGCCGAACGCGAAAACATCCTGTCCGCCGACCAGGCAGCCGCCGCGCGCGACCGTGCCGCCCAGTCTTTGCTTACGGCGGGCCGGAACGCAGATGCCTTCGCAGGCCAGATGCGTGGCGGGGCACATGCTGCGCAACAGGTCGGTTTTCAGTTGAACGATATTGGCGTGATGCTTGCAGGGGGCATGTCCCCCCTCGCAATCGCCACGGGACAGGGCACCCAGCTTGCCCAGACCTTCCAGACCCTTGGCAGCCGCGCTGAAATTCTCTCGACCCTCAAGGCAGGCTTCCTTTCGATGGTCAGCCCCATTTCCCTCGTGACCATCGGGGCAATCGCGCTTGGCGCAGCCCTTTACTATGGCCTTGGAAAGGTCATCCCTCAGGCCAAGTCCCTTGAAGACGCAATCAAAGACCTCGACTCGGCCCTGTCCACCGCCAAGAACACCGCCCGCGAAGCGTCCGACCTGTCGGGCCTTGCAGAGAGGTATGGCGCGGCCACGACGCAGGTGCAGGCCCTTGTCGCAGCCAAGCGCGACCTCGCACGGCTGGACGCCGGGGATGCGCTGAAAGAGGCGCAGGAGTCGTTCCAGAACGATTTTGGCTTTAGCCGCTGGTGGGACACCCTGCGCGGATACGCCAATAACGAAATGGGTCAGGTTCGGAAGTTGCGCGACGACCTCGACCTGACCAAGGAATCCGCAACCCAGCTTAACACCCTTCTGCGCGAAGCCATGACCGCGCCGAATGCACAGGTTGCTGCCGACAAATACGCCGCCATCCGTGACCTGATCGTGCAGAGTGCCGGGGGGCTGGACAAGCTGACCGATGAACAGGGGGCATTCGTTCGCGGGCTGAACGACATGGAAGACAAGGCCCGGCAGTTTGTCGCAATCGACATGGCGCGAACCGTGACGGCGGCGAAGGATCAGACCGACGCTTGGCTGTCCAGCATGAACGGAGTCGCGGCGCAGGCCCGGAACGTGTTCAACACGCTGCAATCGCTGTCTGGCCTCAAGATCAATATCAGCGCGCCTACCATCACCATGCCGAAGGCACCGACCACCACGCTTGTCAGCGCCCTCACGCCCAAGGCACCCACCACCACCAGCGACGATGACATTTTCGCCAAGCTGACGAACATCACCGATGTGTCGTATCATCCGACCGTTGCCACGCCCCCCGCCACCAAGCCCGCCGCCACCATGACCGCAGGCGAGTTGCAGGCCGTCATCACGGCATCCGTCACCCGCACGGGCGCGCTTGAAGCAGAAAAGTCCGCAGCCGAACAGTTGGCAGAAACCCTGCGCGACCGGCTGACCAGTTTGCAGGCTGAAACCCTCACGTTGCAGACGGTTGCGGCGGGCACCTATGCCACCGACGAGGCCGCGCGCCTGTATGCCGAGTCCTCTATCGCCGCCGGGAGCGCAATCGACCAGCAAACCGCCGCGATGATCCGGCAGATTGACGCTGCATCCAAGCTGAACGCCGAACTGACCAAGACCGCCAACGACCCGGTAAATGCGTGGGTCAAGAGCGTCCCGAACTGGATTCAGGCAGGTCAGATGATCGAGTCGCAAGCCATCGAAAGCCTGTCCGCCGCCATCGCTGACTTTGCGATGACCGGCAAGTTCGACTTCGAGTCGCTGGGGAACTCGATCCTGCAAACCGCAACCCGGATTATCGCGGACATGGCCGTCAAGGAACTGATCGGGCTGCTTGGCGGCAACGTGACCGGCGCGGGCGCGGGCGGGTTCGGACTCGGGAACATCCTTGGCGCGGTGTTCGGTGGAACGGCGGGCGTGTTCCATGACGGCGGTATCAGCCACGCCCCGACCGTCACCCGCAACATTGCCGTGACCCCTGCCCAGCTTGCCGCAGCTCCCCGCTACCACAATGGCGGGCTGACCAGCGGGGAACAGGTCGCAGTCCTGCGCGACAATGAGGCGGTAATCCCCCTGCGTTCTGGCAAGGTGCCTGTCGAACTGGGTGGCGCGACTGGGGGCACCTCGACCGTGCAAAACATCAACATGTATGTGTCTGGCGTCACCGACCTCGACTCTTTCAGAAAGAGTCGCACTCAGGTCGAGGCTGGCCTCGCACGGGCGGGACAGCGCAGCCTCGCAAAGAACGGGTGATTCAGATGCCTTATGAACCGAACCGCCGTCATCCTCTTGGACAGAATGAACACATCTTCGCAGCCGATGCAGCACGCTTGAAGGCGCTGTTTGAGGCGAAGATTCCCGTTCGGGCCAGCGCCTGCGGGACGTTCTACATCGCGGAAGGCCACTTGCCGGGTGAGTGGACGCCGCCTGATCAGGAAGCGCATCCGGGCGGGTGATTGGGGATGCCCGCGCACCGAAGACGCAGGTTTCCGTCCTATATTTTGCCCTAGCGCTCGCCCCAGTTAAACTAGGGCAACCTTGATTAGTTCCATTCAATATCAATGGTTTGCAATCATTTCGTCGTGAGATGGCGAAAATTCAATCCTCTCTCACAGCACCATTAATCCCCTTGATATGACACAAGCGCCCTGCTGCATCGCGCGGCACAGCTTGCCGGCATTCCGGGGTCTTTGCGCAATCATGCAGGTCGCTTGCGCCACAATGCCGCTTGCGGTGCGGGTCGCGGCAAATGGGGGTGTGGCATGGCAGGCCGGGCGGGTCGTCGCACGGGCCTGTGCACGCGATTGTGACCCGCTAACCCCCGTCATCGCCACGCAATTTTGCAACACCCGCCGACCCCGCATCTGCCATGCTCTGGGCATTGGCGGGACTGTCGGGCACAGTGCCCGCACGGCAAATATAAAAAACGACGGAGCAGTACGATGAACAGGCTTTTTACAACCGCAGTTTGCGGCATGATTCTGGCTGGCCTTCCCGCCATTGCACAAGAGGTCACCGGCGGCGCGCTGGCGTTTTCGCACTCTGCCCTGCTGGATGACAGCAGTCTGTCGAAAACCGGCATCGATGGTCAGATCGTGGTGGGCTTTGGTCCCAGCATCGCGTTTCAGGTTGACCTGGGCTTCAACCGGCTGAATTTCATTGACGAGACGACTTCTAACCTGACGCTGCACAGCATTTACAACGTGACCGATCAGACCTCGCTTGGCCTGTTTGTCGGTGCAGACCGGGTGGCGGGCGAAAGCCTTGATTTCGTCGGGTTCGAAGTCGGCCAGCAGGCCGCCAGCTTTGATATCGAGGCCTATGTCGGCTATGGCGAAGACGCCGGAATTTCGGGCACCATCGGCGGGGTTTCGGGCCGGTATGCGGTCAGCGACAGCTTTGGCGTCGGTGGCGGGCTGGAACATGGCGACATCGGCGGCTTGAACGTCACCCGGCTCAGCCTGAAAGGCGACTATGCGGTGGCCCCCAAACTGGCTCTGACAGCCGAAATCGGCACGCTGGACGGGTCCGGCTTCGGGGCCTCGGGGTCCGAGGCCTTTGTCGGGCTGGGTGGCAAGTTCACCTTTGGCGATGGCCGTGGCGCGACCTTCGGCAAGCGCGGCCTGATCAACCTGCTGCCGGGTCTTTGAGGCCTGCCAGGGTCTGACGGAACCCCGCCTGCCGCACATCACAGCGCCGCATGGGCGCGGTTTGCGATGCCGGCGTTTCCGCCAGACCCTGCCCGATCAGACGCGTCTGCGCTGCGGCGTCAGCCCCGCAGCCATTCCAGCAATTCCGGCACCAGCAGCCGCGTGTTCAACTCGTCGTCCGACAGGTCGACGAAACTGTCCAGATCGCGCACGATGACGACGCCGGTGTTCCTGAACCGCTCGGCGATGGTGTTGAGAAACCTGAATTCCACCGTGTCCTCGCAGGCCCCCATGAACAGGAAATACACCTGATCGCCGCGATCCTGCGAGGCTTGCAGCACCTGCATGGTGCGGGCCTCGTCAGCCTGGTCATTCTCGCCATCGGTGATGAAGATGACGACGGAGCGCTTCTTTTCGACCGGTGCCGCCGCCTTGCCGCCGCCAAAGAACCGGCTGAAGAAACCGGCAACGGGCCGGTCCATCGGCAGCCAGCCGAAATGTTGCAGGTTGCGCTCCAGCACATAGCTGTAGGAGGTGCCGCCGTTCCAGCCCGGAACCCGGTCGATCACATTGCGCACGATGTAATTGTCGCTTTCGTCCGGCGTCACGGTGCCAACGTGATGGACGTGCTCCGGCCCGTTGCTGAAGGTGAACAGGTCGACCTTGCCATCCGGGTCCAGCACCATGCCGTAAGGCACCAGCCGCGACACCAGCTTGCCGGTGGTGCCTTCCTCGTGCTCATGCTCGAACGACCCCGACACGTCGATGTCAAAGATCAGTTCGGCCCTGATGTTGGCGGCCACCCCGGCCTTGTCCAGCGACAGGCGCAGCGATTGCGCCGATTTGTTCAGATCAAGTTGCAAAGCCATGGCGGATTTATCCTTGTGTTTTGAACTGTTGCAGGATGGTGCGCAACTGGTTGGCCAGTTCGCGGGCTTCGGTTGGCGTGGGCAGGCGGTTGGTGTCGCGCAGGGTCGACAGGGCGGCGATGCTGGTCAGCCAGCCCGGCACCATCACCAGCGCCACATTCTGGATCGTGGCGATCAGGTGCAGCGGCTGTTCGATCTGCGCCGTCCGCAGCGCCGACCCGCTGCGGATCTGCGCGACGGTCTGGGTCAGGCTCATGCTGCGGTCGGTGAAGCGCTGTGCCAGCGCAGGCGCATCCTGCCCCAGATGGTCGGCCAGAAACAGCGCCGCCAGCGCCGTGGCCTCGGCGGCATCGCCAAGCGCCTCGATCCGGCGGGCGTGCTGGTCGAGCGTCTCGCGAAAGCCCAGCAGATCGCCGAAGGCCGCGCTCATCAGCCCGATCAGATGGTCCAGTTCGCCCCGCGCCCGCGCCAGTTCGTCGGGCGAGTCGATGCGGCTGTTGGCCCCCTTGAACAGCCCTGCGATCAGGCCGGTATCGGCCACACCGCAGGCCGCCTCGATGTCGATTGCCCCCAGAATGTCGATCATCCGCCCGACATGGGCCGAGACATTGCGCAGCACGTCCGATTGCGTCAGGTCCAGCGTCTGCGACACCAGCGCCGTGTAATCCTGCTGCAACTTGTGGCCCCACAGCACCACGTTGCGCTCGCTCAGCCGCGCCGGGGCCACGGTCTGCACCAGCCGCAGCGCCTCGTCGGCAACCGGCGGGCGCAGGCCGGGCGACAGCCTGCGCAGGTCGGCGGGCGTGACGGCAATCCGTTCCGGGGCCACACCGGGGATTGCGGTGGGACCGATCGACTTGCGCTCGGGGGCGGCGGGCAAATCGCGGGGGGCGGGCGGCGGGCGCTGCGGCTTTTCTCTGGCCGCGACCGCACCGATCACGGTCGGCGCAGGCTTGCCCGCCTCGCGCGCAGCCTTGCCACCCACCGGACCGATGACCGTCGGACGCAAGCCCCTGCGGTCGTCCGGCCCATCCACCTGCGGAGGTTCGTCGCGGCCCATCCGAGGGTCAGGAAAAATGCGCGAGAATGTCGTTCAGCGTGCCGTTGAAGCCCCGCCCGACCGCCGCATATTCCCAGCCATTCGGGCCAAGCAGGATGCTGCCCAATTGCACCGCGTTGAATTCCTTGAATTCATCCGACAACTGATACTGCCCGAGGGTCTTGCCGCGATTGTCGGTCAGGGTGATGGTGCAAAGGTCGATGTCGCCAAAGGCCGGTTCCTCGCCCTCCTCCTCGACTGCGTCGCTGCCGCCGTGTTCGGCCTCGTGCACGGTGACAAAGATCGGAATTTCGTTGATCGCAGCGCCCAGTTTCGACCCGTCGATGACAATGGATTCCGAATTGTTCTGCACCCGCATGTCGCCGCTGTGCAAAAGCCCGCCGTCTGGCGTCTGGAACGACCCGTCGGGCGCACTTTTCAGCGCCCCGCCGCGCGGGTTCATCCGGGTGGTGTTGTAGGTGGACAGCACATTGCCCAGATCCGTCACCTTGGCCCCGTTGCCGTCATTCGTCGCGGCCAGCGCATGCACGTCGACATCGTCCTGATGGGCGGCATTGCAGACCCATTCGACCTTGACGGTGAACTGCGCCCCCTTCGACAGCGACAGCGACAGTTTCGGCGTGGCGGCGCCGGGTTTTTCAAGCGAGAGGGTCAACATGACTGGGCAGGCTCCTTGGGGTGGTCCGGGGTCACTGTGACGACAGCGTGGCCAGTTCGGCCCGCGCTGCCGCGAATTTCTGCCGGGCCTGGGCGAACTGTTCTTCCGTCGTGCGTTTCGCAGCCGCCACCAGCCCGTGGATTTCCTTTGTCGTGGCGATGATCTGCTCGATCTGCTGCGCCTGCGCCAGCCGGTTTTCGCCCGGCGCCTGCGCCGCAGCCACCGCCACGTCCTTCAACGCCCTGCCCCGCAGGTCGGTCAGTTGCGCATCCAGTTTCGCCTGGCGGCTGGCCAGTTGCTGCACGTTCTTGACCGCAAAGGCTCCGTGGATCGACAGAAGGGTCATCTTGATCGAGGCAAAGCGCGAGGCAACCGTGGTGGCGGTTTCCTGCAAGGTCGCGATGCCCGCCTGCTCGATCTGCTGGATCACCAATTGGTCGGCGGGCAGCCGCGTATAGGTGCCCTCCAGCGCCAGCGCCCGGCTTTCCAGCAGGCGCAGCTTGTCGCGCCATTCCATCAGCCGCGACGCGGCCACAGGGTCAGCCGCATTGACCGCCGCCTCCTCGGCCGCGACAAAACCCTGCGCCTTGGCAAGGAACGCGCGCGACACGGCGGCGGCCACCGTGAAGTCGCCAAAATGCGCGCCGTAGCTTTTCTTCAGCACATCCAGGTTCTGCAACTCGGCGAAAAGCTTCTGCATCTCACCCGAAAGCTCGGTTTCCAGCGTCATCATCCGGTCGGCCAGCGTCCTCGTCCGCCCCGAGATCAGATCGCCGATTTCCGCCAGCAGTTCGGACGCCACCTCGTCCGCCCGCTTGCCGCGAAACCGGCCCAAGAGCGCGCCGAAGAAGCCCGGCTTTTCGCCATTCTGCAACTTGTCGAGGATTTCCGGCAGCCTCGCCTCCTCGACCCCCTGTTCAAGCTGGCCAAACAGCGCGAACACCTTGGCGGCGTTGTTCTTGTCCAGCCGGGCCAGAAAGCCGTCGAGGGTCCGTTGCAGGGCCTGCTCGGCCTCGAAGCCAATCTTGATCACATCGCCCGCAGGCAAGGATGCGAAATCCAGCGCGGCCAGTGCGGCCTCGGCGCGCGGCGTCTGCTCCGGGCTGAGCACGATGGCCCCGGTGTCCAGCGGCGGGGCGACGACAAGCGCCTGCGGCGGCCGCATGTCCGCCCCTGCCGGTTGCGGCTCTTGCAGCAGCGTGGGCGCGGGCTGGCCCTGGGGTTCGGAAACGGGCGGGGCAGAGCCAATCGTCGTCGGTTTCAAAGGCAACATCCTTATGCTCTGCCCTCGCGGAAGGGCACGGCCTTGCCAGGGTGCGCAACGGCCCGGTTCCCGATCACACTACGCTGCCGGTCGCTTTCTGGCCAGAACCTTGCGATCAGCGGCCCGGAAAAATGTCCGGCTCCCGGATTGCCACGGGTTTCAGCAGGGCACATGGGCGCAGCATCACCTTCCGTCCGATCCCGCCGAAGACGTTCGCCACGGCGGTTTGCTTTGGTTGCAACAAGGCACCCGTCGCAAACGGCCACACATGGCGCGGCGAGAACCCCGACATGATGCCCCCCTGTCGATCATCAGGCGGCGGGGGGGGCAGCCCTTCCCACATCAATCCCCAAAAACAACGGAAAAATCCAGCCGCCGCCGGACCCGGAGAACGCTGCCGCAAGGGCAAGTGGCAAAGGGATGGCGCATACCCCGACCTCGCCCGGCACAGGTTTCGAGGCGATAGGGTCGAAGGCGGCGAACAATCCGCTGATCTAGCCGTCGGCCTGCCCGGCCCTCCACCGATCCCGCGTGGAGCGATATGTGTGGAACCTCAACAGGTTGTCCATCGTTTGATCAAGTCGGCTGATGGGTGGATCACAGCCCACTCGAAATCCGTCAGATCAGACCGCGCCATTTCCACCTCCCCAACTTCAGGAAACTGAATTATATCACCAAACCTTGGACATCCCATTTACGGGTATGTCATGCAGAGGTTTGATGAAAAACCTTGTAGAGTGCCAATCTCAGCGACCTGTTGTACCCGATCAGCAACCCCCTTGACCATGCACCCGTCGCCGCACAGTCTGACAGAGGTTTACTCAAAGGACAGGACAACAGTATGGTGTTGATCAACTGCGACATGGGTGAAAGTTTCGGGCTGTACCGGATCGGGGATGACGCCGGACTGATGCCGTTGATTGACGTGGCAAATGTGGCCTGCGGCTTTCACGCGTCCGATTTCAACCACATGCGCTCGACGGTGCGGCTGGCCAAGGCGCATGGGGTCAAGGTGGGGGCGCATCCATCGCTGCCCGATCTGCAAGGCTTTGGCCGACGCGAAATGAAAATCGGGCGCGAGGAAATGACCAACTGCCTGATCTATCAGATCGGCGCGTTGAAGGGCTTTCTGGAGGCCGAGGGCCTGCCCCTGAACCACATCAAGCCGCATGGGTCGCTGTATGGCATGGCCGCGCGGATCGAGGATATTGCCCATGCCGTCTGCGACGCCGCCGATATTTTCAAGGTGCCGCTGTTCGGCATGACCGGCACGCTGCACGAAACCATCTATCCCGCACGCGGGCACAGGTTTCTGGCCGAATTTTATGCCGATCTGGACTACAACGACGAAGGTGGTCTGATCATCACCCGCGAACACGCCGCAACCGACCCCGATGCCGCCGCGGCGGCCTGCCTGCGCGCAGTCCGGATGGGCCGCGCGACCAGTGTCAACGGTGTTGACCTGGCCGTGCGCGCCGATCTGATCTGCGTGCATTCCGATACGCCCAATGCGGTGGCACTGGCGCAGGCCGTCCGCCGCGCTGTCTCTTCCCTTTCACCCGCCTGACCCCACGCGAGGACCCCATGAGCAAACAAATCCTGTCCCCCCTGCCCGGCACCTTTTACCGCAAGCCCAGCCCCGACCAGCCCGATTTCAAGGCCGTGGGGGATGCCGTGGCGATTGGTGACGTGATCGGTCTGATCGAGGTGATGAAATCGTTCAACGAGGTGCAGGCCGATCAGGCGGGCACCGTGACCGCGTTTCTGGCCGATGATGAAGAACCCGTGATGGCGGGCCAACCCTTGATGGATCTGGGCTGACCGATGCCGATAGCCAGGCTGCTGATCGCCAACCGGGGGGAAATTGCCGTGCGGATCATCCGCGCGGCGCGCGAGTTGGGCATCGCCACGGTGCAGGTCTATTCCGCCGCCGATGCCGATATGCTGGCGGTGCGGATGGCGGACGAGGCCGTGCTGATCGGCCCGCCGATGGCCGTGAAGTCCTATCTGAACATCGCGGCCATCCTGAAGGCGGCGGCGGATAGCGGTGCCGATGCGGTGCATCCGGGTTACGGCTTTCTGGCCGAAAGTGCCGATTTTGCCGACGCCGTGGTGGCCGCTGGGATGATCTGGGTCGGGCCTGCCGGTGATGCCATCCGGGTGATGGGCGACAAGGTGGCCGCACGGGTGGCGGCGGTGGCCGCCGGGGTGCCGGTGGTGCCGGGGTCTGACGGGCGGATGGCTGATTTCGCGGTGGCGCAGGGTCTGGCCGAACGGATCGGCTTTCCGGTGATGATCAAGGCGGCGGCAGGCGGTGGCGGGCGCGGCATCCGCATCGCGCAGGACATGGCAGAACTGGAACGCCTGATGCCGCAAGCCAGCGCCGAGGCGAAGGCCGCCTTTGGCGACGGCGGGCTTTACATGGAAAAGGTGATCACAAAGGCACGTCATATCGAGGTGCAGATCCTGGGCGACGGCACCCGTGCCGTGCACCTGTTTGAACGCGAATGTTCCTTGCAGCGCCGCCGTCAGAAAGTGTGGGAAGAAGCCCCCTCTGCCGCCCTGCCACCCGCGATGCGCGAACGGTTGTGTGCGTCAGCCGTCGCGTTGGCCGAAGCCGTGGGGTACAAGGGGGCCGGTACTTGCGAGTATCTGTTCGATGATGCCACCGGCGAATTCTACTTCATCGAGATGAACACCCGCATTCAGGTGGAACATCCGGTGACCGAGATGATCACCGGCATCGACCTTGTGCGCGACATGCTGCGCATCGCAGGGGGCGAGCCGTTGCGCCACGCTCAGGCCGATATTCAACCGCGCGGCCATGCCATCGAAGTGCGCATCTGCGCCGAAGACCCCGCCCAAGGATTCAAGCCCGGACCGGGCACTGTGACCACGCTGACCGTGCCGGGGGGCGCGGGCGTGCGGTTCGATACCATGCTCTATCAAGGCTACACCGTGCCACCGTTCTACGATTCCCTCCTGGGCAAGCTGATCGTCTGGGACGAAGACCGCCCGTCCGCCATTGCCCGGATGGCCCGCGCGCTGGACGAATTGCAGGTCGAAGGCCTGCCCACCACCAAACCCCTGCATCAGGCGCTTGCCCGCGATGCCGGCGTGCTGGCAGGTGATTTTCACACGCGGTGGCTGGAACCGTGGTTAGAGTTGAACGCGGACAGTTTGGGGAGCAAGGTATGAAGACCAGATATTCCTTTGGCGGTGACGAGCATATCTTTGTCGAATGTGATGGCGAGATGTCGCTGGAGGCGTTCTTCAAGGGCATGTCGATCACCAATGCCCTGCGCGACGCCGCCATTCCGGGCGTGACGGAAATCTGCCCCGCCAATGCGGGCTTTCAGGTGCGGTTCGACCCTGACGTGATCGCCCCCGACGCGATGATGGCGCAGTTGCAGGCGCTGGAGGCTGCGGCGCAATCCGCGCCATCGGTGCTGGACACCCGCATCATCGAAGTCCCGGTGCTGTACAACGACCCCTGGACGCACGAGACGCTGATGCGCTTTCGCGAACGGCATCAGGACCCGACCTCGACCGACATCGAATACACGGCGCGCATCAACGGGCTGGATGGCATCGACGGTTTCATCAAGGCCCATTCCGGTGCGCCGTGGTTCGTTTCCATGGTGGGGTTTGTGGCGGGGTTGCCGTTCCTCTATCAGATGACCGACCGCGCCCGGCAGATCCAGTCGCCCAAATACCTGCGCCCGCGCACGGACACTCCGCGTCTGACCGTGGGGCATGGCGGCTGCTTTGCCTGCATCTATTCGGTCCGGGGGGCGGGGGGCTATCAGATGTTCGGCATCACCCCGATGCCGATTTATGACCCCAACCACCAGACCCCCTATCTGCGCGACTTCATGTGCCTGTTCAAACCCGGCGACATCGTGAAATGGAAGCCGATAGACCGCGCCGAGTATGACCATACGGTGGCCGAGGTTGACGCCGGGCGCTGGATGCCCCGCATCGCGCCGGTCACCTTTTCGCTGGCGGCGTTTCAGGCCGATATGGATGGCACCAATGCCCGTGTGATGGAGGCTCTCAATGGCCATTGAGGTGATCAAACCGGGCCTGTCGACCACAGTGCAGGATCTGGGACGACCGGGCTATTACCACATCGGCATTCCGATGTCGGGCGGGATGGACATGCTGTCGCTGACCGCCGCCAACCTGTTGGTCGGCAACCCGGCCGGGGCGGCAGGGCTGGAGGCGGTGTTCATGGGGCCGGAACTGGCCTTTGCGCGCGATGCCGTGGTGGCGGTGACCGGGGCGGATTTGCCGGCAAAGGTTGACGGGGTGGAACAGCCGGGCTGGACCTCGTTTGCGGTCAAGGCGGGGCAGGTTCTGAGCTTTGGCTTCCTCAAGGCCGGGGCGCGGGCCTATATCGCCGTGTCGGGCGGCATTGATGTGCCCGTGGTGCTGGGGTCGCGGTCGACCTACACGCTTGGGGCGCTTGGCGGGTTTCAGGGGCGCAAGCTGATGGCGGGCGATGTGTTGCCAATGGGCGCGCGCGGTGGCGTTGCAGGCCGCAGCGTGCCGCCGGATTTGCGCCGCAAGCCGGGGACGCCCGCCGAATTGCGGATGCTGCCGGGCCTGTTCTGGCACCGGATCACCGACGCGGCAGGACAGGGGTTCTTTGACGACACCTGGAAAGTCGCGCCCGAGGCGGACCGGATCGGGTACCGCTTCAAGGGCGGGCGGCCGTTGGACTTTGTGCCGCGTGTGGCCCCGTTCGGGGCGGGGTCCGATCCGTCGAACATCGTCGATGCCTGCTATCCTTACGGGTCGATCCAGGTTCCGGGCGGGACTGAACCCATCGTTCTGCACCGCGATGCCGTGTCGGGCGGCGGCTATTTCATGGTGGGCACGGTGATTTCCGCCGACATGGACCTGATCGGCCAGTTGCAGCCCCACACGCAGACCCGGTTTGTGCCGGTGACGATGGAACAGGCCCTGCAAGCCCGCCGTGATCGCAAAACCACGCTGGATGCGATAGGCGCAGCCCTTGCCTGACGCGGGCCTGCACGCCCCCCCGATCCTGCCCAAGCGCACGCTGCGGGTGCTGGGCACGCTGGTCACGCTGCTGCCCGGCGTGCGCGAACAGGCGCAGGCGGACTTAGGGATTGGAATCGAGCATGAGACGCTGGATTTCATCGCCTGCCAGCGCGGGGCCGCGATGCGCCCGGACAGCTATGATGTCTATGAGCAGTGCTTTCACAATCTGGACATCGTCTGGTTCTGGGGCGCGCTGCAAGCCATTGATACCGACCGGATCGCCGAATGGGATGGCATATCTGGGCTGGCAAAAGAGGGCGGCATCAGCAAATACGCCTGGCGCGGCCATGGCGATGCGCCGGTGCGCCAGCTTTACGTGCAGCCCGGCGGCTTTCTGGGGCCGAAGCCTGCGCGCCATATCAGCATGTTGCCGACCGTGCACAACATGGACAGTTTCGGCTATGACCGCCGCATCTTTGGCACCGGCACCCATCCGAAGGCCAGTTGGGCCTGGCTTCTGGACCGTCGCGCCAAGGGCCGGATCGCGCTGGTCGATGAACCGGCCATCGGCATCTTTGACGCAGCACTGGCGGCCGAGGCGGCGGGCGAGTTGCACTTTGCCGACATCGGCAACATGACCATTGCCGAAATCGACGCCCTGATGGCCCTGCTGGAAGACCGGCGCAGGCAGGGCTATTTCTGCGCAACCTGGCGCAGCGGCGATCAGGCGTCACAACTGTTGCACGACGAACGGGTGGCGGTGCAAAGCATGTGGGCCCCGGTCTACGGCGACATGGGGGCGATGGCCGACCATTTTGTCGAAGCCGCCCCCAAGGAAGGGTACCGCGCCTGGCATGGCGGGGCCAGCCTGTCGTGCCGGTTGGGTGGCGCGGATCTGGATATGGCGTATGACTATCTGAACTGGTGGCTGACCGGCTTTGCCGGCGCGCTGATGGCGCGGCAGGGCTATTATATTTCCACCCCGGAGCGGACCCGCAAGGTGATGGCGGCGGATGAATGGGCCTATTGGTATGACGGCGCCCCTGCGGCCCGTGATCTGTGCGGGCCGACGGGGACTGTGGTGGTGCGCAAGGGCGCGCTGCGGGCGGGCGGCACATATATGGAGCGGTCGAGCAAGATTGCGGTGTGGAATTCGGTGATGGACGAATACAACTATGCCGCACGCGCCTGGGACCATTTCGTGCGCCGCGTGAATGAAGGGGCGGCGGCATGATCCGGTCGTCAAACCCGCTGGCAACCGAGCCGCGGTATGAACTGATCACCCAAGTCCTGCGTCGCAACATTCTGGCGGGCCAGTTGCCGGTTGGCCTTGTGCTGCTGGAGGGGCCGATTGGCGCGCTGATGCAGACCAGCCGCGCCCCGGTGCAGGCGGCGTTGCGGCAATTGCTGGCCGAAGGACTGATCCACCGCTTTGAAGGGCGCGGGTTTCTGGTCGGGCAGGACGGCAACCCCGCCCCGCCGTTGCGCCGTGACATCCGCGAGTTTGACCTTGATATTCCCGATCATGTCGATGATGCGCTGCAAACCCGTGGCACCTGGCGGCACGTCTATGAACAGATCGAAGATCAGGTGGCATCGTGCCAGATATTCGGCGAGTACCGGATCATCGAGTCTGAACTGGCGGAATATCTGGGGGTCAGCCGCACCGTGGTACGCGATGTGCTGGCGCGGCTGCACGAACGCGGCCTGATCCGCAAGAACGCAAGCTCGCACTGGATCGCGGGGCCTTTGACCGCGCGCGCGCTGCGCGAGAAGTATGAGCTGCGCGCCATCATGGAGCCCGCCGCCCTGCAAATGGCCGCACCGCATATTTCCCATGCCGCGATTGAACAGATTCGTGAGACGCTGGAGTCTGACAACACCGTCACCTGGGAGGCGATGGAGGACGCCCTGATGGAACATTGCATTGCGAAGGCAGAAAACACGTCGCTGGTAGAGATTATCCGCAACAACCGGCTGCTGCTGTCGTCGGTCAATCGGGCGCTGACGGGCCTTGGCCTGCCACCCGATGACATCGCCCTGGACCAATACCGCACCCTGTTTCAACTGATCGCCCGACATCCGATTGATTCTGCGGCCGAATATCTGCGCGGGCATCTTCAGATCATGGCGCGCAAGAACCTGTCACGCATGAAGATCGTTGGCGTGATCAGCGAATCCCAGGATTTCGCCCCCTACCTGACAGCTCAATAAAACGACTTTCGTCGGCAATAAGCGTTTATTCAAATGCAGCATTTGCGCATAGCGACGCATTGCTTGGCATTTCTTGTCGAAAACTGCGTATTCTCACGCCACTTTGGCAATGAATGCTCAGTTGACATGTGTCATAAATAGTTATTTTATACGATAGACAATTTAGACGGCGATCCCAGTCTGTGGCGGGCACACAACCACATCACGGGTCGCCGGTGTTGAAATCAGGTTTCGACCTTGGGAGCAGCGCGCATGTCAGGCGAAAGCCGGGCTGGCGACATGAATATGGCAACAGAGACAGAAATCTTCCGGCTGGACGGCGTGACAAAACGCTATGGCGATGTGCTGGCGCTGGACGGCGTGTCGCTGACCGCTGGTGCGAACGAATATATCTCGCTGCTCGGGCCGTCTGGGTCGGGCAAGACCACCATCCTGCGCGTGCTGGCGGGGTTCGAGATGCCGGATATGGGCCGGGTGCATTTTCAGGGGCGCGACATCACCGCCCTGCCCGCGCATGAGCGTGGCATCGGCTTTGTGTTTCAGAACTTTGCCCTGTTTCCGCATCTGACCGTGGCGCAGAATGTGGCTTTCGGGCTGACCCATGGCGCGGCCCCGTTGCCCCAATCCGACAGGGACGCCCGCTGCCGGGCGATGATCGCGATGGTGGGGCTGGACGGGTTGCAGGATCGCGGCGTTGACCAGATCTCGGGCGGGCAGCGGCAGCGGGTGGCGCTGGCGCGTACGCTGGTGATGCAGCCCCGGCTGGTCTTGCTGGACGAACCGCTTGGCGCGCTGGACGCCAACCTGCGGGGCCGGATGCGCAATGAATTGCGCAGCATCCGCGAACAGATGGGCGTCACCTTCCTGCACGTCACCGGCAGCGAAACCGAAGCCCTTGCGATGGGCGACAGGGTGGTGGTGCTGGACAGCGGCCGCATCATCCAGACCGGCACGCCGGATCAGGTGTATGACGCCCCGGCCTCGCCCGAAGTGGCGCATTTCCTGAACCGCTTCAACCTGTTCGATGGCACGCTGTCGGGCGGCACCTTCACCGGGCCGTTCGGCACAGTGCCGGTGCGGGCCGCGCGCAAGGCAGCGCGCGATGTCTACGCCGTGCGCTATGACCGGGTGCAGGTGAAACCTGCGTTGGCCGCCCATGATGGCCCTGCCCTGCGGGCCAAGTTTGTCGCAAGCGAATATCTGGGGTCATCCATCATGAATTTCTTTGAAACCCCGGACCACCAGGTGCTGGAGGTGGAACACCACCTCAGCCTTGGCGCGCCGGACACATTCGAGCCCCGGCAGGACTATCTGCTGACATGGAACCCCGAACAGGCCATCGTCTTTGGCCGGGAGACAGCATGATGGCGGATGCAACCCCGACCCCGCGCATATCCTCCACCACCCTGTGGCTGCTGGCGCCCGGTGTGATCTGGATGGTTCTGTTTCTGGTGCTGCCGATCCTGATGATCGTCTATGTCTCGTTCTGGACGCAGACCACCTTCAACATCTCGCCCACCCCCACACTGGCAAGCTGGAAGCAGTTCTTTGCCTCTGACACCTATACCGGGTCGCTGTGGACCACGGTGCGGATCTGGCTGATCATTCTGGGGCTGACCTTCGTGATCGGCTATCCCACCGCGCTGTATGTCGGGCTGTTTGTCAAAAGCAAAACCCTGTCGACCGTGCTTCTGGTGATCTGCGTGATCCCGTTCTGGACCTCGTTCCTGATCCGCGTGCTGGCCTGGCGGCCCATGCTGGGCAAAGAGGGGGCAATCAACATCATCCTGCAAAAGCTGCGCATCATCAGCCAGCCGATCGAGGTTCTGCTGTTCACCGAACTGTCGGTGATCATCGGCATGACGCAGATCTATGTGGTGTTCATGGTTGGCCCGGTGGCCTTCATGCTGGGCCGCATCGACCGCAACATCATCGAGGCCGCCCGCGATCTGGGGGCCGGGTTCGGGCGGATATTCTGGAAGATCATCTTTCCCTTGTCGCTGCCCGGTGTGGTGGTGGGCGCGATCTTCGTGTCCGTCATGGTGCTGGGCGAATTCGCCACTTCGGGCGCGCTGTCAGGCCGCAAGGTGAACCTGCTGGGCAACATCATCGTGACGCAAGTGGGGTCGCTGAAATGGGCCATGGCGTCTGTGGTGGGGGTGATCCTGACCGTGTTCATGGGCGTTGTCATTGCAGGCTTCCTGCGCATCGTAGACCTGAAGCGGGAGCTTTGACATGGAATCCCGTATCCTGAAGCCAATCCTTGCCGTCTATCTGGGCGCATTCATCCTGTTTCTGTATGGGCCGTTCGTGGTGCTGACGATCATCTCGTTCCAGCAGGGCCCCGAGGGGGGACCGCAATTCCCGATCATCGAATGGTCAACCTACTGGTATCGGCACATCTTCGGGCTGACCCCGCCGTCGCGCATCGCACCCCTGCCGTTTGGCGAGGCGCTGGTGCGGTCGCTGATCCTCGCGTTCATGACGATGGTGACTGCAACCGTGCTTGGGGTGATGGCGGCACAGGCGTTCCGCAAGCGGTTTGCCGGGGCGGGCGTGGTGTTCTATCTGATCGTGCTGGGCATGATGGTGCCGGGGGTGCTGACCGGGCTTGGTACATCCTTGCTGGCCAACAACGTCATCGGCATGGAACGGCACTGGTACACCACGGCGTTTTTCACCCATGTCGCCTATACCTTTCCCTTCGCCTTTCTGGTGATGCTGGCGATCCTGAACCGCTTTGACGCATCGGTCGAGGAAGCTTCCTGGTCGCTTGGCGTCAGCCCGTGGAAGACGTTCCGCAAGGTCACCTTTCCGCTGATCTTTCCGGGCGTGCTGTCGGCAATGCTGTTTGCCTTCACGCTCAGCTTTGACGAATTCCCGCGCACATTGTTTGCCTCGGGGCGCGACCAGACCTTGCCATTGGCGATCTACGGCACGTTTTCGGTGGAAATTCACCCCAACATCTTTGCCTTCGGGGTGCTGACCACGCTGTTTTCCTTCGCCCTGCTGTCGGTCTACGCGATCCTGATGGGCCTCAGCGTGCGGCGGGCGCGGAAAATGGCGATGCAGGAGGATGTGGCATGAACACCGCCATCATCACAGGCGCAGGGTCGGGCATCGGGCGGGCGATTGCCATGCAACTGGCGGGCGATGGCTACCGCGTGGTGGTCAACGATTTCCGGCTGGCGGCGGCGCAGGCGGTGGCAGAGGCCATCGGCGGGGTGGCGATTGCGGTGGGCGGCGATGTGTCGCTTGAGGCGGACGTGGCCGCGATGGTTGCCGCTGCCGAGGCCGCGTTCGGGCCGGTGACGCATCTGATCAACAACGCGGGCCACGTGCATCAGGGCCGGTTCACCGACCTGACCCCTGCCGATTTCGACCGCATGATTGCGGTACATCTGCGCGGAACCTTCCTGTGCATCCATGCTGTGCTGCCCGGAATGCTGGCGCGCGGGGCCGGGGTAATCGTCAACGTCGCCTCGCAACTGGGGCAGATCGGCGGCATCGAGCTGGTGCATTATTCCGCCGCCAAGGCCGGGATCATCGGGTTGACCAAGGCGCTGGCGCGCGAAGTGTCCGCGCAGGGCATCCGGGTGAATGCGGTGGCCCCTGGGCCGATCAATACGCCGCTGGTGCGCGCGCTGTCTGCCGATTGGCAGGCCGCCAAGGCCGCCGAACTGCCACTGGGCCGCTTTGGCGAGCCAGAGGAAGTGGCCGCAACCGTGGCCTTCCTGTGCTCGCCCGCCGCGTCGTTGTTTGTGGGCCAGACCCTGGGGCCAAATTCCGGAGATGTGATGCTATGAAACAGGTCGTTCTGATCACGGGCGCGGGAATCGGTATTGGCCGGGCCTGTGCGCATGTCTTTGCCAAGGCGGGGTTCCATGTGGTGGTGACCGATGTGCTGGCAGATGCCGGGCACAGCGTGGTGGCCGAGATTGCGGCCGCGGGTGGCTCTGCCGAGTTCCATGCCCTGGATGTTCGCTCAACAGAGGCCGCCGATGCCGTGGTGGCAGCAGTCGAGGCGCAGCATGGCCGGATTGACGTGATTGTCGCCAACGCAGGCATCGCGCACCGGGTGCCGCTGGACCACTTGACCGATGCCAGATGGGATCACACGCTGGACATCGACCTGAAGGGCATCTTCCGCGTCATCCGCCCTGCCCTTGCGGGCATGAAAGCACGCAAATCCGGTGCGATCATCGCCATGTCGTCGATCATGGGCGTGGCCTACGGCTGGGACGAACATGTGCATTATTCTGCGGCCAAGGCCGGTGTGGTGGGCCTTGTGCGCGGGCTTGGGGTGGAACTGGCGCGCGACGGCATCCGGGTCAACGGCATCGCCCCCGGCTACATCCGCACGGCGCAGCTTTTGTCCAAAGAGCATTCGTTGGGGCCCGAGGCCGACAAGGCAGGCGAATTCATTCCCATGGGGCGGATCGGCGAGCCGGAGGAGATCGCGGATGTGGCCCTGTTTTTGGCATCCCACGCAGCCCGCTACATGACGGGTCAGGTGGTTGTGGTGGACGGCGGGCTGCTGGTCGGGCGCTATTGACCGGTGCGGCAGATAACAAACGTAAAAACAACAACTTGGAGGTCTAGAAATGAAAGACGACACTCTCTCGCGGCGCCAGTTCCTTCATGGAACTGCGGGCACCATGGCGCTTGCCGCCGGGGGCATGCCCTTGCTTGGCGCGCAGGCGGCCTTTGCGCAGGATCTGGCCAGCCAGGAACTGCGCACGGTCGGCCTGTCGGTGACCGTGCAGGAACGCATCCTGAACGAGTTCAAGGCAGCCTCCGGCGTCAAGGCCGTATCGGGCAAGGCCGACATTTTCCCCAACACCCAGACCGAGTTGTTGTCAGGCTCCACCGCCTATGACTGCTGGGAAATCATCGCCGAGCGTCTGCCCTCCATCGTGCAGACCGATCTGGTTGCCCCGATCCCTGCCGCCTCGCTGAAAAACTGGGCCGGCATCGCCGACAGCTTTACCAAGCCTTCCGACAAGTGGGAACTGCGCGCGCAGATCGTCGGCCAGATCTGGAAGGACGAATCCCAGACCGAGCTGTTGATGGTGCCCACCGTCTACAACTTCGATTCCATCGGCTTCCGCCCCGATCTGGTCGATGCCGAGGAAGCGTCCAACTGGTCGGCGCTGTTCGACCCCAAGTTCAAGGGCAAGACCGGCCTGAACGTCGATCCGCTGATCGCCTTTGGTCAGGCCGTGATGGCGATGAACGAATTGGGCCTGCTGGAGGTCGCAAACCCCGGCAACCCGGACGCCGCCGCCATCGAGGAAGCCGCCAAATTTCTGATCGCCAAGAAGAAGGAAGGCCAGTTCCGCGCGCTTTGGGGCGATTTCGGCGAATTGGTCAACCTGCTGGCTTCGGGCGAGATGATCATTGCCGACGCCTGGCAGCCTGCCGTGATGGCGGTCAAGGCGCAGGGCGTGCAATGTTCCTATGCCACCATGAAGGCCGGTTACCGTGGCTGGGCCATCGGGGTGTCGGGTCTGAAATCCTCGCCCAACATGGGGGCCGTCACCGCCTATGCCGATTACTGGCTGTCGGGTGGTCCGGCGGTCGCGGTGTCGGAGCAGGGCTATTACTCGCCCAACGACAAGGTCAAGGCGGCCATGGCACCCGAGAAATACGCCTTCTGGTATGAAGGCGCGCCATGGGTCGGCCCCGAGGATCGCGGCATCAAGGAAGGCGATCTGCGCGACGGCGGCTCGCTGGCCACCCGTGCTGCCAACGTCGCCTACTGGCACCAGTGGCCGGATGAGTACGACCTGCTGATCTCCAAGTGGGACGAATTCCTGTCGGCCTGACCCATCGCCAAATACCCGCCAACGGGTCTGGCCGGGGCACGACGCCCCGGCCGGACCAGCCGCAAGAATTAGGAATGTGCCTGTGACCTACGATCTGCAACTGTCCCGCATCGGCAAGGTTTATGACAACGGCACGCCCGCCGTCATCGACTTCAATCTGGATGTCATGAAGGGCGAATTCATCGCGTTTCTGGGGCCATCGGGTTGCGGCAAGACCACCACGCTGCGGATGATCGCGGGGTTTGAATCGATCACCTCGGGCGATCTGTTGATCCGGGGCAAACGGATCAATGATCTGCTGCCGGAACAGCGGCCCACTTCGATGATCTTTCAGAACTATGCGCTGTTTCCGCACATGTCGGTGCGCCAGAACGTGCGCTTCGGGCTGGAGGTCAAGGCCATGCCTGCCGCCGAGGCGGATCGCAAGGTAGACCGCATTCTGGAAAAACTGGGCCTGTCTGCGGTGGCGAATGTGCGCCCGAACAACCTGTCGGGTGGCCAGCGCCAGCGCATAGCCCTTGCCCGGTCGCTGGTGGTGGAGCCTGACATTCTGCTGCTGGATGAACCGCTTGGCGCGCTGGACGCGAACCTGCGCAAGAGCATTCAGAACGAGCTGAAGCTGTTGCAGCGCGATCTGGGCATCACTTTTGTTTTCGTGACCCACGCCCAGTCCGAGGCGCTGGCGCTGTCGGACCGCATCGTGGTGATGAACGCGGGCCGCATCGAACAGGTCAGCCCGCCGCGTGAATTGTACACCCGCCCGCAAAGCATTTTCACCGCCCGCTTCATCGGGGCAAATACGCTGATCCCCGGCACGGTGCAGGCGGTAAATGCGGATACGCTCGTGCTCGACACCGCATTCGGGCCGTTGACCGGCGAGCGCCCGGCCAGCCCGGTTGCGGTGGGCGGCAAGGCGTCGATCGTGCTGCCCGCCGAGGCCGTGGATATCGTGCCCGGCACCACACCCGAGGCAGAGGCCCGCCAGACCTATGGCACCAATCTGATCGCCTGCCAGATCACCCGGATGCAGTTGATCGGCCATATCCTGCAAATGGCGGTCAAGCTGCCGAATGGCGAGTCGTTCAGCATCGAGGGCCATGCCGACAAATACCGCGGCATGTTGCAGGCGGGCGATGCGGCCTATGTCGCGTGGTTGCCCGCCCGGTCCACCGTGATCATCGAATAGGGGTGGAGGCCATGCGCATCACCTCTGCCGCCGGGCTGGCCCGTGATCTGACCGCCGGTCGGCTTGACCCTTGTGATCTGGTGGACGGCGTGTTCGCGCGGCTGGATGCCGTCGGTGACCCGGCGATCTTCACCCAGACCCTGCGCCCGCGCGCGATGGCCGAGGCCCGTGCGTCGCGCGAACGGCTGCGCGCCGGCCTGCCCGCCAGCCTGCTGGACGGCGTGCCGGTGGCGTGGAAAGACCTGTTCGACCTGAAGGGCCGGGTGACCACGGCGGGGTCGGTTGTGCTGGCAGGTCAGCCGCCCGCCGCACAGGATGCAGCCCTGGTTGCGGCCGGGGCGCGGGCCGGGCTGATCAGCGTGGGCTGCCTGAACATGACCGAATTTGCCTATTCCGGCATCGGCCTGAACCCGCATTACGGCACGCCCGCCAATCCGCATGGTACGGCGCGCGCGCCGGGGGGGTCGTCTTCGGCCTGCGGTGTGGTGGTGGCGCAGGACATTGTTCCGCTGGCGATAGGCACCGATACCGGCGGGTCGGTCCGCATTCCGGCCTCGTTCAACGGGGTGGTGGGCTACAAAACCTCAACCTTGCATTACCCGATGGCCGGGGTGTTTCCGCTGTCGCGCACTCTTGATACGCTTGGCCCGCTGGCCCACAGCGTCGAGGATTGCGTGCTGGTGGATGCCGTGCTGCGCGGGCAGGCCGCCCCTGCGGCGCGGGCGACGCCGGTATCAACGCTGGATTTCGTGATCCCCGATGCCGTGATGCTGGACGCCCTGCAACCCGCCGTCGCCGCCAATTTCGCGGCCAGCGTGGCGCGGCTGGAACAGGCGGGGGCCCGCGTGCGCCAGATCGCCCTGCCCGAGCTGACCGAAGCGCAGGCCCTGATCAGCCGCCGGGGCGTTCTGGCGGCCATCGAGGCGCTGGCCCTGCATTGGGACCGGGTGCATGGCCCCGATGCTGCCCGCATGGATGCGCGGGTGGTGCGCCGGATCATGGGGGGTGCGTCCCCTTCGGCGGTGGATCTGTCGATCCTGCTGTTTGAACGCGCGCGGTTGATTGCGCAGGTGGCGGACACGCTGGGTCAGGCCTTCCTTTTGTGCCCCACCACCCCGACCGTCGCGATGCCCACGGCCCCGCTGGAGGCGGATGTGGAGCTGTTCTTTGCCCAGAACGCGCTGACCCTGCGCAACACCTCGGTCGGCAATTTTCTGGACTGGTGCGGGCTGTCGATCCCGAACGGGGTAGATGCTGACGGCATGCCCACCGGGCTGATGATCAACGCAAGCCATGGCCAAGACACGGCCCTGCTGTCCGCAGGGCTGGCTGTCGAGTCGATTATCCGGGGGAATGACCATGCCTGAGGCCTATCCAACGCTGTTTTCGCCGATAGAATTGGGCCCGCTGACCCTGCGCAACCGCATCGCCATGGCCCCGCTGACCCGCCAGATGGCCGAGGCGGACGGCACGCCCACCGCAGAGATGGCCGCCTATTACGCGCGCCGCGCGCGAGGCGGTGTCGGGCTGATCATCACCGAAGGGACGTATGAGCAAGACGCCTTTCAGTCGAAGGCGTACCTGTCGCAACCCGGCATCGCCAATGACGCTCATGTCGCCGGTTGGGCAAAGGTGTGCGAGGCGGTTCATGCGCAGGATTGCAAAATCATCATCCAACTGATGCACGGCGGCCGGGTGTCCGACCCCCGCGTGCTGAACGGCCAACCGCCGGTCAGTGCGTCGCCTACGCACAGCGGCGGCTGGTCGCTTTACACCGATAGCGACTATGAAAAGTCCATCCGCAACATTGCGGGCGACTGGCCCCGCGTCACCTTTGGCCCGGCCCGCGCGCTGACGCTGGCCGAGTTGTACGCGGTGGCCGATGGCTTTGCCGATGGCGCGCGTCGCGCGGTGGCGGCGGGGGCTGACGGAGTCGAGGTGCACGGGGCCAACGGCTATCTTCTGTGGCAGTTCATCACCCCTGCGACCAACCTGCGCACGGACGATTTCGGCGGATCGCCGGAAAACAACGTCCGCTTTGCCAGACTGGTGGGCGACAAGATCCGCGCGGCCATCGGGCCGGACAAGCTGATCACGCTGCGGCTGAGTCAGGACGGAGTGGATGATTTCGGCGGGGCATGGCCGGGGATTGGCTATGCGCAAGCGATTGGCGCTGCGCTGAAAGACAGCGCGTTCGATGCGCTGCACTGGTCCAGCTTTGACTATCTGACCAACCGCCAGACTGACAGTGACACGCCCCTGCCAACGGTGATCCGCAACGCATCGGGCAAGCCCGTCATCACCAACGGCGGCATCGCGGACGGGCCAATGGCCGAGGCAGCGCTGACATCGGGGGCCGCCGATGTGGTGGCGATTGGCCGACCGCTCTTTGCCCATCCCGACTGGCCCTACATCGTGCGGTCCGGCGCGCCCTATGACTGGCTGCCGTTCGACCGCAGCTATGTGATCCGCCCGCCGCTGGACTACGCCCTCGCCTATCCCTTGGCCCTGCAAGACCCGCATTGGCCCACGACACCCCCAGACAACATCCAAACGGAGGACAGGACATGACCAAGAAGATCATCTGCGCGTTCGGCACCGACATCGACTCGGTGGCGGGCTGGATCGGATCCTACGGCGGCGGCGACAGCCCGTCCGACATTCAGCGCGGCATCTTTGCCACCGAGGTCGGCATCCCCCGCCTGCTGCGGCTGTTCAAGAAATACGACCTCAAGACCACGTTCTTCATCCCCGGCCACAGCCTTGAGACGTTCCCCAAGGAAATGGACATGATCGTGAACGCGGGTCACGAGGTTGGCGCGCATGGCTATCTGCACGAAAACCCCATCGCCATGACGCCGACGCAGGAAGAAGACGTGCTGGTGAAATCCATCGAACTGATCAAGGGCCTGACCGGATCGGCCCCGCGCGGCTATGTGGCCCCCTGGTGGGAGATGTCGAATTCCACCGCCGCCCTGCTGAAGAAATACGATTTCAGCTATGACCACAGCCAGGGCTACCGCGATTTCCAGCCGTTCTATGCCCGTGTGGGCGATACGTGGAATGGCATCGACTATTCCAAATCGGCCAAGGACTGGATGCATCCGCTGAAGCATGGCAAGGAGATCGACCTCGTCGACATCGCGGCCAACTGGTATGTCGACGACCTGCCGCCGATGATGTTCATGAAAAAGGCCCCCAACAGCCACGGCTTTGTCAACCCGCGCGACATCGAGGAAATGTGGCGCGATCAGTTCGACTGGGTGTACCGCGAAATGGACTATGCGGTGTTCGCCTTTACCATCCACCCCGATGTGGCGGGCCGCCCGCAGGTGTTGTTGATGCTGGAGCGGCTGATCGAATACATCAGCGGGCATTCCGGCGTGGAATGGATGCCGTTTGACGATCTGGCCACCGACTTCCGCAAGCGGTTCCCGTTTGAAGGGGCCGCCCGCCCCGAAGTGATCTGATACGACAGGGACGCCGGGCAACCGGCGTCCGCCCAAGGAGCAAGCTCATGTGCAACGCCTGTGGCAACCCAGCCGTCCCCGGCCACTGGACCGAAGCCGGGGCCAGCACCCCGTCCGACCGGCTGCGCGCCCGGTTCCGGCGGGCGCAGATTTTGCAGACCGTGCTGAAATCCTACGGGCTGACCGCGCATGACGGCGGGATCGTTGATGGCATCCAACTGTCCACCCTGTCCGGCAGCTCGGTCATGGTCGAGAACCTGACCGCCCTATGGGTCGAGGCCGCGCGGCTGGCCGGTACCCCCATCGACCCGTTGGACGCGCGTTTTCTGACCGATGACTGAAACCGCCCCGACAGACGGACGCATGCGGCTGACCATACTTGGCGGATACCTTGGCTCTGGCAAGACCACATGGTTGCGGCATCAACTGCATGCCGACAGTTTTGGCCGGGTGCATGTCGTGGTGAACGAGGCGGCCGAAACGCCGGTTGATGACGCGTTGCTGGGACGTGCTTTCGCGATGACGGTGCTGGCTGGCGGCTGCGCGTGCTGTACCGGGCGCGCGGATCTGATCGCCACACTTCGCGACCTGTGCGACCAGCGCAGCCGATTGTCTGCGGATCAGGACAGGCTGGACAAAATTGTGCTTGAAACCAGCGGTCTGGCTGACCCCGCCGCCATTGTCGCGGCAATTCAGTCTGATCCGGTCTTGGTCAATCATATCGTGGTGGCCGAAACGATTGTGATGGTTGATGCGCTTCACGCCGCGGCCCAGTTGAAAACCGAACCTTTAGGCCGGCTTCAGATCGAGGCGGCCGACAGGCTGATCCTGACAAAGGTCGATGCCTGTGACCCGGCTGCCCTGTTGTTGCTTCGCGCAACCCTGGCCGTTCTCAATCCAACCAAGCCTGCGGAGGCATCGGTGCGGGGCGATGCGGTCTTGATGGCCCCCCTGCCTGAAGGCGCGCCTTCGTTGCCATTGGCCTGCCTGTCACCGGACGATACCGTCGAGCCGATTCAGCCTGCGCGGCTACACATTCCGCCCGATATAGACTGGCCCGCGTTTACGCTCTGGCTGTCGGCCTTGCTGCATGTCCGTGGTGATACAATGGTTCGGGTCAAGGGCGTGGTACGCACTCCGGCAGGACGTTTGCTGGTGCAAGCCGTCCGCAACGTGGTTCAATCGCCCGAGATCCTGCCAGAGCCAGAGCAAGGCGCAGACCCGGTTGAAGACAACATCGTCGTGTTCATCGGACGCAGGTTTCGTGTCTTGGATCTCAACCGATCATTGCACCATTTTGCAGGACTTCCGCGCCCCCCCCTAGACTGACAGGAAGCGCCACCGCCTCGTCCAGCGCAAATTGCAGCCCCGGCGGAACCATAGGGCGCGCAGAGAGTTGGTGAATGACGGCCCGCTCAGGACCGTTTCTCAGATCAACGGGGGAACGATGGACTGGAACACGATCGAAAAGAAGTGGCTCGAAATGGCTGTGCGGCTGCAAACTCGCCCGGTTCAGAATGACGCAGGAGAGGTGGTATCACCGCGGGACCATCTGATGCGGCCGGCAAGCCGTACGCCATCTTCCGCAGCAGCCAAATCTGCTTCCGCAAGTGCCAAGGCTGTTTCCTCCCATGACAGTCGGCCTGATACGCGCGCCATCCTTTGACGCGGAACGTCAGCCTGGCAACCTGGTTGGACACAGCACCTGTTCGCGCCGAGCTTTTTGGACCCGAGCGGCTGGAGCATCACGCGGCATCGCTTGCCGCCTCGCAGAGCGTCGGGCACCCTGCCCCGCAGGTGCCCAGCCTGTCAAAGCGCGTCAGACACAATGCGCGCGCTCTGACAGCCGCCTTCCGCACCATGGCCGATGCCGCGCAGCAGGGTCAGCCGGTGACACCCGCAGCCGAATGGCTGCTCGACAATTTCCACCTCGTGGAACAGCAGCTTCGACAGATATCTGAAGATCTGCCACCCGGATATTACCGACAGTTGCCCAAACTGTCGGAAGGCCACCTTGCAGGCTACCCGCGCGTCATGGGGATTGCCTGGGCCTATGTGGCCCATACCGACAGTCTGATTTCCGAACCGCTGTTGCGGCGCTTTGTGCAGGCCTATCAGCAGGTGACACCGCTGTTGATCGGCGAGTTGTGGGCGTTCGCGATCACCCTGCGCATCGTGCTGATCGAAAACATGCGCAGGCTTGCCGACCAGATTGTCGAGGCCCAGACCCTGCGCGTACAGGCCGACGATCTGGTGGACCGGGTCACGCGCCCCGGCCCCGGCGCGGAACTTTTCCATCTTGTCGTGGCGCCGTTCGATTCTGCCCCGCTGCCCCATATCTTTGCAGCCCATATTGCCCGCCGTCTGCGCGGCTTTGACCCCGCAGAAACACCGCTGCATGGCTGGATCGAAGACAAGCTGCGCGCGCAGGGCACAACGCCCGATGAAGTGGTGGCACATGCCTTGCAGCGTCAGGGGGCCTCGAACATCACCATGCGCAACATCGTCACCAGCATGCGCATCATCTCGGAACTTGACTGGGCCACCTTCTTTGAATCCGTCAGTCTGGTGGATGCCCGGCTGACCGCGTCCTCCGATTTCGGCCAGATGGATTTTGCCACGCGCAACACCTATCGCACCGCAATCGAGCAGCTTGCCCGCGGGTCAGGCGGGGATGAACTGGCCGTGGCGGATCAGGCACTGGCATTGGCCGCCGAAGGGCCAGCTATGCGGACCAATCATCCGGGTCATGTGTTGGTGGGCAAGGGCAGGCCGCTGCTTGAACGCAGGATCGGGTATCGCCCGCACTGGCGAACCCGCGTCCTGCGCGGCATGGCGAAAATCGGCCTGCCCGGCTATCTTGCCGCAATCGCCCTGGTATCGGTTGCCGTGCTGATGCTGGCGATCCCTGCGTCTGGCCTGCCCTGGTGGGGCATGGTTCTGCTTGTGCTGTTCGGCGTGCTGCCGGCAACTGACACGGGGACAGCCCTCGTCAACCACATCATCACCCGCACCATCGCCCCGCATTCCTTGCCCGGCATGTCGCTGGTTCAGGGCGTGCCGGATGAGTTGCGGACCCTGGTCGCCGTTCCCGTGCTTTTGTCAAACGAGGCCGATCTGCTGGAACAGATCGCCCGGCTGGAGGTCCACTATCTGTCCAGCGTCGAAGGCGCCGTACATTTTGCGCTGCTGTCGGACGGCCCGGATGCCGACAGCGAGATCACCGCCGCCGATGCAGGCCTGATGGCGCAGGCCCTGCAGGCGATGGCTGATCTGAATGCGCGCCATCCGATGGAGGGTGGCCCCCGCTTCATGATCCTGCATCGCCGCAGGCTGTGGAACGAGTCTGAAGGCCGCTGGATGGGGTGGGAACGCAAACGTGGCAAACTGCATGAGTTGAACCTGCTGCTGCGGGGCGGGTCGCAGACATCGTTCCAGCCGGGCTTTGATGTGGTCCCGCAGTCCGTGCGCTATGTCATAACGCTCGATGCCGACACGCGCCTGCCGCGCGATACGGTGCGTGCCCTGATCGGCAAGATGGCGCATCCCATGAACCACGCCGTACTGAATGATGCGGGTGACAGGGTCATCGACGGCTATGGCATCTTGCAACCGCGCGTGGCGCCTGCGCTGCCTGTCGGTGCCGAAGGGTCGCTCTATCAGCGCATTTCCTCCAGCCCCGGCGGTCTTGAACCCTATGCCGCGGCCATTTCGGACGTGTATCAGGATCTGTTCGGCGAAGGTTCGTTCACCGGCAAGGGCATTTACGACGTGGATGCCTTTATCGCGGCCCTGCACGGTCGGGTGCCGGACAACACCATGCTCAGCCATGACCTGTTCGAGGGCATCTATGCCCGTGCCGGACTGGCCTCGGACATCGCCGTGGTCGAGGATTTTCCCGCCCGTGTCGATGTGGCAGTCAAGCGGCAGCACCGCTGGGTGCGCGGCGACTGGCAATTGCTGCCCTGGATCACCGGACGCCACGCCGCGGTGCCTGCGGTCGGGCGGTGGAAGATGATCGACAATCTGCGCCGCTCGCTGATTGCGCCGTCGGCTTTGGCGGCTCTCGTCACCGGATGGCTGTTGCCATTGCCGGTTGCGGCGGTGTGGACGGCCTGGGTCATTGCCATGCTCGCCCTGCCCCGCGTTCTGGGTCTGCCGCATGACATCGTGCCGCGCAAGCTGGGCATCAGCCTGCGCGCCCATTTCACCGCCCTTCGGCACGACACGGCAAGTGCGCTCGGGCAGATCGGGCTGACCCTGATGTTGCTGGCCGATCAGGCATGGCTGATGGCAGACGCGATTGGCCGCACCCTGCTGCGACTTGGCATCACCCGGCGGAACCTGCTGCAATGGACCCCTGCCGCCCAGATTAGCGCAGGGGCGCAACCTGGTGTCCTGTCAAGCTATCGCATGCAGGCCGGTGGCACCGCGTTGGGGTTGGGGACCACAGCTCTGGTGCTGGTGCTCAATCCCGGCGTATGGCCACTTGTCGCGCCGTTCGCCCTGCTCTGGGCCTTTGCGCCTTGGGTCGCCGCCTGTATCAGCCGCCCGCAACCGGCAGACGCCATTTCGGACCTGACCGCACAGGACAGCCGCACCCTGCGCCTGATCGCCCGGCGGACGTGGCGTTTCTTCGAGACTTTCGTGACGGCGGAAGACAATTTCCTGCCCCCCGACAATTTTCAGGAGACGCCGAAACCCGTCATCGCCCATCGCACCTCGCCGACCAATATCGGGCTGTATCTGCTGTCCACCGTCGCTGCGCGCGACATGGGCTGGATCTCCGAAGGCGCCGCTATCGAAAGGCTGGAACAGACGCTTGCCACGATGGCACGGATGGCCCGGTTTCGCGGGCATTTCTACAATTGGTATGACACGACCGATCTGCGAGTACTCGACCCCGCTTATGTGTCCTCGGTTGACAGCGGCAATCTGGCAGGCCACCTGCTTGTTGTTGCGCAAACCTGCCGCATCTGGGCCGCGCAAACTGCAGGCGACCCCGCCCTGACACATGGCCTGAAAGATGCGCTTCTTCTGGCGCAGCAAGCCTGCACGCTGGCAGGTGTTGCGGGCACGGACTGTCAGCGCGCGCTCGATGACATCGGGGAGGCGCTTCAGACCGGGCAGGTCGACAAGATCACGGCCAGCGTGCATCGGGCGCATCCCCTGGCGGTCACCTGCGCCGGCCCGACCTCGGATCTTGCGTTCTGGACCTACAGCATGGTGCAGCGGCTGGGTTCTGCTGCGGTGGCCGACAGGTCCGCGCGCCTTGCGGCGATTGCGCACAGCGCTGACCGCTTTGCCATGGACATGGACTTCGCCTTCCTGCTCGACCCTGACAAGGAACTGTTGTCGATCGGGTTTTCCGTCCCCACCAATGCGCTCGATCCCAGTTGCTATGACATGCTCGCGTCCGAAGCGCGGCTGGCAAGCCTGTTTGCCATCGCCAAGGCCGACATCAAGACCCGTCACTGGTTCAGGCTGGGGCGTCAGGTCACACCGATCGGTGCCGGAGCGGCGTTGATTTCATGGTCAGGGTCGATGTTCGAATACCTGATGCCGTCGCTTGTCATGCGCGCGCCCGCCGGGTCCATGCTTGCGCGGACCACGGGGCTGATTGTGCGCCGTCAGCAATCCTATGCCCGCATGCTGGACATTCCCTGGGGCATTTCGGAATCGTCCTACAACGCCCGCGATCTGGAAATGACCTATCAATATTCCAACTTCGGCGTCCCCGGTCTGGGGCTGAAACGCGGGCTTGGCCAGAACCGCGTTGTCGCACCCTATGCCACGGGCCTGGCAACCATGATCGACGCGCCCGCCGCCGTCGCCAACTATGCGCGTCTGGCCGCCATGGGGGCCGAAGGTCGCTACGGATTTTACGAGGCGCTTGATTTCACACCGGCACGGCTGCGCGACGGCGAGGCCATGGCCATCGTGAGCAGCTTCATGGCGCATCATCAGGGCATGACCATCACGGCGATTGCCAACACACTGATGGACGGCGTTCTGCGCAGCCGGTTTCACAGCATTCCGATGATTCAGGCCGTCGAGCTGCTGCTGCAGGAACGCAGCCCGCGCGATGTCGCGATCAACAAACCGCATGCACAAGAGCTGGCAATCACCGCAGCCGAGCCCGCAGATGTGCCCCGCGTCCGCAGGTTCGATAACCCGGCAACGGCTCGACCCACCGCGCATCTGCTGTCCAACGGACAGTATGGCGTGATGCTGACCCCCACGGGTGCCGGATACAGCCAATGGCGCGGGCTGGCCGTCACACGCTGGCGCGCCGATGCGACGCTGGATGCGCAAGGGTCGTTCCTCTTTCTGCGCGACGTGCGCTCGGGCGAGGCATGGTCTGGCGGCGTGCAGCCGACCGGCAAGCTTCCGGATCTGCATACATCGGTGTTCAGCGAGCATCAGGCCGTCTATACGCACCGCAACGGCAGCCTCACCACGACAACAGAGATCGTCGTCTCTGCCGAGGATGACGCCGAAGCGCGCCGTGTCACGCTGACCAATACCGGACGGCGCGCGCGTGAGATCGACCTGACCTCCTATGTCGAACTGGTGCTTGCGCCCCTCGCGTCGGATCTCGCCCATCCTGCGTTCTCCAAGATGTTCGTCGTGACCGATTATCAGCCCGATCTGGGGGTCATCATCGCCACCCGGCGCAAGCGCGCTCCCGGTGACGCCGATGTCTGGGCCGCGCATCTTGCCGTTGTCGAAGGCACGGAAACAGCCCCCCTGCAGTACGAATCCGACCGCGCGCGGTTTATCGGGCGCGGCGGCACGCTCGCCGATCCTGCGATGGCAACAGCACCGCTCAGCGGCACCGTGGGCACCGTGCTCGACCCGATCTTTGCCATCCGCCGCCGCGTGTCGGTGCCTGCCGGTGGCAAGGCGCAAGTGACCTTCTGGACCGTGGTCGCAGACAGCCCCGCCGCCCTGCTCGACAGTGTTGAACGCCACCGCGATCCGTCCTCCTTCGACCGCGCCACCACACTGGCATGGACACAGGCGCGGGTGCAGTCGCGTCATCTCGACATCTCGCATGGCGAGGCCGCCGATTTCCAGACCCTCGCCGGGGCTGTGCTGCGCAGCGATCCGCGCCTTCGCCCGGCATCCGGCCGCATCATTGCCGGGGCTGGTCCGCAATCCGGCCTCTGGCCCCATGGCATCTCGGGAGATGTGCCGATCGTGGTCATGCGCATAGACGATGCTGCCGATCTTGCGGTGGTGCGCCAGATCCTTGCCGCGCACGAATACTGGCGCACCCGGCAATTCGCGGTCGATCTTGTCATCCTGAACGACCGTGCGTCATCCTATGTGCAGGATTTGCAGATCGGGATTGAAACCGCCGTACGCATGGCACAAGCCCGCCCGTCTGCCGCGGGGGCACAGATGCGGGGAACGGTACATGCCCTGCGCTCGGACCTGCTGACACCGGGGGGCCGCGATCTGTTGCTGTCGGTCGCGCGCGCGGTTCTGGTGGCCAGCCGAGGCGACATCGGCCAGCAGCTTGACGCACTTGCCGACCCCGCCCCTGCGCCCGCCACCCCTGCGCCGCTTCCTTTGCGGCCGGAGGTTGCCGCACTGCCGCCGATGCAGGACATGGCCACGCCCGAACTGGAATTCTTCAATGGCACCGGCGGATTTGCGGCGGATGGCCGCGAATATGTGACCATCCTGCGCGACGGGGCAACCACACCTGCGCCATGGATCAACGTCGTGGCGAATCCGGGGTTCGGTTTCATCACCTCGGCTGAAGGCTCGGGCCCGGTCTGGGCCGAGAACAGCCGCGAAAACCAGATCACGCCTTGGTCGAATGATCCTGTCACCGATACCCCCGGCGAGGCCGTCTATCTGCGCGATCTCGACAGTGGCGCGCTCTGGACGCCCACCAGCCTGCCGATGCGCGGCAAGGGCACCTATGTCGCCCGGCACGGCTTTGGCTACACGCGCTTTGACCATGTGTCGCACGGCATTGCGAGCAGCATGGTGCAATTCGTGCCGCTTGACGACCCTGTCCGCATCACCCGCCTGACCCTGCACAACCAGACGGCCCGCCCGCGCCGGCTGTGCATCACCACCTATGCGGAACTGGTGCTTGGCACCTCACGCGCCGCCACCGCACATACCGTGACCACGGAACACGACCCCGAGACGGGCGCGTTGATGGCGCGCAACCCCTACAGCACAGCCTTTCCCGGACGTGTGACCTTTGCCGATATCGGCCCGATGCCGCATGGCTTTTCAGGCGACCGCGCCGAAGTTCTTGGTATCGGCGGCAGCATGGCACATCCGCAGGGCCTGCAAGGGCCTGCCCTGTCGGGCCGTGTCGGCGGCGGGATGGACCCCTGTGCGGCCCAGCAACGGATCATCACCTTGCCGCCCGGCGCACAGGTTGAACTGCGCATGTTGCTGGGACAATCGCCTGTGATCGAACAGGCGCGCGGCCTGATCCAGCGCTACCGCGCCGCCGATCTGGATGCCGTTCAGGCCGCCGTCGCCGACCATTGGGCCGGGCTTCTGGGGGCCGTGCAGGTGCAGACGCCCGACCGCGCCATGGACATCATGCTCAACGGCTGGCTTTTGTATCAGACCCTCGCCTGCCGCATCTGGGCGCGGGCCGGGTTTTATCAGGCCAGCGGGGCCTATGGCTTCCGCGATCAGTTGCAGGATGGCATGGCGCTGACCTTCACCCGCCCCGACATGACGCGCGACCATCTGCTGCGCGCAGCCGCGCGGCAATATCCCGAAGGCGACGTGCAGCATTGGTGGCTGCCGCATTCCGGCCAGGGGGTGCGCACCCATATCTCGGATGACAGGGTCTGGCTGGGCTTTGGCGTCGCGCGCTATCTTGCGGTCACGGGGGATCTTTCCCTGCTCGACGAGCAGGTGCCTTTCTTGCAGGGTCCGCCGGTGCCGCCGGGCGCGCATGATGACTTTCACCAACCCTCGGTCACGGACGACACCGCCAGCATCTTTGAACACTGCGCCCGCGGGCTTGATCAGGCCATCTTGCTGACCGGCGCAAACGGGATGCCCCTGATCGGCACCGGCGACTGGAACGACGGCATGAACAGGGTGGGCGAAAAAGGTCAGGGCACCAGCGTCTGGCTGGGCTGGCTGCTGATCACGACGATCACCATGTTCGCCCCCTTGGCCCGCGCGCGCGATCCGGCCCGCGCCGCGCGCTGGCTTGCCCATGCCGATGCGCTGCGCCGCGCGATAGAGGCCGACGGCTGGGACGGGGCATGGTACAGGCGGGGCACCTATGACGATGGCGCGCTGCTGGGGTCTGCCAGCTCGGACGAATGCCGGATCGACAGCATTGCGCAATCCTGGGCCGTACTGTCAGGCGCGGCCGATCCCGCACGGGCAGCGCAAGGCATGGACGCGGTTCAAGCCCATCTCGTCAAGGCCGATCCGGGGGTTGCCCTGCTGTTCACACCGCCCTTTGACAGGACTGCGCATGACCCCGGCTACATCAAGGGCTACCCCCCCGGCCTGCGCGAAAACGGCGGGCAGTACAGCCATGCCGCGATGTGGGCTGTGATGGCATTTGCCCGCCTTGGGCAGGGCGACAGGGCCGCCAGCCTGTTTGCGCTGCTGAACCCGATCAACCACACCCGCAGCGCGACTGACGCCGAGGTTTACAAGGCCGAACCCTATGTGATTGCCGCGGATGTCTATTCCACAGCCCCGCACGCCGGACGGGCTGGATGGTCATGGTACACCGGCTCGGCGGGCTGGATGTACCGGGCGGGGGTGGAAGGCATCCTCGGGCTGTCGCGCGAGGGCGGGACGCTTGTCCTGAACCCCTGCCTGCCCGCCGATTGGCCCGAGGTCACAGTCACGGTACAGCATGGCGACAGCACCGTGCGTATCACGATCGAAAACCCGGAGGGGCGCGGCACGGGCGTTGCTGGTGTCTGGGTCGATGGCACCGCCCTGCTGCATTCCGGCGGCCCGGTGCGCCTGAACCTGCGCGACGGCCCCCAGATTTTGCGCATCGTACTGGGGGCAGTTGCGTCCTGACCACCCAAGGCCTGCGTCTGGCCCTGCGTCTGGCCCCGCATCAAAGAACAGATCCTTGCGGCTTTGATGCGGGGAAACCGGGAACTTTCCGCGACGCCAAGCGTTCGTCAGCGTGCTCCGACTCCGCAGCCCAATATCGCCGCCACACTCACCAGATCTGCAATGAAACCTGCGGCCGACATCGACGTGACCTCAGCCAGCCCCAAGGACGCCGAGAACCATTTCGCCAGTCCTTGCCGATAAACGCGACAGCCAAGCCCCCTGATCGGCTGCAATTCCCGCGAAGCGATGCCCTCTCAGCCCGACCCCGCGCCCCAGCCCTGCCCTTATGCCCGCCCATTATGCCCGCCATGAAAGGCCAACCCATGAAAACCCCGTTTCAATCGCCTGATCTGAACGATCTGATTTCGGCCAGAGGGGCGGGAGGAGAGATTCATCAACATGCCGAAGACGGCGACGAGAGGCTGACCACAGCGCAAGGCGTGGTGATTGCCGACAACCAGAACTCGTTGCGTCTCGGGGCACCCGGCCCGACGCTGCTGGAAGATTTCGCGCTGCGCGAAAAGATCTTTCACTTTGATCATGAACGCATCCCGGAACGTGTGGTGCACGCGCGAGGTTACGGCGCGCATGGCACATTTGTTTGTACCCGCGCCCTGCCCGAGGTGACCCGCGCTGCGCCCTTCGCAGCAAAGGGCAAGGAAACCGAAGTGTTCGTGCGGTTTTCTACCGTGGCGGGCAGCAAAGGCTCCCCCGACCTTGCGCGTGACGTGCGCGGCTTTGCCGTCAAGTTCTACACCGACGAGGGCAACTGGGATCTGGTCGGCAACAACGTCCCGGTGTTCTTCATTCAGGACGCGATCAAGTTCCCCGATCTGATCCATGCGGTGAAACCCGAACCCGACCGCGGCTTTCCGCAGGCGGCTTCGGCGCATGACAACTTCTGGGATTTCATCTCGCTGACTCCCGAAGCGATGCACACGATCATGTGGGCGATGTCCGACCGGGCGCTGCCGCGTTCTTTCTCCACGATGGAGGGGTTCGGGGTACATACATTCCGTTTCGTGACTGCGGACGGGAAATCGACCTTTGTGAAATTCCATTGGAAGCCGAAGATGGGTCTGCAATCCGTGGTCTGGGACGAGGCGGTCAAGGGCAATGGCGCGGATGCCGACCGCCACCGCCGCGATCTGTGGGATGCCATCGACCGGGGCGATTTTCCGGCCTGGGATCTGGGCGTTCAATTGTTCGATCAGGCCTTCGCCGACAGTTTCGCCTTTGACGTGCTGGACCCGACCAAGCTGATCCCCGAAGAGGACTGCCCGGTTCAGATCATCGGCACCATGACGCTGGACCGCGCGGTGGACAATTTCTTTGCTGCCACAGAACAGGTGGCCTACTGCACCCAGAACGTCGTGCCGGGGATTGATTTCACCAATGATCCGCTGCTTCAGGGGCGCAATTTTTCATATCTCGACACTCAGCTGAAACGCCTTGGCGGGCCGAACTTCACCAAGATCCCGGTGAATGCGCCGAAGGGCTGCCCCGTCCACAACTATCAGCAGGACGGCCACATGCAGACCCATGCCCGCAAGGGCCGGGTGAACTATGAACCGAACGGCTGGGGAAGCGGCCCGCGCGCGCATCCTCTGGAAGGCTATGTCAGCTACAAAGTGCCCGAAACGGGCGAGAAAGCCCGGCTGCGGCCCGAAAGTTTTGCCGATCATTACAGTCAGGCTCGGCAATTCTACATCAGCCAGACCCCGGTGGAGCAGGGTCATATCCGGTCGGCCATCGTGTTTGAACTGTCAAAATGCGTCGAGCCCGGCATCCGTGCACGCATCGTGTCGCATCTGATGAACATTGACGATGCCTTCGCGCGCGATGTCGCCGACCGGTTGGGAATCGCGGATCTGCCGGATCCCGCACCCGCCGCACAGCCCACCCGCAAGGATCTTGCCCCTTGCAGGTCGCTGAGCATCCACCTGAATCCGCCCGAAAGTTTCAAGGGCCGGGTGATCGGTGTCATGGTCAGCGATGGCGTTGACGCGGGTCTGTTGGCCCGATTTCGCAAGGCTACAGCGGCGGCAGGGGTGCTGGTGAAGATCATCGCGCCAAAAATCGGTGGAGTAACCGATAGCGATGGCACCCTGCACGCTGCCGATGAACGGATCGGCGGCGCGCCTTCGGTGCTGTTCGATGCGGTGGCGATCTTTCCCGGCAACGACACGCTGGCCACCAGTAAACCCGCACAGGATTTTCTGTCAGATGCCTATGCGCATTGCAAGTTCATCGCCTGCAACGATGTCAGTGCGGCGCTGTTTGACGGGTGCGGGCTGGCTGATGCCGATGACAAGGGGCTGTTTGTACTTGGCAAAACAGGGTCGGCGCAGGCGTTTCTGACAGCCTGCGCCGCGCTGCGGTTCTGGCCACGCGAAGCGATGATAAACGCCTGAGACACAGGCTCCGGTGCCTTGTCCCCGATTGCGGCAAGGCACCTGTCACTTCAGGAAACAAAATGAAGATGTTCACCCGCTTGCGGCGCGCTTTTGCCCGCGCGACAAAACTGACCCGCTCTGGCAACCTTTTGGCTGCGACAACCGTGATGCAGAAAGTGGGTATCCGGCACAGCCGCGCACGGCGCATCCCAACAGATGCTGGAACTGGTACAAACCTGCGCATCAGGCGCGGGGGGCCGGGGAGCCTGCGCTGATTGCAGGCATCACGCGCAAGATCCTGTACGATCACCCCGCAGTGAGCTACTCCCCGAAAATCGGACAGTGACGGAAGCTACGATCTGAGGTCTGCTGGTCTCCAAGCACGAGGAGAACAGAGATGTCGAAACGCAGGAACCATGACGCAGC
>JAZKGQ010000014.1:0-11072 GCA_040385825.1 Pseudomonadota bacterium | reverse complement strand
GCTTTGTCGTCTGGGCGCACCACATGTACACCGTCGGCATGTCGCTGACCCAGCAAAGCTACTTCATGCTGGCCACCATGGTCATCGCGGTGCCGACCGGTATCAAGATATTCTCGTGGATCGCCACCATGTGGGGCGGCTCGGTCGAGTTCAAGACGCCGATGCTGTTTGCCTTCGGGTTCATCTTCCTGTTCACCGTGGGCGGCGTGACCGGCATCGTGCTGTCACAGGCCGCCGTCGACCGGGCCTATCACGACACCTATTATGTCGTGGCGCACTTCCACTATGTGATGTCGCTTGGCGCCGTGTTCGGCATCTTTGCCGGCATCTATTTCTGGATCGGCAAGATGTCGGGCCGCCAATACCCCGAATGGGCGGGCCGGGTGCATTTCTGGACCTTCTTCATCGGGGCCAACCTGACGTTCTTCCCGCAGCACTTCCTGGGTCGTCAGGGCATGCCGCGCCGCTACATCGACTATCCCGAGGCATTCGCCTACTGGAACTGGTTCTCGTCGGTCGGTGCCTTCATTTCCTTCGCCTCGTTCCTGTTCTTCCTTGGTGTGGTGTTCTACACGCTGTTCGCAGGCAAGCGTGTGACCGAGAACAACTACTGGAACGAATACGCCGACACCCTAGAATGGACCCTGCCCTCGCCGCCCCCCGAACACACGTTCGAGCAGCTGCCCAAGCAGAGCGACTGGGACAAAGGCCACGCCCACTAGGGCTTGGGTTATGGAATGAGAAAGGCCCCGGAGCGATCCGGGGCCTTTTGCGTTTTGTAGGATGGGCAATTTGCCCATCCTGACAACCCCGTCACCCAAACCCCGCCACCACCGTCTCCATCGGCAAATACAGCGTCCTGCTTCCGTCCGGGTACTCCATGAACTCCGCGCAGCGCAGGTAGAACCGTCGCGCGGCCTCGTCCTTGGCCTGCACCAGCACCGCCGCCATGCCGATGCTCGCCGATGCCACCGCGATCCGGCGCAGGGCGTCGGCCAGCATGTCCGCGCCCAGACCCCGCCCCGCGCAGTCCCGGCTGACCGCCAAGCGCCCAATCACTGACACCGGAATCGCATCCGGCGCATTGCGGCGCACCTTGCCGGGGGCCGCCTCGCGCTGCACCGATCCTGCCGAGATGCAGAAATACCCGACCACCACGGGGCCTGCACAGACCACATAGGTCCGCGAAAACCGGCTTTCGTCTTTCAGCGCCCGGTGCCGCAGCCAGTCGTTCAGCACCGCCTCACCGCAATCGAACGCCGATACATCATGGTCGGCGGTCAACGGCACCGGGGCCGAGATTACTTTTCCCATGCCGGGCGGCGCGACAGCAGCGCCCGCAGCTTTGGCCCCGGCGCAGGGGGGGCGTCCAGCGCCGCCATGAATGCGTCATACTGGCCCGCGTCCAGCGCAAACAGCCGCTGGTCCAGCAGCACATCCACCGCTTGTCTGCGCGCTGTTTCCACCATGAATTCAGTGCGCGTCTTGCCCAGCACCGCCGCCGCATCGTCGATCAGGCGCCGGGTGCCGGCCTCGATGCGCAAGTTGATGCTGCCTTTGGTGTCAGGCAAAGCAGCCATGCGGGGCGTACCAGAAAGGGTGTGATCCGTTTTCATCTTTGCGCATCCTTGCGCAGGCGTATCTACATTGTCAATACAGTGCGCAGGCCACCAAGCCAATCGGTCGCACTGTACGCCCTTCCCTCCCCCCGCTATCTTGCCCTTATCATGCCCTACGAATGGTTGCCCCCCACCCGATCCGAACAGCGCCTGCATCTCTGGCCGCACCGATCTCTGTCGCCTCAGGGCTTTGTCTGGTTCATCGGCGGCACCGCCGTCCTGATCGCGCTGCCACTGGTCGCGCTGATCGGCTCGCCTGTCCTCTGGGCGCTGCTGCCGTTTCTGGCGGGGGCGGTTGCTGCCGTCTGGTGGGCGTTGAAACGCAGTTACCGCGATGCGCAGATCATCGAGGATCTGACCCTGACCCCCGACCGCATCACCCTGACCCGCCACGGCCCCAAGGGCCGCCGGCAGGCATGGGAGGCAAATCCGCATTGGGTGCGGGTGATCCGGCATCCATCCGGCGGCCCGGTGCCGCAGTATCTGACCCTGCAAGGCGGCCCGCGCGAGGTGGAGTTGGGGGCGTTCCTTTCGGAGGAGGAACGCATCGCGCTGGCGCGTGGCCTGACGCAAAGGTTGCAGGATTTGCGACAGGCGGATCAGACTGCAGGCCCCACGACCGGCGTTTAGCCCAGTTGCGCCTTGACCGCGGAGCCCGCAGCCCCGAAATCCATCTGGCCGGTGTATCTGCCCTTCAGCACCGCCATCACCCGCCCCATGTCGCGGATGCTGGTGGCCCCGGCCTCTGCCACGGCCTCGGCAATCGCGGCGTCGACCTCGGCAGCCGTCAACTGGCGCGGCAGGAACTCTTCGATCACCTTGATTTCGTTCAGCTCTTTTTCAGCCAGCTCCAGCCGCCCACCTTCTTCATAGGCGCGGGCCGATTCCTGACGCTGTTTGACCATCTTGCCCATGATGGCCAGAATGTCGCTCTCGCCCACCTCGCCGTCGCCCGCCTCGCCGCGCAACGCAATCTCGCGGTCCTTGATGGCTGCGTTGATCAGGCGCAGCGTCGACAGACGCTCAACCTCTTTGGCGCGCATTGCATCTTTCAAGGCGGCTTGCAGCCGGTCACGCATCGACATGTCTTTATCCACCTTATCGGTCTGTTGGTCTTGGACAGTACAGCCAAGCCCCGAAACACGCAACCCAATGCGAATGACGCAAGTGGTTGACTTTCAACGATATTCCTTTTTGCTCAATGGGTTGACCCCGCGGCGTTGCGCGCCTAGTGTCCCCCGAATTTGCCTTTAGGGAGTCGCCCCATGCCCACCACGGCCCAGCCCAGACCCACCGCCTGCCTTGCGCTGTCCGACGGGACGGTGTTCTACGGCATGGGCTTTGGTGCCACGGGTGAAACCGTGGCCGAGCTTGTGTTCAACACCGCGATGACCGGGTATCAGGAAATCATGACCGACCCGTCCTATGCGGGGCAGGTCGTGACCTTCACCTTCCCGCATGTCGGCAACGTCGGCGTGACGCAGGAAGATGACGAAACATCAACGCCTTCCGCCGCCGGCATGGTGGTGAAATGGGACCCGACCGAGGCGTCGAACTGGCGCGCGACAGGCGAGTTGACGGCCTGGCTGGCCAAGATCGGTCGCATCGGCGTGGGTGGCATCGACACCCGCCGCCTGACCCGCGCCATCCGTCAGCAAGGCGCCCCGCATGTGGCGCTGGCCCATGACCCCGAGGGCAGGTTCGACATCGGCGCGCTGGTGGCCAAGGCCCGTGCGTGGAAGGGTCTGGTCGGGTTGGACCTTGCCAAGGACGTGACCTGTGCGCAGTCCTACACCTGGAACGAACAGCGGTGGGCCTGGCCCGAGGGCTATGCCCGCCGCACCACGCCGGGCCTCAAGGTGGTTGCCATCGACTATGGGGCCAAGCGCAACATCCTGCGCTGCCTTGCTTCGGCGGGCTGCGATGTGACGGTGCTGCCGGCTTCGGCCACGGCTGAAGACGTGCTGGCGCTGAACCCCGAAGGCGTGTTCCTGTCCAATGGTCCGGGCGATCCGGCGGCGACGGGGGCCTATGCGGTGCCGATGATCCAGGGCGTTCTGGCGCAGGACATTCCGCTGTTCGGCATCTGCCTTGGCCATCAGATGCTGGCACTGGCCCTGGGGGCCACGACCGTCAAGATGAACCACGGCCACCATGGCGCGAACCATCCGGTCAAGGATCTGACCACTGGCAAGGTCGAGATCACCTCGATGAACCATGGGTTCACGGTCGACAGCCAGACCCTGCCAAAGGGTGTGTCCGAAACCCATGTCTCGCTGTTTGACGGGTCGAACTGCGGCATCGCGGTGGATGGCAAGCCGGTCTTTTCCGTGCAGTACCACCCCGAGGCCAGCCCCGGCCCGCAGGACAGTTACTATCTGTTCGACAGGTTTGCCGCAGCGATGCAGGCCCGCAGATCTGCCTGACCGTCGCGCCTTAACGCTCTGTTAACTTCGGCTGTGCATGCTGCCCTCACATGCCGGGGGTGACATGACTGCCTTTACGCCGCGCCTGAAATCTGATCCTGCCGTTCCGCCGCTTCGGGCAAGCGGGGGGTTGGGCGTCACCCTGCTGCGTGACGGGCTGGTGGCCCCCGACGAAATGGTCAAGGCGCTGGCCCTTCAGGCCCGGCACAGCGGGCGGCTGGCCGATATCCTGCGCGCCCGCGGGACATTGGCCGATGGCACGCTGATCAAGGCCTCCGCGCAGGCCTGGGGGGTGCGCACGGTCGATCCGCTGCACCCGTTGCCCGATCCCAGGCTGATCGACAGCTATGGTGCGGCCGAATGCCTGCGCGACGGGATTCTGCCCTGGCGGCATGCCGGCGGTACCACAGTGATCGCCACCGCCCGCCCCGAAGATTTCCTGCGCAGACAGGCCCGGCTGCAACAGCTTTTCGGCCCGGTCAGCATGGTTCTGGCCCCGGCCACCGCGATCGAACAGGCCGTGCTGGCGCGGCGCGGCGCGGCTCTGGCCCATGCCGCCGAAACCCGCGTGCCCGATGCCGAAAGCTGCCGCACATGGAACGCGGCACGGGTTGTGCCCCGCGCGGCGCTTTGCGCGGCTCTGGGTCTTGCGGCGCTGTGGTGGCAGCCGGTCGTGCTGGGTCTGGCCGCGCTGGCGCTGGCCCTGATGACGCTGGTGCTGACCGTCGCGCTGAAGATTGCGGCAACCGTTGCCACCCTGCGCCCCGCGCCCCGCTCTGCCCCGCCCCCGGCCATTGCGCGGCTGCCCACGGTGTCGGTGATCGTGGCCATGTACCGCGAGGGCGACATCGCCGCGCGGCTGGTGCGCCGGCTGTCGCGGCTGGATTATCCCCCTGCGCTGCTGGATGTGGTGCTGGCGGTCGAGGCCGAAGACCGCCTCACCCGCGATGCGCTGGCGACGGCAAGCCTGCCCACCTGGATGCGGGTCGTGGTGGTGCCCGCAGGCCATGTGAAGACCAAGCCCCGCGCGCTGAACATGGCGCTGGACCAATGCCGCGGGTCGATCATCGGCGTTTATGACGCCGAAGATGCGCCCGAACCCGACCAGATCCGCAAGGTGGTGGACAGGTTTCATCAGCGCGGCCCGCAGGTAGCTTGCCTGCAAGGGGTGCTGGATTTCTACAATCCGCGCACCAACTGGCTGTCGCGCTGCTTTACGATGGAATATGCCATGTGGTTCCGGCTGGTGCTGCCGGGGCTGGCGCGGCTTGGGTTGGTGGTGCCCCTTGGTGGGACGACGCTGTTCTTTCGCCGCGATGTGCTGGAAAAACTGGGCGGCTGGGATGCGCATAACGTGACCGAGGACGCCGATCTGGGCCTGCGTCTGGCCCGCCACGGCTATCGGACGGAATTGATCGAAACCACCACGTTCGAGGAAGCCAACTGCCGCGCCCTGCCTTGGGTCAAGCAACGCTCGCGCTGGATCAAGGGCTACATGATGACCTGGGCCGTGCATATGCGAAACCCGGTGCAGTTGTGGCGCGATCTGGGGGCGTGGCGGTTCTTCGGCGTGCAGGTGCTGTTTGCAGGCTCGCTGATCCAGTTCCTGCTGGCCCCCTTGCTGTGGAGCCTGTGGGCCGTGGCGCTTGGCCTGCCGCATCCGCTGGCCGCGACCCTGCCCGCTGGCGTGACGGGCGCGGTCGCCTGCATCTTCCTGCTGACCGAAGCCGTCAGCTTTGGCCTTGGCCTTCTGGCGCTGCGCCGCACCGCGCATCGGCTGAACCCCTGCTGGCTGTTGACGCTGCCGGTCTATTTTCCGCTCGCCGCGGCGGCGTCGTACAAGGCCGCGTGGGAACTGGTGACCCGTCCGTTTTACTGGGACAAGACCACCCATGGCATTTTCGATCCGGGTGAAGCCGCCCCTGTGATGGCCACAGGCTGAAAAAGGGCCAATCCAGTGCCACAAGCAGCGGGGTCAAGAGGCGGTTGTTCCGATTGTCCCCCGTCAGCGCAGCCGCAACTCGCCCGCATCCACCCGCAGCCGGGTTTCAAACGCCTTCGAGATATGCGACCGCAGCGCCAGATGTGCGGCCTCGCCGTCCCGTGCCTCGATCGCGCGCACGATCTGGTCATGTTCGGCCAGCGCCACCTCGTCGCGGCCCTCTGCCGCAAAGGAGGTGGTGGCCATCAATGCCATTGACCGATGCACAAGGTCCAGTTGCTGCACCAGAAACCGGTTGTGGCTGGCCAGATGTATCTGCTTGTGAAACCGCTTGTTCGCCCGGCTCAGCGCGCGCGGATCGCCTCCCACCAGCGCGCGGTCATCCTCGACCATGCCGCGCAGAACATGCAGTTCTTCCACCGTGGCATGCCGCGCCGCAAGCCGGGCCGCCAGCCCCTCAAGCTCGGTCCGCACGGCGTAAAGCTCGGTCAACTGGTTGTGGTCCAGACTGGCGACAATCAGGCTGCGGCCGTCGCGGGTCAGCATCGACTGGGTTTCCAGCCGCTGCAACGCCTCGCGGACCGGGGTGCGCGACACGCCAAGCCGTTCGGCAAGCTCGCTTTCGACCAGACGGTCGCCGGGTTTGTAAAGCCCGGCATCAATCGCCTCAAGGATCAAAGTGTAGGCATCTTTCTGCACTTTGTCCGCGCCTTTCGTGAACACCGCATGGTCAAGGCACGCACCCTAGCGCCGGGCAGGCCCCCGATCAACCCTTCCCAATCCGCAGCCGGGGCGTTAGATCCGTGTCATGCTGACAAACATCCGCACTTGGGTCTTTGACCTCGACAACACGCTGTACCCGCCGCAGATGCGCCTGTTCGACCAGATCGAGGTGCGGATGACCGATTGGGTGATGCAGGAATTGCGCCTGTCGCGCGCCGAGGCCGACCGTTTGCGCAGCACCTACTGGGCGCAGCACGGCACCACTCTGGCCGGGCTGATGCGCGAGCATGGCGTCGAGCCGGGCCCCTATCTTGCCTATGTGCATGACATCGACTTTTCGGTGCTGGCCCCCGACCCCGACCTTGCCACCCATATCGCCGCCCTGCCCGGCAGGCGGATCATCTATACCAACGGCTGCGCGCCCTATGCCGAGCGGGTGCTGGCCGCGCGCGGGTTGTCTGGCCTGTTCGATGCGATCTACGGCGTTGAACATGCGGGGTTTCATCCGAAACCCGACCGTCTGGCCTTTGAAACCGTGTTCAGCGCCGACTGCCTGTCGCCCGCCACCGCCGCGATGTTCGAGGACGACCCCCGCAATCTGGCCGTACCGCACCAGATGGGGATGGCGACCATCCATGTTGCCCCCGAACCCGAGCCTGCCCCGCATATTCAGCACCATACCGCCGATCTGACCGCGTTCCTGCAGGCACTGACCCGCTGACCCGCTGCGGCAAGATGCCGGTTTTCTCCATCCCTCTGCCCGCCTATCCTTGGGGCGACTGCACTCACCGGACAGGCCGATGCCCCGCACCCAGACCGACATCCTGATTTCCGGCGGCGGCGTGGCGGGGCTGACGGCCGCTGCGGCCTTTGGCGCGGCGGGGTTTTCGGTGATCTGCGTCGACCCCGCCCCCCCCGTCACTTCGGCCACGGACGACGGTGCCGATCTGCGGTCGACCGCGTTTCTGCAACCCTCGCTTCCGGTTCTGGCGGCGGCGGGTCTTTGGGCGCGGCTGGAACCCTTCGCCGCCGCCTTGCAGATCATGCGGATCATCGATGCCGGAGGCGCCATGCCCGACCCCCGGCTGATCCGGGATTTCAACGCCGCAGACGTGTCGCACCAGCCCTTTGGCTGGAACCTGCCGAACTGGTTGCTGCGGCGCGAAATGGTGGCGCATCTGGCAACCCTGCCGGGGGTGGATTTCCGGCCTGGCGTGGGGACGGCGCAGGTTCTGACCCGCGTGTCAGAGGCTTTGGTCACCCTGACCGATGGCAGCCGGATCGCGGCACGGTTGCTGATTGCCGCCGATGGCCGGTCCTCACCCGTGCGGCACGCAGTTGGGATCGACGTGAAAACAACGCGTTACGGCCAGAAGGCCCTGGCCTTTGCCGTCACGCATCCTTTGCCGCATCAGAAAATCTCGACCGAGATCCACCGCACCGGTGGCCCTTTTACCCTTGTGCCGCTGCCCGACCGGGATGGTTTGCCCGCCTCTGCGGTGGTCTGGATGGACCATGGCCCCGAGGTCGCCCGCCGCGCCGCCCTGCCCGACGCCGCCTTCGAGGCCGAGATGACCGCGCGGTCCTGCCACATCCTCGGGCCGCTGACCCTGGCCTCAAAGCGGTCGGTCTGGCCGATCATCAGCCAGATGGCAGACCGGATGGCGGGGGAACGCAGCGCCCTGATCGCCGAGGCTGCCCATGTGATGCCGCCGATCGGGGCGCAGGGGCTGAACATGAGCCTTGCCGATATCGGCACGCTGCTGGACCTGGCGGTGGCCAATCGCGCGGGTCTGGGTGATGTGGCCATGCTGGACACCTATCACCGCCGCCGCCATGGTCAGGTGCAGGCGCGGGTGGCGGGGATTGATATGCTGAACCGCGCGTCGATGCTGGGCGCCCCCGCCCTGCGCGACTTGCGCGCGGGCGCGCTGGAGGCGCTCTATGCCGTGACGCCAGTCCGCAAGACCCTGATGCGCGCCGGACTTGGCATGTAGGATGGGCAATCTGCCCATCCCACCCAACGCTCAAAGAACCGCGTCCACCGCCCGGCTCAACCGCGCCACCGTCGCCCCGACATCGCGCAACTTGTCCAACCCGAACAAGCCGATGCGAAAGGTCTTGAACTCCGCCCCCTCGCCCACCTGCAACGGCACCCCGGCGGCAATCTGCAACCCTTGCGCGCGGAATTTCGCGCCGTTCTGCACATCGCCGTCACTGGTATAGCTGACCACCACGCCGGGCGCCTGAAAGCCTTCGGCCGCCACTGACGCAACACCTTTGGCCGCCATCAACCCGCGCACGGCCTGCCCCAGTTCCCACTGCGCGGCCTTGGCTGTGGCAAACCCCATGGCCTTCGTTTCATTCATCGCATCGCGGAACCCGACGATGGCATCGGTCGGCATCGTCGCATGATAGGCATGCCCGCCGCCGTCATAGGCCGCCATGATGCTGCGCCATTTCTTCAGATCGATGGCAAAGCTGTTCGAGGTTGTCTCGGCCAGACGGGCCTCGGCGCGCGCAGACAGCACCACCACGCCCGTACTGGGCGAGGCCGACCAGCCCTTTTGCGGGGCGGAAATCAGCACATCCACCCCGGTCGCGGCCATATCCACCCAGATGCAACCGCTCGCGATGCAATCCAGCACCATCAGCGCGCCGACCTCATGCGCAGCGTCGGCCATCCGGCTGATGTAATCGTCAGGCAGGATGATGCCCGCGCTGGTTTCCACATGCGGGGCGAACACGGCCTGCGGCGCGGTTTCGCGGATTTTCGCGCAAACCTCGTCAATCGGCGGCGGCGCAAAGGCCGCCTGCGCGCCGTTGCCGGTTTGCCGCGCCATCACCACGGTCGTTTCAGCCGCAAAGCCGCCCGCGTCAAAAATCTGGGTCCAGCGATAGGAAAACCAGCCGTTGCGCACGATCAGCAGCTGCCCCTGGCCGAACTGCCGCGCGACAGCCTCCATCGCATAGGTGCCGCCACCGGGGACCAGCGCCACCGCCGCGCCGTTGTAGACCTCGCGCAGCAGGCCAGACACCTCGCGCATCACGCCCTGGAATTTGGCGGACATGTGGTTCAGGCTGCGGTCGGTGAAGACGACCGAGAATTCCTCAAGGCCGTCGGGGTCGATATGGGCGTGCAATCCGGGCATGGCGTCCTCCTCTTTGCCGCACAAGATACTGCGCGGGGCGCAAAGGGCCAGTGGCATCGTGTCAGCCGATGGGTCCGGGCCTGCGTTCCTCGGTCAGCAGCACATTCGCCTCGACCTGCCCCACCCCCGGCAGGGTCATGATCCGGCGGCGCAGCACGCGTTCAAAATCGGCAATGTCGCGCGCGACCACGCGCAGGCGGTAGTCGAACAGGCCCAGCACATGCTGCACCACCTGCACCTCGGGAATGGCGGTCACGGCGCGCTCGAAATCTTCCAGTGACACCCTGCCCTTGGTCGCCAGTTTCACCCCCAGAAACACCGTCACGCCAAAGCCCAGGGCCGCGCGGTCCACCTCGACCCGGCGGCCATTGATCACGCCCGCCTCCTCCAGCCGCTTGATCCGGCGCCATGTCGCGGGTTGCGACAGGCCAAGGCGGCGGCCCAGCTCGCCTGCCGACAGGCCCGCATCGGCATACAGCGCCCGCAGGATCAGCCGGTCCAGATCATCAAGGTCGATCACAGCGGCAACCCCGTGTCGTCCTTGATGGTGGCAATCAGCATCAGCGCCTCGATGTCGGTGATGTGCGGCAGGGTCAGAATGCGGCGGCGGTAGATTTCCTGATAATGGCGCATGTCGCGGGCGATGACGTTCAGCCGCACATCGACGCGGCCAAGGAAGGTTTCGATCGCCACCACCTCGGGCACGTCGCGGCTGGCCGCCAGAAATTCGTCAAAGGCGCGCGGGTTGGTCTTGTCGAGGGTAAAGCGCAGCGACACTTCGACCTCGTACCCCATGGCGCGCCAGTCGATCACCGCCCCGGTGGCGGTGATCACGCCGCCTTCGGTCAGCCTCTCCAGCCGCCGCCAGAGGGTGGCAGGCGTCACGCCGGCCCGTTCCGCCAAACTGGCGCGGTCCAGCCCCGGTTCGGCCAGGTGATGTCGCAGGATGCGGCGGTCAGTGTCGTCTATCTGCATGAAATTTCCGCAATGCCATTATATGGCGCATGATCTTTCGCATACCGCCAGAAAAACGTCAAACTATGCACGGTATCCAGCCTGATTATCCCTATGCTGCCCCCATAACAGCAAAGGATCCCCAAATGCGCGTGTATTATGACCGTGACTGCGACATCAACCTGATCAAGGACAAGAAGGTCGCCATCCTCGGCTATGGCAGCCAGGGCCATGCCCATGCGCTGAACCTGCGCGA
>JAZKGQ010000013.1:0-44970 GCA_040385825.1 Pseudomonadota bacterium | reverse complement strand
CCAGCAGAAATTCGGTGGGAGAAGTTGACCCATAAACCGCGTAGAACTGCCGTTGCTTGCCCACCCGGCGGTCGGGCATTGCCCTATCGTTGTGGTGGTTGAAAGGCACTCAGAAAGCTACGACGGTTCCATCAAGGGTCATCCTGCTTTAGGCGCGCGATGAAGCCGTCAAGCGCCGGATGATCCACCGCTTTGCTGCGCAGCAGCATGGCCTCGGATTTCAGGATCACCGCGCCGGACAGCACTTTCAGATGGTTGGCGCGCAGGGTTTCGCCGGACGAGGTGATGTCGGCAATCGCCTCGGCGGTCAGGTTTTTGACCGTGCCTTCGGTCGCGCCCTGACTGTCCACCAACTGGTAATCCGCCACGCCATTTTCTGCCAGATAAGTGCGCACCAGACGGTGGTACTTGGTGGCAATCCGCAAGCGAAACCCGTGGGTTGCGCGAAAGGCCGATGCTGCGGCATCCAGATCGTCCAGCCCGTCGACATCGACCCAGACCGCAGGCACCGCAAGGATCAGGTCGGCATGGCCAAAGCCCATGGCGGCCACTTCCGTCACCTGCGCCTGCCAATCCGCCAGCTTTTCACGCACAAGGTCGGTGCCCGTCACCCCCAGATGGATGCGCCCGGCGGCCAGTTCGCGCGGCACCTCGCCGGCCGACAGCAGCACCAGTTCCACGCCGTCCACCCCTTCGACCGTGCCGGAATATTCGCGGTCCGCCCCGGTGCGCCGCATGGTGATGCCACGCGCGCCGAACCAGTCAAAGGTCTTTTCCATCAGCCGCCCCTTGGATGGCACGCCAATCTTGATCATGGCTTTGCCCTCAATGCGGCAACAAGGCCGGGGCGGATCACCCCACCCACAGCCGGGATCGACCGTCCCTGCCCCAGAACGGCAGTCAGCGCATCATAGCGCCCGCCCGATGCCACAGGAGGCAAGCCCTTGGCATGGAAAGAGAAAACAAAGCCGTCATAATATTCCAGCGTGGTGCGGCCGTGGCTTGCTTCAAACGGCAGGGTTGCGCTGTCGATGCCGCGTGCATCGAGTGCGGCCAGCCGGGTGGCAAAGCGGGTGACGGCGGGTTCGATGGCGGGCATCAGCGGCGTGATGCCGCGCAGATGCGCCAAGGCCGCCCGTGCCGGAGCCTCCAGCGTCAGCAGGTCGTAGAGACAGGCCGCCTCGGGTGCGGCAATCGGCGGGGCGGCGGCATCGTCCAGCAGGGCCTGCGCGCGGGCGGCGATGTCGTCGGCGGATCGCAGACCGACGAAGGTGCCCGCCGCCGCGATCAGCGCATGGGGCGAGCCTTGGGCGAGGGTCGCCAGCAGGGCGGCACGGGCGGGGGGCACGGCGGCGCGGCCCGAAAACCGGTCCAGCAGCGCGCGGAACCGCCGGGGCCGCCAGATGTGGCGCAGCAGGGCGGCGCGGCGGCGCGGCGTGGTCTGCACGCCCTGGACAGCGGCCATCAGGATGCCGATGTCGCCGGTGGCAGGGCGCAGGTTCAGGTCGGCCAGCATGGTCGCAAACAGCGCGAACACTTCGGCATCGGCGGCTTCGGGGGCGCTGCGGTCGAACACCTCGTACCCGACTTGCAGGTATTCCGACGGGCGGTCGGTGAAGGTTTCCTGCCGCCGGAACACCTCGCCCAGATAGCAGTAACGGGCGGGGTCGGCGCCGCCTGTCATATGGGCCTGCACCACCGGCACGGTGAAGTCGGGCCGCAGCATCATCTCGCCGCGCAGGGGGTCGTGGCTGGTGTAGGCGCGGGCGCGGATATCCTCGCCGTAAAGGTCAAGCAGGGTTTCCGCGGGCAGCAGGATATCGGCATCGACCGGGACAGCGCCCGCCTGCTGAAAGGTGGCGAACAGGCGCTCGGCCTCGGCCCGGATGATGGTTTTGGGGATCATGCTTGTGTGCCTGCGGCAGGTGTCCCGACGTGGGACGGCCCCCCACCCTCTCCCTCCCCACGAGGGGGAGGGAAGCGCAGGGCGTCGGGCGTTTCGCCCCATGTCCATCTGGCGTCAAGGGTGCCGTTGGTCATTTTCCCAGCATCTTTCGGACGGCGGCGACCAGTTCGGCGCGGGGGACGGTTTGCTGCGCGGGGCGGTCTTTCCATTCTTCCAGCGTGGCGTTCTGGGCGATTTGGGCGCCGAGGATCAGGTCTTTTAGGATTACCGTGCCATTCGCGGCCTCGGTCCCGCCTTGGATCACCGCAATGGGAGAGTTGCGTTTGTCGGCGTATTTCAACTGGTTGCCAAAGTTCTTGGGGTTGCCGAGGTAGACTTCGGCGCGGATGCCTGCGTTGCGCAGATCGGCCACCATGCCCATGTAATCGGCCATCCGGTCGCGGTCCATCACCGTTACCACCACCGGGCCGGTGGTATCGGCGGCGCTGCGGCCCTTGGCGCGCAGGGCGGCAAGTAGGCGGTCTACGCCGATGGAGACTCCGGTCGCCGGGACGGACTGGCCGGTGAAGCGTTTGACCAGATCATCATAGCGGCCACCGCCTGCGACGGAGCCGAATTGGCGCTTGCGGCCCTTTTCGTCGAGGATCTCAAACGTGAGTTCGGCTTCGTAGACTGAGCCAGTGTAGTATCCGAGGCCGCGAACAACGCCTGTATCTACCTTAATTCTATTGCGCTTGTAGCCCTGCATATTAAGCAGTTCACAAATTTCCTTCAGTTCCTGAACACCTTCGTTTCCTTCACTAGAGTTGCCTACCAGAAGGTATAACTTGTCAAGTGTGTCTGCATTGGTTCTGCCTTTGACCTCACCGAACGCGAGTATTTGGTCCATTTGGTCAGGGCTAAGTTTTGCCCCTGCGGTAAAGTCGCCACTCTTGTCCCGCCGACCTTTTCCCAATAGCTGACGAACCCCGCGCCTGCCGAGTTTGTCCATTTTGTCGATAGCACGCAGAACGATGCCGCGCTCATACTCGAAGTTTGGTCCTCCAAGCCCTGCGGCCTCCATCACCCCGTTCAAAATCTTGCGGTTGTTCACCTTGATCACATAGTCGCCGCGATCAATCCCCACGGCTTCCAGTGCATCGGCCAGCATCATGCAAATCTCGGCATCCGCCGCCACGGAACTGGACCCGACCGTATCGGCATCGCATTGATAGAACTGGCGGAACCGGCCCGGACCGGGCTTTTCGTTGCGCCAGACCGGACCCATGGCATAGCGGCGATAGGGGGATGGCAGGTCGTTGCGGTACTGGGCGGCCACGCGGGCGAGGGGCGCGGTCAGGTCGTAGCGCAGGGCAAGCCAGTCCTTATCCTCTTCCTGCCACGCGAAGACGCCCTCATTCGGGCGGTCTACGTCGGGCAGGAACTTGCCCAAAGCCTCGACCGTTTCCACGGCAGAAGTCTCAAGCGGATCAAAGCCATAGCGGTGGTAGACTTCGGCAATCGCGTCCAGCATGGCTTTACGTTCGATCACATCGGCGCCGAAGGCATCGCGAAAGCCTTTGGGCGGCTCGGCCTGCGGGCGGCGGGTCTTGTCCTGTGCCATGAAGATCTCTCTGTCCGGGGTCTTGGCCCCTTTACCGAAGGACCGGGGGGGGGGCAAGCGCGGGGACTGGTAACTGGCGGGCGGATGCGACAGAAAGGCAGGATATAGTCGCATTGGCAGGTGCCATGGAACAGCTGGAAGAACGCATCGCGCATCTGATCCGCGCGGTCGAGGATTTGTCGGATGTGGTGACGCGGCAGGGGCGCGAGGTGGACCGCCTGACCCGGATGGTCGCCCTGCTGGCCGAGCGCGAGGCGGAACGCGAGGAGGCGGGCGAGGCCCCCGCCGCCAACGCCCCGCCGCCGCATTGGTAGTGTGATGCGGATTGCGGGGGTGGATATCGTGGCGCTGGCGATCACGCTGGCGCTGGCCACGGCAGGCGGTTTTGCCGCGTGGTGGGCGCATCTGCCGCTTGGGTTTCTGCTGGGGTCGCTGCTGGTGACGGGGGGGATCGCGGCCGCAGGTTTGCGGCCCTTGGGGCGGCCTGTGACCCTGCCGACACCGCTGCGCCAGTGCTTTGTGCCGATCATCGGGGTGGCGATTGGTGGGGCGTTCACGCCTGCGGTGCTGGGGCAGGCCCTGGGTTGGCTTCCGTCGCTGCTGGCGCTGTGCCTGTTCGTGCCGCTGGCGCATGGGTTGGGGTATTTCATCTATCGCCGGGGGGGGCTTGCCCGAGTGGACGCGCTGTTCGGGGCGATTCCGGGTGGGTTGATTGAGTCCGTGCAACTGGGCGAGGAAGCAGGGGCCGATGTGCGGCTGCTGACAGTGCTGCAGTTCTTGCGGCTGATCCTGACGATCGTGACGGTGCCGATGATCTTCTGGGCGCTGACGGGCGCCCCGGTCGGGTCGGCATCGGGGGCGCAGATGGTGGGGGCGAACGTGGCGCTTGACCTGCGTGAGGTGGCATTGCTGGTGGCTGCGGGCGTTGTTGGGGTCGCGGTCGGTCGGCTGCTGCGCCTGCCGGGCTGGATCATCACCGGGCCGGTTGCGGTGTCAGGGCTGGTGCATGCGATGGGCTGGGTACAGGGGGTGCCGCCTGCCTGGATGGTTGCCATGACTCAGGTGGTGCTGGGCGCGGGCCTTGGGGCGCGGTTTGCCGGGGTGGATCATGCGATGCTGCTGCGGGCGGGCCGGCTGGCGCTGATCAACGGGGCGGCGGCCTTGGCGCTGGCGTTCGCGTTTGCCGAGGCCGTGCATCAGATGGTGGGCGAACCCCGCATCGCCGCGTTTCTGGCCTTTGCCCCCGGCGGTCTGGCCGAAATGAGCCTGATCGCGCTGAGCCTGAACATGAGCGTCATCTATGTGACCGTGCATCATGTGGCGCGGATCGTGCTGGCGGTGACGGTGGCGAAACTGGCGGGCGGCTGGGTCAGGCGGTCGTGACGCCTGACGCGCGGGCCGCCTGTGCCAGCCGGGTGTCGCCCGTGGCAAGCGTGGCGCGGCGGCGCAGCGCGAGTTCAAGATACAGCGCGTCATAAGCCGTCAGCCGGTGGTCGCGGCATAGGGACAGGACGGTGGCAGAGTGGGGTGTGGTGTCCGGTTCCATCCCCAAGGCGTCCAGTCTGGCAAGCAGTTCTTCCACCTTTGGCGCGGCCAGACGTTTGCGGCGTTCGGCCATCAGCAGGGCATTGCGGATCTCGACCCAGAACAGCCACGGGACGGCCACCTCTGCATGCTGTGCCAAGAGCGCGGGCAGGTCCAACCCCGTCTCACCCGGCATCAGCCAGGTCATCACGGCAGAGGTGTCGATCACCAATGCCATTGCGTCAGCGCCGACCTTCGGCAATCCAGTCCAGAATTTCGTCCTTGGTCGCAACCAGAGGCGTTTCCTGACGGAACCGGGCCAAGGCGTCCAATGCCGCTGCGCGCGTGGCGGAGGGGGGGGCGACAGGATTCAACACCGCCACCGGCTTGCCGCGGCGGGTGATGGTGATGGACTCGCCGCGTTCGACGGCTGCCAGCAGTTCGGACAGATGGGTTTTTGCCTCAAAGGCACCGACTTCGCGCATCACGGCCTCCAACCAACTGGTTTGCAAACTAGTTGGTTTGATCCGATTTTGCAAGGCTCAGACCTCCTCGACCATCACTACCCCCTGCATCGCCTTGATCGCGCCGCGGATTTGCGGCGTCACCGGGTAGGGCTGCGGCAGTTTCACGTCGATCTCGCGGCCATCCTCGCCGGGGATGCACAGGGTGATGCCGGCCTTGTTGCGCCCCTGCACCTGCCCCAACAGGGTGGCAAGCGACGGTATCGCGCCGGGATGGTTCAGGTGGATGCGCAGGTCGCTGGCCCCGGCCTGATCGGCCACCGCGTCAATCGGCTGCACCGAATTGGCCAGCAGTTTGACGTTTTCACCGTCCGGGTCGGCCTTGACCGTCAGCACCACATTGCGGCCGGGTTCCAGAAACTCGCGGGATGCGTCCAGCACGTCGGAAAACACCGTCACCTCGTAAAGCCCCGTGGGGTCGGACAGCGACACAAACGCAAAGCGGTTGCCCTTGGCCGACTTGCGTTCCTGTTTGGCGGACACAGACCCTGCGATCTTGGCGATAAGCGGGCCGCGTTCGGCCAGTTTGATGATCTCGGCCAGCGTTTTCACATCACGCCGCCGCAGCGCCGACATGTAGTCGTCCAGTGGATGCCCCGACAGATAGAACCCGACCGCCTGATGTTCATGCCCCAGCCGTTCCACCGGCTGCCAGTCGTCGCGGAACGGCAGACGCGGTTCGGGAATATCGGCCCCGGCCTCGCCAAACAGGCTGACCTGATTGGAGGTTTTCGCCTCATGGATCGCCGCCGAAAAGCCGACCAGCGCATCCAGCGCCTCGAACACCCGCGCGCGGTTTGCATCCATCACGTCAAACGCCCCGGCGCGGGCCAGCATTTCCAGCGGGCGCTTGCCGATGCGCTTCATATCCACACGGCGGGCGAAATCGAACAGCGTGGCAAAGGGCTTGTGCCCGCGCGCCTCGACAATCAGTTTCATCGCATCGACGCCGACGTTCTTCAGCGCGCCCAGCCCGTAAACCACCGCCCCGTCGCGCACGGTGAAGGTCGCCAAGGACGAATTGACGCAAGGCGCAATCGTCCTGATCCCCAGCTTGTCCACCTCGCGCTTATAGACCGCCAGCTTTTCGGTCAGATGCAGGTCGCAGTTCATCACGGCGGCCATGAATTCTGACGGGTAATTGGCCTTCAGATACGCGGTCTGATAGCTGACCACGGCATAAGCCGCGGCATGGGATTTGTTGAAGCCGTAGTTCGCGAATTTTTCCAGCAGGTCAAAGACTTCGCCGGCCTTTTCCTTTGGCACGTTGTGGGTCTTGGCGGCCCCTTCGACGAACTTGGGGCGTTCCTTGGCCATCTCGGCGGCAATCTTTTTACCCATCGCCCGGCGCAAAAGGTCGGCCCCGCCAAGGCTGTAGCCCGCCATGACCTGCGCAATCTGCATCACCTGTTCCTGATAGACGATGATGCCCTGGGTTTCGGCAAGGATATGGTCGATGGTCGGGTGGATGGATTCCAGATCGCGCAGGCCGTTCTTCACCTCGCAATAGGCCGGGATGTTTTCCATCGGGCCGGGGCGGTACAGGGCGACCAACGCCACGATATCCTCGATGCAGGTGGGCTTCATCCGGCGCAGGGCGTCCATCATGCCCGAGGATTCCACCTGAAACACCGCAACCGTTTTGGCCGCGGCGTAAAGGTCATAGGACGGCTTGTCGTCCAGCGGGATCAGGTTGATGTCGAATTTTATCCCCCGCAAGGCCAGCAGGGTCATCGCGTTCTGAATGACGGTCAACGTCTTCAACCCCAGAAAGTCGAACTTCACGAGGCCCGCAGCCTCGACCCATTTCATGTTGAACTGGGTTGCAGGCATGTCGGACTTGGGGTCCTGGTACAACGGCACCAGCTCATCCAGCGGGCGGTCGCCGATCACCACGCCAGCCGCGTGGGTCGAGGCGTTGCGCAACAGCCCTTCGACCTGTTGGGCGTAGTCCAGCAGGCGTTTTACCACCTCTTCCTTCGCCGCCTCGCGCAGGCGGGGTTCATCGGCCAAAGCCTTGACGATGCTGACAGGTTTCACCCCTTCGACCGGGATCATCTTGGACAGCCGGTCCACCTGCCCATAGCTGAGCTGCAAGACCCGCCCCACATCGCGCACGGCAGCCTTGGACAGCAGCGCGCCGAAGGTGATGATCTGGCCCACCTTGTCGCGGCCATATTTCTGCTGAACGTAGGTGATGACTTCCTCGCGCCGGTCCATGCAGAAGTCGATGTCGAAGTCGGGCATACTGACCCGTTCGGGGTTAAGGAACCGCTCAAACAGCAGCGCATAGCGCAAAGGGTCAAGGTCGGTGATGGTCAGGGCATAGGCCACCAGCGACCCTGCCCCCGACCCCCGGCCCGGACCGACCGGAATGCCCTGATCCTTGGCCCATTTGATGAAATCGGCCACGATCAGAAAATAGCCGGGGAAGCCCATCTTCTCGATGATGCCCAACTCAAAATCCAAGCGGGCCTGATATTCCTCGGGCGTCACGGAATGGGGAATGATCTTGAGCCGGTCCTGCAAGCCTGCGTTGGCCTGACGGCGCAATTCGTTCACCTCGTCATCGGCGAATTTCGGCAGGATCGGGTTGCGCTTGTAAGTGGCAAAGGCGCAGCGGCGGGCGATTTCCACCGTGTTTTCCAGCGCCTCGGGCAGGTCAGCGAACAGGGCGCACATCTCGGCTTCGGACTTGAAATAATGCTGCGGCGTCAGGCGGCGGCGCGGGGCCTGCTGGTCGACATAGGCGCCTTCTGCAATGCAGATCAGCGCGTCATGCGCTTCGTACATGTCGGTCTTGGGGAAATACACGTCATTGGTGGCGACCAGCGGCAGGTCCATGGCATAGGCCATCTCGACCAGGCCCCGTTCAGAGGCGGCCTCGGCCTCGGGCAGGCGGCCGCCTTCGCCGGGGTGGCGTTGCAGTTCCACATACAGGCGCTCGGGGTAGATCTGGGCCAGCCGGGTCAGCAGTTTTTCGGCCTTCGGCCCCTGGCCTGCGGTCAGAAACCGGCCAAGCGGGCCATCGGGGCCGCCGGTCAGGCAGATCAGGCCGGCGGAATATTTCGCCAGTTCATCGACCGTCACCTGCGGCAACTGCCCGCCTTTGCCGATATAGAGTTCCGAGTTCAGCTTCATCAGGTTCATATACCCGGCCTCGGACTGCGCCAGCAGCACGATGGGCGCAGGCAGGCGTGGGCGTTCACCGGGGCCTGCGGGGTCGTGCATCAGCGACACCTGACAGCCGACAATCGGTTGCAGACCCGCGCCCTTTGCGTAGACCGAAAATTCCAGTGCCGCGAACATGTTGTTGGTGTCGGTCACGGCAACGGCGGGCATCCTGGCCTGCGCGCACAGCTTGATCAGCGACTGCACCGGAACCGCCCCCTCCAGCAGGGAATGTTCGGTGTGGACGCGCAGGTGGATGAATCGGGGGGCTTGCGTTCTGGGCTGCATGGCGACAGCCTAGATCAGCGGCGCGGCCAGCGGAAGACCGCGCGATTTTGCGGCATTTCCTGAAACTGCTTCCATGACAATCCGAAAGGTAGTGCTTGCCAGAAGACCGCCGCACAGGCTTGACTACAGTCAAGGCGCAAAGCCATCAGCCAGCGAACCCGCTTTACGCCGCATCGGGCAGGTCCGCATCTTTGGCACTTCAGGGGAGACTGCGGCAGGATTTGATATGTCTGACTCAGCATTTCTGCTGAACGGCGTGCCTGTGCGGGTGACGGGCCAACCCGTCACGCGGACTTTGCTGGACTGGCTGCGGATTGATCGCGGGCTGTGCGGCACCAAGGAAGGGTGCAACGAGGGGGATTGCGGGGCCTGCACGGTGATGGTCACCGACGCGGCCGGCAGCCGCGCGCTGAACGCCTGCATCCTGTTCTTGCCGCAACTGGACGGCAAGGCGGTGCGCACGGTTGAAGGCATCGCAGGCCCTATGGGCGAGGCGCATCCGGTACAATCCGCGATGATCGCCCACCACGGCAGCCAATGCGGCTTTTGCACCCCCGGTTTCGTGGTGTCGATGGCCGTCGCCCATCTGAACGGCCGCACCGACCATGACGATGTGCTTGCAGGCAACCTGTGCCGCTGCACCGGATATGCCCCGATCATCCGCGCGGCAGAGGCGGCGGAGGGTGCCCCGGTGCCGGCTTGGATGACCACCGACTCCAATTTCATGCTGGCCGAAATATCCTCGGGGGGTGAGGCCGAAGGCCGAGGGGGGCAGACAGCCCCCCTGCCCCCCTACCAACCCAAGACCACCGATGATCTCGCTCATTGGTACGCCGCCAACCCGGATGCCACCCTGATTGCCGGGGCGACCGATGTGGGCCTGTGGGTGACCAAACAGTTGCGCGATCTGGCCCCGGTGGCGTTTCTGAACGGCGTCACTGACCTGCAAAACATCGAACCCTCGGGCGATACAATGCGCATCGGTGCAGGTGTCACGCTGACCGACCTGCTGGCGGCAATCGCCCCGCTGCACCCCAGCTTTGCCGAACTGCTGCGCCGCTATGCCTCTGTGCAGGTCCGCAATGCCGCGACGATTGGCGGCAATATCGCCAACGGATCGCCCATCGGTGACGGCCCGCCCGCACTGATCGCGCTTGGGGCGACTCTGCACTTGCGCCGTGGCGAAGTGCGGCGTGCGATGCCTTTGGAGGATTTCTTCATCGAGTATCGCCGCCAAGACCGCCAACCCGGCGAGTTTGTCGAAGCGGTGACGATCCCCACCGATGCGCCGAATTTGCGCTGCTACAAGATCTCGAAACGCTTTGATCAGGATATTTCGGCCGTCTGTGGCTGCTTCAACCTGACCATCACAGGCGGCATCGTGACCAAGGCCCGGATTGCCTTTGGCGGCATGGCGGGTATCCCCAAACGGGCGGCACAGGCAGAGGCGGCGATGGTCGGTCAGGCCTTCAGCCTGACCAGCATCGCCGCCGCCGCTGCTGCCATGGCGGGGGATTTTCAGGCTATGTCGGACATGCGGGCCAGTGCTGCCTACCGGCTGACGGTCGCGCAGAACCTGCTGACGCGGTATTTCCACGACCTGAACGGGGTGCCGGTATCGGTGCTGGAGGTGACCCCATGAGCATCGGCCTGCCCCTGCCGCATGATGCGGCCCCCCTGCATGTCACAGGCGCCGCCCGCTATGCCGACGACATCCCCCTGCCCGCCAATGCGCTGCATCTGGCCTTTGGCCTGTCCACCCGCGCCCATGCGGTGATCGAGGCGATTGATCTGGCGGCGGTCCGCGCCGCCCCCGGTGTGCTCGCCGTCTATGCCGCCGCCGATTTTCCCGACATGCCCGATTGCAGCCCCTCGGCGCATGACGAGCCGCTGCTGGCGGTTGGGGCGGTGCATTACATCGGCCAGCCGGTGTTTCTGGTGGTGGCAGACAGCCACCTTGCCGCACGCAAGGCCGCGCGTCTGGGCAAGATCACTTATACCGATCTGCCCGCCATCCTGACGGTGGATGACGCGCTTGCGGCCAATTCCCGCTTTGAATCCGGCCCCGTGGTCTGGGCCAAGGGCGATGCCGCCCAGGCCATCACCAGCGCGGCCCATGTGGTCGAGGGCAGTTTCGAGGTGGGGGGGCAGGAGCACTTTTATCTGGAGGGACAGGTTGCCGCCTGCCTGCCGCTGGAAGGTGGCGATATGCTGGTGCATTCGTCGACCCAGCACCCGACCGAGATCCAGCACAAGGTGGCCCATGCCCTGCACCTGCCGATGTCGGCGGTGCGGGTCGAGGTGCGGCGGATGGGCGGCGGGTTTGGCGGGAAGGAATCGCAGGGCAATGCGCTGGCCATCGCCTGCGCCGTGGCGGCGCACGCCACGGGCCGACCCTGCAAGATGCGCTATGACCGCGACGATGACATGATTATCACCGGCAAACGGCACGATCTGCGCATCAAGTATCGTGCCGGATGCGATGATCAGGGCCGGGTGACGGGGGTGGAGTTCACCCATCTGGTCCGCTGTGGCTGGGCGCAGGATCTGAGCCTTCCGGTGGCCGACCGCGCCATGCTGCATGCCGACAACTGCTATCACCTGCCGCATATCAGGATCGAGAGCCACCGGTTGCGCACCAACACCCAAAGCGCCACCGCCTTTCGCGGCTTTGGCGGGCCGCAGGGGATGCTGGGGATCGAGCGGGTGATGGACCACATCGCCTTTGCGGTCGGGCGGGATGGGTTGGAGGTGCGGCGGCTGAATTTCTATGCCGCGATGGCGGAGGGGGCGGGAGCCTCCGGCGGGGATATTTATGAACAGATGATCCCGCAGACAACGCCCTACCATATGCCGGTGGAGGATTTCATCGGGCATGATCTGGTGGCGGCGCTGGAGGCGTCGTCAGGCTACCACGCGCGGCGGGCGGCGATTGCGGCGTGGAATGCGGGCAACCCGGTGTTGAAGCGGGGGATTGCGCTGACGCCGGTGAAGTTCGGGATTTCGTTTACGCTGACATGGCTCAATCAGGCCGGGGCTTTGGTGCATGTGTATCAGGATGGGTCGATCCATCTGAACCACGGCGGCACCGAGATGGGGCAAGGGCTGTTTCAGAAGGTGGCGCAGGTGGCGGCGAGCGCGTTCGGGGTGGATGCGGGACAGGTCAAGATCACCGCGACGGATACCGCAAAGGTGCCCAACACCAGTGCCACGGCGGCAAGCTCGGGGTCTGACCTGAACGGCATGGCGGCCAAGGCCGCCTGTGAGGTGATCCGGGGCCGGATGGCTGCGTTCATTGCCGACAAGCATGGGGTTTTGCCCGCAGAGGTGCGCTTTGCGGGCGGGTTGGTGCATGTGGGGGGCGAGGCCTACGGCTTTGCGCAGGTGGCGGGATGGGCCTATCAGGCGCGGGTGTCGCTGTCCTCGACCGGGTTTTATGCGACGCCCAAGATCGTGTGGGACAGGGTGCGTGGCACGGGGCGACCGTTCCTGTATTTCGCCTATGGGGCGGCGGTGACCGAGGTGGTGATTGATACCCTGACAGGCGAGAACCGCATTTTGCGGGCGGATATTCTACATGACACCGGCACCAGCCTGAACCCGGCGCTGGACATCGGGCAGGTCGAGGGGGCTTACGTTCAGGGCGCGGGCTGGCTGACGACGGAAGAACTGGTGTGGGACGCCAAGGGCGATCTGCGCACCCATGCGCCCAGCACCTACAAGATCCCCGCCTGTTCCGACCGCCCGCGGGTGTTCAACGTGGCCCTGTGGGGGCGGCCCAACCGCGAGGAGACGGTGGGCAAATCCAAGGCCGTGGGGGAACCCCCGCTGATGCTGGGCATATCGGCGCTGATGGCGCTGAGCGATGCGGTGGCGGCCTGCGGCGACGGGTCGGTCTACCCCGCGCTGGACGCGCCTGCGACAGCGGAACGCGTGCTGGCCGCCGTGGGACGGCAGCGCCATGTTTGATCTGGGCGGCCTGACAGCGGCGGTGGCGCGCGGCCCGGTGGCACGGGTGGTGATCGCCGCGTTTGAGGGCAGCAGCCCGCGTGAGGTGGGGGCGGCGATGCTGGTCTGGGCGGACAGGTCTGACGAGGGGGGCCAGTCGGGCACCATCGGCGGCGGCGCGCTGGAATGGCAGGCGGTGCAGGCGGCGCGGGCGATGCTGGGCGGGGGCACGCGGGTTACCCGTGTGCCGCTTGGGCCGGCCTTGGGCCAGTGCTGCGGCGGGGCGGTGACCTTGCTGACCGAAGTCTATGATGCGGGCAGTTTGCCGGTGCCCGAGGCCGGAGTGATTGCGCGCCCCTTGCGCGGCGGGGCGATGCCTTTGGCCGTGGCGCGGGTGCTGGCCCGCGCGCGCAGCACGGGGGAATTGCCCGGCCCCGGCATCGTGCAGGGCTGGTTCATCGAGCCGGTGCTGCATCCGGCCCGGCAGGTCTGGGTCTGGGGGGCGGGCCATGTGGGGCGGGCTTTGGTGGGCGTGCTGGCCCCCTTGCCGCAGGTCGCCATCACCTGGGTCGATGTGGCGGCGGACCGGTTTCCGGGTGTGGTGCCCATGGGTGTGCGCGCCCTGCCGGTGGCCGACCCCGGACTGGCGGTCGCCCTGGCCCCTGTGACGGCGGAACATCTGATCCTGACCTACAGCCACGCGATTGACCTTGATCTTTGCCACCGCCTGCTGGCCCATGGCTTTGCCCGTGCGGGACTGATCGGCTCTGGGACCAAATGGGCGCGGTTCCGGTCGCGGCTTGCTGCTTTGGGGCATGACGCCCACAGTATTTCCCGCATCGACTGCCCGATCGGCGACCCGTCGCTTGGCAAGCATCCGCAGGCGATTGCGGTTGGTGTTGCGGCAGAATTTCTGAAGGCGCGGACAGACGCAGCGCGGATAGGGGCGGTGGGATGACAAAACCGGAATTGCTGCGTGTCGAGGCCCTGACCAAGGCCTATCCCGGCGTCGTCGCCAACAGCGATGTCAGCCTCACCATCGGGGTGGGCGAGGTGCATGCCTTGCTGGGTGAAAATGGTGCCGGCAAATCCACGCTGGTCAAGATGATCTACGGGCTGGTCAAGCCGGACGCAGGCCGCATGACCCTGCGCGGCCAGCCCTATGCCCCCGCCAAGCCGGGGCAGGCGCGGGCGGCGGGCGTGGGCATGGTGTTCCAGCATTTCAGCCTGTTCGAGGCGCTGAACGTCGCCGAGAACGTGGCCCTGGGCATGGAAAACCCGCCCCCCATGCGGGAGTTGTCCGGCAAGATCAGGTCGGTGTCCGAGGCGTATGGCCTGCCGCTGGACCCCGCCCGCATGGTGGGCGATCTGTCGGCAGGCGAACGCCAGCGGGTGGAAATCGTGCGCTGCCTGCTGCAAGACCCCAAGCTGCTGATCATGGATGAACCGACAAGCGTTCTGACCCCGCAAGAGGTGGACATCCTGTTCCGCACCCTGCGGCAACTGGCGGCGGAAGGCACCGCGATCCTGTATATCAGCCACAAGCTGGAGGAGATCCGCAGCCTGTGTGACGCGGCCACGATCCTGCGGCGGGGCAAGGTGGTGGCGACCTGCACGCCAAGGGACCGCTCGGCGCGCGAACTGGCGGAACTGATGGTGGGCACCGTGCTGACGCCACCCGCGCGGTCGGGCGCGGCCAAGGGCGCGGTGGCGCTGGAGGTGGCGGGGCTGTCGGTGGAATCCCCAATTCCGTTTGGCACATCGTTGAAAAACCTCAGCTTTGCGGTGCGCAAGGGCGAGGTGCTGGGCATTGCAGGGGTGGCGGGCAACGGGCAGGACGAATTGCTGCTGGCCCTGTCGGGCGAGCTGAAATCCGGGTCTGCGGCGGTGAAGATCGCAGGGGTTCCGATGGGCGACAAGGGGCCGAACGCGCGGCGCGCGGCGGGGCTGGTGGCGGCGCCCGAGGAACGGCTGGGCCATGCGGCGGCCCCGGACATGTCCTTGGTGGAAAATGCGCTGCTGTCGGGGGCGGTGCGCAAGGGGCTGGTCAGGAACGGCTTCATCGACTGGGCCGCGACGGGGGATTTTGCCGACAGCATCGTCAAGGAATTTGACGTGCGCACCCCCGGTACGCATGTGGCGGCACGGGCGCTGTCGGGCGGGAACTTGCAGAAATTCGTGGTGGGGCGCGAGTTGAGCCAGACCCCATCGGTCATCGTGATCAACCAGCCGACCTGGGGGGTCGATGCCTCGGCTGCGGCGTCGATCCGGCAGGCCATTCTGGACCGCGCGGCAGGCGGGGCGGCGGTGGTGGTGATCAGTCAGGATCTCGACGAGTTGCTGGAGGTCGCAGACAGCTTTGCCGCGCTGAACGGCGGGCGGCTGACCGCACCGCGCCCGGTGCAGGGGCTGACGGTGGACGAGATCGGATTGATGATGGGCGGGGGGGCGGCATGATGGGGCCAGACAATTTTCTTCAAGGAAAATTGCAAGAATCCTTCAAAGGATTTTGGGGGTTGCACCTATGCTGAGGCTGGAAAAACGCGCCTCGCCGTCGCGGTTCTGGGCGGTGGCAACCCCGGTACTGGCGGTGGTGCTGACCATGATCGCCGGGGGCATCATGTTCGCCATCCTTGGCAAGAACCCCATTGAGGCCATTCGCACCATCTTCTGGGATCCGCTGTTCGGCGAGTTCGCCTTTTATTTCCGCGGCCAGTTGCTGGTGAAGGCGGGGCCGTTGATCCTGATTGCGCTTGGCCTGTCCTTGGGGTTCCGGGCGGGGATCTGGAACATCGGGGCCGAAGGGCAGTACATCATGGGGGCCATTTTCGGGGCCTCGGTGGGCCTCGCGCTGTTCCCGACCGAAAACCGGCTGATCTATCCGGTGATGGTGGTGGCAGGCGCGTTTGGCGGTTGGGTCTGGGCGATGATCCCGGCCATTCTGAAAACCCGCTTCAACACCAACGAAATCCTCGTGTCCTTGCTGCTGGTCTATGTGGCGCAGACCATTCTGGCCAAGGCGGCGACGGGGTTTCTGCGCAACCCTGAAGGCGCGGGCTTTCCCGGCAGCCGCAACTTTGCGCAGTATCCCGCCGCGTCGAACCCGGAACTGATTGCGGGCACGGGGATGCACTGGGGCGTGGTGGCGGCATTCATTGCGGTGATTGCGGCGTATGTGCTGCTGCAACGCCACATCCTTGGCTTTCACATCAAGCTGGCAGGCCAGGCCCCCCGCGCCGCCCGCTTTGCCGGGGTCGCCCCGAACCGTCTGGTCGTGCTGTGCCTTGGCCTGTCGGGGGCCCTGGCCGGCATGGCGGGGTTGTTCGAGGTGACAGGCCCCGCAGGCCAGATCACCATAGATTTCAACGTGGGCTATGGCTTTACCGCCATTATCGTGGCCTTTCTGGGTCGGCTGAACCCGGTCGGCATCCTGCTGGCGGGGTTGCTGATGGCGCTGACCTATATCGGCGGCGAGATGGCCTCGACCAACCTTGGCCTGCCCTCGGCGGCGATACAGGCGTTTCAGGGCATGCTGCTGTTTTTCCTGCTGGCCTGCGACATCCTGTCCAACTTTCGCCTGACCTGGACCAACCGGAGGATCGCCTGATGTTTGGCAGCATAGACCCCAGCCTGCTGATCGCGTCGCTGATGGTGGCCTCGGTGCCGATCCTGCTGGCGGCGATCGGCGAGCTGGTGGTGGAAAAGGCCGGTGTGCTGAACCTCGGGGTCGAGGGCATGATGATCATGGGGGCGGTCTGCGGCTTCGTGACGGCGGTGGAAACCGGCAACCCCTATCTGGGCTTTGTCGGCGGGGCGGTCGGGGCGGCGGCGCTGGCGCTGATCTTTGCGCTGCTGACCCAGTATCTGCTGACCAATCAGGTGGCGACCGGCCTTGCGCTGACGCTGTTCGGGCTGGGCCTGTCCAGCCTGATCGGGCAGGGCTATGTCGGCATCAAGCCGCCGATGACCGGCGCCGTGCCCTTCGGGCCGCTGGCGGACCTGCCGTTCTTTGGCCGGGTGCTGTTCGGCCATGACTGGGTGGTGTATTTTTCCGTCGCGGTGATTGCGGCGGTGGCTTACGTCCTGAAGGTGACGCGCGCGGGGCTGATCCTGCGCGCGGTGGGCGAAAGCCATGATGCGGCCCATGCGCTTGGCTACAAGGTCACACGCATCCGGGTGCTGGCGATCCTGTTTGGCGGGGCCATGGCGGGGGTGGGCGGCGCGTATCTGAGCCTGATCCGGGTGCCGCAATGGACCGATGGCATCACGGCGGGCGCAGGCTGGATCGCCCTGGCAATCGTGGTCTTTGCCAGCTGGAAACCTTGGCGCGTCCTGCTGGGTGCCTATCTTTTTGGCGGCATCACCGTGTTGCAGCTGAATTTGCAGGCAGCAGGATCGGGCATCCCGGTCGAATACTTGTCGATGGCCCCGTATCTGATAACCATTCTGGTGCTGGTGGTCATGTCCTCGGGCAAAGGGCGCGCCTCACTGAACGCGCCCGCGGCCCTGGGCCAGAATTTCCACGCCTCACGCTGAGGCTTAACAAACCGGGGGCACAAGCCCCCAACCAATGGGGAGACGACCATATGAATCGCAGAACTTTGCTGGCCACTGTCACCATGGCTGCTACCTTGGCATTTGGCGGGGCGGCGTTTGCGCAAGACAAACTCAAGGCCTGCTGGGTCTATGTCGGCCCGGTGGGCGATGGCGGCTGGACATATCAGCACGATCAGGGCCGTCTGGCTGTGATTGAGGCCTTTGGAGACAAGGTTGATGCCAGTACCTTTCAGGAAAACGTGCCCGAAGGGGCCGATGCCGAACGCGTGCTGACGCAGATGGCGCTGTCGGGCTGCAAGATCATCTTCACCACCTCGTTCGGCTATATGGACGCAACCAACGCGGTTGCCGCCAAATTCCCCGATGTGAAGTTTGAACATGCCACCGGCTTCAAGCGCGACTATCCCAACGTGTCCACCTATAACGCCCGCTTCTACGAAGGCCGCGCCGTGATGGGCACGATTGCCGGCCGGATGACCAAATCCAACAAGATCGGCTATATCGGGTCGTTCCCGATCCCCGAGGTCATTCAGGGCATCAACGCGTCCTTCATCCACGCCAAGAAGGTGAACCCCGATGTCACCATGTCGGTGGTCTGGGCCTACACCTGGTTCGACCCCGCAAAAGAGGCGGATTCGGCCAAGGCGCTGATCGAACAGGGCGTCGACGTGATCTTGCAGCACACCGATTCCACCGCCCCCCTGGCCGAGGCTGCCAAGACCCCCGGCGTGATCGGCTTTGGTCAGGCCTCCGACATGTCGGAATACAAGCCCAGCCCGCGGGTGTCGTCGATCATCGACAACTGGGCGCCCTATTATGTCGAACGCGTCGGCGCGCTGCTGGACGGCACCTACACGCAGAAAGACACCTGGGCCGGGATTGCGGGCGGTGAAGTGCAGATCGGCGAGATCACCGATGCAGTCCCCGCCGAAGTGAAGGCGGAGGCCGAGGCGCTGGCGGCCTCCATCGCGGCGGGCACCTACCACCCCTTCACCGGGCCGCTGAACAAGCAGGACGGCACCCCGTGGCTGGCCGATGGTGTGGTCGCAACCGATGCCGACTTTGGCGGCATGGATTTCTACCTGGAAGGCATTGTCGGCGACATTCCGAAGTAAGCCTGCAAACCCTGACGAAAGGCCCGCCGCGCTGGCGGGCCTTTTTCGTTTGCCGCCCCTTTTCCTTTCCGGGCCAGACTGGCAGATTGCACCCCATGGATTACGATTTTCTGATCATCGGCGGCGGCATCGCCGGAATTTCCGCCGCAGCCCGGCTGGCCCCGATGGGGACTGTTCTGGTGGCCGAGGCCGAAGCCTCGCTGGCCCATCACGCCTCGGGCCGGTCGGCCGCGATGTATGAACCCCGCTACGGCGCGCCTGCGGTGGTGGAATTGTCGCTGGCGTCGGGGGCGTTCTTTCATGGCAGTCCGGGCGTGCTGTCGCCCCGCGGCATGATGGTGCTGGCGCGGGCGGATGAGGCTGACGCCTTTGCGCAGGACGTGGCGGCGATGGAGTTTAGCCCCGTCAGTCTGGATCACGCCCGCAGTCTGGTGCCCATCCTGAACCCCGAAACGGTCGGCTTTGCCGCAGTCGCGGACCATGCATGGGACATTGACACCGACCTGTTGTTGCAGGGTTTTGTACGAAGCGCCAAGGCCAATGGTGCAGAAATCCGGCTGAAATGTCCGGTCAGTGCTATTGCCAGAACCGCCGAAGGCTGGCGCGTCACCCTGCCGGGTGGCGATGTGACCGCGCGCATCCTGATCAACGCCGCAGGCGCATGGGTGGATCAGGTGGCGCAGATGGCGGGCATCCGGCCCCTGGGCTTTACCCCCTACCGGCGGTCGATGGCGCGCATTCCTGCGCCCGGTGGCCATGATGTGTCGCGCTGGCCCATGGTGTTTGGCCCGTCTGAATCGTGGTATTTCAAGCCCGACGCCGGCGCGCTGATCGTGTCGCCCGCCGAAGAACACCTGATGGCCCCGCATGACGCCTATGCCGATGACATGGTGCTGGCCGAAGGGCTGGCCCGGTATGAGGAGTTTGTGACCGAACCCGTCACCCGCCTGCTGGCCAACTGGGCGGGTCTGCGCACCTTCAGCCCGGACCGGACCCTGGTGATCGGGGCCGACCCTGCAGAACCTGCCTTCTTCTGGCTGGCAGGTCAGGGCGGTCAGGGGTTCCAGTCCTGCCCCGCCGCCAGCCAGCTTGCCGCCGACCTGATCGGCGGAAGGCCGACCGGGCTGGACGCCAGCCTGATCGCCGCCCTGTCGCCCGCCCGCTTTGCCTGATAGAGCGGTTCAGGTTCTGACGGAAATACGGACATCGGAACCTGAACCGCTTTATGGGGCAACAGGCCCAAGCCACGAGGACAGAACGATGCGGACCCGCCCCCTTGCCCTGCTCGCCCTGATCCTGCTGGCCGCCTGCGGCGGGCGCAGCGCCGAACGCAGCGCCAGCGCGCCAACCGACCCGACGCAGGTGGTTGCAGCCAATTTCGGCGACGCAGACCCCACCAACTGGGGGTCAAAAAGCCCGACCCGCTATCCGGTGCATGGCATTGACGTGTCGCGCTATCAGACCAGCATCGACTGGCGCACCGCGCGGGCGAACGGGGTGAACTTCGCCTTCATCAAGGCGCTTGAAGGGGTTGAGAATGTCGATCCGATGTTCCGCGAACACTGGAACGCGGCGGGGCGGGCCGGGGTGCCGCGCGGGGCCTATCACTTCTTCTATCATTGCGCCCCTGCGGCTCAACAGGCGCGCGCCTTCATCCGCACCGTGCCGCGCAGCGCGACCGCCCTGCCCCCGGTGCTGGACATGGAATGGACGCCGTTTTCGCCGACCTGCACCACCCGCCGCGACGGGGCAACCATCCGGGCCGAGGCGCGCATCTTTCTTGATATCGTCGGCGCGCATTACGGCAAGCGCCCGGTGATCTACACCTCGGTCGATTTCTTCCGCGACAATGATCTGGGCCAGATCCGCGGCGTGGATTTCTGGCTGCGTGCGGTGGCAAAGCATCCGTCCGACCTGTACCCCGGTCAGACCTGGACGTTCTGGCAATACACCAGCACCGGCATCGTGCCGGGGGTGCCGGGCAAGGCCGACATCAACGTCTTTGCCGGATCGCGCGCCGACTGGGCCGAATGGGTCGGGCGTTAGTCCGTCTCGGGGTCCGCCAGCGTCGCCCAGTCTGCCGCTGTTCCGGTGGCGGGCAGGGTGCTGCGATCCACCGTGGCAAAAAGATGCGCCTTCGACAGGAACAGCGCCGACACCGGGGCGGTGATCAGCAGGAACAGCGTGATCAGCAGGTTGTGCCAACCGATGCTGCCCCCCGCCGCCCCGATGAAGAACGCCCCGATCAGCACCGCCGCCACCCCGACGGTAGACGCCTTTGACGGCGCATGCAGCCGCTGCATCGGGCCGGTCAGCTTGATCATGCCATAACTGCCCAGCAGGCCAAACACCCCGCCGATGATCAGGAACACGATGCCAAGGAGTTGCAGAAGGATCATCGCGCCCTCATTCGATTATGCTGCCGCGCAGCAGGTATTTGCAGAAGGCCACGGTGCTGACGAACCCGGTCAGCGCGATCAGAAGCGCCGCCTCGAAATTCATCGCCGATCCCGATTGGGTGCCCGACAGCACCACCAGCGCCACCGCGTTCACCGACATGGTATCCAGCACCAGCACCCGGTCCGGCACGGTGGGGGCGGTGTACAGCCGCCACAGGTTCAACAGCAGCCCTGCCGCAAAGCAGGCGATGGCGAAATTCAGGGCAAGGCTGATGGCAAGGGTCATGCGAATATCCTTTGCAGCCGGGCCTCGTAGCGCTGCTTGATCTCGTCGCGCACGGCATCGGGGTCGGGCGCATGCAGCGCGTGGATCAACAGAACCCGCCCGCAGGCCGACATGTCGGCGGTGATGGTGCCGGGGGTCAGGGTGATGGTGGCCGACAGCAGGCTGATGGCCTCGGGGGCGGTCAGGTCCAGCGGCACCGCGATCCACGCCGATCGCACATCGGCGGCTGGCACGAACAGGATGATCCTGGCAACCTGGATATTGGCGATCACGATGTCCCACAGCGCAAGGCCGACATAGGCGATCAGCGCAGGCCAGTCGCGGATGGCCGCGCGTTCCGGCCACCAGCGGGCGGTCACCAGCGGCAAGGCCACCCCCAGAATGACGGCCATCACCAGCGACCCAAGGCTGGGCCGGTTGGCCAGCAGCAGCCACAACAGGATCAGAAACAGGGTCAGCCCCGGATGCGGCAGCAGGCGGCGGATCATTGCGGCACCTCATACAGGGTGTTGGCCGCGATATAGGCCGCAGGATCATGCAGATAGGCGGCGGTGGCCATGGTCCAGTCGGTGACAGGCCCGGCAAAGGCGGTCAGCGCCGCCAGCAGCGCCAGCAGCAGCAGGGGCGGCGCGAGCGTCCATGGCGCGGGGCGGATGCCCGGCCCTTCGGTTTTCCAGAACAGCGACGATCCCGCCCGGCCAAACCCGACCATGGTGATCAGCGAGGTGATCAGCACCACCGGCCAGACCAGCCCCGCCTGATCCCGCAGCGCCTGCAACACCAGCAGCTTGCCGATGAAGCCCGACAGCGGCGGCATGCCCGCCATGCCGATCGCCGCGGCAAGGAACAGCGCGGCGAGGATACCCGCCATGCCCGGCCCGCCCCCGGTCAGCGTCAGCCGCCCGCGATGGGTTGCCACCAGATCGGCGATCAGGAACATCGCCGCCGTGGCAAAAGTGGCATGCAGCGCGTAATACAGCGCCGCCGCCGTGCTGGCGGGCGTGAACCCGGCAATCGCCGTGAACAGCGTGCCCATTGACGCAATCGCAGCAAAGGCCACCATGCGCGGCAGGGTGCTGGCCCCCAACACTCCGACCGCCCCGATGATCAGCGTGGCAAGTGCGGCAGGCAGCAGCAGATCCCCCACCAGCCCGCCCGTCACCGGGCTTGACGCCGGAAACACCAGCGTCCCGAACCGCAGCACCGCATAGGCCCCCACCTTGGTCATCACGGCAAACAGCGCGGCCACCACGCCGGGCGCGGCCGCGTAGGTGCCCGGCAGCCAGAACTGCACCGGCACCAGCGCGCCCTTAATGGCAAAGACCAGCATCAGCAGCACGCAGGCCGCCCGCATCAGCCCGGCATCGCCTGCGGGCAGGCTGGTCAGCTTCACCGCCAGATCGGCCATGTTCAGCGTGCCCGTCACCGCATAGACCGTCGCCAGCGCAAACAGGAACAGCGTCGATCCCAGCAGATTGACCGCCACATACTGCACCCCGGCCCGCGTGCGCACCGACCCGCCGCCATGCACCATCAACCCGTAGGATGCGATCAGCAGCACCTCGAAGAACACGAACAGGTTGAAGGCATCGCCGGTCAGGAACGCGCCGCACAGACCCATCAGCTGAAACTGCCAAAGGCTGTGAAAGTGCTTGCCACGGGCATCCCACCCCGAGGCAACAGCGTAAATTTGTGCGATCAGTGCAAGGGTCGCCGTGATCCAGACCATCAGCCCCGACAGCCGGTCCAGCATCAGAACGATGCCGAAGGGCGCGGGCCAGTTGCCCAGACGGTAGACCTCGGGACCGTTCAGGGTGGCAAAGGCCAGCAGGGCGCAGGCCAGCCCCCACAGGGCAAACGTCCCCGCCAGCGACCAGGCGCGCTGCCATGCCAGCGACTTTGCGAACAGCAGTATCAGCGCGCCAAGCATGGCGGGCAGCACCACGGGGACGATGATCCAATGGGTCATTCGGCATCCCCCATGTCCACCCGGTCATCACCCGACCCCAGATAGGCGGCCAGCGCCATGATCACGATGACCGCCGTCATGCCAAAGGAAATCACGATGGCCGTCAGCACCAGGGCCTGCGGCAGGGGGTCGGCATAGCCGGTCGCCGCCTTGTCGATGATCGGCGGCAACCCGACCGCCAGACGGCCCGAGATGAAGATGAACACATTGACCGCATAGGACAGGAACGTCAGCCCCAGGATCACCGGAAATGTCCGCAGCCGCAGCATGAGGTACACCCCTGCCGCCGTCAGGGTGCCGATGGCGATGGCAACCAGAGCCTCCATCACCTGCCCCCTTCCGCATTGTCGAACGCGGCGTCATCGGCAGGCTCACCTGCCCGCACGCTCATCCGGCTGATTGACGCAAGCGTCAGCATGACCGCCCCCAGAACGCTCAGAAACACCCCAAGATCGAAAATCGCGGCAGTGGCAAGCCCGATCGGTTCCAGCGGCCAGACGGCAAAGTAATCATAGCCCGAGGTGAGGAAGGGCAGCCCGAACGCCCAGGCCGCCGCGCCGCACAGGCTGGCGATCAGCACGCCGGCCCCGATCAGGGCGTGGTAGTCCACCGGCATCCGGCCTTGCGCCCATTGGAACCCCGACGCCATGTGCTGCATCAGCAGCGCAATCGCAAACACCAGCCCCGCCACAAAGCCGCCCCCCGGCAGGTTGTGGCCGCGCAGATAGATGAAGACGCCGACCATCATCGCCATCGGCAGCAGCGCCCGCGTCACCACCCCCATCAGTTGCGGATGCCAGCCCCCCGCACGAGGCGTCGCCGCCCGGTTCGCCCGCAGGCGGGCGGTGGCATGCGGGTTGCGCAAGATACTGTCGGCAAGCGCAAAAATCACCAGCGCCGCGATGCCCAGCACGGTGATCTCGCCATAGGTGTCATAACCGCGGAAATCCACGATGATGGTGTTGACCGCATTGGTGCCGCCCGCGCCGGGGTAGGATTGCGCCAGGTGAAAGGCGGAAATGGTGGGAAAGGCAAAGTCGCGGATCATCAGCGCATAGGCCAGCGCCCCCGCCCCCAGACCGGTCACCCCGGCGATCAAGGCATCCCGCACGCGCCGGGACACCGGGCTTTCAGAGGGCGTCGTCCTCGGCAGGAAATTCAGCGCCAGCAGCATCAGGATCAGCGTCACCACCTCGACCGTGATCTGCGTCAGCGCCAGATCGGGGGCCGAGAAATAAGCAAAGCCAAGCGCCACCATCAGCCCCACGATGCTGACCAGCAACAGCGCGGCAAATCGGCTGCGATGCTGCCAGACCGCGCCCGCCGTCGCCACCATCAGCGCGGCCCAGCCGATCAACGGCGTGGCCTCGACCGGGGTCAGGCTGCGGGCACCGGGGGCATGGCCCCCCCCCGTGAAGGCATAGATGCCCCCCCCGACAATGGCCAGCAGCGCCACCCCGACCGACCGCGACAGGGTGCCGTCATGCAGGCTGTCGGTGCTGCGGCGGGCAAGGGCGGCAAGCGCCCTGATGCCCGCGTCAAAGCCGCGTTTGGCATCGGGTCTGGCGGTGGCGGCCCATACCTTCTGCAAGGCGGGATAGGCCCCCAGCACGGCGATGCCCCCGCCCACAGCCGCCAGCGACATCCACAGGGCCGGCGAGGCGACCCCGTGCCACAGGGCCAGATCGCTGTCCACCTGCCCGCCCGTCACGCGGCCGGCGGCGGCATCGACAAGCGCGCCGAACAGGCCCGTCGGGACCAGACCGATCCCCACCACCAAAGCCACCAGAACCAGCGGCGCCAGCAGCAGCCCCGCCCCCGGATCATGCGGGGCATGCGGGTAATCCTTGCGCACCGGGCCAAGAAAGCCATGCACGACAAAGCGGAAGGCATAGGCGGCCGACAGCATGGCGGCAAGGGTCGCCAGCAGGCCAAGCAGCCAGGGCTGCCCCGCCCAGACCGTCTGGGCGGCCGCCGCCAGCATCAGTTCCTTCGACAGAAACCCGTTCAGCGGCGGAAGCCCCGCCATCGACAGCGCGGCCAGTCCGGCAAGGGCAAAGGTCAGCGGCATCAGCCGGGCAAGCCCCCCCAGACGGCGCAGATCGCGGGTGTGGGTGGCGTGCTCGACAATGCCTGCGCTCAGGAACAGCGCGGCCTTGAACGTGGCGTGGCACAGGATATGCACCACGGCGGCCACGGCGGCGGCCTTGGTGCCGATCCCCAGAAGCATCGTGATCAGGCCCAGATGGCTGACGGTGGAATAGGCCAGCAGCGCCTTCATATCATCCTTGAACAGCGCAATCGCAGCGCCCAGAAGCATCGTCACCAACCCTGTGGTCGTCACGATGGCAAACCATTCAGGGCTGCCCGCCAACACCGGCCACAGCCGCGCCAGCAGGAAGATCCCGGCCTTCACCATGGTTGCGGAATGCAGATAGGCCGAAACGGGCGTAGGCGCGGCCATCGCGTGCGGCAGCCAGAAATGGAACGGAAACTGCGCCGATTTGGTGAAGCAGCCCAGTAGAATCAGAATCAGCGCGGGCAGGTACAGCGGGCTGGACCGGACCGTAGCCCCGGCCTCAAGGATCACCGACAGGTCATATGATCCGGCGATCTGGCCCAGCAGCAGCATGCCCGCAATCATCGCAAGGCCCCCGGCGCCGGTCACGGTCAACGCCATGCGCGCGCCCTGACGGCCTTGGGGCAGGTGGTGCCAGAAGCCGATCAGCAGGAAGGACGACAGCGAGGTCAGTTCCCAGAAAATCAGCAAAAGCAGTATGTTGTCGGACAGCACGATCCCCAGCATCGCGCCCTGGAACAGCAGCAGACAGGTGAAGAACCGGCCCATCGGGTCGGCCTCATCCAGGTAGAACCGGGCATAGAGGATGATCAGCAGCCCGATGCCAAGGATCAGCAGCGCGAAGATCAGGCCCAACCCGTCCAGCATGAAATTCGCGTTCAGGCCAAGGGCCGGCACCCAGTCCAGCCGGGCCTGCACCACCTGCCCTGCCAGCACCGCAGGCGCATGTTGCAGCACGCCGACCAGAGCGATGGCCGTGACCAGCCCCGCCATCCCGGCACAGGCGCTGCGGCCCCAACGGATCGCAAATCCGGGCAGCAGGGCGCCCAGAAACGGCAGGACAGCGATCAGGGCAAGCGACATCGGCTGGGCAAATCTCCGGTGTTTTCAACAACTGCCGGGCGAAGCAGCCGCCCGGCCATAGCCTGAACCAGACCCGCCTGTCCCCCGAATGTCAACCGCCCGCCATGCAAAAGGGGCGGCCCTGACGCCGCCCCCCTGCCGATCCTGCGCCGTTGTCAGGCCGCCTGAACCCCGTCCGGCACCTTGGCCCCGGTCATGAAGGCCACGGCATCCGACATCGAATAATCGCCCGGCTTGACCACGCACAGCCGCTTGCCAAGGCGGTGAATGTGGATGCGGTCGGCCACCTCGAACACATGCGGCATGTTGTGGCTGATCAGGATGATCGGAATGCCACGGCTGCGCACATCGCGGATCAGTTCCAGCACCCGGCGGCTTTCCTTGACGCCCAAAGCAGCGGTCGGTTCGTCCAGGATCACCACCTTGGACCCGAACGCCGCCGCACGGGCCACGGCCACGCCCTGACGCTGGCCACCCGACAGGGTTTCCACCGCCTGGTTGATGTTCTGAATCGTCATCAGGCCCAGTTCATTCAGCTTGGCGCGGGCGAATTTTTCCATCGCCCCCCGGTCAAGCTGGCGGAACACCGACCCCATGATCCCCGGTTTGCGAATCTCGCGCCCCATGAACATGTTTTCGGCAATCGACAGCGCAGGCGACATGGCGAGGGTCTGATAGACCGTCTCGATCCCCGCCGCGCGGGCCTCGATCGGGGTCTTGAAGTGGATCTGTTTCCCCTCCAGTTCAATCGTGCCCTCGTCAGGGATGATCGCCCCCGACACGGCCTTGATCAGGCTGGATTTTCCCGCCCCGTTGTCTCCGATCACGGCGAGGATCTCGCCGGGATAGAGGTCAAAGTCACAATGGTCGAGTGCGGTGACCTTGCCATAGCGTTTGACAAGGTTGCGCCCCATCAGGATCGGTTTCTGCGTCATGCCGAGGCCTTTCTGATCCACTGGTCCACCGCCACGGCGAAGATGATAAGCACGCCGATCAGGAAGAAGGTCCATTGCGGGTCGGTGCCGACAAGGCGCAGACCCATTTCAAACACGCCCACGATCAGCGCGCCAAAGAACATGCCGACGATGGACCCGCGCCCGCCGAACAGCGAAATTCCCCCGATCACCACGGCGGTAATCGACTGGATATTGCCCAACTGCCCGGTCGAGGCGGTCGGCGACACCGACCCGAACCGCCCGATCATCACCCAGCCCGCAATGGCACAGAAGAACCCGGCCAGCGCATAGACCTGCACCAGCACCGCCTTGGTGGGCACCCCGGCCAGTTCGGCCGATGCCGGATCATCGCCCGTGGCATAGACATAGCGGCCCCAGGCAGTCTGGCGCAGCACGTAAGACATGATGGCCACCAGCGCGATCATCAGGAACACGGCATACAGGATCTTGACCCCGCCGGGCTGGATCGATCCGCCCCACAGTTGCAAGGCCACCGCCTTTTCCTGAATATCCGCGCTTCGGATGGTTTCGTTGGCTGAAAAGATGAAGTTCGACGCCAGCAGGATCTGCCAGGTGCCCAGCGTCACGATGAAGGGGGGCAGGCGCATATGGGCGATCAGAAAGCCGTTCACGGCGCCCATGGCGGTGCCAAGGAACAGGCCGATCAGGATGGACAGTTCCGCAGGCAAGCCATAGCGGAACGACAACTGCCCCATCAGCACCGACGAGAACACCGCAATCGCGCCCACCGACAGATCGATGCCCGCCGTCAGCACGACAACCGACTGGGCACAGCCCAGAATGCCGACAATCGCAATCTGTTGCAGGATCGTGGACAGCGTGCCGGCCTTGAAGAAGTTTTCGGACAGCAACCCGAAGATCACGATGGCCACCACCAGCACGATCATCGGCACAGCCGAAGGTGTCTGGTGCAGCCAGCTTTGCAAGCGTTTGATCGGGCTGGTTTCTTCCTTGAACTCGGCGACCTTTTCGGACGCCCCCTTCAGGCCCTCTTCAAAATTCGAGGCCATATCGACTCCTTCCCCCCTTGATGTCACCCCGGCTGTTTCTCCGGGATCTGGTTGTGACAAGGGCGGCGCGATGGCCGCCCTTGAGCATCAGCTTCGGTCAAGAGCCGCCGCAAATCAATCGCGGCGTGCGCCGGGGATCAGCCCCAGCACAGCTCTGCGCCCTTGGCGGTGTCGATCGAGGTGACGCCGTCAACGGGTTTGTCGGTGATCAGCGCGACGCCGGTGTCGAAGAAGGCCTTGCCTTCGGTCGGGGCAGGCTTGGTGCCGTCAGCCGCGAACTTGGCGATGGCTTCCACGCCAAGGGCCGCCATTTGCAGCGGGTACTGCTGCGAGGTGGCCCCGATCACGCCGTCCTTCACATCGGCCACGCCGGGGCAGCCCCCGTCAACCGACACGATCAGCGCGGTCTTGCCAGCGGCTTTCAGCGCCTCGAAGGCACCGGCGGCAGACGGTTCGTTGATGGTGTAGACGACGTTGATGTCGGCGTCTTTTGCCAGCAGCGATTCCATGGCCTTCAGGCCGCCCTCCTCGTTGCCCGAGGTGACTTCGTTGCCCACGATGCGCTCGTCGGTTTCGTCACCCCATTTGGCGATGTCCACAGTGTCGATGCCCATGCCGGTCAGGAAGCCCTGGTCGCGCAGCACGTCGACCGACGGCTGGGCGATGGACAGATCGAGCATGGCGATCTTGGCGGTTGCCGCAGCATCGCCAAGCGTTGCCTTGGCCCACTGGCCGATCAGCAGGCCGGCCTGGAAGTTGTCGGTCGCAAAGGTGGCATCGGCAGCGTCGATCGGGTCAAGCGGGGTATCAAGGGCGATGACCAACACGCCGGCCGCGCGGGCAGCGGCAACCGAATCCACGATTGCCTTGGTGTCGGATGCCGCGATCAGAATGCCCTTGGCCCCGTCGGCCACGCAGGCCTCGATGGCGGCAACCTGGCTTTCGTGGTCGCCATCAACCTTGCCCGCATAGGATTTCAGCGTCACGCCCAACTCGGCGGCCTTGGCCTCGGCACCCTCTTTCATCTTGACGAAGAAGGGGTTGGTGTCGGTCTTGGTGATCAGGCAGGCGCCAACGCCGTGGCTTTCGGCAAAGGCCGTTCCGGTCATCAGCGCCAGCGCAGCAGCGCCCATCAGAGCGGTGGTCTTGAATTTCATGGTCGTCCTCCCAAGGGTGCGGGGGGTTGGTCCCCGCGGTTTGCAAACTTTGCGCAGCCGTTCCTCCTGCTGCGGTGGCCGTACAAAACCTGATTCCCGCCCCTGCGTCAAGTTAATTAAATCACTCTGATTTATTATTGACAGAGCCGCCCTTCCCGTCTCACTCTGACAAAAAGACCGGGTGATCCGGCGCAAGAAATACAGACTGCAGGGTTGGAGGATGCGTGAAGAATTTGGCGGACACCGCGCTGGACGGGCGGGCCGGGCCTGACGGGTCGGCGCTGCGCGGCACCAATCAGTCCGGCATGCGCGCACAGAACGAACGGCTGGTGCTGTCCCTGGTGCGCCAGCACGGAGCGTTGGCCAAATCCGACATTGCGCGCATCACCGGCCTGTCGGCGCAGACCGTGTCGGTCATCATGCGCAGTCTGGAACAGGATGGGCTGCTGCTGCGCGGCGAGCCCCTGCGCGGGCGCATCGGCCAGCCGTCGGTGCCCATGCGTCTGGATGCGGACGGGGCGTATTTCTATGGGCTGAAGATCGGGCGGCGGTCGGTCGATCTGACGCTGATCGACTTTCTGGGCGGCGTGCGGGCGATGCGGCGCAAGGTCTATCGCTATCCCACCCCCGGCGGCGTGGTGGCCTTTGTCACCGAGGCCCTGCCCGCCATGCGCAACGCCCTGCCCGCCGCACGGCGCGACCGGATCGGGGGCCTTGGCATCGCGATGCCGTTTCAGTTGTGGAACTGGGTCAATGCCATCGGCGCACCGCAAACCGAGATGGACGCCTGGCGCGACCGTGACATTCAGGCCGAATTGTCGGCGCTGGTCGGGCTGCCGGTGCATGTGCAGAACGATGCCACGGCGGCCTGCCGGGCCGAACTGGTGTTCGGCACCGGCGACCGGCCCCGCGATTTTCTGTACTTCTACTTTGGCACCTTCATCGGCGGCGGGCTGGTGCTGAACGGGCAGTTGTTTGCCGGGAGGTCGGGCAATGCGGGCGGCGTGGGACCGATGCCGGTGCCCGGCCCCGATGGCAGCACAAGGCGGCTGTTCGATGTGGCGTCCATGTCGGTGCTGGCCGAGGCGATGGAGGCCGCAGGCGAAAGCTCGGATCATCTGTGGGAACAGCATCTGGACTGGACGGTCAGCCCCGGCGTGCTGAACCGCTGGCTGGATGCGGCGGCCGAGGGGCTGGCCCATGCCACCCTGTCCGCCGCCGCCCTGATTGAACTGGAGGCCGTGGTGATCGACGGCTGGATGCCCGGACATATCCGCAGCGAGATTGCCCTGCGCACCGCCGCCGCCCTGCACCGGCTGGATCTGGCGGGGGTCGATGCGCCGGACGTGCGGTCCGGCACCGTGGGGGCCGATGCGCGGTCGCTTGGCGCGGCGGCCATTCCGCTGTCGCAACGCTATCTGATCGACCCGGCCACATCTGCGCGCGAGGCGTAACTGCGCCTTCAGGCCCCGTACCTTCAGGCCCCATATCTTCAGGCCCGGCCAGACACCGGCGACAGGGTCAGCGGGTTGATCCCCATGTGCCGCAATGCCCCGGTCCATTTGCCCGCATCATCGTCCGAAAACAGCACGTCTTCGGTGGCATCGGCGGTCAGCCAGTCGTTGCGGCCGATCTCGGCCTCCAGCTGCCCCGGACCCCAGCCCGAATAGCCAAGCGCCAGCAGCGCCAGCGCCGGACCCCGGCCTTTGGCCATCGCGCTCAGAATATCCAGCGTCGCGGTCATGCCGTACCCCCCCGGCACCGACAGCGTTCCTGCCCCGGCCTCGCCATCGGCACCATCCTCGGCCCACCAGTCGCCCGAATGCAGCACGAAGCCGCGCCCCCGTTCGACCGGGCCGCCGATATGCACCCGGATCTGGCGGGCGCCGCAACCGGGTTCTGCGATGTCCAGATGGCCCAGCAGGCGCTCGAAGCTCAGCCCCTGACTGGGTTTGTTGATCACCAGCCCCATTGCCCCATCGTCCGAATGCGCGCAGATCAGGATTACGCTTTGGGCAAAGCGGGGGTCGCTCAGGGCCGGCATCGCTATCAGAATCTTGCCGCTCAGGTCCATGGCCGCCACTCCTTGCCCATAAAATGGCGCGTTTCGGGGCACACCTCAAGCACCAAGCGCGACCTTTGCGCCACAGGCGGGGGGCCGTCGCCGGATTGTGATTTCCCAAACCGGATGCCGTGCCTATTTTCGGACCCATGACACATCTGTATTCCCTGCCCTGCGCTGTTGCCCTGTCGGTAAGCCTTGCCACCGGGGCTGCCGGTCCGGCCCGGTCTGAAATGGTCGATCAGGTGTTTCAGGCGGCCCTGTTGCCCGGCTGGCAGATGGAACCGGGGCGGCAGATGGCCGGACTGCGGCTTGATCTGGCGCCGGGCTGGAAAACCTACTGGCGCAGCCCCGGCGAGGCCGGCATCCCGCCCAGCTTTGACTGGACCGGGTCCGAAAACGTCAAATCCGTGCAGGTGCACTGGCCTGCCCCGATGATGTTTGAAACCAACGGCATGCAAAGCATCGGCTATGACGATCAGATCGTGTTGCCGCTGGAGGTGACGGCCCTGATCCCCGGCGCCCCGGTCAGCCTGCGGCTGCGCCTTGATCTGGGGGTGTGCAAGGACATCTGCATTCCTGCCAGTACCAGCCTGTCGGCTGACCTGCTGACCCCCGGCGCGTCCGATGAAACCATCAACGCCGCCCTGCGCGCCGTGGCCACCCCCGGCGACGGCATCCGCATCGATTGCAGCCTGACCCCGGTGGCAGACGGGATGCGCCTGACCGCCCGCATCGCCCTGCCCCGGCTTGGCAGCATCGAAACCGTGGTGTTCGAGCCGGGCATGGCCGGGGTCTGGGTGGCGCAAAGCGAAACCAGCCGCGAAGGGGGCCTGCTGACATCGGTGACAGAAATGGTGCCGCCTTCGGGGAAACCCTTCGCGCTGGACAGCGCGGGCGTGACCGTCACCGTGCTGGCCGACGGGCGCGGCGTTGAAATCAAGGGCTGCCCCACCCCCTGACAGCCGCCGGCGACAGGGGTTTTTGCCATAGGGCATCTGGACTTGGCCGAAAATACCCTGTCAACTGCGCCAGCCATGCAGCGCCGGTCCGGCCTGTCAGGCTTATTCTGGCCGCTTTGGCCATCAGGCACGCAGAAGGCGACATGACGATCAGGATTCTGCACACCGCCGACCTGCATCTGGACAGCCCGCTGTCCAGCCTTGCGCTGCGCGACGAAGCCCTGCAGGCGCGGGTCGCCACGGCCTCGCGGCGGGCGCTGGAGAAGATGGTGGATTTCTGCCTGGCCGAAGGGGTCGCCGCCCTGCTGATTGCGGGCGATCTGTACGACCGGGCCGAACGCAGCGCCAAGACCGCCGCTTATCTGGCCCGGCAGATGGAACGGCTGCGCAGCGGCGGGGTGCGGGTGTTCTACATCAAGGGCAACCACGATGCCGAAAACCCGCTGACCGGCGAAATCGCGCTGCCCGGCAATGTGCATGTGTTCGACGGCCGCGGCGGCAGGGTGCAACTGGCCCCCGAAGTCTGGGTGCATGGCATCAGCTTTCGTGACCGCCATGCGCCCGACAGTCTGGTGCCCCGCTTTGGCGCGCCCGAACCCGGCGCGGTGAACATCGCCATGATGCACAGCTCGCTGAACGGGGCGGCGGGGCATGACCCCTATGCGCCCTGCGCGCTGGCCGATCTGGTCGGGGCAGGGTTCGACTACTGGGCCCTGGGGCATATCCACAAGCGGCAGGTCCATGCGACGACGCCCTGGGTGGTGATGCCCGGCAACCCGCAGGGCCGCGACATCGGCGAGTCCGGGGCGAAATCGGCCACCTTGCTGACCATCGACAACGGGCGGATTGCGGTGTCCGAAGTGGCCACCTCGACCGTCGAGTTTCGCGAGACGGCCCTGTCGCTGGCCGGTCTGGCCGAGGAGGACGCGGTCCGCGATGCGATCCGCACCCATCTGGCCGCCATGGCCGAAACGGTGCCCGAAGCCGCCATCCTGCGGCTGACCCTGCACGGCGCCACGCCGTGCTGCTGGCCGTTGCGCCGGGACCGCGATGTCTGGGCCGAGACGGTGGCCCAGATGGCGCAAGACACCGGGCGGCTGTGGATCGAGAAGCTGACCCTGGCCGTCACCCCCCCCGCAGCCGCCCCCAGCCCGCATGATGCCGTGGCCGAGGTGCAGGCGATCATGGCGCAGATCGCCACCGAAGACGGCTTTCGCAATGCCGCCCGCGCCGAACTGGACCAGATGCTGGCCCTGCTGCCCCCGGCCCGCCGCGCCGCCCTTGCGCCGGACGCCGTGGCACAGGCCGCCCTTGTGGACCGCCTGACGCAGGATGCCATCCTGTCGATGACCGCCGCCATGCGCGGCGCAGATGCGGACAGCGCGCGATGATGCGCCTGCGCCGTCTGGACCTGACCCGCTTTGGCCATTTCACCAACCGCAGCATCGATCTTGGCCCCGCCGGTCCGTGCGATTTTCACATCATCCATGGCCCGAACGAGGCAGGCAAGACCACGCTGATGGAGGCTTATCTGCGGCTGATCTACGGCTTTCCGCCCCGTGACGGCTATGGCTTCAAACACCCGCTGAACACGTTGCAAGTGGGCGGTCTGGTCGAGATCGACGGCAAGCCGACGGAACTGGTGCGCGTCAAGCGCCCCGCCAATTCGCTGCTGGACGGCCATGGCGACGTGATCCCTGAGGCCGTGTTGCAACACTGTCTGGGCGGCATCGCGCAGGATGATTACCGCAAGCTCTTTTGCCTCGACGATGCCACCATCGAGGCGGGCGGGGACGAGATCACCAACAGCAAGGGCGACATTGGCCGCCTGCTGTTTTCCGCCGCCGCGGGCATTGGCAACCTGACCGGCGTGCTGGATCAGGTGGCGTTCAGGGCGGATGCGTTTTACAAGAAGGGTGGCAGCAAAAGCACCTTTGCCGGGCTGAAGCGCGATCTTGAGACGCTGACCAGCGAGATCAAGGCCCACGATATTCCGGCCAGCCAGTACAAGACCCTGCGCAGCGCCGTCGAGGCCGCCCGTCTGGCCGAAACCGGGGCGCGCGCGGCAAGGGAGGCGCTGGACCGCCGCATGGCGCAGGCCGCCGCCCTGTGCGCCGCGCATCCGATTGCCGCCGACCTGCACGCCGCCGAACTGGCGCTGGACCCGCTGCGCCACTACCCCGCCGCGCTCGACATCGACCCCGAGGGGCTGGTCGCCCTGATGACCGCCCGAGTGGCGCATGAGGCCGCCCGCGACACGCAGGCCGGGCTGCAGGCTGCGGCGACGCGCGACCGCGACGCCCTGACCCTGCGCCCCGATGTGCTGGCCCTGGCCGATCAGATCACCGCGCTTGACGCCCTGCGGGGCCGGATGGACGGCGCGCTGGCCGACCTGCCCGTCCGGCAGGCTGACCGCGCCGAAGCGCTGGCCGACATGGCCGCTCGGCTGGCGGATCTGGGGCTGGACCCCGGCGATGATCCCACCCGGTTCATCTTGCCCGAACACCGGCTGCGCGGGCTGGACCGCGCGCTTGACGCCCTGCGCGCCGCCGAGGCCACCCTTGCCAGCGCCCGGTCAGAGGCCCGTCTTGCCCGGATTGCGCAGGGGGCCGCCACCGCCGCCCTGGCCGCCGCCGAAGCCCGCGTGACCATCGGTCCCGACCTGCCAGACCTGCTGACCCGCTGTGACGCGGCCGCCTGTGTCGAGGCCAACCGCGCCGCCCGGCAGCGCATCGAGCTGGCCCGCAGCACCGCCGCAACGCGCCTGCGCGATCTGTCGCGCGGTGACGTGGTGTTCCCCGCGCTGCCGCCGGTGCCGCTGTCGCTGCGTCAGGCCGAGGATCTGGCGGCCCAGACCCTTGCCGCAGGGCAGCAGGTCACCACGCTGCACAGCGCCCGCGAAAGCACCGCCGGAAAACTGGCCCGCGCCGAGTCCCGCCTTGCGGTGCTGACCGCCGTGCCCGATCTGGTCACCGATGACATGGCCCTGTCGCTGCGCGCCGACCGCAACAGCCGGTGGGCCGCGCACCGCGCCGCACTGGACGCCACCAGCGCCGATGCCTTTGCCAGCGCCTTGCAGCGCGATGATGCGGCCTCGGCCCTGCGACAGGCCCAGACCCGCGAAATCGCCGATCTGCAACAGGCCCGCCTCGCCCTGGCCGAGGCTGTGGCCGATGATCAGTTCGCCCTGACCGCCCTGACCGCCGCCACCACGGCCCGCACCGGGCTGGACAGCCTGCGCGCGCAGCATCTGGCCAGCCTTGGTCTGCCCGCCAGCCTGACCGCCGCCGATCTGGCCGACTGGCGGCGGCAGCACGACGCCGCCCGCGCGGCGCAAGAGGCTGTGGATCAGGCGCTGGACCAGACCGCCCCTGCCCGCCGCGCCGCCGATCAGTTGCGCGCGGGTCTTGCCGCCCTGCCCGGCCTTGCGCCCGAGGCGGGCGATGCGGGCGGTGATCTGGACGCGCTGTTCCGCCTTGCCACCGCCCGGCTTGCCACCCGCCAGACCCAGATTGCCGAGGTGCAGCGCGCCCGTGACGCCCTGACGCGCGACGCCACCGCCCATGACCTGCGGCAGACCGCCCTTGCCGATGCCGAAACCGCCCGCAGCGCCGCGCAGACCGATTGGGACGCGCAGGCCGCCGCCGCCCTGCCACCCGGCACCGCGATGGCAAACCTGCGCGATGCCCTGCCCGCGCTGCGCGGCTTGCAGGTGCTGGATGAAACCGTGGCCGGCCTGTCGCGCCAGATTGCGGGCATGATCCGCGACAGCGATGCCTTTGCCAGCCTTGTGTCCCCGGTGGCGCAGGCTCTGGGCCTTGGGGATCTGCCCGCCGCGGCCCTCCATGACCGCGCCCGCCTGCTGCTGGCCGAGGCCCGCACCGCCGCCGCCCGCGACGCCGACCTTGCCCGCGCGCAGGAGGGGGCCGGGCAGGCCCATGCCGAAGCCCTGACCCGGCTTGCAACCCAAGACATGCAGATCCGCCAGCTTGCCGAAATGTTCGATCCCGCCATTGCCACCGGCACGCTTGCCGATCTGCGGCAGGCGGTGATGACCGGGCAAACGGCCATCGGCCTGCGCGCCCGCATCGGCCAACTGACCACGGCGCTGACCACACGGCTTGGCACCCCGTCCCGCGATGCCGCCCGCGATCTGCTGGCCAGGAATCCGCTGGATCAGGCCGAAGCCACCCTGATCGGCCTGACCGACGACCTGCCCCGCCTGACCCAGGGGCTGGAGGACGCCATCATTGCCCGCACCCGCGCCGAGGCCGCACTGGACCAGGTGCAGGGCGACGCCGACATCGCCCGGCGTGTGGCACAGGCCCGCACGACCGAGGTCGCGATGCAGGACGGGGCGCTGCGCTATCTGGAAGACCGCTTTGCCCATCTGCTGGCCGACCGCGCCATCCGCCGCTACCGCGACGCGCATCGCAGCGGCATGATGGTGGCCACCGAGGCCGCCTTCGGCACCCTGACCAACGGCGCCTATGCCACGCTGTCGACCCGGACCGAAGGCCAGTCCGAGGCTCTTGTCGCGATCCAGTCCGCGGGGGGCGGTGCGAAACAGGCCAGGGACATGTCCAAGGGCACCCGGTTCCAGCTCTATCTGGCGCTGCGGGCGGCGGCCCATGCGCAGGTGGCGGCAGGGGGCACGGTGCTGCCGTTCTTTTGCGACGACATTTTTGAAACCTTCGATGAAGGCCGCACCACTGCTGCCTGTGGCCTGCTGGCCCGGATCGGCCGGTCAGGTCAGGCGATCTACCTGACCCATCACCGCCATGTGGTCGATCTGGCCCGCAAGTTGTGCGGGGCGGATGTCACGGTGCATCATCTGGCGGAATAGCACGCGCCGCGCGATACGCGCCTATTTCCCGGCCTATTTTCGGCCTATTTCCGGCGGTGTTCTTCCAGCCGGGGCATGATCTCGACAAAGTTGCAGGGCCGGTGGCGCAGGTCCAGTTGCCAGCGCAAGATCTCGTCCCAGGCATCGCGGCAGGCCCCCGGACTGCCGGGCAGCGCGAACAGATAGGTTCCGCCCGCCACCCCGCCACAGGCCCGGCTCTGCACCGCCGAAGTGCCGATCTTCTGCATCGACACCATGGTAAACACCGTGCCGAAGGCGTCGATTTCCTTTTCGTAGACATCGCGATGCGCCTCGACCGTCACATCGCGCCCGGTCAGGCCAGTGCCGCCGGTGGTCAGGATCACATCGACCCCCGGATCGGCGATCCACGCCCGCAGTTGCGCGGCAATCGCCTCGCGGTCGTCGCGCAGGATGGCGCGTGCTGCCAGCAGATGCCCCGCCCCGGTCAGCCGGTCGACCAGCGTGTCGCCCGACCTGTCATCCCCCGGCCCGCGCGTGTCCGAGACGGTCAGCACGGCAATCTGCACCGGCACGAAGGCCATGGTTTCGTCAATCCGGCTCATCCGCCTTGTCCCCCCGATGGTCCCGAAACGCCGATGTTGGCGGCAGCGCCGCCGACGAGGCCTGCCGCAGGCCAGCTTGCACGACCCAACTCGCTCATCCCTGCCCCCTCATCCCAGCCGCGCCTTCACCGCCAGCAGATCGGCCCAGGCCTCGCGCTTGGCGGCGGGGTTGCGGATCAGGTCTGCGGGGTGCAGCATCGGCAACAGCGGCACAGCGCCTGCCGCCAGCCATTGGCCGCGCAACCGCGACAGCCCGGCCTGCCCGGTCAGCATCCGCAGCGCCACAGTGCCCATGGTCACCATCACCCGTGGCGCCGCCAGCGCGATATGCCGGTCGACAAAGGGCCGCATCATCGCCAGTTCCCCGGCCTCGGGGGCACGGTCCGCCGGGGGCCGCCATGGCAGGGCCGGAACGATATAGACCCCGCCGCGATCCAGCCCGATGGCGGCCAGCATCCGGTCCAGCAACTGCCCCGGCTGACCCGCAAAGGGCTGGCCTTCCACGTCATCCTCGCGGTTCGGCGGGTCGGTCAGGATCAGCACCGCGGCCCCCACCTGCCCCCCCGCAAACACCAGATTGCGCGCGCCCCGCTTCAGGTCGCACTGGTCATAGCCCGCCATCGCCGCGCGCAGATCGTCCAGCGTCTGCGCCCGGCCCGCCAGCGCCCCGGCAGCATCCACCGCCGCCGCCTGCCGCAGCACCGGGGCCTCGGCAGCGAAAGGCGCAGGCAAAGCTGGATCGGGCACCATCGCCGCCCGCGCCGCAGGCAGCACCGCCGCGGGCAGGTCATAGCGGTTGACGGGCACATCCCCCACAGCCTCGGTCACGCCCAGATCGGCCTGCCACGCCAGCGCCGCCAGTGCCGCATGCCAATCGCCGGGCCAATCGGCCCCATCCCCTGCGCTGATATTCCACTCGATTCCCATGTGCGGACGGTAGGCCCCCCCTGTGCCGGGGGCAAGCACCGCTTCCCGCCTCAGCGGTGTTGTCTCGTACCCGCAGCTTTGGCATAAGCCGTACATGCGTCATGAAAGATGCCGATGCCCGACGCCTTCTTGCTGTCTTTGATCGTCGTGGCGCTTGCAGGCTTTGTGGCGCTGCCCCGCTACGGACTGCGGCTCGTGCTGGCGGTGGTCCTGCTGGGTCTTGCGTCTGATCTCTACACCAGCGCGCCCTATTCTCTACACCAGCGCGCCCTATCGCCCCGACGCAGGCTATGCGATCGGCATGACCATGCTGCTGGTTCCTGTCCTGCTGATTGCAACGGTCACGGTCGGGCTGTTGCTGGCCTTACGTCTGACGGGCAGGCTGCCAAAGACGCAAAGCCCCATCCTTGCCCGCACACCGTGTGATCCGTGGCTTGCGGGGCTTGCCATGGTGCCGCTTGCGGGATTGGTGATGTTGACGTTGGGCGAAAAGCTGGCCGGATCTGCAACACCCTTGCGCGATCATCTTGTGCTGCTTGCCCTTGGCACGGCACTCGCGTTCCTTGCCCTCTGGCGCGTGTCGGGCATTGTGCGTGGGGCGGGTCTGGGCCTCGCGCTGTCATTCGCCCTGACGACCCTGTTTTCGATGTCGATGGAGGCAGGGTTTGTCACAGCGTTGCGCAAGACTGCGGGTAGCGCCGCCTGTGTGATGGCCGGGCCTGCGGGGCAACCCCTGACCTTTCCCCTGATGGCCCTGACGGCCCCAAAGCCGATCTTGCTGGTCACCCGGCAGGATGGCGTCACGCGCGTCTACCGCTGGTCCTTTCGCGCTGCCGGATTTGTGCGCACCACCCCGGCCGATCCTGTCAAACTCTGCCCCCCCCAAGCCTTGCCCCTGCCCCCGCCCTTTGCCATAAGCAGGCAGCCATAAAGGAACCCGCCCATGTCCTTCCGCGCCCGTCATCTGCTTGGCATCGAACATCTGTCGCCGCAGGACATCACCGCCATTCTTGATCTGGCCGACCGCTATGTCGATCTGAACCGCCGCACGGTAAAGCAGTCCGACACGCTGGCGGGGCTGACCCAGATCAACATGTTCTTTGAAAACTCCACCCGCACGCAGGCCAGTTTCGAGCTGGCAGGCAAGCGGCTTGGGGCCGATGTGATGAACATGTCGGTGGCCTCGTCGTCGGTGAAGAAGGGTGAGACGCTGATCGACACCGCGATGACCCTGAACGCCATGCACCCCGACCTGCTGGTGGTGCGGCATCCGTCGTCGGGGGCGGTCAACCTGCTGGCGTCGAAGGTCAATTGCGCCGTGCTGAACGCGGGCGACGGGCGGCATGAACACCCTACCCAAGCCTTGCTGGACGCGCTGACCATCCGCCGCGCCAAGGGGCGTATTCAGCGCCTGACCATTGCCATTTGCGGCGATATCGCGCATTCCCGCGTTGCCCGCAGCAACCTGATCCTGCTGGGCAAAATGGAAAACCGCCTGCGCCTGATCGCGCCGCCCACCCTGATGCCCGCAGGGGTGCAGGATTTCGGCTGCGAGCTGTTTGATGACATGCGCAAAGGTCTGGAAGGCGTCGATGTGGTGATGATGCTGCGCCTTCAGAAAGAGCGCATGGACGGCGGATTTATCCCCTCGGAACGCGAGTATTACCACCGCTATGGGCTGGACGCCGAAAAGCTGAGCTTCGCCAAACCCGACGCCATCGTCATGCACCCCGGCCCGATGAACCGGGGGGTAGAGATCGACGGCGATCTGGCCGATGACATCAACCGCAGCGTCATTCAGGATCAGGTCGAAATGGGCGTCGCCGTGCGCATGGCCTGCATGGACCTGCTGGCCCGCAACCTGCGCGCCGAACGCGGGCGGGCGGCGGTTGGGGTGATGGCGTGACCCATCCCCGCGTCGCCCGCGCCCTCCCTCTCCCGAAGGCCCCGACATGACCGATGAACGCCCCCCGAAAAAACCCATGTCCGATGCCCGCGTCGGTGGCATGGTGGCGACGGTGGTGTTGGTGGCCCTGTTCCTGTTCGTGCTGTGGCTGGTGCTGAGCGCCGGATAGCGCCTGTCGGGGTCGGAAAGAACCTTACAGGCTTCTCGCGTCAATGTGATGGGTCTGCCCCAATGCTGCCACAGGCTGGCGGCAAGGCTGGCCTGACACCATAGCGGGAGGCTGGGATGACGGATCAGGGCATGATGGCGGCGGCAGAGCCTGGGCGGCAGCAGGGCGCGACGGATCGGGACGCGGCACAGCGCGACGGGCCGATGGACTGGGCCCTGGCACCGGGCGAAACCCTGCTGTGGCAGGGCAGGCCGGATGCCGCACCGGTGTTCACCCGCCAGCATCTGTTCACGCTGATCCGGGGTGGGTTTGCGCTTGGGTTGTTTCTGTATATCCTTGCGCAGATGAACATGGCTCTGGCCCCCTACCGGGATATTCAGGTGATCGTTTTCGTGCTGTTCTTCCTCTCCATTCCCATCGATATCGTGAAGCAGGCCTTCACGCGCCGGATCAGCCGCTATGCGCTGACCGATCAGCGCGGCATCATCGCGGTGCGGATGCCGCTGTTCGGCACTCGCATCCTGTCGCTGCCGATCCTGCCCGACACCCGGTTTGACGTGCTGCATAGCCGCCGCTGGACGAGTCTGCTGTTCGCCACGCCGAAACGGGCGTGGTGGGATCTGCGCGCCGCCCCGGCCCCGGTCGGGTTTGAACGCATCGCCGATGGTGCGGCAGTTCTGGCCCGGCTCCGCGGGCTGCAACGCGCCCTGCCCGCATGACGCCGGACCCGCTGCATATCGCGCAGGGCGAGCAGGGGGTGCTGCGGGTGTTCACCGCGGATCTGACCCCTGATCACTGGCAAGACATGCAGCAGGGCGATTCGGCGGCGGCGGTCTATGCGCTGTTGGGGGCCACGGGCCTGAAGGCCGCGCAGGTCGAGGTGGTGCGGATCGCCGATCTGGGCGATCTGGGGCTTGGCGGGTATCTGGCCGCAGGCCATGATGTGCCCGAAGCCGCCCTGCGCCCCGATGCCGCCAGGCTGAAAAGCCTGACCGGAACTGTGCTGATCGTCTCCTCTGGCGCGCTGTCGGATACGGGGGGTACCTTGCGCCCTGCTGACGGGGTTGTCCCGTTCGCCACCTATCTGCAGGTCGGCGCCGCCCCGGCCGACCTGTGGCCTGCGCCCTCCCCTGCCCCGCCCGAGGCGACGCCCGCCCCGCCGCCGCCGCCCGCATCATCATTGGTACCCGCCGGGCCGATCATCGCGCTGGCGGTGGTGCTGGTGGCCCTTGCGGTCTGGTGGATTGCGTGACGCCGCCGGTCTGGGCCGATCTGCTGGCCCCGGATGAGGATTTGCTGTGGCAAGGCCGCCCCGAGCCGTCGGTGGTGTTTGAACCGGGGCATCTGCGGACCCTGTTCATGGTGGTGTTCATCGTGATTTTTGCCCTGCTGGTGCTGTTCGTCGCGACCGACGTGCCGCTGCTGATGCGGCTGGTGGGTCTGGGGGTTCTGGCGCTGATTCTGCGGGCGGTGCTGAAGGATACGCTGCTGGCCGCGTGGAGCCATCGTCGCACCTAGTATGGCCTGACATCACGGGCGGCTATCGTGGTGCTGGACCTGCCGCTGGTCGGGCAGCGGATCACCCGCCACCCGATCACCGCCGACAGTTTGCTGGGGTCGGATGGCGGCGATCCGCTGGTGACGCTGACCTTCCGGGGGCCGGGCGCGCCCGGAGCCTTTGCCAATCTGCGCGACGGGTTGCAGGTTCTGTCCCTGATGCGCGGCATCCAGCGGGGCAGGGATCAGGGCTAGAGATTTCCGATTCTGCCTGACACGGAACCGCTTTGGGCTGGCAATCGGGGGGGCAAACCGTCTAAGCCCTGTGCAGCCCGCAGATATGCCGCAATCCAGAGGCCCGTATGACCATCTTCCTGCAAAACGCCCGCCTGATCGACCCCGAGGCCGGCACCGAAACCCTTGGCAATCTGGTGCTGGACGGCGGCATCATCGCTGCCATCGGGGCCGCCCACGCGCCCAAAGGGGCGGAGGTGATCGACTGCGGCGGCTTCTGCCTTGCCCCCGGCATCGTCGACATCGGGGTGAAGATCGGCGAACCGGGTGAAAGGCACCGCGAATCCTTCCGCTCGGCGGGCCTCGCGGCGGCGGCAGGGGGGGTCACCACGATCATCGCGCGCCCCGACACCACCCCCGCCATCGACACGCCCGAAGTGCTGGAGTTTGTGACTCGCCGCGCCGCCGAAAGCCCGGTCCGCATCCGCCACATGGCCGCCCTGACCAAGGGCCGGATGGGGCGGGAAATGACCGAGATCGGCTTTCTGCTGGATGCGGGCGCCATCGCCTTTACCGACGCCTTCCATGTGGCGACCGATACCAAGGCGCTGTCGCGCGCGCTGACCTATGCGCGCAGCCTTGGCGCGCTGGTGATCGGCCATCCGCAGGAACCGGGGCTGTCGGCGGGGGCCTCGGCCACCTCTGGCAAGTTCGCCTCGCTGCGCGGCCTGCCCGCCGTGGCCGCGATGGCCGAACGCATGGGGCTGGACCGCGACATCGCCTTGGTGGAAATGACCGGCGCGCGCTATCATGCCGACCAGATCACCACCGCCCGCGCCCTGCCCGCCCTGGCCCGCGCCAAGGCCAACGGGCTGGCGGTCACGGCCGGCACCTCGATCCACCATCTGACGCTGAATGAACTGGATGTGGGGGATTACCGCACCTTCTTCAAATTCACCCCCCCCCTGCGGTCCGAGGAGGACCGGCTGGCCATGGTGCAGGCGGTGGCGGATGGGCTGATCGACGTGATCTCGTCCTTCCACACCCCGGCGGACGAGGAATCGAAACGCCTGCCGTTCGAGGATGCGGCCCCCGGTGCCGTCGCCCTGCAAACCCTGCTGCCCGCTGCGATGCGGCTCTATCATGCGGGGGCGGTGGACCTGCCGACCCTGTTCCGCGCGCTGTCGTTCAACCCGGCCCGCCTGATGGGCCTGCCGCAGGGGCGGATGGCCGAAGGCGCGCCGGGCGATCTGGTGTTGTTCGATCCCGACGCGCCGTTTTTGCTGGACCGGTTCAGCCTGCTGTCGAAATCCAAGAATACCCCGTTTGACGGGCAGCGGATGGAGGGTAAGGTGCTGGCAACCTTCGTGGCCGGTGCCCAAGTCTTTCCGTTCAAAGGATGATCATGCCTGACATCACCTCTGGTTACGACACGCTGATGCTGGTGGCTGTGCTGGCCTATCTGCTGGGGTCGATCCCGTTTGGCATCGTGATCACCCGCGCCATGGGGTTGGGCGATCTGCGCAAGATCGGGTCTGGCAACATCGGGGCGACCAATGTGCTGCGGACGGGGAACAAACCTGCGGCTTTGGCGACCCTGATCCTCGATGCGGGCAAGGGGGGGATTGCGGTGCTGGTGGCCCGGTATCTTGCCGGCGAGGATGCGGCGCAACTGGCCGGCCTCGCGTCATTTCTGGGGCATCTGTTTCCGGTCTGGCTGAACTTCAGGGGCGGCAAGGGGGTGGCGACCTTCCTTGGCATCCTGCTGGCGCTGGCCTGGCCGGTGGGGCTGGCGACCTGCGGGACGTGGCTGGTGGTGGCGGCGATCAGCCGGATATCCTCGCTGTCGGCGCTTGTGGCGGCGGCGCTGTCGTCGCTGTGGCTGGTGGTGTTTGGCGAGGGGCGGATGATCATTCTTGTGGTGATCCTGACCCTGCTGGTCTACCTGCGACACGCGCAAAATCTGGGCCGCATCAAGGCCGGGACGGAGCCCAGGATCGGGAAGAAGAAGTGATCGGTGTCCGTTGGTGGGACGGGATTGTTTTGTTTAGTATCAGATTTTTGTCATTTCGTTTTAACGGAATTTTAACCCATTACAATTCGGCAGACGCTATTGTAATTGGGTGCTGAAACTAGAGTCAGGACTCACAACCAATAGATGACAGTCGCGGCGAGGGCGCAGGCCG
>JAZKGQ010000012.1:0-20441 GCA_040385825.1 Pseudomonadota bacterium | reverse complement strand
AGACAAACATGATGAAGGACTATCTGCGTAAGCACCCGCAAGTGCGTACCATCCGCGTGGCCGCCGCCGACCTGAACGGTCAGGCCCGTGGCAAGCGGGTTCCGGCCCGCTTTGCCGACAAGGTTGTGGCCGACGGCACCCGCTTTCCGTTTTCCGTGCTCAGCCTCGACATCTGGGGCGAAGATATTGACGACAGCCCGCTGGTGTTTGAACAGGGCGATCAGGACGGCGTGCTGAAACCGACCGAGCGGGGCTTCATGCCGATGCCCTGGCTGGAGGCCCCGACCGCCCTGCTGCCGATCTGGATGTTCCGCGAAAACGGCACCCCCTATGATGGCGACCCCCGCCACGCGCTGCGCGCAGTGATCGACCGGTTCAAGGCCAAGGGCCTGACCCCGGTGGTGGCGATGGAGCTGGAGTTTTTCCTGATCGACGATTCTGGCAAGACCCTGCAAGTGCCGCCCAGCCCCCGGTCCGGCAAGCGGCGCAAGGCGTCGGAAACCCTGTCGATCCGGGCACTTGATGCGTTCGACACATTCTTTACCGACCTTTACGACGCCTGCGAGGCGATGGACATTCCCGCCGATACCAGCACCTCGGAAACCGGGCTTGGCCAGTTCGAGGTCAACCTGATGCATTGCGACGACGCCCTGCGCGCCGCCGACGATGCGTGGCTGTTCAAGATGCTGGTCAAGGGCCTGGCCCGCCGCCACGGCTTTGCCGCCAGCTTCATGGCGAAACCCTACCCGGAATATTCGGGCTCTGGCCTGCACACCCATTTCTCGGTGGTTGATGCGGCGGGCGACAACGTGTTTGACAGTGGCGGCCCCAAGGGCACCGCGATGCTGAAACAGGCGGTCGCGGGCTGCCTGAACGCGATGCACGATTCCGCGCTGATGTTTGCGCCGCACCAGAACAGCTATGAACGGCTGGTGCCGGGCAAACATGCGCCGACCGCGATTTGCTGGGGCTATGAAAACCGCACCGCCGCCATCCGCATTCCGGCGGGCAGTTCATCCGCGCGGCGCATCGAACATCGGGTGGCCGGGGGCGATGTGAACCCCTATGTCATGCTCGCGGCCATTCTGGGCGCGGCGCTGGACGGGATCGAGAACCAGATGGAGCCGCCAAGCCCGATCACCGGCAACGCCTATGCCGTCGACGGTCTGCCGCAGATCCCGCAAACCTGGGAAGCCGCGATTGACGCGTTCGAGCAAAGCGCGGTCCTGCCCCGGTTTCTGCCGCCGGAACTGATCCGCAACTTTGTGCTGATCAAACGGCAGGAATTGCACTATATCGCGGAACTGACCCCGGAAGAACGGGTCGAGCTGTACCTCGATACGGTCTGACCCCGTGGCCCCCCTTGACCGGCAGGGGGGGCCTCGGCTTAGGCTTGTTCACATCATACATGGACCTGACATGCTGATCGGCATTCTGCAAACCGGCCTCGCGCCCGACGCTCTTGCCCCGGAAATGGGCGATTATCCCGACATGTTCGCCCGGCTGCTGGCTGGCCACGGCTTTGCCTTTCAGACCTTTCGTGTGGTGGACGGGGTGTTCCCGCCGTCGGTTGCCGCCTGCGATGGCTGGCTGATCACCGGGTCGCGGCACGGGGTCTATGAAGATCACCCCTGGCTGCCGCCGCTGGAGGATTTCATCCGCGCGGCCTTTGCGGCCCATGTGCCCTTGGTCGGCGTCTGCTTTGGCCATCAGATCATCGCGCAGGCCATGGGCGGCAAGGTTGAACAGTTCAAGGGCGGCTGGGCGGTCGGGGCCACCGATTATGACTTTGGCGGCAAGACGGTGACGCTCAACGCCTGGCACCGCGATCAGGTGGTGCAGGCCCCCACCTCGGCCACCGTGATCGCCACCAACGACTTTTGCGCCAACGCCGCGCTGCTGTATGACGACCGCGCCTTTACCGTGCAGGCCCACCCGGAATTTGCGCCCGATTTCGTCGATGGCCTGATGAAGACCCGCGGCAAGGGCGTGGTGCCCGATGCGCTGATGGCCGCGGCCACCGCCCGCCTGTCCGACCCGTTGGGCGACAGATCCATGGCGGCGCAAATCGCGGCCTTTTTCAAACAACCCAGACCCACCCTTCAAAAAGCGTGACCCCCATGTCCAAATGGACCGACCAACTGCCCGAAGCCGCACGAGATTACATCGGCAACCGCCGCGTGGATGAGGTGGAATGCGTGATCGGCGACATTGCCGGGGTGGCGCGGGGCAAAGCGATGCCTGCCGCGAAGTTTGCCAAGCAGACCAACTATTTCCTGCCGAACTCGATCTTCCTGCAAACCATCACGGGCGAATGGGCGGACAATCCGTTTGATGCCTTCACCGAACCGGACATGGTAATGGTGCCCGATTTCAGCACCGCGACCGCCGCGCCGTGGACGGCGGATGTGACTTTGCAGGTGATCCATGATGCGCAGGATCAGGACGGCCAGCCGATCACCTTCAGCCCGCGCAACGTGCTGCGCCGGATCGTGCAGCTTTATGCCGATCAGGGCTGGGTGCCGGTCGTGGCGCCGGAGATGGAGTTCTTCCTGACCGCCCGCAACATCGACCCCAACATGCCGGTGGAACCCCCGATGGGCCGGTCGGGCCGCAGGGCTGCGGGCAAGCAGGCCTATTCGCTGTCGGCGATTGATGAATATGGCAAGGTGATCGACGACATCTATGATTTTGCCGAAGCCCAAGGGCTGGAGATTGACGGCATCCTGCAAGAAGGCGGTGCGGGCCAGATCGAGCTGAACCTTGCCCATGGCGACCCGGTGCGGCTGGCCGATGACGTATTTTTCTTCAAGCGCCTGATCCGCGAGGCAGCACTACGGCATGATTGCTTTGCCACCTTCATGGCGAAACCCATCGGCGGCGAGCCGGGGTCCGCCATGCACATCCACAGCTCGGTCGTGGATGCCAAGACCGGCCGCAACATCTTTGCCGACAAGAAGGGCGGCGAGACAGAGCATTTCCTGCATTTCATCGCCGGCATGCAGAACCATCTGACCGGGGCGATTGCGGTTCTGGCGCCTTACGTCAACAGCTATCGCCGCTATGTTCCCGATTTTGCCGCCCCGATCAATCTGGAATGGGGCCGCGACAACCGCACCACGGGCCTGCGCATCCCGATTTCCACCCCTGCCGCGCGGCGGGTGGAAAACCGGCTGCCGGGCATGGATTGCAACCCTTACCTCGGCATCGCGGCCACCCTCGCCTGCGGCTATCTGGGGCTGATGGAGAAACGCGACCCGCGCCCCGAGTTCAAGACCAGCGCCTATATCGACAGCGACGACATTCCCACCAACATGGGCGACGCGCTGGATCTGCTGGAGGAGGACCGCGCGCTGTGCGAGGTGCTGGGCACCGATTTCTGCAAGGTCTACGATTCCGTAAAGCGCAATGAATACAAGGAATTCCTGCAAGTCATCAGCCCGTGGGAACGTGAACATCTGCTGCTGAACGTATGAACCTGCTGCATGCCAATGACAGGACGGGGGAATACCCCCCGTCCTACTATGCCGCCACCGCTACGCCCATGGCCCCGTTTCCCATGCTGAAAGGGGCGGTGCGGGCCGATGTCTGCATCATCGGCGCGGGCTATACCGGGCTGTCGGCGGCGCTGCATCTGGCGCAGGCGGGCTATGAGGTGGTGGTGCTGGAAGCCCACCGCGTGGGCTTTGGCGCGTCGGGCCGCAACGGGGGCCAGGTCGGGTCCGGCATGCGGCAGGATCAGGACTGGCTGGAGCGGCATTTCGGGCTGGAAACCGCGCGGCGGTTGTGGGGGCTGGCCGAGGAATCGAAGGCGCTGGTCAGCGACCTGATCGCAGATCACGCCATGCCCGTCACGCTGCGCCCCGGTGTGGCCCATGCCTGCTGGTCCGAGGGTGAGGCCCGGCACGCGCGGCAGTATGTGGAAAAGCTGCACCGTGATTATGGCTATACCCGGATCGAGGCGCTGGACCGCACTCAGATGCGGGCGCTGGTCGGGTCGAAGGCCTATCACGGTGGCGATATAGACCATGGCGCGGGGCATCTGCATCCGCTGAACTATGCGCTTGGGCTGGCGGCGGCTGCGACCACGGCGGGCGCGCGGATCATGGAACGGTCCGAGGTGCATCACATAGCCCATGGCGCAAAGCCGGTGGTGCGCACGGGGCAAGGCCACGTGACCTGCGACCATGTGCTGCTGGCGGTGAACGGCTATATCGGCGGGCTGGAGCCGAAAGTGGCGGCCCGCGTCATGCCGATCAACAACTTCATCGTCGCGACCGAACCGTTGGGGGATCGCGCAACCGACATCCTGTCGCAGCCGGTGGCGGTGGCCGATACGAAATTCGTGGTCAATTACTGGCGGCTGTCAGACGACAACCGCCTGCTGTTCGGGGGTGGCGAAAGCTATGGCTACCGCTTTCCCGACATCATCAAGACCGTGTCGAAACCGATGCTTGAGGTTTACCCGCAGCTCAAGGGCACCCGGATCGACCATGCCTGGGGTGGCACGCTGGCCATCACCATGAACCGGATGCCCTGCTTTGCGCGCCCTGCGGCCAATGTGCTGTCGGCCTCGGGCTATTCCGGGCATGGGGTGGCGATGGCGACGCTGGCGGGCAAGATGTGCGCGCAGGCGATACAGGGGCAGCACGAACGGTTCGACGTGATGGCAAACCTGCCGCAGCAGCGCTTTCCGGGGGGCAGCGCCCTGCGCTGGCCGTTGCTGGTGGCGGCGATGACGTGGTTTTCGCTGCGCGACAGGCTGGGCCTGTAACTTACGGTCTGGGCGCGATCACCCGGACCACAAACCGCGCGATCGGCCGCAGCATGCCGCGTGAGGCCGGGAATTTCTGCAAGATGCTGCCGTAGACCCCCGTCATCCAGCGGAAGGTCCGCGCCCGGCCCTGCGCGCCAAGATGATCCAGTTGATCGCGCTGTTGCAGGATGTTGCCCGACATCAGCCGCGCCGCCAGCAGTTGCAGCTTGTATTCCAGCTTGGCGTAATAGCGGGCGGCCAGATCGGGGTTCATCACCTGCACGATGCGAAAGCCCGCGTCCTGCACGCAATAGCCGATCAGGCGTTCCTGCACATGCGCAAGGCCGCCGTCGATGTGGTGGGGTTCGGAATTGTAATCCTCCCACTTCCATTCCCATTTGAACATCTTCCACATCGCGGCAGGACGGAACCAGTACATGGTGCCGTAGGCCGCGACCGGCGTGTCGGCGTCGAACGGCACGTTCAACCCCATGTCCAGCGACAGTTGATGCAGGGTGCCCCGGTTGTTGAACCAGGAATGGCCCAATGTGCCAAAGCCCACATGGATCACCGGGGGCATCACCATGCCGATGTCCGGCTGCTGTTCAAACAGATCCAGGATGTTGCCGACATAGCCCGGACTTTTCACCAGATTGTCGAACAGGTGCTTCTTGAAGCCCTCGCCCACCTGCCGCGACACTTGCGGCGTGCGTTTGGAATGCAGGCGCAGCGCAACCGGATAGCGGTCTGACAGCGCCACATCGCGGAAGGTGATGAACAGCGACGACATGTCCCGCCCGCGGTTCTGGTCGACCACGCGCACCTCGGTACGGTCGGCGGGAAAGCCCTTGTCGGCCAGAAAGGCTTCGATCTCGGCCTTGTGCGCCTCGGTCGAGGTGGTCAGGAACAGGTCATGGTCGCAGGGCAGCTGTTGCAGCAGATCCCAGAATTCGGGCATCATCTCGGCGTAGAAAGCGTGGATGAACACGGCGATGCGGCCAAAGCTCCAGGCGGTCTTGCCGGGGCTGCGGGCCTCGACCGGGAGGATTTCGTACTGGTCGGCGATGGTGGCAAAATCCCGCATCGGCACGGCGCGGGTCACGAAATTGATCACGGCGGCATAGAGCGCCGGGTGCATGGGGCGCAAGGCATCCAGCGCGCCGCGCAGGTTGATGCTGTTCAGGTCGTGCAGCAACGGGTCCAGCGTGAAGATCGACAGCGGAAAGCAGGGCATGCCGGACTGGACGACCTTGTCGATCTCGTGGTGGCGCGGGTCCATGGTCTGAAAGGCTTCGGTCCCGGCGGGATAGGTGACCGTTTCATCCATCGCCAGCAGACGCTCGGCCAGGCGGACTTCAAGATTGACGAAACTGTGCCAGTAATCGCCGTGAATTTTCAGCTCCGTCCAGAACTGGCGAAATTCTGGCGCCTGCATCAGGCCGGACGAGACGACGGCAAAATCCAGCAACGGCAAGCGTGCGGCCTTGGTGAAATATTGCAGCCGGGGGTCAAGCGACGCGCCATACCAGTAGGCGCTGAACAGCCCGGTCTGCGCCTGAAGCAACGCCGGGTCCGGCGGGCAGATCGGCCCCGCCACATGCACCCCGGTCAGGATGGTCGCCCCCGTGGCCACGCCCGCAGCCGCATCGGCGGCCCAGATCGCCGTCATCCCCGCCTTGTAGCCGGCCGCCGTGGTTTGCGGCCCCTCGGGCATGGGCAGAACCATGGTCGGATCATAGGCCGCGAAATCCGCCTTGCAGCGGTCCAGATCGCCGCCGGGCACGACCAGCACCAGACGGTCGGCCATGGGGCGCAACTGATCCAGCGCCACGATCACATGGGGCGCCAGAATGGCTGCCTGTGGCAATACATAAACAAAGTTTGTCAGAGCCATCAGACCTGCACCATCGCTGTTCCCGCTGTCAGACACCGGATCAATCCGCCAACCGCGCAAGAATGTCTTCGGCCAGCTTGCGGATGGGCGGACTCAGCCACAGATCGAATTCATTGAAATACCGGTACTCGGCACTGTCGGCATTGTAGATGCTGTCCGTGCCGGGATCGAGCGTCCACAGCCCTGCGAGCTTGAGCTTAAGCTGTTTCTCGATGCGCTGCTTGGTAAAGGAACTGCCGTTCAGCCGGACGACTTGCATTCTGTCTCCGACTTCTTCCTTCATGACATTGACGATTTCTGCCCGTTCCGACGGAGTTGTGCCGTTCATGAAGCGCAATCTGAAATCGAAGCCGATGTGGCGCTTGCCATCGGCCTTGATCACGGTCAGCAGGCGCAAAAACTCGGTCAACTCGATCGGCAGGGCTTCGTTGCGGGCAAGCGCGCTTTTGGGGGCCATGTCAGGCAAGCCGAGCGCCTGGTCGCAGAAATGACTGTAAATGTCGATCTTGCGCGCTTTCAGCAGGTTGAACGGCACCACGCGAATGCGCACGCGGTCCAGCTTCAACAGCGGGGTCAGATCGACCAGCGGGTTCAGCAGGCGAGATTCGGACGGGTCGTTGAAATGTTCGGCAAAGCGGTTGGCGAAACTGCCGACATGGCCCTGCTTCACTTCTTCGGCCCAGTAGGAATAGAACACGTCAAACGGGTCGCGGACCGCATAGACAAAGTCCAGCCTGTCTTTCTTGAAGATACTGGCCATATGCTTCAGCTTGGCCGGTCCCCACCGGCAAAAGCCTTCGGCCGACAGGACCACCGACCGCCCCGCCGCCGTGGCGACTGCCCCGGCCTTTGCCAGCCGTGCCCGTTCGGGCGAGGCCACGTCGACATAAGGCCGGGGATTATGGGCAATCGAGTGATGCGCGGACCCGCCGTCGGTGCCTTCCCTCAGATAATCCCAGCCCAGCCCGGCCAGATCCTCGCGGGCGGCGGTCAGATTGTTCTGGATAAACGTCGTGGCCGTCTTGTGCGGGCCTGCATGAACCACCAGCATCTGTTTACGCCATCCCATCTTCTGTGCTGTCATCAGCATTAGCGGCAATTGTCCTCGCGGACCAACAGTCTGTCGCGGACCAGGGTTTTACAGACATTTCGGGTGCCATGCCCAAGGTTCCGCGCGCGGCCCGTGCGTCGGTCAAGCCATCACCGCAAGTTCCGCAGCCATTTCGGCGCGCGACCATTCGACCAGTCGCGCAAGCCCCGCATCAAGGCTGACCTGCGGCGCCCAGCCAAGGGTGGCCTTCGCGCGGGTGATGTCGGCCACCGCATAGCGGATGTCGCCGGGGCGGAAGGCACCGGTGATGCGCAGCTTGTCGGGGGATTCGCCGAACCGCACCAGCAGGCTGCGGGCCACATCGACGATGGTGGCCGCCTCGCCCGACCCGATATCGACCACGCCGCCCGGCACTTCGGCCACTTGACCCATGGCTGCAAAGGCGGCAACCACGTCATCGACCAGCACGAAATCGCGGGTGATCAGGCCATCCTCGAAGATGTTCAGGGTCTTGCCTTCCTGAATCTGGCGGCAAAAGATCGACAACACGCCGGTATAGGGGTTGTTCAGCGACTGGCCCGGCCCATAGACGTTCTGCAGGCGCAACACGCCGACGCCAACGCCGGTGCCCCAGAAGGCCTGGCGCAGCAGATATTCCTGCATCAGCTTGGTGGACGCATAGACCGAGGCCGGGGCCACCACGCAATCGCCATTGGTGGCGCAAGGGGTCAGGGTTGCGCCGTCGGCCCCCTTGGGCGCGAAATCGCCCGCCGTCATGTCGGCCACGGTCCGTTCCACCGCCGCTGTCAGGCGACCATCGGCCCCCAGGCAGGCGCCCTCGCCGTAAACCGACCGCGAGCCTGCCACGATCACCCGGCTGACCGCCTTGCCATGGGCGCGGACCGCCTCGATCAGGTGGGCCGTGCCCATCACGTTCACATCGTTATAGCGGGCGGGCAGGTCGAACGACTGCCCGGTGCCGGTTTCGGCCGCCAGATGGTAGACCACATCGGGGTTTGCCGCAGCCATGGCCGCAGACAGTGCCACCGGGTCGCGCACATCGCCCACAACCAGCGTTACGCCGGTGCCCTGCAACATCGCCTGATTGGCCGGATTGTTGGCATGCGCCTGCGGGTGCAGGTTGTCATAGGCGGTGACCGTCGCGCCCATCGACGCCAGCTTGACCGAAAGTCGCGCGCCGATGAAACCCGCGCCGCCCGTGATGAAAACCCGCATGCAATATTCCTTGTGGTCGGTGCCGTCGCCAATGCCGCAGCGTGAACCGGCTGCGATCCCCATTTGCCTCTCTTTTCAACAACTGAAAAGAGAGGTCAACCCCGCGCACCGCGGGTTGCGCGAGGTGCTGCCCATTTCGTCCCGGCTGGTGACTGGACAGCCCGGCGCGCAGGCACAATATAGACGGCATGAGTCTGCCGCCCGGTTTCATCGACGAATTGCGCACCCGTATCTCGCTCTCCCAGGTGGTAGGGCGCAAGGTCACATGGGACATGCGCAAGTCCAACATGGGCAAGGGCGACATGTGGGCGCCCTGCCCCTTTCATCAGGAAAAGTCGGCCTCGTTCCACGTCGATGACAGGAAGGGCTTCTACTATTGCTTTGGCTGCCACGCCAAAGGCGATGCCGTGACCTTCATCAAGGAAACCGAGAACCTGGGGTTTCTGGAGGCGGTCGAGGTGCTGGCGCGCGAGGCAGGCATGCCGATGCCCGCCCGCGACCCGGTGGCCGCACAGAAGGCCGACCGCCGCACCCTGCTGGGACAGGTGATGGAAGAAGCCGTCAACTGGATGCGGCTGCAACTGCGCACCTCTGCTGCCGCAGATGCCCGCGCCTATCTTGCCAAGCGCGGCCTGTCGCCCGAGGCGCAGGACCGCTGGGGCATCGGCTTTGCGCCCGCATCGTGGAGCGCGCTGATCGACGCGATGAAGCAAAAGGGCATGTCCATCGACCTGTTGACGGAGGCGGGGCTTGCCGCAAAATCAGACACGCGCGACGGCTATGACCGCTTTCGCAACCGGATCATTTTCCCGATCCGAGACGCCCGTGGCCGCGCGATCAGCCTTGGTGGGCGGGCAATGGACCCGAACGACCCTGCCAAGTACCTGAACGGCCCCCAGACCGACCTGTTCGACAAGGGCCGCAACCTTTACAATCAGGCCCACGCGCGCGAGGCGGCGGGCAAGGGCGCGGCGCTGGTGGTGGCCGAAGGCTATATGGATGTGATCGCGCTGGTCGAGGCGGGGTTCAAATCCACCGTCGCCCCGCTTGGCACCGCCATCACCGAAGACCAGTTGCGCCTGATGTGGCGGATTTCGGATGAGCCGATCATCGCGCTGGACGGCGACGCGGCGGGCATCCGCGCCGCCCTGCGGGTGATCGATCTGGCCCTGCCGCTGCTGGAGGCGGGCAAGGGTCTGCGCTTTGCCGTGATGCCGGGGGGGATGGACCCCGACGATCTGATCCGCGCCCAAGGGGCGGGCGCGATGAAGGCGGTGCTGGACGGGGCACAGCCGATGGTCAACCTGCTGTGGACGCGTGAAACCGAAGGCCGGGTGTTTGACAGCCCCGAACGCAGGGCAGCACTGGACAAGACCCTGCGCGCCGCCCTGAACCGCATTGCCGACCCGTCGATCCGCAGCCATTACGGTGAGGAAATCAAGGCGCTGCGGTGGGACTTGTTCGGCGCGCAACGAAGGCGCCCCGCCGCCAGACCCGGCCAGCGTTTTGTGCCCAAGGGCGAACCCCTGCCCGCCAGCGCCCCCACGCGGCAATCGCAACTGGCGCAAGGCAACGGCGAGGGCGAGGTTCTGATCGAGGCCGCCGTTCTGGCCACCCTGCTGACCCACCCCGGCCTTATCGCCCGTTTTGAACCCAGCCTTGAACGCCTGATCCTGACGGGCGAAGGCCATGCCACCCTGCGCAGCCTGCTGCTGGCCCATGGCGACACGCCGAAATTGCATGACCTGATCCTTATGGCAGCGCCCGCAGCCCTTGACAGGCTGATGGCCCAACCCCACGTCCGCAATGCCCCCGCCGTGCGCAACAGTGCAGACGCCGAGTTTGCCGCGCTCTGCCTGGCCAGTGATCTGGCCAAGCTGGAAACCAGCCGGGGCGCACGACGAGAGATTGAGGATGCGGTCGAAGATCTGGCCGGACTGCCCGATGAGGGGCTGACCTGGAGGCTGTCGCAAGCCGCGAACGCCCGCCACCGCGCCGAGAAACCGGACCGTGCCGATGCCACCGATCTGGGCGAAGACCGCGCCGCCCTGTCGAAACACCTGCAAAACCTGATCGACGATCAGGTCTGGATCAAGAAAAGTCACTGATTCGGCCTGTTACGCCGCTTGATTCGCGCTATTGATTCGAGAAGCACCCGATGATTCGCCGCACTTTGGCGATTCCTGTCCCCGATCGCGCCCTGCAAGGAGCACCCATGGCCCCGAAAGACAACGACGACTCCAAGCCTGACGCCGACGAGGCCGATGTTTCGCTGGACATGAGCCAGGCTGCGGTCAAGAAGATGATCGCCGACGCGCGCGAGCGGGGCTATATCACCTATGACCAGCTGAACACGGTGCTGCCGCCGGAACAGGTGTCGTCCGAGCAGATCGAAGACGTGATGTCGATGCTGTCTGAAATGGGCATCAACATCATCGAGGACGACGAGGCCGACGAGGCCGAACCCGTGGTGGGCGGCGATCTGGTCGAAACCTCGTCAACCTCGCGCGAGGTTGCAGTGGCGGGCACCACCTCGGAAACGCTGGACCGCACCGACGACCCCGTGCGCATGTATCTGCGCGAGATGGGGTCCGTCGAACTGCTGTCGCGCGAAGGCGAAATTGCCATCGCCAAGCGGATCGAGGCCGGCCGCAACACGATGATCGCGGGCCTGTGCGAAAGCCCGCTGACCTTCCACGCCATCACCATCTGGCGTGACGAACTGCTGTCCGAGGACATTCTGCTGCGCGATGTGATCGACCTGGAGGCCACCTTCGGGCGCAGCCTTGACGGCGACGAGGAAATGGACGGCCCGGCGCTGGACGAGGTCGACGTTGACGCGGCCGCCGCCCCCCGGCGGGCTTCGGCGGAACCCGAGCTTGACGCGGATGGCAATCCGCTGAGCCGCAGCGACGACGACGACGAAGATGACGAAGCCTCCAACATGTCGCTGGCCGCGATGGAGGCTGCGCTGAAACCCCGCGTGCTGGAAACGCTGGAACTGATTGCGCGCGACTATGTGCTGCTGTCCGAAATGCAGGATCAGCGGATGCAGGCCGCGATGAACAATTCGAGCCGCTTTTCCACCGCCGAAGAAGCGGCGTATCAGAAGCTGCGGTCGGAAATCGTCGTCTTCGTGAACGAATTGCACCTGAACAACAGCCGGATCGAGGCGCTGATCGACCAGTTGTACGGCATCAACCGCAAGATCATGGCGATCAACTCCAATCTGGTGAAACTCGCCGATGCCGCCCGGATCAACCGCCGCGAATTCATCGACGAATATCAGGGCTATGAGCTGGACCCCAGCTGGATGGACCGTATGGCCGCCAAGGGGGGGCGCGGCTGGCAGACGCTGTTCGAGAAAAGCCGGGACAAGGTGGAAGACCTGCGCGCCGAAATGGCGACGGTGGGGCAATATGTCGGCGTCGACATTGCCGAATTCCGCCGCATCGTGAACCAAGTGCAGAAGGGCGAGAAAGAAGCCCGGCAGGCCAAAAAGGAAATGGTCGAGGCCAACCTGCGTCTGGTGATCTCGATTGCCAAGAAATACACCAACCGGGGCCTGCAATTCCTTGATCTTATTCAGGAAGGCAATATCGGCCTGATGAAGGCGGTCGACAAATTCGAGTATCGCAGGGGCTACAAGTTTTCCACCTATGCGACGTGGTGGATCCGTCAGGCCATTACCCGGTCAATTGCCGATCAGGCCCGCACCATCCGCATTCCGGTGCACATGATCGAGACGATCAACAAGCTGGTCCGCACCGGTCGGCAGATGCTGCACGAAATCGGCCGCGAACCGACGCCGGAAGAACTGGCCGAAAAGCTGCAGATGCCGCTGGAAAAAGTCCGCAAGGTGATGAAGATTGCCAAGGAACCGATTTCCCTCGAAACCCCGATTGGCGACGAGGAAGACAGCCAGCTTGGCGATTTCATCGAAGACAAGAACGCGATCCTGCCGCTGGATTCGGCCATTCAGGAAAACCTGAAGGAAACCACGACACGGGTGCTGGCGTCCTTGACCCCGCGCGAAGAACGCGTTCTGCGGATGCGGTTCGGGATCGGCATGAACACCGATCACACGCTGGAAGAAGTCGGGCAGCAGTTCAGCGTGACGCGGGAACGGATCCGGCAGATCGAGGCGAAAGCGCTGCGGAAGCTGAAGCATCCGTCACGGAGCAGGAAGCTGCGGAGTTTCTTGGATCAGTAGACGATATGCGAAAAGTGTCTCCACTTACCAAGCAACGCGCGTTTGCTACGATCAAGGTCGTGGCAAATGCTGTGTTGGCGGGAGAAATTGCTGTGACTTACTCTGAGCTTTCACGCAGGCTGGGTATGTCAAAGGTCAATGGACAAGGGTTGAGCAGCTACTTGAACGAAGCCGCTGCTCTTTGCAAAGAACATGAGTTGCCAAACGTTTCTGTCATGATCGTCTCGAAAGACAGTCTTGAACGCGGAATACCTATGCCGTCAGAAGGATCGTTTACGGATGGATTTTATGCGAGCACAGGCTTAACGAAGGCTGGCATGGTCGCCGAACAAAATCGAGTGAGATCATTTGATTGGCGTTCTGTTAGATCGCTCAATCTCGATTGCCCTCCGCAATCGTAGGGCGGGGTTCACCCCGCCGTCCCACCGCCAAGAGGCGGGGTCAACCCCGCCCTACACCACCCGACAAAGTTTGCGCCACAAACGCCGCCCCCAAACCCCCGGTCCCCCTTATGCGCCCCTTCCTCATCCTCGCCCTCCTCACCGCCACCCCGGCCCTCGCGTACCTCTCCCCCGCCGGGTTGACCGTCACTCGGACCAGCGCCAGCGACTTCACCGTCAATTACAGCGCCAACGCCCGGCTCAGCGATTACTGGTGTGCCGCTGGCCTCTATGCGACCCAAGCGCTGGATCTGCCCGACAGCACCCGCGTCTACCGGCTGTCGCCGCCGCCGCGTGGGGCGGGTCAGGGGATCAGCTTTACCCTTGATGCCGCGCGATCGGCGGGCGTCACCGGCATCACCACCTTTGGCGGTCCGCAGGACGGGTCGATGTCGGCGGGCGGTGGCGCGTCGGGGTTGTGCTATTCGGTCAGGATGCCGCGGCCATAGCCGGCCTTTGCGTCGCCAAAGCCACACCCCGGACCCCAGATACAGTGGCCGCCACTTCGGCCTAGCCAAAATCCGCGCCCTCCCCCTATAGTCTGTGCAAGGTACCGGGGGAAACACCCGGACCAGAGGCAGGCACATAATAACAAGCAAGGAGGGGGCCATGCGCTGCCCATTCTGCGGGAATATCGATACGCAAGTGAAAGACTCGCGTCCGGCTGAAGATCACGTCGCCATCCGGCGGCGGCGGTTTTGTCCGGCTTGCGGCGGGCGTTTCACCACCTATGAACGGGTTCAGTTGCGCGATCTGATCGTGATAAAATCCTCCGGCAAACGCGAGGATTTCGACCGTGACAAGCTGGAACGCTCCATCCGCATCGCCATGCAAAAGCGCCCGATCGACCCAGAACGCATCGACCAGATGATATCGGGCATCGTGCGCCGGCTGGAATCGCTTGGCGAAACCGACATCCCCTCGCGCAGCATCGGCGAGATCGTGATGGAAAGCCTGGCCCGGATCGACACTGTGGCCTATGTGCGCTTTGCCAGCGTTTACAAGAACTTCCAGGCGGCGGATGACTTTGACCGCTTCGTGTCGGAACTGCGCCCCTCGGGCAATACCGAAGAGTGACAGACGAGGCCCACATGGCCCATGCCCTCGGCCTTGGTCGCCGGGGGCTTGGGCGCACATGGCCGAACCCGGCGGTGGGCTGTGTGATCGTGCGGGGTGGCGTGGTGCTGGGGCGCGGCTGGACCCAACCCGGCGGCCGCCCGCATGCCGAAACCCGCGCCCTGGCAGGCATCGACTCGCGCGGGGCCACCGCCTATGTGACGCTGGAACCCTGCGCCCACCACGGTCAGACCCCGCCCTGCTGCGACGCGCTGATTGCGGCGGGTGTGGCGCGGGTGGTCACGGCGCTGACCGACCCCGACCCGCGGGTTGCGGGGCGCGGCCATGCGGCGCTGCGGGCAGCCGGCATTGCCGTGACCGAAGGCGTGCTGGCCGAGCAGGCCCGATCCGTCAACGCAGGCTTCCTGAAGCGGGTGACACGGGGCCTGCCCTTCGTGACGCTGAAACTCGCGACCTCGCTGGATGGGCGGATTGCGACGGCCACGGGCCAATCGCGCTGGATCACCGGGGCGCAATCGCGCCGCGCTGTCCATGCCATGCGCCTGACCCATGATGCGGTGCTGGTGGGTTCGGGCACCGCGCTTGCCGATGATCCCGACCTGAGCGTGCGCGACATCGGGGGCGGGCATCAGCCGCTGCGTCTGGTGCTCGACAGCCGGCTTGCCCATGCGCCCGACAGCCGCCTTGGCCGCAGCGCCCGCCAGTCGCCGGTCTGGCTGCTGCATACCGATGCCGCCCCCGCAGGCCACCGCGAGGCCTGGGCTGCCACGGGTGCCACCCTGCTTGCCTGCCCGGAAACCGGCGGCCACACCGACCTGCCGGCGGCATTCCGGCTGCTGGCAGGGCGGGGCCTGACGCGCATCCTGTGCGAAGGCGGCGGCACCCTTGCCGCCGAACTGATCCGCCACCAGCTGGTCGACGAGATTGCCCTGTTCTCTGCGGGCCTGCTGATCGGGGCCGAGGGCCATGCAGCCCTAGGCGCACTGTCGCTGGCAACCCTTGCCGACGCCCCCCGGCCCCGGCTGATCGAAAGCCGCCCGCTCGGACCAGACAGCCTGACCCTGTGGTCGCTCGGCTAAGCCGTTTCACATTGGCGCAAATATCCCCGCCGGAGGCTCCCGCCCCCTACCAGTGACCCACGCTGGCCATGCTGACCCAAGGTTCGACCGGCACCAGCGCCCCGCCCTTTTGCAGCAGCTCGACCGACACATTGTCCGGGCTGCGCACAAAGGCCATGCGGCCATCGCGGGGCGGGCGGTTGATCACCACCCCATTGGCCGCCAGATGGGCACAGGTGGCATGAATGTCATCCACCTCATAGGCCAAATGCCCGAAATGCCGCGCATCCGACGGCAGGCCGGTGTCTCCATCCCAGTTATGCGTCAACTCCACCGGACACTCCGGCTGCCCCGGCGGCGCCATGAACACCAGCGTAAACCGCCCCCCTTCGTTGTCGATGCGCCGCGTTTCTTCCAGCCCCAGAAGGCGATAAAACGCAAGCGAGTCCTCAAGGTCCAGCACCCGGACCATGGTATGCAGATATCGGATCGTCATTGGGCAGCTCCTGTTTGTCTCCGCCATGACATATCACGGAAACCTAGCGGGGCGAGAGCATCACGGTGTTTCAGAACTGTGACTTGATACCAATGCTGACCGACGTTTCCGACCCGGAAAACCGACTGATGTTTGAACTTGTTCTGGTGTTCGAGAGGGTCAGGGACGGTGCATATCCCATGACGCCAAGGTCTTGAAACACCATGTTGACAAAGATGCCCTGCTGCCTGTCTTCGCGCCCCTTCGTCACGGCCACGGGCCCAAGCAGATAGGTCGGATAGTCGGTAACGGCGGCCATCACCCCGGTTGACAGGCTGACCGGCCCAAGCGGTCTGGTGTGGCTGTAGGCGATCTGCAGGCTTGTCCGGCGGCGGTCCTGATTTGCCGCATCCCCCCTTGCATCAGACACAGAAAGCCCAAGCCCAAGCACACCCTGCCCGACCAGAACGCTGCCCTCAACTCCCAATGTCATCGCCGTCACGGCATCCGAATTCAGCCAGTTCCGCTGCCCTGCGGCCTTGACCGACAGCATCCAGCGCTCGTTCGACACCAGTTGGCCAGAGGCCTCCAGCCGCAGGAAAGGGGCTGGGTCGGCGCGGCCTTCCTTGATGTACCCTGCCGCAAGCCCGACCCGCCCCGGCCGATTCAGACCTGGCCACAGGAATTTGCTTGAAATGTTTGCTTCGGCCCTGGCGGTATCAAGATTACTCGAAGTGATGTCCGGTGCCTGCAATCTGGCCTCTGTCGAAAGCCTGTAATCGGCAAATGACAACCGCAGCCCGATGTCTGTCGCGGTTTTCGCCGTGGTCAGGATCCGGTAGGTCAGCCCGCCCTCAACCTCTGTCCGAACCCCGGACAGCGCTTGTGCCGATCCTGTCAGCCTGCCAAGCAAGAAGCGGTCATCAATGATCAACAGGTTGCCGGAGGCACCGCTGTTCAGGTTGTCGCTTGGCGTAACGGACATTGAAAACGACAGTTTCAACTTTGTGCGTTCGCGCACCGCCCGGTAATCGGCTATGGTCTGCGCGCGGGTTTCCGGCGTGGGGGCCACGTCCAGCGCCCGGCGCAGCCAGAATTGCATCGGAAAGACACGCCCGCCACGCATCGCAGCGACAGCGGTTTGGCGTGCGATGTCATAGCGCAGCCCGTCCTGCATGCCGCGCGCCGACCGCCACGCGGCGCGGCCAGCCACATGTCCGCCGCCGGGGTTTCCCAACTGGGTTTCCGCCACGCTGATGATCAGCAAGGCATAGGGATCAGCGTTGTTGCCCTGCAAAAGCGCCGAAGCAATAGCCCGCGCAAGCACGGGATTGCCCGAAAACAGGGCCTGCCGCGCAACGACAAGGCTTTGTTCGCGGGTAAGGGACACCGGTTCGGCCCTTGCCCCCCCATACGTCCCCATCCAGATGCACAACAGGACCGAAAAAAGGCCGGACGCCTTGTACGCCAGACGCCGCATGTTGCCCGTCACGGAGCCCCAGGATTGCAGAGTGGTGCTTCCCCTGCCATTCCGCATTGCGGCAGGTTGAACACTCCGTGTTCCCAGATGCCGGTGTTGCCAGGGATCGGGTTGATGACAATTGCGCCAGCCACATCGGTTGCGCCGGCCCCGCCAAAGACACCATTGACCTTGCCGATGACAGGGCCGCCATCTGGCACATTCGGTGCGACGGATTCCTCGACATCGCCAAGAAACTGGCCATTGGCGGTGATGTCCATTACTGGAAAGGCGATGTCCACCAACTGATCATCGATGTCGACGGTTCCATCGTTGTTCAGGTCGATCCGGTTGCCTGCGGCGTCCAGCAACCAGCGCTCTGCCACGCCTCCCTCGACCTTGCTGTTGGCAAAGTTTGCGGTGATCAGCGCATCGCCTGTCACACGATAAGGCCGGTTTGCGACCAGACCCGCCGGCAGGTTGCTGGTGGCGTCACCGGGCGCGAATATGCCGGCATAGGTTCCGGCATAGCTGAACTGACCGGTCGGCGCGGTGTAGAGGTCGAGACGGGCAAAGCTGGCACCGCCAAAGTGCCGGTTGAACTGCCCGCCGTCGGACGTGGCCACAGCGCGCAGTGTCTCACGCTCATTGTTCGCAACAAGGGCAATGTAAGATCGTTGCGTCAACACTTCTTGGTATACAAAGGCCTGATAGGCAGGCTGGCCAGCCCCTGCCGCGGCCACATCAAGACTCGTGTTGCGTATGAACGGCACAGCCAGCGGCGAGCCGACCAGCCCGTCAATGTTCATGGTCAACGTTCCGCCACCGCTGGACGAATAGCTGATGGACCGCACATCCACTGCGACCGATGGATCGACAGTGACAGGCGCCGCAGGATCATCGCCCGGATCAACCGGATCAACAGGGTCTACCGGATCGACCGGGCCCGTCACGAACGGATTTCCACCGCAGGCGGCAAGCGCCAGCATTAACGCCAAAAGCGCCGTGATACGAGTTGTCATGGGACCTGCTCTGCCCTTGTTATTTTGGTTGAGAATTTGCCTGCAAGCCCCCGTTCTGTCAATGTTTCCAGAAAACCGCGGCGCGGGGGTGCAAAGGTCTGATGCACAAATGTCGCGCGCCCTTGCTCCGAACCGCTACCGCTCGTATCCTGCGCGCCAGACCCCCATACATCTGGCCCCCGCCTTGGGCCGAACCGGAGCCAGCCATGCCCCTGACCCCCGACCAGATCGCCGAGATCGCCGCCCTGCGCAGCACCCCCCGCCCCACCTTGCGGGCGGTGTCCGAAGGGATGGAGGCGCATCTTTACCGCGCGCATCCCGTGCTGGACCACGGCTTCATCCGGGTGGTCGACTATATGGGCGACGATGCCGCCATTGTGCAGGCCGCGCGGGTGTCGTATGGGGCGGGTACCAAACATGTGCAGAACGACGAAGGTCTGATCCGCTATCTGATGCGGCACTGGCACTCGACCCCGTTCGAGATGTGCGAAGTGAAACTGCATGTCAAACTGCCGGTTTTCGTCGCCCGTCAATGGATCCGGCACCGCACCGCCAATGTGAATGAATACTCGGGCCGCTATTCCATTCTGGACCGCGAGTTTTACATCCCAGCCCCCGAGCAACTGGCCGCGCAATCGGTGGTGAACAACCAGGGGCGCGGCGAGGTTCTGACCGGGGCCGAAGCTGCGCGGGTGCTGGACCTGCTGAAATCCGACGCCAACCGCGCCTATGACCATTACGAATCGATGCTGTCGACCGACGGTCAGGCCGGCCTTGCCCGCGAACTGGCCCGGATGAACCTGCCCGCGAACATCTACACGCAATGGTATTGGAAGGTTGATCTGCACAACCTGTTCCACTTCCTGCGCCTGCGCGCCGATGCCCACGCGCAATACGAAATCCGCGTTTACGCCGACGCGATTGCCGCCTGCGTGAAGGATTGGGTGCCACTGGCCTATGCGGCGTTCGAGGATTACCGGATGGGGGGGGTGAATTTGAGTGCGAAAGCCGTGGCGGTCTTGAAGCGACGGCTGGCGGGGGAGGTTGTGGGGCAAGCGGAGTCGGGCATGAGCAAGGGGGAATGGCGGGAGTTTGAGGGGGTTTGGGGGTGATTTAAGATAAGTTTAGGAGGTATAAAATGGCTAATTGTGAAAAATGTGGCAAAAAATTATCTTTTATGGAGCGACGGGATCCAGTTTGCTCTGAATGCTACAGTTCATTTGGAGAGGAAGAAATTGCTGAAGATAACGCTATTCTTGCAAAGGAGCGTGCTGACCAAATCGAAGCGCAACGAAAAGCAGACGAAGTGTCTGCATCCATTTCAAGAATATTGCTCACAACTGAGTCGACAACTGATCTCAAAATCCATCGACGCATTGATATTGTTACCGCGGAGTGTGCATTTGGTATGAATATTTTTAAGGATTTGTTTGCAGGCGTTCGAAATGTCGTTGGAGGCAGATCAGAGGCCATCCAAAGGACGATGCGCGATGCACGCCGCACGGTTTTAACAGAACTTAGACATGAAGCGCATCGTGTTGGCGGCAACGCCGTAGTAGGGGTAGATTTGGACTACGTTGATCTTTCAGGATCAGGTACTATGGTTATGCTTGTTGCGTCGGGTACGGCCGTATTATTAGATGAACCAAATGATTGACATAAGCGAGTTGTAAGCAGCTGTCCATTATCCTGCTTCGACGAACACCTAGAGTCAGGACCCATAAATCCGCTTGATCGGCGGCTCGCGGCATGATTCAAAC
>JAZKGQ010000011.1:0-92945 GCA_040385825.1 Pseudomonadota bacterium | reverse complement strand
GACAACTTCTAGGCCGGGGACCGGAAACTTGCACATGAATTTTTCGTAACGATGGGGCAATCCGCGCTTTGGGCCTCGATTGCCGATCAGCTTTCGGGCGAAATCGCGGCGGGCCATTACGCCCCCGGTGACAAGCTGCCCACCGAAGCCGCGCTGTCGCAGCGCTTTGGCGTCAACCGTCATACCGTGCGGCATGCCCTGGCAGCACTTGCCAAAGCAGGCACCGTGCAGGCCCGGCGCGGGGTGGGCGTCTTTGTCGCCCCGCAGGTGACAGAATACCGGCTTGGCCGCAGGGTGCGCTTTCATCAGAACCTGCTGGCGTCGGGGCGCACGCCCTCGCGGCAGATCCTGCGGCTGGAAACCCGCCCCTGTGATGGGCAAGAGGCAGATGCCCTTGCCCTGTCGGCGGGGACGGCGGTGCATGTGGTCGAGGGGCTGTCGCGGGCGGATGGCGTGGTCATCGCGATGTTCCGGTCCGTGTTTCCGGCCCCGCCCTTTCCGGACCTGCTGGAAACGATGCGGCAGACCGGGTCGGTGACGGCCGCGCTGGCGGTAGCCGGTGTTGCCGATTACACCCGCCACAGCACCAGACTGACCGCCATCGCCGCCGATGCCTTGCTGGCCCTGCATCTGGCCCTGCCACAAGGCGCCCCGCTGTTGCGCAGCGTGGCGGTGAACGTCGACCCGCACGGCAAGCCGGTCGAATTCGGCACCACCTGGTTTGCGGGCGACCGGGTCACCGTCACCTTGACGGGCGGCGAGGCCCCCTAAACCCGCCCCCAAGACAAGCCGCCTGCGGGGGGGCTTACGGTCCCTTGATCAGCTTGCGGCGAAGCCAGCCTGACAGGCTGTCCATCGCCATCACCATCAGCACGATCAGGGTCATGTAATAGGCGACATCCTCCCAGTCTTTCTGGGTGATGATGGCCTGGGTCAGCAGCAACCCGATGCCGCCGCCGACAATGGCCCCGATGACCGTGGCGCTGCGGGTGTTGGATTCCAGATAATACAGGATCTGGCTGAGCAGGATCGGCGCGATCTGGGGCAACACGCCGAACCTTGCGCGTTGCAACGGCCCGGCACCGGTAGACCGGATGCCCTCGACCTGCCGCTCGTCGATGTTCTCCAGCGCTTCCGAAAAGGTTTTGCCAAAGGTGCCGCTGTCGGTCATCAGGATCGCCAGCGCCCCCGTCATCGGGCCGGGGCCGAAGGCGCGGCTGAGGATGATTGTCCAGATCAGGCCATCAACCCCGCGCACAAAGTCGAACAGGCGGCGAAAGACCAGCCGGACGCTGCGCAGAGGGGCGAAATTGCGCGCGGCAAGAAAGGCAAGCGGCAAGGCGATCAGCGCCGCCCCCATCGTGCCCAGAAACGCCATCAGCACGGTTTCAAACAAGGCCCAGGCCACATCGCCGTGATGCCATTGGCTGTTGTTCCAGAACTCGGACGCCATGTAGGCTGCATTGCTGCGGGCCGGGTCAAGCCGTGGCCCGGTCAGCAGGGCGGCCAATTGGCCGATGCTCTTGTCGTAGAACGGGCTGTCGAGCGTGAAGAAGAACAAGGCCCAGCCGGGCTGATACCTGAAGGTTTCCACCTTGGAGCGCGAATAGGCAAAGCGGCCCTGCGGCGTGGTCACCGAAATGCGGGTGTCTGTGACGTTGATCCAGTCGGGAACCGGCTGCGGGGCGGTCAGCAGCAACTTGCCGTCGCGGGGCTGAATGTCGATCACCCCATAGCCGGGCACCGCATAGCGCGCCCCGCGCGCGTCATAGGTGACGATGTGGCCCTGCCCCAGATCGATGGTCGTGATACCGCCCCCGGTCTGGACCCAGGCGGGATACTGGCTGGGCAGATAGGTGGCCTTGGCGTCCCCTTCTATCGACACGGTCACGGCATCGCTGCGGTTGTCACGGGTGACATGGGTCTTGTAGGCCACGAAATCGGACAGCAATATCCGTGCATTGTCCATGCGGGCACGGGCGGCAAGGCCGGGAATGTCAAAGCTGAAGACCAGATAGATCAGGTAAGCCACGATCAGCACCGGGATCGCAAGGCCTGTCAGGCGGCGGGTTCTGATCTGGCGCTGCACGATCTGGCGCTGCACGGTCTGGCGCGCCGTGGCGAAGGCGGTTGCATCGGTCATGTCACGGCCCCTTTACCAGACGGGTGCGGGCAAGGCCCGACAGGTGGTCAAACAGCACGATGGCGCAGAACAGCAGGCCAAAGATCGCCACCACCTGATCATATCTGCCACCCCCCCATTGCATCGCCAGCTTCAGATCATAGCCGATCCCGCCCGACCCGACGAAACCCAGAATGGCCGAGGCCCGGATGTTGATTTCAAACCGCAGCAGGGCATAGGACAGCCAGTTCGGCGCGACCTGCGGAATGATGCCCAGCCAGATTTGCTGGCTCCAGACCGCGCCGGTCGAAGCCAGACCCTCGACAGGTTTCAGATCGGCGTTCTCAGCGGATTCCGAGAACAGCTTGCCCAATGCCCCCGCCGTGTGAAAGGCAATGGCCAGCACGGCCGGAACCGGCCCGCTGCCCAGAATGAAGATCAGCACCAGCGCAATGACGATCTCGGGGATGGCCCGCATCAGATCGGCGATGCGGCGGAACAAAGGGGTCAGCAGGGGCAGACGGGCCAGATGGCGGGTGGACCCAAGCGCCAGAAACGCCCCGGCCATCGCCCCGAGCAGGGTTGCCGCCGCCGCGATGTTTATTGTCTCGATCAAAGAGGGCAGGAATTTCCACAGCAGCGCAGGCAGGTTGGCCCGGTTGCGCCACGCCTCTGACAGCACCTCGGCGGGAAACGCGCCAACCTGCGCCAGTCCCGACAGAAAATCGCCCGCATTGCGGTTTTCGGCAACCCGGAACCCGGACGCCATCAGCGCGACAAACAGGATCAGCAGGATGAACCCGTACATCCGCTTGCGGCGGGACTGAAGGATGCAGGCCTCGGTCGGGGTGCCCGGATCAGGGCGCCGGCCCGGTTCGGGGCCAAGGAAGATGTCGACCATGGGGCCTCCGGGCAAAAAAAACCGGGCCTGCACGACGCAGGCCCGGCATGGGTGCTGAAATCACTCGCCAGAAAGCTTGCGGGCCTCGACGATGCCCTTGTACATCTCGTGGGTGGCGGGGACGAAATCCCTGGCATCGCCAGAGGCCACGCCATAGGCGCAGGCCTTGTCGGTTTCCCAAAGATCGGCGGTCAGGGCGGTGACCTTGTCCTTCACCGCGCCCGGAAGGGCCGCGCGCACCACCATCGGGCCTTCGGGGATCAGCTTGGAGCGCCAGATTTCCACCAGATTGTTCATGTCGACCAGTCCGGCGTCGGCGGCCTTGCGGAATGCGCCCGAATTGTAGCCATCTTCCCAGTTGCCGATGCCATCGGCCCAGGTCACGCCTGCATCGAAATCGCCATTGCTGACGCCGACGATGGTCTGTTCATGCCCGCCCGAGAATTTCACCTCGCTGAAGAACTGTTCCAGCGGGCCGTAAAGCCCGATCATCTCGGCCGCAGGCACAAGATAGCCCGAGGTCGAATTCGGCTCGCCAAAGGCAAAGGTCTTGCCCTTGGCCCCTTCGACCGTCGTGATGCCCGAGTCGGCACGGGCAAAGCCGATGGCGTAATACCCGGTCGAGTCGTCAAGGTTCTGCTTGGTCAGCGCCACCTCGACTGCCGCGGGATCGGTCAGGTAGATCTTGGCATAGGCCGAAGCCCCCAGCCAAGCCATGTCCAGCGTGCCGCCCAGCAGACCCTGGATCACGCCGTCATAATCGGCAGGGGTAAAGACCTTGACCGGCACGCCCAGCTCTTTTTCAATCGCGGCCCGGTAGCATTCGTTGGACGACATCCGGTCCTGGGCGTTTTCGCCGCCCAGAATGCCGATGTTGAACTCTTTAATGTCCTGGGCGGTTGCTGTCCCGACAAGGCAGGTGGTGGCAGCCAGAACGGCAAGCAGGTTTTTCATGGTCGTCTCCAGATAAGGCCCGTCGGGCCGGGTAAACCGCAGGCAGGCGGGGTGCAGGCAGGCGGGGGTCAGGCCAGCATCGTTTCGGCATAGGCCGCGTCGGCGGGGCCGGCGATCGAGGTGGATGTGGCGGATTCGTCAAAGCTGGCATCGGCGCCATAGATGTCACGGGCGACCCCCGTGGTCAGTTGATCGGGCGTGCCGTCAAACACCACCCGGCCATCCCGCATCCCGATCACCCGGTCGCAATAGCGCCGCGCGGTATCCAGCGTGTGCAGGTTGGCAATGACCATGCGGCCGTCTTCTTCGTGAATGCGGCGCAGCGTGTCCATCACCAGCTGGGCATTCATCGGATCAAGGCTGGCGATGGGTTCATCGGCCAGGATCACCTTCGGGTCCTGCATCAGGGCGCGGGCGATCGCGACCCGTTGCTGTTGCCCGCCGGACAGGGCCTCGGCGCGCTTCGGGGCCTGGTCGGCGATGCCCAGACGGTCAAGGATCTGCACAGCGCGGGTGATGTCGTCGTCCGACCACAGGTTGAACAGGGTCGACAGCGTGCCGCGCCTGTTCAGCAAGCCGTGCAGCACGTTGGACGCCACATCCATCCTTGGCACCAGATTGAACTGCTGGAAGATCATCGCGCACTGGCCCTGCCAGCCGCGCTTTTGCGCCCCGGTCAGGGTCAGGACATTGCGCCCTTCAAAGGCGATCACCCCCGAGGAGGCCTCGGTCAGGCGATTCATCATCCGCAGCAGGGTGGATTTTCCCGCCCCGGACCGGCCGATGATGCCGACGAAAGCAGGCCCGCCGATCTCGAAACTGACGCGATCGACAGCAGCCTTCTGCCCGAACATCCGCGTGACGCCGTCAACCTTCAGCATGGCATCCCCCAAATTTCAGGCCCCCCAATTTCTGGACCCCAGTTGCTGGACCCCAGTTTCTGGCCCCCAGTTGTTGGCTGGACAGATAGCCCCCCTTCATGACGGGCGCATATCGTTCGGGTGACGCTTCGGTTACAGGCCCTGATCAGGCTGGCCAAGGCTACGGGCCGGAAAGACGGCCATCGCAACACGGTCGAACCCGTGGCGGGGCGGCCCCTAGAGCAAGATGACCCTTTATGGAACCGGCCCTGTTTTCCTGTAGCCTTCTTGACATGCACGACGGGAGGGAAATGCACGACGAAAGGGCAATGCCCGACCGCCGGGTCGGCAAGCAACACCAGTTCTGCGCGGTTTATGGTTCAACTTCTTCCACAGTATTTCTGCTGGTGACGGCGACGAATGCCCGCCCGAGGGGGCGGTCCCCTCTCGGCGTTTGCCAAAGCAAACGCCTGCCGGGCAATGGGGCATTGCCCGGCGCGCTTCGCGCTTGATTCCGGGCTAAAGAAGGTTGGTTCAGTGAAGGTCATCGCGCTCTAACTGACGCAGGGCACAGCAGGCCGCTGTGGCGGTTGGTCGGCACAAACCGCAGACTCGCCTTTTGCGAGTGTGCGCGCCCCGTCAGTCCCGTGGAAATGGTCCCGCACCTGTGTTAGGCTTGACGTAACGTCATGCGCACAGGAAAGGGCTGCCGGATGGCAGAGGTTGATCAGGCCCTGATCCTTGATATCTACGATACCGTCCTGGACGGGGGTCGTTGGCCCGCCGTGCTTGACAAGGTGGCCGCAGCCCTGGGCGCGCGCGGCTGCATCCTGTTCGAGCTTGAAACCCAGCCTGATGGCAGCCGCAGGCTGTCGTGCCCGCATGTCTCGGGCCGATATGACCGCGCTCAGGTGGGCGGCTATGTGCGGCAGTTTGCAGAGATGGAGCTGGCCGATCAGGATGTGTTCGCCCGGCATTCGGCGGCAGGCGACCGGATCGAGGTCATCGGCGACGAGGTTCTTGCCGAAAGCGCCGCCGCATTGAAGGCCCGGCCCAATGCGCGGGCCATGGCAGAGTTCGGCATCCTGCACCGGGCGGGCGCGCTGCTGAGCAAGGACAATCCGGCGCAGGACCGGTTCTCGATCCAGTTTTCCGGGCGTCATGGCCCCCTGGGGCAAGGCGACCGCGAAAAGCTGCGGCTTTTGCTGCCCCATCTGGCCAAGGCCTGCGACCTGGGGCGCCCGCTGGCGCGGCTGAAGGATCTGTCGGCCAATCTGTCAAGCGTGCTGGATCATTTCCGCATCGGGGTCTGCCTGATCCGGGCGGACCGCAGCATCGTGGCGCAGAATGCCGAGTTCACCCGCCAGATGGCCGAGGCCGGCAGTTTCCGGCGCACGCCGTCCGGGCGGATAGAGATGGTCCGCGCGCGGGACCAACAGTGGTTTGTCAACCTGTGCACCGGGGCCGCCCGCCACGGGCGTTTTGGCGCACGGCCGCGCAAAGAGGCTCTGGGCGGCACCCGCCCCGATGGCGCGGGGCGGCTTGCGGTCGAGATTGCGCCGCTGACCTCGGCAGACGCCTTTGGCGAACGGCGGCTGGACGGGTTTGCGGTCTACAGCCTCGACACGGCACGGGCGATCAACATTGACCTTGATCTGGTGTCAAAGGTGCTGACGCTGACCGCGTCGGAAACGGCGCTGGTCGGCATGGTGGCGGACGGGCTGACCAATCGGGAAATCGCCGAACGGCGCGACCGTTCGGTCGAGACGGTCAACACGCAGGTCAAGCATCTTCTGGCCAAGGCCGACTGTGCCAACCGGACCCAGCTTGTCCGGCGGGTGACAACCATCGGTGCCGACTTTCTGACCCCCTGATCCCCCATCCTGGGGATGCCGCGCGTTCGCCGCAACGCAAAGCTTGGCGGTATTGGACTGACTTGCAGGACGTATTTTCTGAAAGCGAGAGGTCGAAATGGCGCATTTTTTCACAAGCAGGTTTCGGGCCAGACTTCGGGCCAATATTCGGGCCAATGTTCGGGCAGTCTGGCTTGTGCTGCTGTGCCTTGCCGGGTCGCCCCCCGCCAGCGCGCAGCCGCTGGATCAGGCGCGCACCGCCTGTTCTTCGGGCAGCGTGATCTGCCTGGACCAGTCCTGGACCGAGGCTCAGCGATCCTGGTGGTACACGACGACCCAAGGGTCGCGCCTGCTGCCGCTGGCCTGGGCTTTGGCGCTGAAAACGCCGGACGGGCAGGATGCGTTCTTTGGCACGCGCAATCTGACCGGGCTGGGCTACCTGGCCAACCCGGCGTCGCGCGACAATCCCTACGGGCTGCCGGTGGGCTTTGCCGTGGACCATCAGCCGTCGCGCTCTGCCGATCTGATGTGCGACCGCTTTCCGGAAACCTGCCGCGCGCGCACCATGCGCGCGCCCTGGGTCGGGCTGAACTGCGCGGCATGCCATACGGCGGAACTGGCGTTTGGCGGCACGCGGCTGCGGGTTGACGGCGCGCCGACCGTTGCCGATTTTGCCGGGCTGGTCGATGGCACAGAGGCCGCCCTGCGCAGCACGCTGGACGATCCGGACCGCTTTCGCCGCTTTGCGCTGGATGTCACCGGCGGGTCGTCGGACCCCGGCGACATCGCCTCGCTGGTGGGGCAGATCGAGGAACAACTGGCCTGGATGGCCGCGCTGCGCAAAGCCAATGACGGGTCGGCAGACGGCGGCGCGGAAGGCGCCAATCCTGTGCAAGCCAACCCTGTGCAGGCCGGGCCGGGGCGGCTGGATGCGCAGGGCCACATCCTGACCAAGGTTGCCCTGATCAACGGCGGCGGCGATCAGCCGCGCGACCATGTGTCGGATGCGCCGGCCAGCTATCCCTTCATCTGGAACACCCATCAGCAGGGCAAGCTGCAATGGAACGGCATTGCCGACAACATCCTGACGCCGCGCCTTCTGGGCCGCGAGACGGACATCGGGGCCTTGGTGCGCAACACATCCGAAGTGATCGGCGTCTTTGCCCAGATCGAGGCCGACCGGGGCTGGGCGGCGCTTGGCTATGACAGCAGCGTCCGGGTGCGCGAGATGATCGGGCTGGAACGGCTGCTGTCGCGCCTGTCATCGCCGCGATGGCCGGAAGCGGTGTTCGGCCCGATCGACCGCAGTCTTGCCAGTGACGGACAGGCGCTGTTTGCGGCCCGCTGCGCCGGGTGCCACGGGTTTCTGGCCCCCGGCGATCTGACGACGCCGGCCGGGGAAAAGATGGTGCCTCTGCCCGAAGCCGGAACTGACGTGTTTCTGGCCTGCAACACGTTTCTGCGGCAGGCAAACGCCGGAAACATGACCGGCCAGAAGACCTTCGGCGTCAAGGGCGACCCGATTGCCGCGCAGGACGCCGCGCACAAGATGCTGGTGAATGCGGCGGTCGGGGCGGTGCTGGGCCGCCTGGACGACCTGCTGCCCGCACTTTTCGACGATGTGGCCCCGTTGGGCGACGGGCAGTTGCGCGCGGCGCTTGGGCCGGACCTTGAGTATCTGCCGGGTGTGGCCGACCCGAAAAAGAAGGCCGAGGCCCGCACCTGCCTGACCACCCGGCATCCGCTTCTGGCCTACAAGGCGCGGCCGCTGAACGGCATCTGGGCGACGGCGCCCTATCTGCACAACGGGTCTGTGCCCAGCTTGTATGACCTGCTGCTGCCCGCGCGGATCGCGAATGTGGCGCCGCTGGACGGTGGTCTGGCCGCGCCGGCCGGGCCTGTGCGGCCCGAAACATTCACCATCGGCAGCCGCGCCTTCGACCCGAGCGACGTGGGCCTTGCCAAAGGGGGGGCCGCGGCGGGCTGGACCTTCCGGGTGCGCGATGCGTCGGGCGGGGTGATTCCGGGCAATTCAAACGCCGGGCATGATTACGGCAACGCAGAGTTCACCGAGGCCGAGCGGCGCGCGATTGTGGAATATCTGAAAACACTTTGACAGGAGCACGCCATGCGACCCCGGATCCTGCTTGTGACCCTTGCGCTGCTTGCCGTCGACACCGGCGCGCGTGCAGAAACGACGACGACAGACACAGTGGGGGCAGAAACGACGCCCGCCATCGACCCTGCCGCGGCAAAGGATCTGACCCGCAGCCTTGCCGAAACCGCCCGAAAAAAGGTTGCCGGGATGAGCTTTGAGGCCTTCGCGGCGGCGGTGCCCTATCTGGAGGAAACGGGCAAGTACTACGTCGACGGCGACACCCCGATCCGCAACATAAAGCTGCTGCGCGAGTTCTGGGAACAGAACATCCGCTTTGCGCCCGTGCCGCCCGAAGGCAGTTCGCTGGAATTCTCGGTGGCAACCGTGGGCGGGCTTGATGCGGTCTGGAACGGGGCGGAACGGCTGAACCTAGCCTATTGCGTGTCCCCGGCCTTCGGGGCGCGCTATCCCGAAATGGTCGAGTCGCTGGCCGCCGCAGCCGCCGCCTGGGAAAGTGCCGCCGATGTGGATTTCATCCATGTGATGGCCGCCGATGCCACCTGCCAGCCGGGCCGGGCCGATCTGGTGTTCGATGTCCGCCCGGTGAATGCGGGCGGGACTTTTCTGGCCGCCGCCTTTTTTCCCAATGATCCCGCCCCCGCCCGCAGCCTTGTTGTCGATCCGTCGGCCTTTGCGATCTCGGCCACGCGCCAGCGCGACGGCATGACGCTGACCGGCATCTTGCGCCACGAATTGGGCCATGTTCTGGGTGGCAGGCACGAACACACCCGCCCCGAGGCCGGCACCTGCTTTGAAGATGCCGACTGGCGGCCCGTGACGCGGTATGATGCGTTTTCGGTCATGCACTATCCGCAATGCAATGGTCTGGCGGACTGGTCGCTGACCCTGACCAGCCTGGACCGTCAGGGCATTGCCTGCCTGTATGGCCCGGCGGCAGGAACCGCGTTCGACCCCGCGATCTGTTCGCCCGAGTCTGCGACCGGCCAGCCCCGCGCGCGGGTCGTGGACCGGATCGACGCCACGCCGCTGGCGACCGGCGCGTTCCGCATGGTCACAACCGCCAGCCCGCAGCCGGGCACGCCGGTCGTCATCACGATGACCGGGACCGGCGACCCCGACCTTTACGTCAAGATCGACGGACCGCCGCTGCTGTCGAACTTTGATTGCAGGCCGATGGAGACAGGCGCCGACGAGCAATGCGATTTCCTGATGCCGCCCGGCACGCAATCGGTTTTCGTCGCCGTGCATGGCTTTGCCGAGGCCAGCTATGCCCTGACGATCGAGTACACCCCCCAATCCGTGACAGCAGAGGAGGAGCCATGATCCTGCGATGGCTTGCTCCCTTGGCCCTGGCAGTTCCGGCCCTGACAGCGCTGGCGCTGATGCCCCTGACCGTGCGGCCTGCATCGGCCCAGCCGTCGGTTGATCTTGTCTGGCAGTCCCGCGCGGCGACGGACGCGGCGCTGGTGCAGGAATTGCAGGATCTGTACCTGCCGCTGTTCAATTCCGGCACCTTGACCGTGCGGCAGGTCAGGCTGGGGGACCGTCTGGTCGAACAGCTTCTGCGCGACGAAAAGGTGTTCTTCGGCGACCATTTCCCGGTCGCGCTGGATGCGATGCTGTGTGACATGAACCCCGGCCTGTGCAGCAGGCCCAGAACGCCTGTCGCGCAGCAGACGCTGGCCGACCCCGCCGCCCATGTCGGCGGGTTTGTGCCAAGCTATGGCACATGGCGCGTTCAGCCAGACAGCCGGATCACCATTCCCGATTACCGGTTTGACCAGGAAACCACGCTGGTCCGCGTGCCGGTGGCCGATGACTGGACACCCGAGGCCTATACCCCCCCCGAAGGCATCGATTGTTCCACCTGGGGGTCAAGTTGTGCCGATGTGGTCAAGATGTTCAATCCCCGCCAGTTCAAGACCAGAACCACCAGTGCCACCCTGCCGCAAGCCAGGCTGACGACGCGGTTGACGGTCGGGATCGCGGGTGCCTCAAAGTACCGCGACGCCCTGTCGGCCATCGCCCCTGCGGCGGGTCCGGGCGTGACGGTTGACCGGTCCATCCTGTCCGAAGCGTTGCGCGCGCAGGACGAAGGCGGGATCGACACGCTGCTGGACAGCCTGAACCGCAATCTGATGCCCTTGGGCAATGTCAGCAAATACGGCAGCAGCGCCGAGGTGGACCAGCCGCAGATGTCGTCGCTGTTCCGGGCGATCCGCCATCCCTATGCCGAGGGCCGGGAGATACCCGAAATCTACCGCGGCCCGGTGACGGTGACGGTGCTGGACGCCACGATCGACCAGGGTCATTGCGACTGGAAGAAGACGTATCTTGCCAGCGGCGAGGAATTGCCGCGCATCGATGATCCCGCCTGCAATCTGGACAGTGCCGAGCAGCTTTCGGACCGCGACCATGTGGCCCTGGTGGCAGGCCTGATCGCGGCGCAACCGAACGGCTATGGGGCGGCGGGGATCAATCCCTATGCCGATCTGAACTTTCTGCCGCTGGACAGCGCCGTCGCCCCCGACATGCAGATTGCGGCCCTGACCTCGCAGTTGCTGGCGAAAATTCCGCGCAAGACCGAGATCGTCAATATCAGCGCCGGGTTCATGATGCCGGTGCTGGGATCGGCCGACTCGCTGAAGCAGGCCCTGACGATCCACAAGAGCCGCGTGTTGTTCGTGGTGGCGGCAGGCAACAACAACGCCGACCTCAGCGACGAGTGCCCGGTTCTGCCCGCCTGTCTCAATGAATTCGACAATGTGGTGACGGTGATCGGGCTGACCGCGAATGTCGACGATCCCACGCTGTGGCGGTCCGACACCGCCGGGTCGAATTTCAGCCCGAAGTTCGCGCTTGGGGCGGTGGCCGAGAATGTCTATTCCACCGTGTCGGGCAACCGCTTCGGGCAGATGTCGGGCACCTCGATGGCAGCCGCACAGGTCACGGCCACCGGGTCGCTGATCCTGGCGGCCTCGAAACGGATCTGGGCGCGCGAACTGGCGGGCGAGAGGATTCCGCCCAGGTTCATCAAGGATCGCCTGATCTACACGGCCGACATTCTGCCGGGTCTGGCCGGCACGGTCCTGTCGGGGCGGCTGAATGTCAGCCGGGCGATGGCGGTTGCCGACGATCAGTTCGTGTTGCAGGACGGTCGCCAGATCATCGGCCAGGTGCTTGCAGCGCCCGATGATGTGGCGTGCCGGACCCCGATCGAAGCCGAGCGCATCCAGAAATTCTACAATCTGCGGCGGATGACCTATCTGCCCGAAAGCCGCCGGTATTTTCTGTTCAAGCACGACACGCCCGCTCTTGGGGCCCGCGATGCCCCGCTTGAAGCGTTCCCTGGCTGCTCGCTGACCACCATCAGCCCGATGGTCAGCGTCAAGGTGGGCCTCAATCAGGTTGTCGAGTTTCCGTTTGGCGAGATCGTCGACTACACGTCGCGGTTCATGGAAACCGGACAGTGACGGGGCGGGGCCATGCTCTGGCGCTTGTCATGGGGCTTTTCCCCTTGGGGAATGCCGGGGCGCAACCGCTGCCGCCCGCCCCCCTGCCGCCCAACCCCGTTCCGGAGGCCCCCCTGCTGGAGGCCGCCATTGACGGCAACGTGACGGCGCTGGACATCCGCGTTCCGATGGACGCGCCGGGGCGGCGTCCGCCGCTGCTGTGGTCGGACGAGATGTCGCAACTGGGCACGACCTATTTCCGCCTGCATGTCGGCCCCTCGGGCGTGCCCTTTCCCGCCGGGGCCGAGTTGCGGCTGATCAGTGGCGCGGGGGATGTGTCGCGCATCAACCTTGCCAGCCTTGGCGCGGATGGCGCGTGGAGCGATCTGATCCTTGGTGGCCGCGTCCGTCTGGCGGTGCTGTCGCCGCAGCCTGCCCCCGGCGCAGTCCTGCGGATCGACCGGATGCAGGCCGAGGCCAAGGGCGTCACCCTGTATTCGACCTGGGGCGACAATGAAATCCTGCCCGTGCATGACCCGCAGGTGCCGCAGGTCGTCGGGGCCGTGGCGTCTTCGGTTGCCTTCTTGTCCTTCATCGAAGGCGGGCGGTCGCGGTCCTGCACCGGGTTCCTGATCTCGGCCGATACGCTGCTGACCAACGAACATTGCATCCGCAGCGCCGGAGCCTGCGCATCGATGCGGGCGGTGTTCGGGTATGAGTTTGCCCCCGACGGGCGGCTGGCCATGGGGCCGCAATCGGCCTGCGCGGGGTTCGAGCCTGCCCTTTCGGATTTCGCGACCGATGTGACGGTGATCCGGCTGGTCCCCCCACCCGGAGACGGGTATCGCCCCGTCGCCCTGCCCGCCCCTGCCGGCGACCCGCCCGAAAGGCCGCCTGAGGGGCCGCTGTTCATCGTGCAGCACCCGACAGCCCAGCCCAAGCAGGTTTCGATCACCAATTGCGGCTGGCGCGACTGGCCAGTGGCGGGGCGGGCGGCGGACAGCGACTTTACCCATACCTGCGACACGGCCAGGGGATCGTCCGGCGCGCCGGTGTTTGATCTGGCAGGCCGTCTGGTCGGGATACATCACTTCGGCTTTCGCGACACCGACAGCACGGTCTGGACCGAAAACCGCGCCGTGCGGATCGGCCCGGTTGCAAGATGGCTTTCGCAGCAGGGCCTTCCGTGAAAACAGAACCGGACGCGAAGGCCGCGTCCGGTTTGCCGGTCTGGAGTGGTCTGGCGATTGGCGGGGCCTGTCAGCCGTCAGTGCGGCCGCCGGGTTTCGACAAAGGCCCCCGGCACCTGTTCCAGTTCTATGCTGCGCGCGACGCTGATCGCGCGCGACACCGCCATTTGCAGCCCGGCCCGTTCCCCGGCATCCAGCGTTCCGGCCAGGGCGAGGGCAGATTTCGCGCCATCCGACAAGGCCCCGGTCGCCGCAGTCTTGCCAAGGCCTGACAGGTAATCCGCCATCACCGCATCCACAAAGCGCGCGCTGGTCGCAACGGCGGGCACATCGATGCCAGCGTCGGACAGGGCCTGCGCATAGGGCGCCGGCATGTCTTCATCGGGCGCGGCGGGGGGCGGCAGATCGGCGCAAAGATGCCGGCCCATCACATAGCGCCGAAACGGCAGGAAGCTGTCGGTCAGCGCCGCCGACAAGGCCCGGTCAGGTTCGTTCACATGCACGAACCCGCCGCTGTGCACATCGGGCCAGCGCACGACACTGGCATCCGCGTTCTCGCGGACGATCACCCCCGCGCCGGTGAAATGCCCCGCGTTGGAACGCGCCGCCGTCATGTGGCAGCCGCCGCAGGTGGCCGCCCGCGCCCGGTTCAGCAGCACCTGCCCGCTTTGACTGGGCACGTCGCTGTCAATGGTCTGGCCCGCCGCCTGCAACAGGGCGGTGATCAGCCCCGTCTCGGCGGCAGGCGCGCCCGGAACATCCACCGCCCCTTGCGATGTGCTTTGATGTTCATTGAACTTGTCGGCATTGCCAAGCGCGATGGTGCCCAGCAGGACATCTTCCTCGGTCACAGGCGATGCGCCCAGATCAAAACCGGCAAGACCTGCCGTCAGGGCGGCATGTTTGGCGCCGCCCTCGCTCAGCAGGTTGGGCGCTATGTCGGCCGTCAGGGCGGCGGCGAACTGGCCGTGCAGCAGGGTCAGGGCGGCGGGCAGATTGCCCGCAGCAACCGCCGGAACCGAAGCGATGTCGTTGCGGTACAGCTCGGACAACGGGTTGTCCTTGACCGTCACCGGAACAAAGGCCAGCGCCGGGCCGCTGCTGGCAAAGGTAAGCTGGGTCAGCCATTCGCGCAGCTGCCAGTTCAGGGTGATGAAGGCATTCGCGCGCACCTGCCCCCGGTTGCCGTCGCCACCATAGTTGCGGAAATCGACCACCGGACCTTGCAGGTTGCCATCGGGATGCCCCGTCACCCCGTCATAATAGAAGGCAGACAGGGCGGCGGCCTGATCGGCCTCTGACTTGCCGCTGAGGCCCGCCCAGAATTCCGAGACACGCCGACAGCCTGCCTCGCCCGCCGCGGGGTCAGGGTTGGGCACCATCGCCTCGAAGATCAGCAGGAACCGGTTGGTCGGGTTGGTCGGGTCGACACGGTTCTTGCCATAGACGATGCGGTATTCGCCACAGCTCGACCAGGTTTCGGGCGCCAGATCAAGGCGGTTGAACAGCGCCAGCGGCACCATCGCGTCGGGGCTGGCCTCGTCCAGCAGCGCTGCTGCCGACAGCCCGGCCTCGGCGGGGCGCACGTCCAGCGGCATGAACACGCCCGCCTCGGCGTTCAGGCGCGCGGGGGCATTGAAGCTGCCCAGCAGGGTCTGCACAAAGGCGATCCGGGCCGCGTCATCTGCGGGCGCCCCGGCACTGGCCAGCAGCGCGCCTATGGTGCGCCTGAAGGAAAACGCCCGCTCGTCCGCCGCGCCGTCAAGGCCCAGACTGCCGCGGGTGGCATCCATCACGCCGTCGCTGTTCACCACAAGGCTGGGCGCAATGTCGAAGGGCAGCGAGAATTTCCCGGACCCCGCAGCGGTGCAGAAGGTCGACACCTGCGCCGACAGCGGCGCCGCCATCACCGCCACCACGGCCACAAGCGAGGAAACCAGATTGCGTTTCGGGTTGGGCATCGCCATCTCCTCTCAAAAGGTGTGTACAGGTCTTTGTGCCCGGCCCCCCGCCAGAGCGTCGTTCCGGGGGGGCCGATCCAAATGCAAGGGGCGCAAGCGCGCCAATACCAGGCGATGGTTCACGATCGGACGCCCTGCGCAAACCCCCGTATGGGTGATGCCAGCCGAGTTTGCGGGAGCAAGGCGGGGCGATTGGGCGGGGGGATTGGGCGGGGGGCGGGCTGTGGCTGGCCCCCGGCCCGGCGCGGCGGCTCAGCGGGCAGGCACATCTGAGGCGGCTGGCTGGCGCGACTGCGGCCTGCGAGGGTCCGGGCCGAGGGTTCCCCCGGCCCGGACCAGGTTATGGATGCCGGGAGAGGGCGGCACCCTGGGGAGTTCCCTGTCATCCACGCTGCGGGGGTGGCCCGTCGTGACTGTCCATATGACTTTCCAGCTCGGCTTCCAGCGTTGCCATCGAGGCCCCGCCTGCCATCAGATCGGTGATTTCTTCACGCGAATTCTCGCCCTTGCGGAAATCGGCGGCGATCGCGCCGCGGATCAGCACGGCAAAATGATCGCCGACCGCCATCGCGTGCATCACCTGATGGGTGATGAAGATGACGGCCAGACCGCGGCGTTTGGCCTCGTTCACGATGCGCAGAACGTGGGTCGCCTGCTTGACGCCCAAGGCGGCCGTCGGTTCGTCCAGGATCAGCACCCGCGCGCCGAAATGCACGGCGCGCGCAATGGCCAGCGATTGCCGCTCGCCCCCCGACAAGCCGCCGACCAGACGGTCGCCGTCGGTGATGCGGGTAATGCCAAGACGCTGCACGGCATCGACCGCAATTGCGTTGGCCGTCTTGCGGTCATAGATCCTGAACGGACCCCAGCCCTTGGTGGGTTCGACCCCCACAAAGAACGACCGGCCAATCGACATCAGCGGGAAGGTGCCGCCAAACTGGTGGACGGTCGCGATGCCATGGTCTGCGGCATCACGCGGGCTGGCGAATTTCACCGGCTTGCCGTCCATCTCGATGCTGCCGGAACTGGGTTGATGCACCCCCGACAGCAGGCGGATCACGGTGGATTTGCCGGCACCATTGTCGCCCAGCAGACACAGCACCTCGCCCGCGCGCAGATCAAGGGTGATGTCGTGCAACACATCGATGGGGCCGAAGGACTTGTTGACGCCTTTCAGGCTGAGGATCGGCGCGGTCATGCCCTGCCCCCTTTGTTCCTGGGCGCATAGGACAGCGCCATCTTGCGGAAGGTGTTGTTCATCAACACCGCCAGCAGCAACAGAACGCCGATGATCAGGCTGGCCCAGTTGGCGTCAAACGGGGTGTAGTAGATGCCCTGACTGACCACCGCAAAGGTCAGCGTGCCAAGGATGATCCCCACCACCGACCCATAACCGCCCGTCAGCAGCACACCCCCCACCACCACCGAGATGATCGCGTTGAAGATGTAGGATTGCCCCGCCGACACCTGGGCCGAATTGTACAGGATCGCCTGACTGACACCGACAAAGGTGGCGCTGGCCCCGCTGCACATGAACAGCAGGATCGTCATGCGGTCGGTCGGGATGCCTGCGTTGCGGGCGGAAACCTTGTCGCCGCCCATGGCGAAGATCCAGTTGCCAAAGCGGGTAAAGTGCAGAACGAACCCCCAGACCAGCGCCGCCGCCAGCCACCACAGGATCGTCACCTGATAGACCCCGCCGATAAACCGGCCCAGCAGCCATTTCGCCTCGGGACCGGCTTTCAGTGGAACCGATGTGGTGCCGGTGACCAGCACCGACAGGCCCAATGTCAGGCCCGCCACCGCAAACAATGTGCCAAGCGTGACGATAAAGCTGGGAACAGCGGTGCGCACCACCAGCAACCCGTTGATCAGGCCAACAAACGCCCCCAGGGCCAGCGCCGCGCCGATACCCGCCACGATGGGCAGTTGGAAATATCCCGAAAGGATCGCCACGGTCATCGATCCGGCGGGCACCAGCGAGCCGATGGAAATGTCCAACTCTCCGGCGATCATCAGCAGGCCGATGGGAATGGCGATGATGCCCAGTGCTGCCGCCACGTTCAGCCAGGACGCCGCCCCGCTGACCGAGGCAAAGCTGGTGCCGCCAAAGACGGTGAAGAAGCCAAAGACAACGGCAAGCCCAAGAAAAGAGCCGGTTTCAGGGCGTCGCAACAGCGCGCCTGTGGATAAGGAAAGGGACATGCTGAAGCTCCTGTCGCTGCACATCCGGCGCAGTCCCGCAAAGGATGCGGGCGGTCGGATCGTGGCTTCTGAAAGGTCTGGCCCCGCAGACGTGCGGCAGGACCAGACGGCGGTCAAGACCTAGCGAAAGCCCGCCGCCGCACCGGCGATGGTCGCATCGACGTTGGCGGCATCGACAATGCCGGGGCCGGTCAGCACGGGGGCGGTGGCAATGGCGGTGCCAAAGCTGGCATAGGCATCCGCCATCGACACGGCAAGAAAGCCCTGCAACCAGGGCTGCTGATCCACCGCAAACAGTTGCGTGCCGGCCTTGATGCGGTCCAGACCGGCACCATCCATGTCGAAAGAGGCCAGTTGTATCTTGCCGGTCCCGCCCGCCTGATCGATCCCGATGGCCGCCGAATTGGCATCGCCCGCCGAAATCGTGATCACGCCGTTGATGGTGGCATCTTTCATCAGCGTGGCCTTGATGGCTTCGGCCACCGCCGTCGGGTCGCCAAAGCTGGAGGCAGGCAGCGGCAGTTGGGTCGACACCCCGCCCTCGGCGGTGATGCCATCCGATACGCCGCGGCAGCGGTCCTCCAGGTTCTGAGCGCCTGGCACGGTGTTGACGCAGATCACGTTCTTGAAGGCATTGCTGCCGAAATAGGCCCCCGCCGCCAGACCGGCCGGATATTCCTCGTTGCCGATGTAATTGATCGCGCCCAGTTCCTTGGCCTTGTCGGCCCCGCCCGAATTGTACAGCATGACAGCGATGCCCGCATCCATCGCGGCCTTGATCGCCTCGTCCTGCGTATCGGGAACCCAGTTCGGCACGGCAATGACCGTCGCCCCTTGCGAAATCGCGGTGCGCACCAGATTGGCCGCATCACCACCGATGTTGTCATAGGTCTGCAACATCAGATAGTTGACGGTGCCGCCATGGGCTTCGACCACCAGCGTCGCATCATCGATGCCCTTCTTGACCTTGGCAAAGAACGGATCATCCGCCTTGCCGCCCACCACGGCAATGCTGACGCCTTCGGCCAGAGCCGCCTGCGCGCCAAACGCCAGAACCGATGCCATCAGCACGGATTTCAGGGAAAATTTCGCGAATGTCATTGTCGTGTCTCCTCCGGATTGCTGCCCTTGCAGGCGGATCTTGCTTGTCTTGGGGTCGTTCGGGCGCGGCGACACTCCTCCTGTCGCAACGCCTTTGGTCTGCGGGCGTCAGGTGCCCGTATTCGCCCTGGCATTGGCCTTGTCGCGGGTGCGCTTGTAGCGCGCCTGCATCCGGGCCTCGCCTTCTGCGCTGCCGTCGTGCCAGGTGCCGAACCACTGATCGAAGGGCACCATCCCGTCGGAATAGTTCACCTCGAAATACTTGTGGTGCAGGTAATGGGCATAGGCATGGGTGCCGATGGCGGCCTCTCCGGCCTCGATCTTGTCAAACCCGATATGACCCACCACCGCGCCGGTTCCGGTGACTTGCAGGTGATACAGCATCAGCAAGGGATGCGATGGCAGCACCAGATGGATCAGGATGTCGGACCAGTACAGCAGATGTTCCACCGGATGCATCGACAGCGACGACCACGGGCTGGGGTTGACCGAATTGTGGTGCACCGAATGCACCCATCTATACAGGAACGGCGTGTGGATCAGGCGGTGGATGCAGAAGAAATGCGCCTCGTGAAACAGCGGGATGATGACCAGCAGGGCCGCCAGCGCCCAAGGGTTTTCGCCGAACGTCGTCCAGGGACCAAAGCCATTCGCCCAGGCGTAAAGCATGCCGACCTCATAGGCCGTCCAGATCGGGACTCCGGTGCCAAAGCTGCGGATCATGTTGTCGATGTTCTGGCTGCCGAACAGGAACACATCGGATTTCTTGTCTGCCGGGAACAGCGCGTTGAACTTGAACCGGTTTCCCTGTGCCCGACGGGTATAGAGCCTCAGTTCCATCGCGCCGAAGAACACGAAGACCAGCGTTGCGTTGCGGATCAGGATGAAGGCGATCCACGTCCAGTCCAGCGTTTGCAAGGTTTCCTTCGAGGGGGTCAGATAGACCCAGATCACCGCCGCGAACGCCATGAACAGCAGGTTCCATGGCAGCAGGTAATTGGGCAACCAGCGCAGCAGTTTCAGCGGCTGCGGCGGCCAGACAATGATCGGCGCCACGTGCAGCGGTGCATTCGGCGCGAAATCGCCACGCTTGTTGCGCTTGCCGAAGTTCAGATCATCCATCCCATCCCCCACCGGTTTGCGCGGTGCCCGCTGCGTGCCTGTTGTCAGCGCCCGGACTTGCGTGTTGCCTGCGGTTCTAGACCCACTTGACACATTGCCGCATCGGATTGTTGATTGAAAACCATCAGGGCAGACGCGCCCTTCCCCCTGTTCCTCCGTCAAACAGATGAAATGATGACAAGACCGCCCCGTCACCCACGCGTAACCCTGCATGATGTCGCCCGGAAAGCCGGGGTCGGCAGCGCCACCGTGGACCGGGTGATCAACGAACGCGGCAATGTTTCCGATGCTGTGCGCCAGCAGGTTCTGCAAGCGGCGCGCGATCTGGGGCTGAAGCGGCTGTTGCCGGTCAGCCATCACCGCATGGTGCGCATCAACGTGATCCTTGCCCGCCCCGAACTGCCGCTGATCCGCCGCATGGGGGTGGAGTTTCGGCGGCTGTCCGACCGCATGGATCATTCGGTGCAGGTCCACCGCACCACGCTGGAGGATGAAAGCCCCACCACCATCGCACAGGCGTTGCGGCGCAGCCCCTGCGATGCGGCGGTGGTCTATGCCCAGGATCATCCGCTGATCCGTGACGCGATTGCGGACCTTGCGGCGCGCGGCAAGCCGGTGGTGACGATGATTTCCGATCTGCCCGGCTCGGCGCGGCTGGCCTATGCGGGCACAGATCACAGCAAGGCGGGGCGGTCCGCAGGATATTTTCTGTCACGCATGGCGCGGCCCGGCCCGGTGATCGTGCTGTGCAATCATCTGGGCTTTCAGTCGCATGCCGACCGGGTGCGCGGGCTGACCGACAATCTGGCAACCCACGCGCAGGACTTCGCCGTGGTGCAGGTGGTCGAGGGCGGCGATGATGCCGTGCGGTCCGAGGCGCGCCTGAAGGACGCGTTCCGTGCGCATCCGGAGGCCGTGGCCATCTATAACGTGGGGGCCGCCAATCGCGGTGTGGCGGGCGCAATCCGGTCGGGGCTGCTGCGGCATCCGCCCGTGTTCATCGGCCATGAACTGACCGCGTTCACATGGGAGGCCCTGCGCAAGGGCATCATGACCCTGACCATCGACCAAAGCCCCGAACTGCAGGCACAATTCGCCATTGACGTGTTGCTGAACCACTTCTGCTTTGCGGATGCGGTTCAAGTGGCCGCGCCCTATGTCTCTACCGTGCCGATCGTGCTGTATGGCCCTGAAAACCTGCCCGACAAAGCGCCGGATTAGGCGGGTGGCAGCCCCGCCTGCGCCGCCAGCCACTCGGCCATGGACCTGCGCAGGGTGGCGGCGTCTTCAGGGCGGTATCCGCGAGGATCGGCCCCGAAAATGCCGTGCAGGCTGTGTCCGGGCGCGTGGCGCTGCGGGCCGAAGGGGTCTTCGTCTGCTTCATCGGGATGGGCCGGCCGCAGCAGCGCCATATCCACGGTTTGCGGCTGATAGGCGGCCAGAAGCGTCGTCTCGAACCGCCCCGCATGATCGGGCGGCAAGGGGGCGTCGGCGTTGCCACTGACACTCAGGGCCAGCACCCCAAGCGGGCCGCCTTGCGCATTCCAGCCGCTGGCCAGCCCGGCGATCATCGCCACCTGTTCATCGGCGAAATGCCCGGTGAACAGAATGGCCTGCCGCACGCCACAGGTTTGCAACCGCCTCAGGGTCTGCCGCAGCAGGGCGCATATTTCACCCTCGCCGGGCATCATCACGGTCCACGGATAGCCTGCATGCCCGCCGCCCGTGCCCCACCACAAGGGCGGATAGACCAGCCCGCCTGCGATTTCTGCGGCATCCAGACACAACCCATGCGCCTGCAATCCGTCCAAGCCCACCGGCAGGTGGTGGCTGTGATATTCGATCGTGCCCAAGGGCAGCCAGACGCGGGGGCAGCGTGCCATTTCCGCGTCAATCTGGCCGGGGCGCAGCAGTTCCAACTGGCGTGTCATTTGGCCCTACTGATAGAAGTTGCGCGGCCAGACATGCGCCGCCAGCGCCGCTTTCAGCTCTGCCGGGAACGGCGCGCCATCGCTGTAGACCACGTTCATGTCGACCTGTTCGGGGTTCAGCATGCCCGGAATGACGCAGGACAGTTCCGGGCAAGACAGCACATAGCGCATCGCCGCCTCGGCCAGTGTTGGATAATAGGGCGCGCACAGCGCCTTCAGCGCCCGCACCCGCGCCAAGGTTTCGGCAAAGCGATCCCCCCGGAACAACTGCGCCGGAACCGAGCCTTGCGCAAAACCGGCATAGGTATTGTCATCCCAATGCCCCACCAGTGACCCCGAATCCAGCGGCACCCGCGCGATGAACGCCTGTGTACCCGCCCCCGCCTGAAACAGGTCGCCCGCAGGGCGCTGTTCAAACAGGTTCAGCACCACCTGCTGGCTGGCCACCAGCCCCAGCCGCGCCAGACCCACCCCATCGGCAGGGCGGTAATCGCGGATCGACACCCCGATCTGGTCGATCTTGCCTTCCACCCGCAGCGCATTCAGGGCCTCCAGCCAGTCCAGTTCATACAGGCCCGAGGCCATCCACGAATGCAGCTGGAACAGATCGATCCGGTCCACCTGCAACCGCCGCAAGGCGTTGTCGACCATCTTGCGCAAGTACCACGCCGGATAGCGCCCGCGCATCTGCGGGCACTCGTCATCGGGCGCGGGCCATTCCACCGGTTGCGCCTTGGTCGCAACATAGACCTTCTGCCCCGACCATTGCCGCAGCGCCCGGCCGATCACCTGTTCGGAATGGCCATTGCCATAGATATAGGCGGTGTCCACCAGATTGACGCCGCGATCAAACGCATGATGCAGCGTGCGGATCGAGGCATCATCATCGACCGCCCCCCAATCGCCGCCCAACTGCCACGCCCCGAAGGCGATCTCGCTGACCTGCCAGCCCGTTCGGCCAAACTGTCGGTATTGCATCAGACCCTCCTGCCCGCGGGGCCAGACTAGGGCCGTGCCTCGGGCACGACAGCGCGAAGCTGATGGTTTTCAATCCTGCGCAGGCGATCAGGGCCAATTGCGCCCCGGCGCGGTTCACGCTGCATGCTGCGTCTTGAACCGCACAGGTTGCCCGGCACGTGTCATGGATCACAAGGATCACCGGCAGCCTGACGGCTGCGGCAAAGCCCGTGCGCGGGAGGCGGGCGAAAGCACCACCGCCCAAGCCGCAGGCGGGTCAGATTGGCGGCGCTTCACCGCCGGCATCGCCCACAGGTTTCACAAACAGGATCCACTCCCCGGCCTCGACCTGCCAGTCGCCCTTGACGACGGCACGGCGGGCGACTTCGCGGTAGCCGCGGGCAGCGTACAGGCGCAGCGCGTCCTGATGGGTGTCGGCCGCGATCAGGCTGACCCGGTTGCGCCCGGCATCCCGCGCAAGCTGTTCGGCATGGGCCAGAAGGGCGCGGCCCGCCCCCCTGCCGCGCCAGGGCGTGTAGGTCGCAAGCACGTTCAGATACCACGCATCCGGCGCCAAGGCTTCCAGTTCCAGCAGGGGGACAAAGATCGGCGGCGTGTCGGGGTCAGGCGGGCCGGGCGCAACTTCGGCCGGATAGCCCAGCAGGCAGGCCACGACCGCGCCGTCCAGTTCGGCAAGCCAGGCGTTGCGGTAGGAAAAACTTCCCGCCTCGCGCGCGGCCCGTTCGCGGCCAAAGGCCCAAGGGTCGCCCCCGTCGCCAACCGACCTTTGCCAGAAATGCAGCGGCAGATCATCTGCCGCCATGTTGATGAAGCGCACCAGATGCGCGGCGTCTGCCGCTGTTGCCTTGCGGATCATCATGCCTGTCTTGTCCCTGCGCCAGCCTGCATCCCGCCTGCATCCCACCTGTGCCGGCTGCACATATCGGCCATTCCGAGCCGTTTTGCCAGCCTGTCTGCGCGCGTCACCCTGCCTCTTGTCAGACTGGCCGTTGCATCCTACCACACAGGCCTGACCACAGCGCAATCCTGGAAGGACTGACATGAGCGATATGGTATTCCGCTTTCCCGCGCCGGGGGCTGATCCGATGCTGACCGATCTGGACGGCTGGATCAAGATTGACGGCACCCCGACCATGACAACATGGGTTCAGCACACCTCACTGGACGGCAGCGTGATCAGCGGCACATGGCAAGCCACGGTCGGCACATGGCATGCGAGCTACAGGTTCTACGAATTCGTGCATCTGATCGACGGGCAGATCACCATTACCCCGGATGGCGGGGCGCCCGTGACAATGCGGCCAGGCGACGCCTTTGCCGTAGAGCCGGGGTTCAAGGGCACATGGACGATCGAACAGCCGGTCACCAAGCATTTCTGCATCAAGCTGAAGTGACGCGGCCGGGCATGTCCCGGTCCTGATGGCAGCGAACCGCAGGGCGCCACCGCGCCGGTTCAGTCCTGCCGCAGCGCAAGCAGCCAGTGCAGCGCCCGGTTCACCGCCACCGGCAGGACTGACATATGCGTCTCGTTGGCATGGGTTTCATGGCGGGCGGTGACGCCCGGCACCCGTGCGAGGCAGGCCGCCATGTCCTGCGCTGCCGCGATGGTGCGGGTTTCGGCCTTTTCGGTCAGGCGGCGGGCGGAATCCTCGGCCCCGCGCTGAAACGGGGCCAGATCGTCGCCTTCCCATTCGCCCGCAGACAGCAGCACCCGCAGCGCGCGGCCCGCCGGAACACCCGCCTGGGCAAAGGCATCGCGGTGGGTCAGAAGAAAGTTCCCTTCCCATGTGATCGACGGGCTGGCGGCGATCCAGTGGCTGAACGCATCGGGTCTGGTGAACAGCAGCCACAACGCAAACAGCCCGCCAAAGGAATGGCCGAACAGCCCGGCCAGGTCGGGGTTCAGGCGGACACGCGGGGCCAGAAACGCGCGGACATCCTCAAGGATGAACCGGGCAAACTCGGCCCCGCCGCCGGTTTTCACGGCGGGGGTCCCCGGCCAGAACGGCGGATATTCGGCACCGGGGGGTGGTCCCAGATCCCAACTGCGGCGGAAGGGATCATAGGCGTCCTCGGTGGGATAGCCTATGGCGATCAGCACTCCCTGCCCCAGATTGGTGCCCTTGGGATAGGGGGCCTGCGCGCGCAGGATGTCGACGGCGGTGCCGATCACCGCATTGCCATCGGTCAGGGTCAGCGACGGCCAGCCCGCGTCGGGGGCCTCGCCGGGGGGCACCCACAGGAACACCCGGCGGATCGCCCCCGTCACGCTGTCGGCCAGATCGAACCACCGCGCCCCGCCGCATCCGGCCAGGCCTTCGGCCACGCATATTGGTGTCATGCCCTTGCCCGCCTTGCTGCATGGCAGCCCCCGCAGGACCGGGGACTGCCTGTCCGGATCAGAACTTTTTCGACAGGGTCAGCGTCATTTCACGCCCTTCGCCCAAGATGCAGCCCGACGACCCGGCGCAGGTGGCCGCATAGGTCTTGTCGAACAGGTTGGTCACGCCAAAGGTCGCCGACACCTGATCCCAGTCATATTGCGCCGTCATGTCGGCCAGCAGATAGCTGTCGACCGACCGGCTGTTCGACGTGTCGCCCCAGGATTTGCCGACATAGCGCAGCCCGCCCCCAAGGCTCAGACCTTCCGCCTTGCCCGCGACATCATACATCGCCCAGACCGAGGCCTGATGCTGCGGGGCCAGCGGCGTGGTGTTGCCCACATCGCCATTGTTGGACCGGGTGATCCTGGCGTCCAGATAGGTATAGCCCGCCACCACGGACAATTGCCCGGTCACCTGCCCGCGGGCCTCAAGCTCCAGCCCGCGATGGCGCACCTCGCCGGTCTGCACCGAAAATCCGGGGTTGGCCGCATCCGATGTCAGCACGTTGGTCTTGGTGATGTCGAACAGCGCGGCCGAGAATTGCATCCGGCTGCCCTCGGGGGTGTAGCGCAGGCCCACCTCCAGCTGGTTGCCCGTGGTCGGGACAAACTGCTGGCCGCCAAAGGTGCTGCCGATGTTGACGGTGAAACTCTCGGCATAGCTGGCATAGGGCACAAAACCGTTGCCCAGATCCCAGGTCGCGCCGATCATGCCGGTGGTCGCGGTGTCTTTCTGGCTGGCGCTGGTGCCCGACAGGTGGTCCTCCGTGACGTTTTTCACCGCAGACCGCCGCAGCCCCGCCGTCAGCGTCATGCCGTTGGCAAAGCGCAGGTGTTCCTGCACATAGATGCCCTTTTCCGTCACGGTCGAGGTCTGATCCTGATAGATACCGGGGTCCAGCACGGCAAAGCCGTAGGTCGGATTGGCGATCTGCACCTGATAGGAATTGTCCCAGCCCATCGTGCCCGACACTTCCCGCCGCGACAGATCGATGCCGAAGGTCAGGATGCTTTCGGCCCCGCCAAGGGCGGATCGGTATTCAAGATTGGTGTCCAGCGCCGCGGTGCGCGCGGTTTCGTCCACGGTGAAGGCGGCAAAGTTCATGCTGTCGGCCGAGGGCGTGTAATCCGGCAGGATCAGCCCGTTGAAATACAGATGGTTGTAATCCGTGGTCTGCCGGGAATAGCGGAAGTTCTGCCGCAGGGTCAGGTTTTCGCTGAAGTCATGTTCGGCCTGCCAGCCGATGCTGGCCTGTTCGGTCTGAAACTTGTTCCACGGATGCTGGGCATTGGTGAAAGAGTCGGGCAAAACCCCCAGCGAGGCCGCATAATCCTGGCCCGCCACGGGGAAAAAGCTGTTGGCGGTCAGATTGTCGCGCTGCCAATGGGCCAGCAGGGTGACCGACGTGGCATCCGTGGGCGCCCAAGTCACGCCAAGGGCGGCCAGATCGCGGTCGTCTTGCGAATTTTCCATGTCATTCGCGCCTTCGCGCGTCAGGCCGGTAAAGCGCCAGTAGAGCGTGCCGTCGGCATTGCTGCCCCCGGTGTCCAGCCCGAGTTCACGGGTGTTGTAAGACCCGTAGGACAGCCGGGCCTCGGTAAAGGCGTCGGGCACCGGGCGCTTGGTGATGATGTTCACCAACCCCGCCGCGTCGTTGGACCCGTACAGTACCGAGGCAGGCCCCTTCAGCACGTCGATGCGCTGCACCATGTAGGGGTCGACCTTGAAGCCGGTAAAGTTCAGCGACTTGTTGACCAGCCCGTCGCGGAAAATGCCCGAGGTGCCCAGATCGAAGCCGCGCACCACGAATTGGTCATAGCGGTCATCCACCCCCCAGGGCGAGGCCACAACCCCCGGCACATAGGCCAGCGCATCCTCGATCTGCACCGGGTCGCGGTCGGCCAGTTCGGCCGCCGTGACCAGTCCCACCGACATCGGCACTTCGGTCACCGGCACCCCCGCCTTGACCCCGGTGGCCGTGGTCGCCGCAGCATAGCCGGTGCCACCCGAGACGGGCGACGCATCGCTGCCGCCCCCGGTCACGACGATGGGTTCCAGATCGACACTATCCTGCGCGTACAGCGGCGCACAGGTCAGCGCGGTTCCGGTCAACACAAGCGCCAGCAACGGGCGGCGGCACAGCGCAAAGGCCGTGAGGAAAGGCGGGTTCAAGGCGGACATGGCATTCCAGTCAGGCAGGGCCACGGTTCCCTGGTGCCATGGGTCATCTGCCCAAAGCACACCGGCGCAGCACATTCGTATCATGGCAAGTGGAAATCACCTGCCGGTTGCTGCCGGGGTCGCGCCAGAAGGCTCTGCCTGAGTGACCCGCTTTTGCAAACGCCTGCGCGCAATGTCAAGGCGGCGGGGGCGCGCCGGTTGCGATTGGGGGGGCCTGCGTTGCCGGATCGCCGTCACTCGCCGCCGCCAGCAACGGGATCAACTGGTCCAGCGCCCAGTCGATCGACAATGGCGATTGAAAGCTCATCGCCCCCATCAACTCGGTACCGGCCCAGATCGCCCGGCCTTCGCGGGCCGCCCGCAGCGTGCGCCAGGTCGGCAGGGCCTCGATCTCGGGGCGGACGGGTTCTTCGACCAGCCACAGCAGCACGTCCAGATCGAACAGATCGAACCGTTCGGTGCTGACCATGAAATTGCCCCCGGCGCTGGCCATGCCGTCAAATTCCGGCGGGGTGGTGATGCCGAACTTGCCCAGCAAGCCGTTCGCCCCGTCGCCGCTGCGATAGCCGACGATCTGGCCCGCGGTGAAATAGGCGGCGGTGCCGCGCAGGCCCCGGAACTGCGGGTTGGCACGCACCGCGGCGTCCACCTTGCCGCCGATGCGGGCGATGATCTGCTCGGCCTGATCCTGCCGCGCGGTGGCCTGTGCGATCAGCCGCAACTCGGCCTCCCACGGCGCGCCCCAGTCGGGATAGCCTGCGGGCGGGCCGATCACCGGGGCGATCTGCGACAGCAAGGCATAGGTCTGCGCATCCATCGGCGCGAAAGAGGCGATGATCAGGTCGGGCTGCATCTCGTACACCCATTCCACGTCGATCTCGTAGCCTTTCTGCACCTCGGGCGCGGCCCCTGCGGCCAGACGCGCCGCCTCGGCCCAGGGCCATGTGGCATAGGGATAATCGCCGAACCAGTCATGCACCCCGACCGGGGCCAGACCCAGGGCATAGAGGAAATCCTGTTCATGATAGCCGACCGAGACGATCCGCGTGACCTGCGCCGGGTCCACCACGGTTTCGCCAAAGCGGTGCGTCAGGGTCAATGGCTCTGCCCGCAGGGCGGCAGGCAGCACGGCCAGCAGGGCAGACAGCAACAGGCGGATCATCGGGCGGTCCTTGCGACGATAAGGAGATAAACGCGCCTGGCTGTCGGCTTGGCCAGCCCCCGGCTAGCCCGATCCGGCGCAGGGGTCAAGCAGGGTGGGGGCTTGGATTGCCGCCAGATCGGAATGACGCTTGATCTGACTGGCCCTGTTTTCCTGACTGCGTTCAATCCGCGTAACGATAGGGCAATGCCCGACCGCCGGGTGGGCAAACAACGCGAGTTCTACGCACTTTATGGTTCAACACATCCCACAGATTTTCTGCTGGTGACGTTGCAAATGCCCGCCCGAGGGGGCGGCCCCCTCTCGGCGTTTGCCAAAGCAAACGCCTGCCGGGCAATGGGGCATTGCCCGGCGCGCTGCGCGCTTGATTCCGGGCGGAAGAAGCAGAAGAAGAAGGTTGGTTCAGGGAAGGGTCATCCCGCTCTAACGCCCGCAAGCATCACCCGCCATAGCCGCCGCGCAGCGGGCTTGACCTTGGCGACCCTGGCCTGCAAGGAAGGCACCAAGGCAAGCCCGACGCCAGCCGCCCCCGTCAAGGCCGCTGTCCCCTCGTGTCTCACCCCACTTCCCCTGCCCTCCGCCCGCTTGGGGTGACCTGCGCCGCCCTGTGGCTTGGCGTCCTGCTGGCCGGGCTGGCGGGGCTGAGTCTCGGCGCGCAGGATTATTCCCCCGCGGTCTTGTGGCAGGCACTGTCGGCCCGTGACCCCGCCAACCCGGCACAGGCGATCATCCTTGAAATGCGCCTGCCCCGCGCCGGGGTGGCGGTGATCGTGGGGGCGGCGCTGGCGGTGGCGGGGGTGATGATGCAGGCGCTGGCGCGCAACCCGCTGGCCGATCCGGGGCTGACCGGGGTGAATGCGGGGGCTGCCCTTGCCGTGGTGGCGGGCCTGTGGCTTGCCGGGCCGCTGACCACATCGGCCACGGCGGGGCTGGCGCTGACCGGGGCGGCGGCGGCGGTGCTGATCGTGCGGGCGCTGGTCGGCGCGGGCGACACCACGCTGCGGCTGCCCTTGGCGGGGGCGGCTTTTGCCAGCCTGTGCATGGCGCTGGTGGCCTTTGTCGTGCTGCTGAACCCCGAGGCGCGCAACATCTATCGCTTCTGGATGGTGGGGTCGCTGGCCATCGCCAAGGGGCCGGGCCTTGTGCTGATGGCCCCGGTGGCGGGGCTGGGCATCGTGCTGGCGGTGCTGGTGGCGCGTCAGGTGGAAACCCTGATGCTGGGGGCCGAGATGGGGGCGGCCCTTGGCCTGCGCGCAGGCCGGGTGCTGACGATCAGCCTTGCCGCCATCACCTGCACGGCGGGGGCGGCGGTGGCCTTGGCGGGGCCGGTCGGGTTTGTCGGGCTGATCGCGCCGCAGCTTGCGCGGCGGCTGGTCCCCGGCGCCGGGCTGACAGGGGTGGTGCTGCTGGCCTGCCCGGTCGGCGCGGGGCTGGTGCTGGTGGCCGATCTGGCGGGGCGGTGGCTGCTGCGGCCGGCAGAACTGCCCATCGGCATCGTGCTGGCGGGGATCGGGGCGCCGATGTTCATGCTGCTGGTGCGCCGGATGCTGCGGGCGCCTGCATGAGGCACCTTGGCCTGATCATCGTCACGCTGGCGCTGGTTGCCCTGGCCCTTGCCGCCGGGCGAACATGGCTGGGACCATTGGAACTGGCGCAGGCGCTGCGCGCCGAGGGCGGGATCGTCTGGACCCTGCGCCTGCCGCGCGTCATCGTCGGGCTGGTGGCGGGCTTTGGCTTTGGCATCGCGGGGGCGGTGTTCCAGACGCTGCTGCGCAATCCGCTGGCCTCGCCCGATGTGATCGGCCTGACCCAATCCGCCGCGTTCGGCGCGGTGGCGGCGCTGCTGGCAGGCCTGCCGCCGATGCTGGGGGCCTGGGCCGGGGGGCTGGGGGCGGTGGCGCTGCTGGGGTGGCTGGCCTGGCATCCGGCCGAGGGGCTGGTCCCCCGCGCCGTCGTGCTGCAAGGGCTGGGACTGGCCATTCTGGCCGGGGCTGCGACCGAAATGCTGATCCTTGGCGCGGGCGATGGCACGGCGGGCATGGCGCTGACATGGCTCAGCGGCACGCTGAACGGCGCAGGCTGGCCCGAGGTGGCGCGGGCGCTGTGGCTGTTGCCGCTGATGCTGCCCCTGGCCTTGGCGGCAAGGGGGCTGGACAGGCTGGAGCTTGGCGACGATCTGGCCCGTGCGCTTGGCCTGCGCGTCGGGCTGCTGCGCGCGGGGCTGGGGGTGGCTGCGGCGCTGGCGGCGGCGGGGGCGGTGGCGCTGTGCGGCCCGCTCGGGTTTGTGGCGCTGGCCTCTGGCCCCGTCGCGCGGCGGATCACCGGCGGGCGGCCCGGCCCTGTGGCCGCCGGGCTGACCGGGGCCGCGTTTGTTACGCTGGCAGACCTGCTGGCCCGTGCCCTTGCCCCCGCCGCCCTGCTGCCGACCGGGCTTTACACCGCGCTGATCGGTGCGCCCGTGCTGATCCTTGTCGTGCGCCGCGCCGCGCGCGCCGATGCCCCCTGAACCGATGCCCTTCCTGACCTGACGCCCCCCCCCCTCACGCCCCCCGAACCGGAGCCTTCATGCCCTTCGACGTGCAAGACCTGACCCTGCGGCTTGGCGGCAAGCCCGTGCTGCACGGCATCACCGCCCGGTTGCCGGACAGCGGCATCACCGGGATCATCGGGGCCAATGGCTGTGGCAAGACCACCCTGCTGCGCTGCCTTGCGGGCGTGCTGCGCCCCGATGCGGGCCGCGTGCTGCATGGCGGCACCGACCTGGCCAACCTGCCCCCCCGCCAGCGCGCGCAGACCATCGCCCTGTTGCCGCAAAGCGCCACCGCCCCCCCCGGCCTGACCGTGCGCCAACTGGTGGCGCGCGGGCGCACGCCCTGGCTGCGCCCGTTTCAGCCGATGTCGCGCACCGACCATGCGGCGGTCGATCAGGCGCTGGAGTCGGTCGGCATCACCGCGCTGGCCGCCCATCCGATGGACAGGCTGTCGGGCGGCCAGCGGCAGCGGGCCTGGATCGGGCTGGTGCTGGCACAGGCCAGCGGCACCCTGCTGCTGGACGAGCCGCTGAACTTTCTGGACCTGCCGCATCAGGCGGGGCTGCTGCATCTGCTGCGCAGCCTGTCGGCCACCCGCAGCGTGGTGATGATCCTGCATGACCTGACCATCGCCGCCCGTGTCTGCGACCATGTGCTGGCCCTGCGCGAGGGGCGGCTGGTGGCGGCGGGGGCTGCGGCATCTGTGCTGACCGAAGGCCCGCTGCGGCAAACCTTCGGCATCGGCTTTGACTGCCTGTCGCTGCCGGGCAGCGGAAAGGCCGTGATCCTGCCGGAAGGATTGTAGGCGGGACCGGAAGATCGGGACGATCGGATGAAACGGCCGGTCGGGCGGGGACGGTCGGGCGGGGCCGCCCACGGGTTTGCGATTGCCATGGCATCCGGCCGCTGTTTCGGGTCAGGATGCCCTTGGGGCATCGCCATGGTGCCCAAAGGCGGCGGATGATACGGGGGGCACGCATGACGAGGCTGGGATTCATCGGAACGGGCGCGATCACCGCCGCCTTTCTGCACGGGTTGAAGGCCTCGCCGCTGGCCGACTGGCCGGTGCTGATTTCGCCGCGCAATGCGGACATCGCACAGGCGCTGGCGCGCAGCCTGCCCGGTGTCACCGTGGCGGCAGACAATCAGGCGGTGCTGGACGGCGCGGACATGGTGGTGCTGGCGGTGCGCCCGCAGATTGCCGAACAGGTGCTGCGCCCGCTGCGCTTTGGCCCGGATCACCGGCTGGTCAGCCTGATCGCCGGCCTTGCGATCCCCGCAATACAGGACTGGACGGGGGTGGACCGGGTGGTGCGCGCCATTCCGCTGCCCTTTGCCCAGACCCGCAGCGACGCCGCACCCGTGCACCCGCCCGCCCCTTGGGCCATGGCGCTGTTCGACGCGCTTGGCGTGGCCCTGCCGGTGCAAGACCCCGCCGAATTCGACGTGTATGTCGCGCTCAGCGCCCTGATGGAAACCTATTTCGGCATCGTCGAGGCCACTCCGACTGGGCCACCGCCCAGGGTCTGCCGCCCGGCGAGGCCCGGACGTATCTGGCAGCCCTGTTCGGCAATCTGGGCGACACGCTGCGCGCCAGCCGCGACAGCCTGCCCGATCTGCGCGCCGCACATACCACCCTTGGCGGCATGAACGAACAGGTCCACCGCGACTTTTCCACCGCAGGCGGCATGACCGCGCTGCACGCCGCGCTGGACAATGTCTTTGCCCGCGCCAAGGGAACAGCGCGCCCAGGCTGACCGCCAGCAACAGGCAATCCCAGGGCCAGAACCCGCGCGCACTTGGCTTGCAGGCTACGACAGCCTAGTATTTGCTGGTTGAGGTAGGGGCCGTTCGGCGCTATCGCCTGAACGCACGCCCCTTCCTTGAAAGCCTGATGCCATGAAGTTTCTCGATCTTGCCAAAGTCTATATCCGCTCGGGCGGCGGCGGGGGGGGCTGCGTGTCGTTCCGGCGCGAGAAGTTCGTGGAATTCGGCGGCCCGGATGGCGGCGATGGCGGCAATGGCGGGTCGGTCTGGGTCGAGGCCGTGGACGGTCTGAACACGCTGATCGACTTTCGCTATCAGCAGCATTTCTTTGCCAAATCGGGTCAGCCCGGCATGGGCAGCCAGCGCACCGGCAAGACCGGCGATGACATCATCCTGAAGGTGCCGGTCGGCACCGAAGTACTGGACGAGGACGAGGAAACCGTGATCGCCGATCTGACATCGGTGGGTCAGCGGGTGATCCTTGCCAAGGGCGGCAATGGCGGCTGGGGCAACCTTGCGTTCAAATCCTCGACCAACCGCGCCCCTGCGCGGGCCAACGCAGGCCAGGAAGGCATCGAGCGCACCATCTGGCTGCGGCTGAAACTGATCGCCGATGCCGGGCTGGTGGGCCTGCCGAATGCCGGGAAATCGACGTTTCTGGCGGCTGTGTCAAATGCCCGGCCCAAGATCGCGGATTACCCCTTCACCACGCTGGTCCCGAACCTTGGGGTGGTCGGCATCGATGGGCATGAATTCGTCATGGCCGACATTCCGGGCCTGATCGAGGGCGCATCCGAAGGACGCGGGCTGGGGATGCAGTTTCTGGCCCATGTCGAACGCTGCAAGGTGCTGCTGCATCTGGTGGATGGCACCTCTAGCACCATCACCAAGGATTACCGGACCATCGTGAAAGAGCTTGAGGCCTATTCCGAAATTCTGGGCGACAAGAAGCGCATCCTTGCGCTGAACAAATGCGATGCGCTGGACAAGGCCACCATCACCACCCGGCGCCGCGCGTTGGAAAAGGCCTCTGGCGGCCCGGTGATGGTGATTTCCGGCGTGGCGGGCATGGGTCTGCAAGACACGCTGCGCGCGCTCTACGCCACGATCTCCAATGAAACGGCGGTGGTGGAGGACGACCCTTGGCAGCCCTGAGGCCCCTGACCGCCCCCGATGTGCGCGCCGCAAAGCGGCTGGTCGTCAAGATCGGGTCGGCCTTGCTGGTGGACCGCGGCACAGGCCTGCGGCTGGACTGGCTGACCGCCTTTGCGCTGGACGTGGCCGAGGCGCGGGCGCGGGGCAGCGATGTCGTGATCGTGTCGTCGGGGTCAATTGCCCTGGGCCGCACCGTGCTTGGGCTGGGGTCTGGCGTGCTGACGCTGGAGCAGGCACAGGCGGCGGCGGCGGTGGGGCAGATCCGGCTGGCACGGGCCTATGAGGAAGTGCTGGCCCCGCATGGCATCATCACGGGGCAGGTTCTGGTCACGCTGGAGGATACCGAGGACCGGCGGCGCTATCTGAACAGCCGCGCCACGATGGAAACCCTGCTGGGTCTGGGCGTGGTGCCGATCGTCAATGAAAACGACACCGTGGCGACGGATGAGATCCGCTTTGGCGACAACGACCGGCTGGCGGCGCAGATCGCGGTAACGGCAGGGGCGGATCAGTTGATCTTGCTGTCGGATGTGGACGGGTTCTATTCCGCCAACCCCAAGGAAGACCCCACGGCGCAACGCTTTGATCTGGTCGAGGCGATCACCCCTGCCATCGAGGCGATGGCGGGCGATCCGGTATCCACCTTGTCGAAGGGCGGCATGAAGACCAAGCTGCTGGCGGCGAAAACCGCCGTGGCAGGGGGCTGTGCCATGGCGATCATGGAAGGGTCGGTGTTGCGGCCGCTGTCCGCCTTGGCGAATGGTGCTGCGCGGACGTGGTTCGTGGCGCAGGGTGACCCGCAGGCCGCGCGCAAACGCTGGATCAACGCGATGAAGCCGCGCGGCGAAGTGCGGCTGGATGCCGGGGCGGTTGCAGCGCTGATGGCGGGCAAGTCGCTGCTGCCGGCCGGGGTCGTGTCGGTGACGGGCCGTTTCGGGCGCGGCGAACCGGTGGCCATTCTGGCACCGGACGGCGCGGTGCTGGGCAAGGGTCTGGTGCGCTATACGGCTGTGGAAGCGCGGGCGATTGCCGGGCACCGGTCCGGAGAGATCGAGGCGATTCTGGGCTATGCCGGGCGGGCAGCGCTGGTTCACCGGGATGACATGGTGATCTGAGGGCGGAAGCGGGGGCCAGCCCCCGCACCCCCGAGATATTTGCGCCAATGTGAATGGGGTAGAGGCGATGGACGGGCAAATCTCTGATCTGATGCTGCAGATGGGGCTTGCGGCGCGGGCGGCGGCGGCGGAACTGGCCTATGCCAGTCAGGAACGCAAATATGCGGCGCTGATTTCCGCCGCGCAGTTTGTCTGGGACGGTCGGCAGGCCATCGAGGATGCCAATTATCTCGACATCGCCCATGCCGAGGAAAAGGGGCTGAGCCCCGCGATGATCGACCGGCTGGTGCTGAACGAAACCCGCATCCGCGGCATTGTCGACAGCCTGCGCATGGTGGCCGAACAGCCCGATCCGGTGGGCCGCGTGCTGGCGGAATGGGACCGGCCGAACGGGCTGCATATTCAGCGGGTGTCCACCCCCCTGGGCGTGGTGGGGGTGATCTACGAATCCCGCCCCAATGTGACCGCCGATGCAGGCGCGCTGTGCCTGAAGGCGGGCAATGCGGTGATCCTGCGCGGCGGGTCGGAAAGCTTTCATTCGTCGGCGGCGATTCACGATTGCATGCTGCGCGGCTTGCGCGAGGCGCGGCTGCCCGAGGCTGCGATCCAACTGGTGCCGACGCGGGATCGGTCTGCGGTGACCGACATGCTGCGGGCGGTCGACTATATCGACGTGATCGTGCCGCGGGGGGGCCGCGGGCTGGTAGGCCTTGTGCAGCGCGAGGCGCGGGTGCCGGTGTTCGCGCATCTGGAGGGCATCTGCCACGTCTATGCCGACCGTGACGCCGATCTGGAAAAGGCGCGCCGGGTGGTGCTGAACGCCAAGACGCGGCGCACCGGGGTCTGCGGGTCGGCGGAATGCCTGCTGATCGACTGGCAGTTTTATACCAAGCATGGCGCTGTGCTGATCGAGGATCTGCTCCGCGCCGGGGTCGAAGTGCGCACCGAGGGCGAATTGCTGAAAGTGCCGGGCACCGTGCAGGCCAAACCCGAGGATTTCGGGCACGAGTTTCTGGACATGATCATCGCGGCCAAGCTGGTGGACGGGGTGGATGCGGCGATTGCGCATATCCGCAAGTATGGCAGCAACCACACCGAAAGCATCCTGACCGAGAATGACGAGACGGCGGCCAAGTTCATGCAGCGGCTGGATTCGGCGATCCTGATGCGCAACGCCAGCACGCAGTTTGCCGATGGCGGCGAGTTTGGCATGGGCGCGGAAATCGGCATCGCCACCGGCAAGATGCACGCGCGCGGGCCGGTCGGGGCAGAACAACTGACCAGCTTCAAGTATCTGGTCACCGGCGACGGCACCATCCGGCCCTGACGGCCTGCCCCCCGCCGATCCACCGGACCGGCGGGGGGGCTGCGGTTACTGGACGCGCTGACCGTTGACCAGAATCTGGCCATCGGCCTTGGCTTCGATGGTCGAGGTCAGGCTGTCAGGCTCTGCCCCCGCTGTGGCGAAGGCGCCAATCATCATGCGCAACCCGCCTGCGTTTTCTTCGGTCATCAGGCCGGTCTTGATCAACCCGTCGATCAGGGCGTTGCCGCCGGTCAGTGCAACCTCGCCCTTGCCGACCGGCACCGGCGCGCCGCCCGTGGCCACGGCGGAATTGTCAAAGGTGAAGGCCCCCGCCCCGGTCAGCACCGCCCCCGCCACCGACAGGGACAGGGCGCGAATGTCAAAGCTCTGCGGTTCGGGCGGGGTCACTTCGGTCATGCCACCCTCTTGTGCGGCGGCAAGCGCCAGCACGTCCATCTTGATCTTGCCGCCCAGATCCAGGTCCAACTGCGCCGGATCGCGCGGCAGCACCTTGCCTGCGTCGAACAGCGCCCAGGCCTCTTCGCCCAGCACCACATCGGCAAGGTTGACCAACAGGCGATAATCGCCCGCAGCCTGCCCCGCCATCAGCGGCATGGTCAGGCCGACCGCCAGCGCCCCGGTTTTCAACGTCACCTGCGGCGCGGGGATCATGGCGGATTTCAGGGTCATCTCCATCCCTTCGCCTTCGGAATCGATCACCACCGCCGCGGCATCCATGCGAAGCGTGGTTTTGCCGGGCGCACCGACATAGGCCATGTCCAGCGGGAAGAACGGGTTTTCATCCAGGCTGGTGCCCTTGGTTGCCCCCTGCTCGAACGTCGCCTCCAGCGCCATGCCTTCGGACAGCGCGGTCGAAAATGCCGCCGCACTGGTCAGGGCCGACAGGGCCAGCGTCTTGGGCAGGGTCAGGTCGATCTCGGCGACCAGATCCTCCATCGAGCTGGTCTGGGCGGTTTTCATCTGGGCGCCTGGGTCGGCATTGCGAATGTCATAGGCCAGCAGATCGGCGGCAAGGCTGATCGACACCATGCTGTTGTCGCCCGCAGCGCCGACAAAGCCCCCCTCCAGCGCGGTGAACGACAGCGTGCCGCCTGCCGTCGCGGGTTCGGCCACGGTGCCTTCGGCGGGCGCAATCGCCGCCGGGCCGCTGCTGTCGAACGCCAGTTTCAGCGCATCGGCGGCAAAGCCGTAATCCAGCCCCGCCTCACCTTCGGACACCGACACAACCAGCGCCTCGGAGGTGACCAGCCCCGTGCCGCTGCCGCCTGTGCCGGACAGGTCCAGCTTGATCTCGGACGCGGGTTCCACGGTGACGCTGCCGTCGCTTTCCTCGGTCAGGGTCATGTCCGAAATCGTGACAGCACCGCCGGTGCCCGAAACCGTCACCCCGTTCAGCGTCAGCACCCCGCCATCCGACACTTCGGTCGCGGCGGTCACCGACAGGCCCGCGCTGGTGGCGGCATCCTTCCAGCCGGCCCAGACCTGATCGGCGGTCAGCGCCGCATGGGCAACACCGCCCATCAGCAGGACAAAAACAGGGGCAGCGGCAAAGGCGGAAATGCGGGACATCATGCAGGCTCCTTGAAAGGTCGAATTGCCCCGTCACAAACCACAGGTCAGCCCCCTCCCGCAAGGCGGGTTTCAACTGCCGCGATAGGTGGAATAGGCGAATGGGCTGATCAACAACGGAACGTGATAGTGCTGGTCGGCATCGGGCACGCCAAAGCGGATGGGAATCTGGTCCAGAAACAGCACTTCGCCCCCCCCCTGCCCCTCCGCCTGTCCCGTGCGGCGCAGATAATCGCCCGCATCAAAGATCAGCTCGTAATATCCCACCGTCAGCGCCGCGCCCGTCAGCATCGGCGCATCGGTGCGCCCGTCGGCGTTCGTCACCGTCTCGGCGATTTTCGTGTGGCTGTTGCCGCTGACCCGGTACAGCGTGATGCCCACCCCCGCCGCAGGCTTGCCCCGTGCTGTGTCCAGCACATGCGTCGTCACCCGGCCCGTTCCCATCGGTTTCCCCCTTGTCGTTGTCGCAGGCAGTTAGCCACGATTTGCCAAAGCTTGCGACACCCCGCGCGCCATGCAAGTCTTTCGCGGATAATTTGAAAAACTCTGCCCGTCTTCCATCCTAATGTGAAGATGCCTGCCGCCAAAGGAGCATCCCTTGCACCGCTATCCCCGTGATTTCCGTGGCCATGGCCCGACGCCCCCCGATGCGCAATGGCCGGGCGGGGCAAAGATCGCCATTTCCCTGGTGCTGAACTATGAGGAAGGTGGCGAGAACAACATCCTGCACGGCGACGGTGGGTCCGAGGCGTTCCTGTCCGACATCGCCGGGGCCGCGCCGTGGCCGGGGCAGCGGCACTGGAACATGGAATCCCTCTATGACTACGGCGCGCGCGCCGGGTTCTGGCGGCTGCACCGCCTGTTCACCGGCCGCGCCCTGCCGGTTACCATCTACGGGGTGGCCACCGCCCTTGCCCGCAATCCCGAGCAAGTCGCCGCAATGAAATCGGCGGGGTGGGAGATTGCCTCGCACGGGCTGAAATGGGTCGATCACCGCGACATGGGCGTCGAGGAGGAACGCGCCCAGATCGCCGAGGCCATCCGCCTGCATGCCGAGGTGGTGGGCGACCCGCCGCGCGGCTGGTACACCGGGCGCTGTTCGTTGAACACGGTGGAGTTGACGGCCCAGACCGGGGCCTTCGACTGGATATCCGACACCTACGACGACGACCTGCCCTATTGGCGCGAGGTCGGCCCCCGCGACCAGCTGGTGATCCCCTATACGCTGGAAGCCAACGACATGCGCTTTGCCACCGCCCCCGGCTATACCGATGGCGAACAGTTCTTCACCTATCTGCGCGACACGTTCGACACGCTCTATGCCGAGGGCGACACCGCGCCAAAGATGTTCTCGATCGGCCTGCATTGCCGCCTCATCGGCCGCCCCGGCAAGATTGCCGGGCTGATCCGCTTTCTCGACCATGCCGCGTCGCATGATGGCGTGTGGTTCGCCACCCGTGGGCAAATCGCGGAACACTGGGCCAAGACCCACCCGCACAAACGCCATGCCCGCCCGTCGCAGATGCCGCTGGACCCGTTCGTGGCGAGTTATGGCAGCATCTTTGAACACTCCCCCTGGATCGCCGCCCGCGCCCATGCGCTGGAACTTGGCCCCGCGCATGACAGCGCCGTGGGGTTGCACAACGCCCTGTGCCGCATCTTCCGCACGGCGTCGCCGCAGGAACGCATGGGCGTGCTGACCGCCCACCCCGACCTTGCGGGCAAACTTGCCGCCGCCAAGCGCCTGACGCCCGAAAGCGCCGCCGAACAATCCAGCGCCGCTTTGGACAGCCTGACCGATGACGAGCGCAGCCAGTTCCAGACGCTGAACCAGGCCTATACCACCAAACACGGCTTCCCCTTCATCATCGCGGTGCGCGACAACACCAAGGCGGCAATACTCGCCGCCTTCCAGACCCGCATCGCCAATGACACCGCCACCGAATGCGCCACCGCCTGCGCGCAGGTGGAACGCATCGCCGCCCTGCGGCTGGCAGACCTGCTGCCCTAACCTTCGCGCCTCTTGCGATCTTCGGATGGGCAGAATTGCCCATCCTACCGCCACAAGGAAACCCTATGACCAGTTACGCCAGCCCCCGCGACGGCCTGCCGCCCCAATCCACCCTGCACACCGGGCGCGCGATCTTCACCACCGCCTATGCGGTGATCCCGCGCGGTGTGATGACCGAGATTGTCACCAGCCACCTGCCCGGCTGGACCGCCACCCGCGCCTGGATCATCGCGAGGCCAATGACCGGCTTTTCGGAAACCTTCTCGCAATACATCCTCGACGTAGCCCCCGGCGGCGGGTCCGGCACCCCCGAACCCGACGCCGGGGTGGAAGGCGTGCTGTTCATCACCCACGGCCGCCCCACCCTGACCATCGGGGCCGATATCCACCACCTCGCCCCCGGCGGCTATGCCTATCTGCCCCCCGGTGCCACATGGACGCTGCACAACGGCCACAGCGAGCCTGCGAAACTGCACTGGATCCGCAAGCTCTATGAACCCGCCCCCGGCTACGCCACTCCCCCTGCCTTCGTCACCAACGAACAGCACCACATCCCGGCCTCGATGCCCGACACGCAGGACCGTTGGGCCACGACCCGCTTCATCGCGCATGACGATCTGCGCCATGACATGCAGGTCAACATCGTGACCCTGCAACCCGGCGGCGTGATCCCGTTTGAAGAAACCCATGTGATGGAACACGGGCTTTACGTCCTTGAAGGCAAGGCCGTCTACAAACTCAACTCCGACTGGGTCGAGGTCGAGGCCGGCGATTTCATGTGGCTGCGCGCCTTCTGCCCGCAAGCCTGCTACGCCGCTGGCCCCGGCCCGTTCCGTTACCTGCTGTACAAGGACCAGAACCGCCACGCCAACCTGCGCGGCCCCTTCAGCCCGCGCCCCTGACATTTTCTGTTCCCAACCATCCCACAGCGATAGCCGATCGGCTGGGGGGGTATGAAACCATCCGGTTCCAACCGCAGCCAAGGGGCCACCATGCGCAAGACCACTCCGCTCTCCACCCCGCCCCTGACATCATCTGTTCCCAAATATCCCACGGGGGTCTGGGGGTGTGAAACCCCCAGTCCGCCCGCAGCCCAAGGGGCACCATGCGCAGCCTGATCCCCCTCCCCCTCACGGCCCAGACCTTCGCCCCCTTTGGCGATGTGCTGGACGCCACCGGCGACCACCGCCTGATCAACGCGGGCCTCTGCCAACGCCACCACGACCGCGCCGCACTGGACTTCGGCACCGCCCGCCCCGGCATCTCCATCTTCAACGCCGACCCTCGCGCCCTGCCCTATGCCTTCGACCTGATCGAGCGGCACCCCGACGGCAGTCAGGCCTTTATCCCCATGCACCAGCATCCGTTCCTGATCATCGTGGCGCTCAACACACAGGCAACCCCGCAGGCATTCCTGACAAACGGTGCGCAAGGCGTGAACCTGCATCGCGGCACATGGCACGGCGTCTTGACGCCGCTGGCCGCCCCCGGCCTGTTTGCGGTGGTGGACCGCATCGGTCCGACGCCGAACCTTGAAGAATACCGCTACGACCAGCCCTGGATTGTCCTCGCCCCCTGACCAGACCGCCCCCACACCCGCGGGAAAGGAACCCCATGACGACCCACCCGGTAGATGAAATCCTCCCCCCGCCCAAGCTGGCGGCCCTTGGCCTGCAACATGTGCTGGTGATGTATGCGGGGGCGATTGCGGTGCCGCTGATCGTGGGCCGCGCGCTGAAACTGGACCCCGCCGATGTGGCGTTCCTGATCTCGGCAGACCTGTTTGCCTGCGGGGTCGCCACCCTGATCCAGTCGCTTGGCGCGACCCAGTGGTTCGGCATCAAACTGCCGGTGATGATGGGCGTGACCTTCGCCTCGGTCGGCCCGATGGTGGCCATCGGCACAGCCACGCCGGGGGCCGAAGGCGCCCGCGCCATCTTTGGCGCGATCATCGCGGCCGGGATCATTTCCATCCTGATCGCGCCTCTGGTCAGCCGGATGCTGCGCTTCTTTCCGCCCGTCGTCACCGGCACCATCATCCTTGTGATCGGCGTGTCGCTGATGCGCATTGGCATCAACTGGATCTTCGGCAATCCCGTCGGCCCGACCGCGCCAATGATCATCGACCCCGCCCATGCCGACTGGCTGAAGGCCGTGACCGACCTTGCCGCCACAGGCGCCGCGATCCCCGAGGTGCCGCCGGGCCTTGCCCTTGCCGCCAAGACCCCGAACCCCGCCTATGCGCCCTTGGGCAATATCGCCATATCGGCCATCGTCCTGCTGGCCATCCTGGCCATCGCCCGCTTTGGCAAAGGCTTTGTCGCCAATATCTCGGTCCTCTTGGGCATCGTGATCGGCGGTGTGCTTGCCACCGTCCTGGGCAAGATGGGGTTTGACAAGGTGGGCGAGGCTGCCTGGTTCGGCCTGATCACGCCCTTCCGCTTTGGCACGCCGACGTTTGATCCGGTGATGATCGTCACCATGACGCTGGTGATGGTGGTGGTGATGATCGAGAGCACCGGCATGTTCCTGGCGCTTGGCGACATCACCGGGCGCAAGATCACCCGCCCGATGCTGTCGGCGGGCTTGCGCACCGATGGGCTGGGAACCCTGATCGGCGGGATTTTCAACACTTTCCCCTACACGTCGTTCAGCCAGAATGTCGGCCTTGTCGGCGTCACCGGCATCAAGTCGCGCTATGTCTGCGTGGCGGGCGGGGTCATCCTGATCGTGCTGGGCCTGATGCCCAAGATGGGCGCGCTGGTCGAGGCGCTGCCTTTGTCGGTCCTTGGCGGCGCGGGGCTGGTGATGTTCGGCATGGTGGCCGCGACCGGCATCCGCATCCTGTCGGCTGTCGATTTTGCGGGCAACCGCAACAACCTGTTCGTCGTCGCGGTGTCGCTTGGCTTTGGCATGATCCCGTTGATCGCGCCCAACTTCAAACAGTGGATGCCGCATGACCTGCACCCGCTGATCGAGAGCGGCATCCTGCTCGCCACCATCGCCGCCGTGGTGCTGAACGTGCTGTTCAACGGCGCGAAAGGCTCGGCCGAGGACGCAAAGGCCACCGCCATGGTCGCCGATCACTGACAGCACGGACCCCCACCCCATCCCTCCCCACAAGGGGGGAGGGGGCCGCAGTTGGACAAGGGCGCTACCGTCCCACACCGCCGCAAACGCCCCACGTTTCAAGCCAAGGTGCCTCCCCTCCCCCTCGTGGGGAGGGGCTGGGGGTGGGGGGGGCAATCGCAACGGTCTTCACTGTTCACAGCAATCGCCCGCTTCGCGGGCATCCTCAATGCGTCACATGTCGCACCAGGCCCCCCACCCCATCCCTCCCCACAAGGGGGGAGGGGGCCGCGGGTGGATAAGGGTGCTACCGCCCCACACCACCACAAACGCCCCCCGTTTCAGGCCAAGGTGCCTCCCCTCCCCCTCGTGGGGAGGGGCTGGGGGTGGGGGGCAGCCACATCTACCCCACCACCTGCCCCTTCAAAACCCGCCGCAGGATCTTGCCGCTGGCCGATTTCGGCACCGCCTCGATGAACCGGATTTCCCTTGGCTGCTTGTAGGTGGACAGGTGCCCCTTCAGGAACGCCGCGATCTCTGCTGTCGTCACCTCACCTTTCGGCACCACGAAGGCCATCGGCACCTCGCCTGCCTCATCATCCGGCACGCCGATCACGGCGGCGTCAAGCACGCCCGGATGGGTCTGCAACACGGCCTCCACTTCCGCCGGGGCCACCTGAAAGCCCTTGACCTTGATCAGCTCTTTCAGCCGGTCCTTGATGAACAACAGCCCGTCCGCATCAAAGGCCGCTATATCCCCGGTATGCAGCCAGCCCTCTGCATCAATCGTGCGCGCCGTGGCCTCGGGGTTGTTCAGATAGCCCAGCATCACCTGCGGCCCCTTGATGCACAGCTCGCCGTCCTGCCCCACACCCAGCGAGGCCCCGGTTTCCACATCGACAATTTTGCAGACCGTGTTGGGCACCGTGACCCCGGCCGAGCCTGACACGAAATACCCCTCGCCTGCGAAATGCGACACCGGCGAAAGTTCGGTCATGCCGTAGCCCTGCACCGTCCGCGCGCCCAACCGGGCGGCGCAGGCATCCGACAGTTCCGCCCCCAGAGGGGCCGCCGCCGACAGGAAGATCTTCAAGGCCGACAGGTCATAATCATCGACCATCGGGTGCTTGGTCAGCGCCACCACCACCGGGGGCACTGCCATCACCATCCGCACCCGGTGTGTCTGCATATGGCCCAGAAACCCCGCCAGATCGAAACGCGGCATGGTGATCAGCGTCACCCCACAGGCCAGGTTCATGTTCATCGAAGTGTTCATGCCGTATATATGGAAGAACGGCAGAAAGGCCACCGTGGCCTCGCCGCGTACCAGCCCCGCCACGCCCTGCGTCTGGTCGATGTTCACCACAAGGTTGCGGTGCGACAGCATCACCCCCTTCGGCAACCCCGTGGTGCCGGATGAATAGGGCAGCACCGCCACATCCCGGTCCAGATCGACCGGCACCTGTGCGGGCAAAGCCGCGCCCATCAGATCGTCCAGGGTGGCGAAACCCTCGGCCCCGCCGATCACCGCGATCATCCTGACCCCGGTGCCCTGCGCCCCGGCCATCGCCTGCGGCAGAAAATCGGGAATGGTGATCAGCAATTCCGCCTTGGCGTCGTTCAGCTGATACTTTACTTCCGGCGCGGTGTAGGTGGGGTTCAGCGTGGTGATGGTGCCGCCCGCATAGACGACGCCGTGAAAGACCACGCAATATTCCGGCAGGTTCGGCGCCATCAGCGCCACCACATGGCCGCGACCGAACCCCCGTTCCGTCAGCCCCCCCGCCAGCCGCGCGATGGCGTCCATCAGCGCCGCCCCGGTGAAGGCGCGCCCGGTCGGGCCGTCGATCATCATGACCCGGTCAGGGTCGACCGAAAGCCCCTCGAACAGGCGCTCGGTGATGGACTGGTCACGGATGGCAACATCCGGCAAGGGGCTGGCGAACAGGGTCATGGGTGTCTCCTCCACCCCAAAGGGTAGCAGCATGGCCCCACCAATCAAGCAGGCGATAGGTCGAAGGGCTTGCAGTCGGGCCGCACGTCCCGGCAAGCTGCGGCAGACGATGGGAAGGGCCGCGATGATCCTGCTGACATACAATATCCAGTACGGTTTCGGCACGGATGGCCGCTATGACCTGCCGCGCACGGCGGCGGTGATCGACGGGGCCGATATCGCCTGCCTGCAAGAGGTGGACCGCCACTGGCAACGCACCGGCCACGACGACCAGCCCGCGCTGCTGGCAAAGCTGCTGCCCGAGTATCACACCGCCTACGGCCCGGCCTTCGACATGGACGCAAGCCTGCCCGGCAACCGCAGCCGCAGGCGGCAGTTCGGCCCGATGATCCTGTCGCGCTGGCCGATTCTGTGGACACGGCTGCACCTGTTGCCGCTGTGGCCGATGCTGGACCCGGTCAACACCCAGACGGCTGCACTGGAGGCCTGCATCGCCACCCCCGCAGGCCCCCTGCGCGTGCTGTCAGTGCATCTGGCCCATGTGGGGGTCGAGGAACGTCTGGCCCAGATCGCCCATCTGCGCCACGTCTTGCCAAACACCGGCCCCTGGTCCGGCACCGATGATGAACCCACCCGCAACTGGACCGAAGGCCAGCCCCCGCCGCCCTGCCCGACGGATGCCATCTGGATGGGCGATTTCAACATGGAACCGGGCAGCGCCGAACATGTCGCGCTGACAGGCCAGACCCCCTATCACCCCGGCGCGCGCTATGCCCAAGGGATGGTCGATGCGGTGGCCCACAGCGGGGCCATTCTGCACACCCATAGCAAGACCATCGCCGGGCAGGTCCGCAATCGCCAGCTGGACCATATCTTCGTGCCCGCACGCCTTGCCCCCGGTATCCGGCGCGCATGGACAGACCCGCTTGAACCCGCGTCGGACCATTTTCCGCTGTGGCTCGACCTTGCCGAATGACGGCAGGGCCTTGACCCAAGGCGCAAGACAGCCCCAGATCGGCGCACAGCCCCCAACCCGGACACCGCCCCCGTGAAAGCCAGCCTGCGCGCCCTGTATGAAAGCGACAGCCCGCGCGCGGTGCGGTTTCGCTATGTGCTGCTGGCCTTTGATCTGGTCACGATCACCTTTCTGATCGCCACCTCCTTTCTGACGCGCGGCGTACATACCGAAACGCTGGATCTGGTCATCGGGCTGGTCTACCTTGCCGATGTGCTGGCCCGGCTGTGGATCAGCCGCACACCGCTGCGCGATCTGGTCCACCCTTACGGGCTTGCCGATATTGCGGTGGTGGCCTCGCTGCTGGCCCCGGTTCTGGGCGAAGGGCTGGCCTTCCTGCGGGTGGCGCGCATCTTCCGGCTGCTGCATTCCACCCCGACACGCCGCCAGTTGCGCCGCGACTTCGCGTCGTTCCGGCGGTTTGAAACCACCATCGTCGCAGGGATAAATCTGGCGCTGTTTGTCTTTCTGATGACGGCGCTGGTCTATGAAACCCAGTCGGGCCGCAACGACAAGATCGTGAACTATGTCGATGCGCTGTATTTCACCGTCACCACTCTGACCACCACCGGCTATGGCGATATCACCATGACCGGCACGGCGGGCAAGCTGATCGCGGTGGCGATCATGGTGTTCGGCATCTCGCTGTTCCTGCGGCTGGTACAGGTGACCCTGCGGCCCGCCAAGGCGCATCACAAATGCCCGACCTGCGGGCTGACCAGGCATGATTTCGACGCCGTGCATTGCAAGGCCTGCGGCACCACGCTGAACATCGAGGATGAGGGCGCCGACTGGTAGGATGGGCAGTTCGCGCGACTTTCGAGGATCGAAAATCGCGCTTGCCCATCATCCCCGGCCATCAGCCCATCCGCTGCGCCACGTCCAGCATCCGGTTGGAAAAGCCCCATTCGTTGTCATACCAGCCGAACACCCGCAGCAGGCCCTGCGGTGTCACGCGGGTTTCGGGGCAGGCCATCACGATGCTTTCCGGCCTGCTGCGCAGATCGGTTGACACCAGCGCGCGGTCGGTCGCGCCGATCACCCCGCCTGCCGCGCGAAACGCGGCATTGGCAGCCTCTGCCGTAACCGGGCGTTGCGTCATCACCGCCAGATCGACGCAAGACACACTGGCCACCGGCACCCGCACCGCCGACCCCGCAATCCGCCCGGCGTAATCGGGCAGCACCACATCCAGCAACCGCTGCGCCGAAGTGGTGGTCGGCACCATCGACAGCGCCGCCGCCCGGCTGCGCGCAAAATCGGCGGCGGGCGCGTCGACCGTGGGCTGGCTGCCGGTGTAGCAATGGATGGTGGTCATCGAGCCTGTCACGATGCCCCATTCCTGCCCGATCAGCCGCACCAGCGGCGCCAGCGCGTTGGTGGTGCAAGAGGCGTTCGACACGATCTGCTGCGCCGCCAACACGCCATCATTCGCCCCCAGAACCACCGTCACATCAGCTGCAGCCGAAGGGCCGGAGATCAGCACCCGCCGCGCCCCGGCCCGCACCCCGCGCGCGGCAACCTCGCGGGCATCGGCGCGCCCGGTGCATTCCAGCACAACGTCGATGCCGCGCAGATCAAGGCCGGAAAGATCAGGCGTGCGGTGCAGGGGAATGGCCTGCCCGTTCACCACCAGGGCCCCGGACTGCAAGGCAACCTCGCCGCGCCACGGGCCGAAAACGGAATCATATTCAAACAGATAGGCGCACATCGGGGCATCGGCGATGTCATTGATGCCCGCAATCACCAGCCCCGGCCAGCGCGCGGGGTCTGCCGCCCATGCCCGCAGCACCGACCGCCCGATCCGCCCGAACCCGTTGATGAACACCCGCATCGCCCGCCCTCCGCCGCTTTGGCAAAGTCAGACCACGGCGCAGAGAACCATTCAATCCTGTTCGCGCAAACTTTTGATCAAAACTTGTGTCCCACACAAAGCCGGGGTCCGGGTCTGCCTGCGGCGGTTTCGGCACAGGCCAACTGCCCGCCTGAAAGGGGGGCGCTTGTCCCGCCTGAAGGCGGGCCTGCGCGCCCGAGATCCGGGGGATTTTCTGAAGGGGTGCCATTGCCCCGCCGTGGAATGCCTCCGGCGGGGATATTTGGGCCAATGTGAAACTGACCGGGTTACGGGATGCCGGTCAGCCCAGTTGTGCGGCCCTGGCGTGCAGGTGATCGACCAGGCCCGGATCAAGGTTCAGCCGCGCGGCCAGCATTGCAAGATAGGCCTTTTCGGCCGGGGCCTCGGGGTCCACCGCCAGCAAGGAAGCCGTGTAGACCTCGGCCGCCTCGGCCTCGGTCCGGGCCAGCGCAGCAATGCGGCCCACGTCCAGCGGCGCATCGAGTTCGGCCGCGATCAGGCTGCTGGCCTCGTCTTGCAGGCCAAGGCGCGACAGTTCGGCCGTGATGCGGGCGCGTTCGCGGGCGGTGACATGGCCGTCGGCCCGTGCGGCTGCGATCATGGCCGAGAGCAGGCGCGCGGCAAGCTGGTCGGCAGCCTCGGGATCGGTCGGCAGGAAATCTGCCCCCGGTTGCGGCAGGGTCAGGGGTCTGTCTTGCGGTCTGTCCTGCGGCAAGTCCTTGCCGGCCTTCCAGTCCTCATAGGCCCGGTAGGCCAGACCGCCGATCAGCGCCGCCCCGCCAACCTTGACGCCGGTGCCCAGCATCTTGCGCCCTGCCCCGGTCAGAAGAACGCCCAGCAACCCGCCGGCAATGGCCCCCTTGGCCAGTGTCGACTGACCATTCCAGGCCTCTCTGGCCGTGCCGGCCAAAGTCTGCGCGCCGGCCTTGAGATCCTGGCCGGTCTGCCCCAAGGCCGCACTGTTGCCTGGGCTGGCAAGACCGCCCAGCAGGCTGTCGAGAAGGGATTTCGCGTTCAGCATCAAAGGCTCCTTTTTGTGGTTGGGGCGGATAGGGGCCAGATATGGGTGTGGTCCGGGGCCGCTGCAATGCGATCGGCAGGAAGGCGCCGAGTGGCGGCCAAGCGGTCAAAATGGCGCCCAAAGCGCTTTCAATCCGGCAGGGCGAGCTGTCATGTTTTGCAGGCTCAAAGCGGTTTCAACTTGCACTTGGCGCAAGAGGGCGACATTTTCACCGCCAGATCAGGATTGCTGTCGCCCGCATCAGGCTAGGATACGGGTCAGGATCGGGGCGACGATCAGGGAAGGAAGCCGCACATGACGTTGAAGGTGACTGTCTGGGGCGAAAACGTCCATGAACAGAAGAACAGGGTGGTGGCAGAGATCTACCCCACCGGCATGCATACCTGCATTGCAGATGCGTTGAACCGCGATGCCGGGATCACGGCCAGCACTGTCACGCTGCAAGACCCCGACCACGGGTTGACCCCGGAAAAGCTGGCGGCGACCGATGTGCTGATCTGGTGGGGCCATGCCGCACATGGCGATGTCGAGGACCGGATCGTGGACCGGGTCTGCGAGGCCGTGCATGGCGGCATGGGCATCATTTTCCTGCATTCGGCGCATTTCGCCAAGCCGTTCAAGCGCCTGATGGGCGCGCCCTGCAACCTGTCCTGGCGCGAGGCGGGCGAGCGCGAGCGCCTGTGGGTCACCTCGCGCAATCATCCCATCGCCGCCGGTCTGCCCGACCATTTCGAGCTGGAAACCGAGGAGATGTATGGCGAGCCGTTCGGCGTGCCCGAACCGCTGGAGACGGTGTTCATCAGCTGGTTTCAGGGAGGAGAGGTGTTCCGGTCCGGGCTGACCTACAAGCGCGGGGCGGGATCGGTGTTCTACTTCCGGCCGGGGCATGAAACCTATCCGACCTATCACGATGCCAATGTGCAGCGGGTGATCCTGAACGGGGTGAAATGGGCCTTCAACCCGGCCCCGCGCCTTGCCGCCCCGAATGACGCGCCGAACACGCCCGTTGACCGCGCGCTGGAGCCGATCACCGAACGCGGGCCGCGTCTGCACCATGACGGCGAAGCGGGGTATCGCTGATGCAACCGATCCGCATGCTGATCATCGGCACGGGCGGCATGGCTGCCAACCATGCTGCATGCTTTGCCGCGATTCCGGGGGTCAGCGTGGTGGCCGGGGTGGACACGCGGCCCGAACAACTGGCGCGGTTCCGCGAGGCCCATGCCATTCCGCATGGCTTCGGATCGCTGGACGAGGCGCTGGCCTGGGGGCAGTTCGATGCCGCGACCAACGTGACGCCGGATGCCGCGCACCATGCCACCACCATGCCGGTGCTGGCGGCGGGCAAGCATGTCTTGTGCGAAAAGCCGCTGGCCACGAACGCAGCCCATGCGCAGGCGATGGCCGATGCGGCAGCAGCGGCAGGCGTGGCGAACATGGTCAACCTCAGCTATCGCAACGTGCCCGCCCTGCAGAAGGCGGCGCAGATGGTGGCAGACGGGGCCATCGGGCCGGTCCGGCATTTCGAGGCGTCCTATCTGCAAAGCTGGCTGACCCAGCCCGCCTGGGGCGCGTGGGATACCGAGGCCCAATGGCTGTGGCGGCTGTCTGTCGCGCATGGGTCCAAGGGGGTGCTGGGGGATGTGGGCATCCACATTCTGGACTTCGCCACCTTCATTGCCGGGATGGATGCGGCGGAAGTGTCCTGCCGTCTGGCCACCTTCGACAAGGCGCCGGGCGGGCGGATCGGCGACTATGTGCTGGACGCGAACGACAGTGCCACCATGCAGATCGTGCTGTCGAACGGCGCGCTTGGCACCGTGGCCGCGACCCGCTTTGCCAGTGGCCATCTGAACGACCTGCGGCTGCGGATTTACGGGGTGACCGGCGGGCTGGAGGTGCTGTTCGAGGGCGGCCACAGCCGGTTGCGGGCCTGTCTGGGCGACGCGCTGCCGCGTGCCGAATGGCACGAGGTGGATTGCCCGGTGCCCCCCACCATCTATGAACGGTTTATCGCGGCCATTCGGGGGGAAACGGCGGCCACCCCGGATTTCGCACGCGGGGCGGCGCTGCAACGCCTGCTGGACCGGGCCGAGGAGTCTTCAGCGCAGGCGGGGCGGAGCCTGCCCGTCTAGCATTTGCGGCCAAGGGTGACGGGGGTTTCACACCCCCGCGCAGGTTTGTGCCAAACCCGCTTCCCCCGTGGGATATTTGTGCCAATGTGAAGGGGCAAACAGGGGGAGAGCGTTTTGGATCACAGGTCTATGGCAGCCCTTGCCGCCGCCGAGATCGGCGCGGCCACCGCAGGCGTCGATCCGGCACAGATGGCGGCCTTTGCCGAGGCCATCCTCACGGCCCGCCGGATTGCGCTGTACGGGGTGGGGCGCGAAGGGCTGATGGTCCGGGCACTTGCGATGCGGCTTTGTCACCTTGGGCTGGACGCCCATATGGTGGGCGACATGTCGACGCCGCCAGTCGGGGCCGGCGATCTGCTGCTGGTCAGCGCCGGGCCGGGCGATCTGTCCACCGTCAACGCGCTGATCGGGGTGGCGAAGCGGGCCGGGGCGCGCACCGCCTGTGTGACAGCCCAGCCAGACGGCCCCGCCCCGCGCGCCTGTGACAGGGTGCTGGTGATTCCGGCACAGACGATGGCGGATGATCAGGGCGCGACGGCCGCGATCCTGCCAATGGGGTCGGTGTTCGAGGGCGCGCAGTTCCTGACCTTTGAACTGCTGGTGCTGCGCTTGCGCGACCGTATCGGCGACAGCGCCGAGGCCGTGCGGGCACGGCATACCAATCTGGAGTGATTGGTCAGGTGCTAAAGAACCTGGACTGATTGTAAGTAAATGGTGGACCCAGAGCGATTCGAACGCCCGACCCTCAGATTCGTAGTCTGATGCTCTATCCAGCTGAGCTATGGGTCCACTACGCGGCGATGTAGCGGCCCCGGCGCGGCATTGCAAGGGCGAAAACGACGGTCATGAAATCTCGGCGGGATCGGCGGCCTTGGGCAGGCGGATCAGGAACTCGGTGCCTTCGCTGTCGCTGCGGATCAGGTCCAGCTTGCCGCCATGGCCTGCCACCAGCTCGGCCGCGATCGCAAGGCCAAGCCCGGTGCCGCCCTTGCGCGCGCCGCCCTGAAAGGCCGCGAACAGATGTTCGCGCGCCTTGGCGGGCAGGCCGGGGCCGGTGTCGCCGACGCGGAGCCACCAATGCGTCGCATCCTCGCCCGCCGCGATTTCGATGGTGCCGCCCTGCCCCACAGCCTCGATCGCCTGCCGGGCATTGCGCACCAGATTGGCCAGCACACGGAACACCTGTTCGCTGTCGGCGCGGATCGCCATGTCGGGGGCCACGTCGATCACCACCGCCACCGGCGATTCCGCGCCCAGACCTTCGCCGTCGGCCACATCCTCGACCAGCCGCCGCAGGCTGATCCGTTTCAGGCTGGGCGGAGGTTCTTCGGCCTTGCCAAAGGTCAGGGTCGATTCGCACAGCGCCACCGCGCGGCTGATCGAATTGACCAGCTTGGGGGCAGATCGGGTCACGGCGGGGTCGGTGCTGCCCTCGATCCGGTCGGCGAACAGTTGCGCCGTGGTCAGGATGTTGCGCAGATCGTGGCTGATCTTGGCCACCGCCCCGCCCAGTTGGGCAAGGCGCTGCTTTTGCCGCAGGGCGCCGGTCAATTGCGTCTGCATCAGGGCCATGGCCTCTTCGGCCACGCGCAGTTCCTCGACCCGCGCGGTTGGGGCGATCACGCGGCGGGCGTCTTCGGGGGCCTCGGCATAGGCCTGCATATGCCGCACCACCCGGCGGATCGGCAGCACCAGCAGCCGCTGCACCGCCAGAAACAGCAAGAACCCGGTCACGGCGGAAATCAACGCCGACAGCGCCAGAATGCGAAAGCCGTAATCGACCATCGCATCGCGCAAGGGTTTGGTCTGCATCGTTATTTCTATCAACTGCCCGCCGGATTGTACCGGGTTGCCGATCACCCGCACAAGGCGGTTCTCGGGGTCGAACAGAACGGCGAAAGCATCGCGGATCAGTTCCCACGGACCGGCCATGCGCAGATCGTAGCTTTCATACACCTGACCGGGCAGCGGCGAGGACAGAACAAGTTCGCGCACCTCATCGCGGCGCAGCACCACGTTGTAGACCCCGGCATTGCGCAGCAGTTCGGATTCCAGATCGGGGCTGATCATCTCTTCGGTGGCAAGCTGGGTCAGCGCGGCAAGCTGCGCCATCTTCAGCCGTTCCAGCATCATGTCTGCCCGGAACCGGGCGATGGAGGGCACAAAGATCAGCACTTCGGCCAGCATGACAAAGGCCACGGTCAGCAGCAGGAACCGCCCCGAAAGGGTGTTCAGAAACCCGCCCCGACCTGATTGCACCAAAAACCCCTTTCACATTGGCATGACGCGCTGCCCGACATCGGCAGGGCGGCGACAGTGGCTGCACAGCGCTGCCACAGCGTCTTACGGCACAAACCGCTGAATCCGTCGCACCAGCCATTTCAGTTTAGCGTTATCAAAGAGCTGTGGGGAAAAATAGCTGCCCGCCGCACGTTTCGACAACTCGCCATAGGTGGGGTACGGGGCCACCATGCCTGCGACGGCCGACATCTTCAGCCCGGCCGAGATTGCCAGCGCCCAAAGCCCGATCAGTTCCCCCGCCTGCGGCCCCACGATGGACGCACCCACCGGACGCCCGCGCACCACCATGACCTTGATCAACCCGCGCGCCTTGTGATCGGCAATCGCGCGGTCGTTATGGGCCAGATCGGCGCGCAGCACGGTCAGGGCATCGCCATGGGTCTTGCGGGCGTCGGCCTCGGTCAGGCCCACCTGCGCCAGTTCGGGATCGGTGTAGGTGACCCAAGGGATCGCCTTGGTGCTGGTACGCGCAGGCAGGCCCAGCACCACCTGCCGGATCACGATGCCCGCGTGATAGCCCGCCACATGGGTAAATTGCAGCCCCCCCGCCGCATCGCCCACCGCATAGACCCGCCGGTTGGACGACCGCAGACCGGCATCCACCGTCACGCCTTTGCGGGTATAGCCGACGCCAGCCGCCTTCAGGTTCAGCCGGTCCAGCGCCACCTGCCGCCCCGCCGCCAGCAACAGATGGCTGCCGGTGATCTGGCGGTCGCCCAGATGCAGCGTGATCGCCCCTGCCGTACCGGATACGGCGGCAACCGGGGTATCCTCCAGCACCACCACGCCCTCGGCCCGCAGATTTTCCAGCACAACGGCGGCCAGTTCGGGGTCGTCACGCCCCATGGCCTTTGCACCTTCGATCACCGTCACCGCACAGCCCAGCCGCCGGTGCGCCTGCGCCATTTCCATGCCGATCGGCCCGCCGCCGATGATCAGCAGATGGTCCGGGCGGTCGCGCAGGGCAAAGATCGTCTCGTTGGTCAGGTACGGCACCGTATCCAGCCCCGGAATGGGCGGCACAAGCGGCCTGCTGCCGGTGGCGATGATGAAACGGCGGGCGGTGATGATGTGGTCGCCTGCCTTGACCTCGGTGGGCGACAGGAACTCGGCCCAGTCGCGGATGACCTGAACGCCAAGGCCCTCGAATCGCGGCTGGCTGTCGACCGGGGCGATGGTGGCGATCACCTGTGCCACATGGTCCTTCACCGCGGCGAAATCCACCACCGGATCGACCGGAGCCACGCCGAACACCGCCCCCGACCGCATCGCCTGCGCCGCCCTTCCCGCCGCCAGCAGCGCCTTGGATGGCACGCAGCCTGCGTTCAGGCAGTCGCCCCCCATCTCGGCCGCCTCGATCAGCACGACTTTTGCCCCCATCTGTGCGGCGCCGGCCGCGAGCGACAGCCCGCCCGACCCCGCGCCAATGATGCAGATATCTGTCCTTATACGCGCCACCTCAGCCGCCTTTCCGAAAACACCTGACCACGATGGGCAGGGCCGACAGCGCCGCCAGCCCCAGAATGGGGCCGATGACATGCGGCGCAAATATCACCGACAGGTCGGGCTTGTCCCCCCGGCCAAACACCTCGCCCAGCCCGGCCCCGACCGAGGTGAACACCAGCCCGCCCGGAATGATGCCCAGAACGGTCGTCACCGCGAAGGGCAGCAGCCGGGCACCGACAAAGGCCGGGATCAGGTTGGCCAGAAAGAACGGCACCGCAGGCACCAGCCGCATCATCAGCAAGACCGACCATTCATTGTCGCGCAACCCCGCCTGCAACCGCGCCACCGCGCCGCCCCGTGCGGCGATGCCCGCCGCGACCGAGGCCCCGAACCCGGCCCGCGCCGCCAGAAACACCGCAACCGCCCCCAGGCTGGCCGCGCCGACATTGTAGACCACGCCGGGGAACAGCCCGAACAGAAATCCCCCCGCCAGCGTGGCAATCGTCGCCCCCGGCAGGCTGAACGCCACGATCCCGACATAGGCTGCGACAAAGGTCAGCGCCGCCCAGACGTAATGGGCATCGCGGAAGGCCAGCAGGGCCTCGCGGTTGTCGGCCAGGGCCGCAAAGCTCAGATGATCGCGCAGGGTGAAGGCGCCAATGGCGGCCCCGGCCAGAGAGATCAGGATGGGCAGCTTGCGGGCAAACCCGACCGATGCCGGGGCATCCTTCTGGCCGGGGGCAGGTCCTGGGTCTGGCATACATCCCTCGTTGGCGGCCAATCGGCCCGTGTTGTCGCACCATCAACGATCCCGGCGCGCGGCGATAGACCCCTCACGCCGCAGTGATCCGGCGGGATCATCCGCGCATCGCCCGGAATGTTGCAGCAAAAGGCCCAAACCTGCGTTGACTTAGGACGGATGCAGCCGTAAAGACCGGGCTTCAACTTACCCGCCCTCGAATCCCGACGGGTTCGGGCACCCGTCTGATGGAGGCCGCTATGAAGCGCACATACCAACCGTCGAACCTCGTGCGCAAGCGTCGCCACGGCTTTCGCGCCCGCATGGCCACCAAAGGCGGCCGTCTGGTGCTGGCTGCCCGCCGCGCCAAGGGTCGTCACAAACTGTCGGCATGAATCCTGACCGGCCTGCCGCCCCAGCGTGCAGAAACCGGTCCTGCGAGAGACGACATGACACCGCCAAGGGACACGGACACAAGGCCACCCGCCGAACCGTCCGCCGAACTCTCGGCGGTTTTGTCATGCGCTGTGGCTGCCGCAACCCGGCAAGTGATCGAAACCCTGCGCAACCGTCCCGATTTTCTGCGCGCCGCCCAGGCCCGCAGGCAGGGCACCGGCGGGTTTCTGTTGCAGGCGCGTCTGCGCGGCGATGAGACGGCGCTGATCCGCGTCGGCTTTACCGCGTCCAAGAAAATCGGCAATGCGGTGGCGCGCAACCGCGCCAAGCGCCGCTTGCGGGCCTTGGCGCGCGAGGTTCTGCCCGCACTGGCCCGGCCCGGCTGGGATTATGTGATCGTCGCCAAGCCCGGTGCCACCATCACGCGCGACTATGCCGACCTGCGCGCCGATCTGGAATCGGCGCTGCGGTCGGTTCACCGCCCCAAACCATGACCCCGCTGGCCCATGCCCTTGCCCTGCCCGTGCGCGCCTACCGGCTGCTGGCCAGCCCCTGGGTCGGCCATGGCTGCAGGTTTCAACCCACCTGTTCGGCCTATGCGCTGGACGCGCTGGCGCACCATGGCGGGCTGAAAGGCGGCTGGCTGACGGTGCGCCGGATCTGCCGCTGCCACCCCTGGGGCGGGTCCGGCTATGACCCGGTGCCGGGAACTGACGGGTCATCCGGGCCAGACGTTTAAAATCCTACGCATCTGGCAAGCGCCGGTTAACCCGGCAGTCAGGCTGATTCTCTACCCTGCCGGAATGCGGGCCATATCTGACCCGGCAACAGCAGGGAATGGCCATGATGCAGGACAAGACCGGGTCGGCGATCAGCACGGGGTTTCGCACGCTGAAATCCGTGATCCGACGCCCCGAAGCCCTGGTTTGCCTGCCCGCCGTCACCTTGCTGTCGTTCTGGGCGGGCGGGGAACGCGGGTTGATCGGGCTGGCGCTTGGCCTGCCGCTGCTGTGCCTGCTGGCGGGGGCGTTCCGGTCCTCCGGGGCGGCGCGCGCATGGCCCAACGGCATGTCGGGCCTGTCCCTGCGCCCGCAGATCATTGCCGCGATCGACAGCATCCTGACCGACGCGCCGGACAGCGGCCAGACCACCGGCTGTCTGGTCGTGCTGTTCGACGACCCCGATGTGGTGCTGGACCGCCATGGCCGGGCCGCGCAGGCCGAGGTGCTGGCCCGGTCGGTCGACCGCATCTGCGGCGCTTTGCGCGGCGGCGACAGCGTGGCGCAACTGGAAGGCGGCGGTCTGGCGATCGTGCTGGCCCCGGTGCGGCGGCTGGACCTTGAAACCATGGTCCAGCTTTCGGCCCGCCTGCAAGAGGCGGTGGCCCCCCCCGTCAGTCTGGGCGCGGCGCGGCTTTATGTCACCTGCTCGGTCGGGTTCTGCCTTGGCGACCGCGCGCCTGAGGCCAATGGCAAGGCGCTGCTGGATGCCGCCCAGATCGCGGCGGATGAGGCCCGCCGCCATGGCCCCGGCGCCATCCGCGCCTGGGCCCCCGACATGGCCCGCACCCGCGCCGACCGCAATGCCATCCGCGAAGGGCTGGAACGCGCGCTGGACGAGGCGCAGATCCGGCCCTGGTTCCAGCCGCAACTGTCCACCGACACGGGCGAGATTTCGGGGTTCGAGGCGCTGGCCCGCTGGCACCACCCCGACCGCGGCATCCTGCCTCCCGCCGATTTCCTGACCCAGATCGAAGATGCGGGCCTGTCCGAACGTCTGGGCGAGGTGATCCTGTTTCACGCCCTGTCGGCCCTCGCGCGGTGGGACAAGGCCGGTCTGCGGGTGCCGACGGTGGCCGTGAACTTTTCTGCCGCCGAATTGCGCAACCCCAAACTGGCGGACAAGCTGAAATGGGAACTGGACCGTTTCAACATGACCCCCGACCGGCTGACGGTCGAAATTCTGGAAACCGTGATCGCCAAGACCGACAATGACGTGATCGTGGCCAATATCGCGGCACTGGCCAAGCTGGGCTGCGGCATCGATCTGGATGATTTCGGCACCGGCCATGCGTCGATCACCACCATCCGCCGCTTTGCCGTGCGCCGCCTAAAGATCGACCGCAGCTTTGTGGCGGCGGTGGATTCGGACCGCGACCAGCAGTCGATGGTTTCGGCCATTCTGTCGCTGGCCGAACGTCTGGGGCTGGAGACTCTGGCCGAAGGCGTCGAAAGCCCGGCGGAACACACCATGCTGGCGCAGCTTGGCTGCGGCCATGTGCAGGGCTTTGGCATCGCGCGCCCGATGCCGCTGGACGACACCCCCGACTGGATCACGCAATACCGCAGCCGCCGCGCCAAGCCGCCCCGCATCGGCCACAAGGCGCGCTGATGGCACGCCATGCCCGCGCTTGCACCGATTTGACCGCCGCAAACCGCCGTCTCTGGCGAAACCGCTTGACCTTTGCCGCCCCCTATCGTTGAAGCACCGCTGACCCATTTGCCAGAAACGGTGTTGTCCCTATGGACGATCAGAACAAGAATCTCATCCTCGCAACTGTCCTCAGCTTCCTTGTGATCCTGGTGTGGTTCGTGGTGTTTCCGCCGCCCGAACCCGTGGTGGACCCCAACGCCCCCAGCATCAGCGCCCCGGCGCAAGCCACGGTCGCCGACCCGGCCACGGCGGCACAGCCTGATGCCGCCACTGCGGTCGCCAGCGCGCCGCGCCTGACCATCGACACGCCCAGCCTGTCCGGCTCGATCTCGATGCAGGGCGGCCGGATCGACGATCTGTCGCTGAAAACCTACCGCGAGACGTTGGACCCCGCGTCCGAGACCGTGCGCCTGCTGTCGCCGGTCGGCCAGCCCGAGGCTTATTACGCGCTTTATGGCTGGGCCCCCGGCGGCGCGCTCGGGTTCGAGGATGTGCCCGGTGCCAACACCGAATGGCGACTGGCAGCGGGGGCGACCCTTTCGCCCGACCAGCCGGTCACGCTGCAATGGGACAATGGCAAGGGTCTGACCTTCCGGCGCGAGATTTCGGTGGATGCCGATTTCCTGTTCACCGTCACCGACAGCGTGCAGAACTCGGGCGCGGCAGAGGTCAGCCTGCAACCCTACGGCGTCATCGCGCGCCATGGCCTGCCAAGCGATCTGCAAAACATCTTTGTCGTGCATGAAGGCGTGGTGGCCCGCACCGACGGCGCGCTGTCGGAAACCGACTATGGCGATGTGGCCGACCTTCCCGTCGTTCCGCGCGAAGGGGCGCAGGCCGATGTGGTCGAGGCCACGACCGATGGCTGGATCGGCTTTACCGACCACTACTGGATGACCACCCTGATCCCCGAACAGGGCAAGCCCTATACCGCCGTCACCAAATATGTGGCGGCCTCCGACATCTATCAGACCGAAGTGCGCCAGCCGGTGATGACCGTGGCCCCCGGCGCCACCATCAGCACGACCAGCCGCCTGTTTGCCGGGGCCAAGGAATGGGTCACCATCAAGGCCTATCAGGCCGATGCGGACATTCCGGGTTTCATCGACAGCATCGACTGGGGCTGGTTCTTCTTCCTGACAAAGCCGATCTTCGCGGTTCTGCACTGGCTGAACGGGGCGATCGGCAACATGGGTCTGGCCATCATTGCGCTGACCTTCGTGCTGAAGCTGCTGGTGCTGCCGCTGGCCTACAAATCCTACGTCTCAATGGCGCGCATGAAGGAACTGCAGCCCGAGATGGAGGCGCTGAAGGAACGCGTCGGGGACGACAAGCAGCGCCTGCAGAAAGAGATGATGCAACTGTACAAGGACAAGAAGGTCAACCCGGCGGCGGGCTGCCTTCCCATCCTGATCCAGATTCCGATCTTCTTTGCCCTGTACAAGGTGATCTTCGTCACCATCGAACTGCGCCAAGCGCCGTTCTTTGGCTGGCTGCGCGATCTGTCGGCGCCCGACACCTCGTCGATCTACAACCTGTTCGGCCTGCTGCCCTGGGCAGCCCCCGATCCGGGGTCGATCATGGCGCTGATCTTCATTGGCCTGCCTGCGATCCTGCTGGGTGTGACGATGTGGCTGCAACAAAAGCTGAACCCCGCCCCCGCCGACCCGGTACAGCAGCAGATCTTTGCCTATATGCCGTGGATCTTCATGTTCATGCTGGGCGGCTTTGCCAGCGGGCTGGTGGTGTACTGGATCACCAACAACATCATCACCTTCACCCAGCAATACATCATCATGCGCAGCCACGGGCACAAGCCCGACATCTTTGGCAACATCAAGGCCGGCTTCAAGAAGAAGAAGCCCGAGGCGGCGGTGGCATCCAAGACCAAGCCCAAGGGCAAGACATGACGGGTCGGCTGACACGGATCAGCCGCCACCCGATCAAAGGGCACGGACGCGAAGACCTCGCGTCCGTTCTGCTTTCGGCGGGGGCGTGCCTGCCGTTCGACCGGCACTGGGCGGTGGCGCATGGGGCAGCGCGGCTGGTGGAAGGGTGGAACCCGTGCGTCAACTTTGCGCGCGGGGCCAAGGCACCGGGGCTGATGGCGATTTCGTCAATGCTGGACGAGGCCACCGGGCAGGTGACGCTGCACCACCCGGACCGGGGCGCAATCACCTTGCGGCCCGACGATCCCGATGATCTGCCGCGCTTCATTGCATGGGTCACGCCGCTGAACCCGCCCGACCGCGCGCAGCCTGCCCGCTTTGTCCGCGCCGGGCGCGGCATGACGGATTCTGCCTTTCCGTCGGTGGCGATCCTGTCGGAAGCCTCGCTTGCCGATCTGTCGGCGCGGATGGGGCAGGATCTGTCGCCACATCGCTGGCGCGGCAATCTGTGGATCGACGGGGCCGAACCCTGGGCCGAATTCGGCTGGATCGGGCGGCACATCCGTATCGGCAACGCCACCCTGCGGATCGAGGAACGCATCACCCGCTGCCGTGCGACGACCGTGAACCCCGACACCGGGCACAGTGATGCCGACACGCTGCGGGGCCTCGAGACTGCTTTTGGCCATCAGGATTTCGGGCTTTATGCCACGGTCATTGATGGCGGCCCCGTGACCCTGGGCGATGATTGGACCCTGACATGACCCTTGCCTTTTCCCACGCCCCCGAACCCGAGGATGCTGCCCGCGAGGCAGGGCGCCTGCTGTTTGCCGGTGAGGTGACCTTTGTGAAGGGCGTGGTCGCCATGTCGGGTCTGCCCCCGGCAGACCGGCTGGAGGTGTGCTTTGCAGGCCGGTCGAACGTCGGAAAATCCAGCCTGATCAACGCGCTGACCAACCGCAAGAACCTTGCGCGCGCATCGAACACGCCGGGTCGGACGCAAGAGATCAACTTCTTTGCGGCTGGCGGCGTGCCCTTTGGCCCCGAACGCTATGTCGTCGATTTGCCGGGCTATGGCTATGCCGAGGCCCCGGTGCATATCGTGGCCAAATGGCAGGCGCTGCTGAAACAGTATCTGCAAGGTCGGCAAACCCTGCGCCGCGCCTTCGTGCTGATCGACACAAGGCATGGGGTCAAGGGGGTGGACGAGGAAATCCTGACCATGCTCGACCGGTCTGCCGTGACCTTTCAGGTGGTGATGACCAAGGCCGACAAGGTGTTGCGCGCCGAACGTGACGCCAATGTCGCGCAGGTGATGGAGGCGCTGAAAAAACACCCCGCCGCCTACCCCGAGATTGTCGTGACCAGTTCGGAAAAGGGCGACGGGATCGAGACGCTGCGGGCGATCATCGCGACGCTGGAGTAAGCAGCCCTAAACGTGCTGCGCCCCGTTCACCTCGATCTCGGTGCCCGAGATATAGCTGGACTGGTCCGAACACAGGAACCAGATCACATCGGCCACTTCGCGCGGCTGACCCAACCGGCGCAGCGGCAGTTTTTCCACGATCTTGTCAGTGCCGGGCGACAGGATCGCGGTTTCCACCTCGCCGGGTGCAATCGCATTGACGCGCACACCCAAGGGCCCGAAATCATGGGCCATTTCCCGCGTCAGCGCGGCCAGCGCCGCCTTGGACGTCGCATAGGCCGCCCCGGCAAACGGATGCACCCGCACCCCGGCAATCGAGGTTACATTCACCACCGATCCTTTGGTGGCCGCAAGTTCCGCCTGCAATCCGCGCGCCAGAATCACGGATGAGAAGAAGTTCACATGAAACACCTGCCCCCAGGTGCGCAGGTCGGTGTCCAGCGTGTTCAGCCGCTTGCCGCCGTCGCCTTTGGGGCTGATGCCCGCGTTGTTGACCAGCGCATGCAGGCGGCCGTTGATCTTGCCCTTGATGGTTTCAATCGCGGCGATGGTCTTGTGCGGGTCGGCAAGGTCGATCTGGATGTGGTTTTCCTCGCCCCCCGGCCAGGGGCAACGCGGATCGAAGGGTTGCCGCGAACAGGTCAGCACGCGCCAGCCTTCGGCGGAAAAGCGTTTGACGGTGGCGTGCCCTATTCCGCGGCTGGCCCCGGTCAGCACCAGTGTTTTCTGCTCGGTCATCGCACCCTCCGGTCTGGGGCAAAGGCTTACGCGTTTGGTCGGGAAAGGCAAGGCGGCGGAACCCTTATTGGCAGACCGGCGCAAAGCGGCTACCAACGGCACAACCCGAAGGAGGCCCTTGATGAGAAAGCAGATTGCCACCATGTCTGACGCCGCAAGCACCGCCAAGATGTTGTCCGAAGCCCTGCCCTATCTGCAACGCTATGCCGATGCGGTGGTGGTGGTGAAATTCGGCGGCAATGCCATGGGCGACGATGCCGCGATGGCCGAATTTGCCCGCGACATTGTGCTGATGCGGCAGGTCGGCGTGAACCCGGTGGTTGTGCATGGTGGCGGGCCGATGATCAACGACATGCTGACCAAACTGGGGATCAAATCCGAGTTCGTGCGCGGCAAGCGGGTCACCGACAAAGCCACCGTGCAGGTGGTAGAAATGATCCTGTCGGGGCTGGTCAACAAGCGCATCGTGCAGGCGATCATGGATGCGGGGGGCCGCGCGGTGGGGATTTCGGGCAAGGACGACGACCTGATGGTCTGCGTCGCCGATGACCCCGAACTGGGCTTTGTCGGCCGCCCGGTCGAGATGAACGTGCAGGTGCTGCGCGATCTTTACGCGGCGGGCATCATCCCGGTGGTGGCCCCGGTGGCGACGGGGATGGCGGATAACGAGACGTTCAACGTGAACGGCGACACGGCGGCGGGCGCGATTGCCGGGGCCTTGCAGGCCGACCGTCTGCTGCTGCTGACCGATGTGTCGGGCGTCAAGAACGCGGCGGGCGAGGTGATGACCCAGATCACGCCCGAGGAAGTGCGCCAGATGATCACCGATGGCGTGATCGCGGGGGGGATGATTCCCAAGACCGAAACGGCGCTGATGGCGCTGGATCAGGGGGTGCGGGCGGTGACGATCATGGACGGGCGGGTGCCCAATGCCTGCCTGATGGAACTGTTCACCGACCATGGCGCGGGCAGCCAGATCCGGTCGACCGAACCGCGGGTGAAGCCAAGGGTGAAGCGGGGGTAATGGCAGACCTTGCACAGATCACCGATGCCGCAGCCGCGCAGCATCTGGAGGTGCTGGGCGGGTTCATCTGCGCGCCGGATGAGCCGGGGCTGCCTGCGGGCACCCGCACGCTGCTGATGCTGGGGCCAGGTGAGCCGGGGTTCTGGCCGCATCTGACGGCGCAGCCGGAATGGGGCCGCCCCGATGCGGTGGACCGCTGGTCGCGCCGGGTGATCGGGCGGCTGGCCTGCGATCTGGGGGCCAAGGCGCTGTTTCCCTTTGGCGGGCCACCGTACCATCCGTTCTATCAATGGGCCCTGCGCACGGGGCGGGTCTGGGACAGCCCGGTGCGGTTGCTGGTGCATGGGCATCAGGGGCTGATGGTCAGCTTTCGCGGCGCGCTGGCGTTGAAGGAAGCCATCGAGGTGCCGCCGCCCGAAACCGCCCCCTGCGTGACGTGCGCCCGGCCCTGCATTGCCGCCTGCCCGGCGGGGGCATTGGGCGCGCAGGGTTATGACGTGCCGGGGTGCCATACCTGGCTGGACAGCGCGGCGGGGGAGGATTGCCTGAACTTGGGCTGCGCCGTGCGCAGGACTTGCCCCGTGTCCCAAGCCTATGCAAGGATGCCTGAACAATCAGCATATCATATGAGGCAGTTCCACAAATGAAGCGCCTGATCCTGACCCGCCACGCCAAATCCGCCTGGGATGACCCGCTGACCCCGGACCATGACCGCCCGCTGAACGACCGCGGAAAATCTGCTGCTGCCGATCTGGGGCAATGGCTGGCCAGCCGTGATTATGTGCCGGGACAGGTGCTGTGTTCGGATGCCGAGCGCACCCGGAAAACATGGTCGGGCATCGCGCCTGCCTTGCCGGGCACGCCGCTGCTGGAACTGAAGCCCGCACTGTACCATGCGGGGCCGGATGTGATGCTGGCGGTGTTGCGGCACGCGACGGCGGATTGCGTCATGATGATCGGCCACAATCCCGGCATTGCCGAATTCGCCGCGCGGCTGGTGGCCCATGCGCCGCAAAGCCCGGATTTCGCCCGCTATCCGACCGGGGCCACCCTGATCGTGGATTTCGTGGCCGAGGCCTGGGCCGATGTGGGCTTTGGTCGCGGTACGACGGTGGATTTCATCGTGCCGAAAGAGTTTGTGGCCTGAAAAGGCGGATGGGCGAACCCGGCGGGGCCGGGACCGCCCATCCTGCTAGTGGCCGAGGATCTGCGACAGGAACAGTTTTGTGCGGTCCGATTTCGGGTTGTTGAAGAACTCGCGCGGTTCGTTCTGTTCCACGATCTGCCCCTGATCCATGAAGATCACCCGGTTTGCCACCGCCTGCGCAAAGCCCATTTCATGCGTCACGCACAGCATGGTCATGCCTTCTTCGGCAAGGCTGATCATGGTGTCCAGCACCTCTTTGATCATCTCGGGGTCAAGGGCCGATGTCGGCTCGTCGAACAGCATGATCCGGGGCTTCATGCACAAGGACCGCGCGATGGCCACGCGCTGTTGCTGACCGCCCGACAACTGGCCGGGGTATTTGTTCGCCTGTTCCGGGATCTTCACCTTGCGCAAGAAGTGCATGGCGGTTTCCTCGGCCTCGCGCTTGGGGGTCTTGCGGACCCAGATCGGGGCGAGGGTGCAGTTTTCCAGAATGGTCAGATGCGGGAACAGGTTGAAGTGCTGAAATACCATGCCAACCTCGGACCTTACCTTGTCGATGTTCTTGAGGTCTGAGGTCAGTTCGGTGCCATCGACGATGATCTGGCCGGACTGGTGTTCCTCCAGCCGGTTGATGCAGCGGATCAGGGTGGATTTTCCCGATCCCGACGGGCCGCAGATGACGATGCGTTCGCCCTTCTGCACCGTCATGTTGATGTCGCGCAGCACATGGAAGGTGCCGTACCATTTGTTCATGGCCGCGATCTGAATGGCGACCTCATCCGAGATCTTCATTTTGGACAGGTCTACTGCGTGTTCGGACATGGGGGTTGTTCCTTAACGGTGATCGGTCTTGAGCTTCTTTTCCAGATACATCGAGTATCGGGACATTCCGAAGCAGACGACAAAGAAGATGGCGCCGACGAAAATGTAGGGCTCCCAGTAGATGCCCTTCCAGTTGATGTCGGCCCGAACGATGGTGGTCACGCCTTTCAGCGGGTCCATCAGACCCACGAAGGCGACCAGAGTGGTGTCCTTGAACAATCCGATGAACGACGACACAATGCCGGGGATCGAGATTTTCAGGGCCTGCGGCATGATGATAAGCCGCTGTGCCTGCCAGTAATCCAGCCCGAGCGCGTCCGCCGCCTCGTACTGACCGCGTGGCAGGGCGGCGAGGCCCCCCCGGATCACCTCGGCGATATAAGCGCTTGCGAATAGCGTCACCAGGATGATCACGCGCAGGATCAGGTCGAAGTTGGTCTGCGGCGGCAGGAAGTATTGCAGCAGCAGGCTGGCGGTGAACAGCATGGTGATCAGCGGCACACCCCGGATGAATTCGATGAAGCCGACAGACAGCGTCTTGATCAGGAACATGTCGGACCGCCGCCCAAGCGCCAGCAGGATGCCGATGGGCAAGGACACCGAGATCGAGGTGACGCCGATGGTAAAGGCCAGAAGGAAGCCGCCGAACTGATCGGAATCGATCGCCTCCAACCCCCATGGCAGGATGGAATGCAGCGCGGTGGTGACGGTCGTCTGCAGCGCCAGCCACCAGACGCAGGCCGCGACAAAGCCAAGCGCCGTCGCCATCACCACGCCCAACCGGGCCTGCAACAGGTTGTAGACCAGCACCATGATGCCAAAGCCCGCGATCACCCCGACCGGCCCCCAGACCGACCCGCCCCAGAGCAGGAAAAATCCGACAAACGGGTAGAGCAGCGTCACCAGGATCAGCTTGGGCGTGGCGACCCGCGCCACACCGGTCAGCGCCGCCATCAGAACGGCGACAAGCCCGATATGCAGGCCGTCGGTGCCCAGCAGGAACAGTACCACCACCAGCACCACGCCGACAATGCCGACCATCATCGTGTTCAGCCGCGCAATGCCCGAATACAGCACCGGGGCCAGTGCGACGAACAGCAGCCCGAAGGCCAGGGTCGGGCGCCACCATTCGGATGGCGGGTAGAAGCCGAAGATGAACTGGTGCCAGCGTTCGCGGATCATCGCCCAGCAGGCGCCGGTCGCGCCCTCGCCCGCCGAGGCCGCGACGATGGCCCGACACTCGCCAAGTGAACTGGCGTTCCAGACGCTGTTCAGCCACCAGGGCAGCGAGGCCTTGATGATCAGGAACACCACCAGCAGCGCCAGCAGCGTCAGGATGGTGTTCAGCGGGCCGGAAAACAGGTTTTCCCGCGCCCATTTGACCGCGCCGCGCTGCGATGCGGGGGGCAGCTCCGGCGGCAGCATTGTGTCACGGGTGAAGGCGATTGAGGTGGGGGCCATCTCAGCGCTCCTTCAGTTTCATGGATGCGTTGTACATGTTCGCCAGCGACGAGATGATCAGGCTGATGATCAGATAAATCAGCATCATCAGCAGCATGCATTCCAGCTCGCGCCCCGTCTGGTTCAGCGTGATGCCGCCAAGCGTGCCGCGCAGGTCAAGATAGCTGACCGCAATGCCAAGCGAGGTGTTCTTGGTCAGGTTCAGCCACTGGCTGATCAGCGGCGGGATGATCACCCGCAGCGCCTGCGGCAGGATGATCAGCTTCATGGTGCGGTTGGGACGCAGGCCAAGGGCAAAGGCGGCCTCGGATTGACCGCGCGAAATGGCCTGAATGCCTGCGCGCACGGCCTCGGCGATGAAGGCGCCGGTGTACAGGGTCAGCGCCACCAGCATGGCGGTAAAGGCGTGGTCGATGCTGATGCCGCCGGCAAAGTTGAACTTGCCCATCACCGGCAGATCGAAGGACAGGCCCATGGCGATGCACAGCACGGCCACCGGGCCAATCAGGATCAGCAGGCTTTTCCACCATGTGACGGGGCGGTCGCCGGTGGCTTCCTGTATGACGCGGGCGCGGCGCAGCACGCCCATGTTCACCAGGATCGACACGGCCAGCACGGCGGCTACCGCCAGAAAGCTGACACTGATGGCCAGATCGCCAATGTTGATGAAGCCAAGGCCACGCGTGAAGAAGGGCGACGGAACGTTCAGCCCCTGGTTGGTCAGCGCAACGGTGTCGCCAAAGCTCATCGTGGCAATCGGCGGCAGGCCGTCGGCGATCAGGGCCGCGCTTTTGCGGAAATCGGCTGTGGTGGGCAGGGTTTCCGACAGGATCACATAGGCAAGGATGATCCACAGCAGCAGGGGGATGTTGCGGAACATCTCGACATAGACCGTCATCAGGCGGGCAACGATCCAGTTGTTCGACAGGCGCAGCACCCCGGCCACAACGCCAAGGATCGTCGCAAAGACGCAACCGAAAAAGGCCAGTACCAGCGTGTTGACCAGCCCCACCAAAGCCGCACGGAAATGGCTGCTGTCGTTGGTGTAGGGGATCAGGGCCTGCCCGATGTCATAGCCGGCACGGGCCGACAAAAAGCCGAAATCGATGTCCTTGTCCTTGGCGGCAAGGTTCGCGATCGTGTTGTTCAGCAGCCAAGCCACACCCAGCAACACCAGCAGCAGGACAATCACCTGAATGGTGATGGCCCGGAACCGGGTGTCGTAGATAAGCATACTCAGCCGAAAGTCTTTCGGTGCGTCGCTGGCAATTGCCATATGTGTAACCCCCTGTGCCTGACCGTGCTTCGGCTTGGTGCCGATTATGGCGCGGGGTTGGCCCCGTGCAGTTCAGGCGTTTATTGTCTGGTGCGGTTTGGTGGATGGATGCTTGAAAATCGGGCGCCCTGCTGCCAGGGCGCCCGAAATTGGATCAGCGGATCGGCGGAGCGTATTGCAGGCCGCCCTGGGTCCACAGCGCGTTCAGGCCGCGTGCCAGACCGATCGGGGTGGACGAGCCGATGTTGGCTTCAAAAATCTCGCCATAGTTGCCCGAAGCGGCAATGGCGCGCTTGCCCCATTCCTTGTCCAGACCGAACATCTTGCCCATGTCGTTGTCGCCGATGCCCAGCAGACGCTGCACTTCGGGATCATAGGCCGGATCAGCGGCTGCGGCTGCGGCCACTTCTTCGAGGTTCGCCAGCGTGATGCCTTTTTCTTCGGCGACCAGCAGCGCGAAATACACCCAGCGGACGATATCGCCCCACTGGTTGTCGCCGTGACGCACGACCGGGCCAAGCGGCTCTTTCGAGATGATTTCCGGCAGGATGATGTGGTTTGCCGGGTCCGCCATGGTGGCGCGGGTGGCGGCAAGGCCGGATGCGTCAGTGGTGTAGGCGTCGCAGGCACCGGCCAGATACTGGCGGGCTGCTTCGCTGTCGTCCGCAACAGTGACCGGGTTGTAGCTGATGTTGTTCGACTTGAAGAAGTCGGCCAGGTTCAGTTCGGTCGTGGTGCCGGTCTGGATGCAGACGGTCGCGCCGTCCAGTTCCTTGGCGGACGAAACGCCGAGGTCTTTCTTCACCATGAAGCCCTGACCGTCATAGTAGTTCACGGCGACGAAATCGAACTTCAGGTCGTTGTCACGGCTGAAGGTCCAGGTCGAGTTGCGGATCAGCACGTCCACTTCGCCCGAGGCCAGCGCGGTGAAACGAGTCTCGCCGGTGGTGGGAACGTATTTCACCTTTGCAGCGTCGCCCAGAACGGCGGCCGCCAAAGCCTTGCACAAAGCCACGTCGAAGCCCTGATAGGCCCCGTTCGCGTCGGGTGCGCCAAAACCGGTCAGACCGGTGTTGGAGCCGCAGATCAGCTCGCCACGCGCCTTCACGTCATCGAGCGTGGCGGCCGAAGCCATGCCCGCGATGATCGTGGTGGCGGCAAGGGCGCCGAAGAATACGGATTTGTTCATTCTTACCTCATCCTGAGTTTCCGTCCTTTGGACGGTGATTTTTGATGCCCCGCAGGTGTTGCGGGAGCGAAACTGTTGGAGGTGAGCCTCTCCCAGTGTTGGACAGTTTCCTCCGAAGGGCTTTGAAAGGTCAAGCGAAACCGGGAGATACCGAATTTATGCCCGCAAATCAGGCAATTGCTCAATATTCCGCGCCAGTTCGCCACCGCCTTGGGCGCCGCGCGGAAAGATTGTCACCCACACAATAGGAAGAATCGCCCGGCATGCAGGAAGGCCGCGTGGCGCAAAGCCTCGTGCGCGGCGGCGTCCTCGTCGACGCCCCATTGTTCGTTTTGCCAGGTTTCGTCGATTCGGCTGATCTGCCACCCCTGCTGTACGGACAGCTGACCCTCGGTGATCGCCAGCGCCACAACCAGCGAGCCTGAAATGGAAATCAGGTCATGCACCGCCGCGAGTTGAAAGGCGGTGAAGCCGAAAACGCGGGCGGTCAGGCGGGCGACGCTTGGGCCGGGCTGGTCGACATGCACAATGCCCGCCGTGGCATGCAGCGGCGCGTCCAGCGCCGTGGCGCACCAGTGCAACAGCGGATCCCAAGCCGCCGCCTGCCGGTCGATCAGTTCAGCCGGGCGGGTCGCGCGGTAGCACAGCAGATCAGACGCGCCATAGGCGGCCAGCAGGCCTGCCACCTCGTCAAACTGCACGGCTACCTTGTCGATGGCCGAATTGGCGCTGCGGGTGCAGGGCATGGTGGTGGGGTCGACCTTGCCGGTCTGGGCATCCCATTCCGCCGCAATCGCCTGCGCCATTGCCAGCGTCGGCAGGATCAGCGCCGTCTTGGCCGGGGTTTTCACCGCCCGCCCGTCCAGCCGCACGGTAAAACCGCCGTCGCAGGGTTCTGCGCTAGCCGCGGTCCAGAACCGTTTTGCCGCCCAACCGGTCATTCACCACCCCGAAACGGGTCGGCGGGCACGTCCTTTTCGTTCCAGTCGAAACTTTTCCACGTCCGCGCCATATGATCCGGCAAGGGGGCGGTGAAGGTCATCTGCGCCTTGGTGATGGGATGTTCGATGGTCAGCGATCGCGCGTGCAGATGCAGCTTGCGGCTGATGTCGCCCCCCACCGAGGCCCCCCAGCCATCGCCTTCATTCTCGGCCCCTGTCGCGCCATATTTGCTATCGCCCAGAATGGGATGGCCGATTTCGGCCATATGAGCGCGCAACTGGTGCGTGCGGCCCGTCACCGGCTCCAGCGCCATCCACGACAGGCGGGTGCCCAGAAACCACAGGGTGAAGTAGTCGGTCTGCGCGCGCTTGGCCTCGGGGTGGTCGGCCATCTTGGCGGGGTGGATGCATTGCATCTTTTCGGCCTCTGGCACCCGCCCGTGACCCGGCGCTTTCATCAGCCCGTATTTGATCGACCCTTTGCGCGGATGCGGCACGCCTGCGACCAGGGCCCAATAGATCTTGCGGGTCAGGTGGTGGCGCAGCGCCTCGGACAGCGCGCGGGCCACGCGGTCGGTGCGGGCCAGCATCAGCAGGCCAGACGTGTCCTTGTCCAGCCGGTGCACCAGCTTGGGCTTGTCCTTGTAGCCGAAGGTCAGCGCCTCGGCCAGGCCATCGACATGGCGGTCGCCTTGCCCCGACCCCCCCTGCGAGGGCAGTCCCGGAGGTTTGTTAATGATGATCAGATGGTCGTCCTTATAGATCACCGCGTTCTGGATCATCTTTACATCGGCGGCGGATATTCCACCGGCACGGGGCCGGGCCGGGGCCTCGGTATCGGGCAGCGGCGGGATGCGCACCGATTGGCCGGGCGTCACCCGGTCACTGGCCTTGACGCGGCCGGAATCGACGCGGATCTGCCCGGTGCGGCACATCTTTTCGACATGGCCCTGGGTCAGTTGCGGAAAACGGCGCTTGACGAATTTGTCCAGCCGCTGTTCGCCCTCGTCTTCGGTGACGGTAAGTGTGGTGACGCCGCTCATCCGAGGGCTCCTTTGGCAAGGGCCGCGCCCAGGGCAACGGCGGCAAGGGACAGGATCACGGACCCTGCGACATAGGCAAAGGCCGACACGATCTGCCCCCCCTGCCACAGCTTCAGCGCATCCAGCGAAAACGCCGAAAAGGTGGTAAAGCCGCCCAGCACACCGGCCAGAAGCAGCGGCGACAAATAGGGGCGGCCGGACAGCGCCACGAACAGCAGGCCCATCACGAAACTGCCCGCAACATTGACCAGCGCGGTGCCCCAGGGGGCGCCAACCGACGTGATGGTCAGGTAACGCAGCACAGAACCTGCGGCACCGCCGAGGGCTATTTGGGAAAGGGTCCAGACCATGCGCTGTCTTTGTGCCCCAAGGGTCGTTTTGTCAACCTTTGCAGGAAAAAGACTGGCTGTGCAGCCGTCAGCCGGGGGTCTTGCGCGCCCGCAGCTTGGCGAAATACTCGATCCGCTTCTTCAACTCGCGCTCGAATCCACGTTCTGGGGGCAGGTAATAGACCGGGCGCTTCATGCCGTCGGGGAAGTAATCCTGCCCCGAAAACGCATCCTCCTGATCATGGTCATAGGCATAGCCGGTGCCATAGCCGATGTCCTTCATCAGCTTCGTCGGCGCATTGCGTATGTGCAGCGGCGGCGGCTGGCTGCCGGTTTCACGCGCGGCCAGGCGGGCGGCCTTGTAGGCCACATAGACGGCGTTCGATTTGGGGGCCAGGGCCAGATAGACAACTGCATTGGCCAAAGCCAGTTCGCCCTCGGGCGATCCCAGCCGTTCATAGGTTTGCCAGCAGTTCAGGCAGACATCATGCGCCTGCGGATCGGCCAACCCGATGTCCTCGACCGCCATCCGGGTCAGGCGGCGGGCAAGGAAGCGCGGGTCTTCACCGCCTTCCAGCATGCGCGCAAACCAGTACAGGGCAGCGTCGGGATCGGACCCGCGAACCGATTTGTGCAGGGCCGAGATGAGGTTGTAATGCTCCTCGCCCGATTTGTCATATTTGGCGGCGCGGCGCATCAGGCGCTGGCCAAGCTGATCGCGCGTCAGGGGGGAGGCGAGGCGCCATGCAGAAACCTGCTCGATCAGGTTCAGCAGCGCGCGCCCGTCGCCATCGGCCATCTCCAGCAAAGCCTCGCGTGCATCGCCGGTCAGGGGCAAGGCGCGGCCCAATTCGCGTTCGGCCCGCTGCGCCAGATGTTCAAGGTCGGTCAGATCCAGCCGTTGCAGCACGATCACCTGCGCGCGCGACAAAAGTGCTGCGTTCAGCTCGAACGACGGGTTTTCAGTGGTGGCCCCGACCAGCAGGATGGTGCCATCCTCCATGAACGGCAGGAATCCATCCTGCTGCGCCTTGTTGAAGCGGTGGATTTCATCGACGAACAGCAAAGTGCCCTGCCCGTTCTGGCGGCGGATGCGGGCGGATTCGAACACTTTCTTCAGGTCCGGCACCCCGGTAAAGATCGCCGATATCTGCACGAAGGCCAGATCGGTCTGCGCCGCCAGCAGCCGCGCGATGGTGGTCTTGCCCACGCCGGGCGGCCCCCACAGAATGATCGACGACAGACTGCCCGCCCCCAGCATCGCGCCCAAGGGCCCGTCGGGCGACAGCACCGCCCCCTGCCCGATCACATCCGACAGCACGCGCGGGCGCAGACGGTCGGCCAAGGGCCGTTGGCCTTGGGGGGGGGCAGCGTCGGGGGTGTCGAACAGATCGGCCATGCCGGGATGATAGCCGGGTGGCCCTGCCGATGCCACAGGCGTTGGCACGGCGATGGCCAGAGCGGCCACCGCCACGCGCAAAGGTCAGTGCAGGGTGGCCGAGAAATCCATCAGCACCACCTGATTGTCGATGCCATCAATCGCCATCACCGGCCCCATGGCCTTCATCCTGACGCCGACCCGGTCGGCCCAGCGGGGCCAGGTGGCGGCCAGCAGGGTCAGGCAATGGGTCGCCCCCAGACTGCGGACCGAATCCCCCAGTTGCGCAATCAGTTGCGCATGTACCCGGCGCCGGATCGAGGACGGCACATCATGGCTGACAAACAGGCGGCTGCTTTCCCAGATGTGGTCGGCGACCGGGGCCTGATCGTACAGCAGATGCGCGGGGATGGTGTCCAGCAACCCGCGCTGCGCATCGCGGATCATGTAGCTGTAGATGCCGCAGGCGGTGGTGGTGGGCGTCAGGCGGTTGCCCGCCAGCACATTGCCCGCCTCGTCATGCACCACGACCCACCGCGAGGCCGGGGTGTCGTACTGGTCATACTCCATCCCCATGGCTTCGGGCAGGTTCCACTTGTTGTGGACGATGAACAACTCGCGCCTGGCGCGCAGCATGTTGGCGAACAGCTCGCCATGGTTGTGGATGTTGGCAAAAGACAGCGTTGTGGTCTGCATAGGGTTCTCCTGCAGGGTTTCGGTGGTGGTCGTAACCTTGCAGGGGTCGTCGTCAGATCAGGCGATAGTCCTTGGCGCGCTGGATCGCCTCGGCCGTGGTGCGCGCCATCAGGCGGATGCGGACCGAAGTGATCCGCGCCTTCAACGCGCTTTCCGATATTCCCAGCTTTTCGGCCGCCGCAGCAAAACGGTCGCCCCCTGCAATGCATCGCAAAGCCTCGACCTGGGCTTTGGTCAGTTCTTCGGGTGGTTCGGTCATGTCATGCAGGCGCCGGACCGCCGCCGTGATGATCGCAATTTCATCATCCCGAAAGTCCCGGTCAGACCGGGCGAAACTGGCAATGGTGCGTGACTTGATCGGCCCCCAGGCCGCCGTCACCCCGAAATGAAGACCGTATTTCGCCGCCTCCCTGAACAGGCCGAACGGGTCGAGCAGCGATGGATCGCTCCACCGGATGGCCCCGGTTTGCGAAAACCCCCAGGCCGTCATCGGATCGCGCAGCACAAAGCCGTTTTCGGTGTAATGGTCCAGCCAGGCCTGATCATAGGTCTGAAACGTGATCAGCGGCGAGGTGAACCGGATGTGCAATCCGATGAAATAGCCAGACGGGGACATCAGCCCCAGATTGTGCAATTCCAGATCTATTCCGACTTTTACTGACATGTCTTTTTCAACAGGGGCGATTCTCTCTAAAGAGTAATCCGCGTAGCTGTGATGCACCATAGCGCGAGTCCCTTTGCGAAGATGTAACAGGGTTAATGGGATAGCCCCCCTTGCTGCTTGCACAGACAAAGGGGGCTGACCGGCCCGGTTTTCGGGGCGCATCAGTGCAGTTTGGTCTGCATGCTGATGGTGACGCAGACCGATTTCATCCCGCCGGTGTTCAGCACCGGGCCTGCGGGCACACAGTCCAGCCCCACCCGACGCGCCAGACGCGGCGCATGTTCGGGGATGATGCCCAGAACCTGCGTGGCCCCAAGGGCGCGCGCCGACACCACCATCTCGTGGATCAGTTGCATCTGCACCCGCAGCCGGTCACTGGCGGGCACATCGTCGGACACGAAGACCCGGCTGGATTCCCAGATATTGGGGTCAACCGGGGCCGGGAAATTCAGCAGGTCGGTCGGGATGGTTTCCAGCAGGCCGCGCTGTGCATCGCGGATCATGTAGCTGTAGATGCCGCAGCGATGCACCGTCGGCGTCAGGCGCACCCCGGCCAGCACCTCACCGCGTTCATGCACGGCAACCCAGCGGCTGGCGGGGGTGTCGTACTGGTCGAACTCCATGCCATCGGCCTCGGGCAGATCCCACTTGTTGTGCAGGATGAAGGTCCGGTGCCGCGCCCGGAACATGTTGGCAAACAGTTGGCCGTGATTGTGCAGGTTGTGGTAGGACAGGGTGGTAACTTCCATGGTCGTCGCTCCTTCGCGGGTGAAAAAACCTTTGAAGGGACGGCACGCGGGCTATAGCAGCCGGAATTCGCGCGCCTTGCGGATGGCTTCGGATGTGGTTCTGGCCTCCAGCCGGAGGCGGGCAGATTGCAACCGCGCCTTGAACGCACTTTCCGAGATGCCCAACTTGGCCGCTGCCGCCGTGTGCCGATCCCCATTCGCGACGCATTGCAACGCTTCGACCTGGGCCTTTGTCAGCTCGGAGGGCGGCTTTGCCTCGATGTGCAATTGGACGGTCAGCTCCCTAAGAAGGTCCAGCTCCTCATCCAGGAATTCGCGGTCCGACCGGGCAATGCCGACAATCGAACGGGAGGTGATGGGGCCGTAGGACGACACCGCCCCAAACGACAACCCATAGGACGCGGCTTTCTTCATCACCGAGAACGGGTCAGGCAGGGGGATCCCGCTCCACCGGGTGGTTCCTTCGACGCCAACACCCCAGAACACCAGCGGATCGCGCAGGTAATAGGAATGGCTGTTGTAGTGATCGACCCATTCACTGGGATACGAGCTTTTATAGACAAGCGGCGACGCGAATCGGATATGAAGCCCGACCGTGTAGCCCATGGGGGCAAGCTGATCGAGTTTTTCCAGAAGCAAAAGGACGGACCTTCTCTCAGACATTTACCACCAACTGCGCACGCCTTTCTTCTACTTTAGATTGACGGGTCTTAACATTCCAGTACTTAAGCGCGAAGTTGTCCGGAACTATCCGTATTTTCGCCACAAACGCAAAAGGCCCGCCTTTCAGCGGGCCTTACGGATCGAAATGGATCAGATCAATCCTCGGCAGCCTCGAAAGCCGCGGTGCGGGCATGGTCGGCAGCGCCCTTGGCGGCCGGGTCACGATCGACGAATTCGATGATCGCCATCGGGGCCATGTCGCCATAGCGGAAACCGGCCTTGAGCACGCGCACATAGCCACCCTGACGGGTTGCATAGCGCGGCCCGAGGATTTCAAACAGGCGCGCGGTGTGCATGTCCTGCTTCAGCTGGGCATGGGCCTGACGACGGGCGTGCAGATCGCCGCGCTTGGCAAGGGTGATCAGCTTTTCGATGATCGGGCGCAGTTCCTTGGCCTTGGGCAGGGTGGTCTTGATCTGCTCATGTTCGATCAGCGAGCCGCACATGTTGGCGAACATCGCCTTGCGGTGTTCGTGGGTGCGGTTCAGCTTGCGGTAGCCATTCGAGTGACGCATCGGAATCTCCTAGACGCTATGTTTTGCTTTGTCCGGCAGACCCTACGTTTGGATCCGCTCACCTTGGGGCATTGCGCCCATGTTTCCCCGCAATTGCAGGCATTTGGGTAGGGCGGGGTTAACCCCGCCTTACCGACCTTGCTAAAACTGGTCCTCGAAACGCTTGGCCAGATCCTCGATATTCTCCGGCGGCCAGTCTTCCACGTCCATGCCCAGGTGCAGCCCCATGCCCGACAGCACTTCCTTGATTTCGTTCAAGGACTTGCGGCCAAAGTTCGGCGTGCGCAGCATTTCCGCTTCGGTTTTCTGGATCAGATCGCCGATGTAGACGATGTTGTCGTTCTTCAGGCAGTTTGCCGAACGGACCGACAGTTCCAGCTCATCAACCTTCTTGAGCAGCAGCGGGTTGAACTCAAGCCCCGCATCCACTTCGCCCAGCTTCGCCGATTCCGGTTCATCAAAGTTGACGAACACGCCCAACTGGTCCTGGAGAATGCGCGCGGCATAGGCCACGGCATCATCAGGGGTCAGCGAGCCGTCGGTTTCGATCTTCATGGTCAGGCGGTCATAGTCCAGCACCTGACCTTCACGGGTCGGCTGCACTTCGTAGGACACTTTCTTGACCGGCGAGAAGATCGCATCAATCGGGATCAAGCCGATCGGCGCGTCTTCGGGGCGGTTCTTGTCGGCCGAGACATAACCCTTGCCGGTGTTCACGGTCAGTTCCATGAACACATCGGCGCCGTCGTCGAGGTGGCAGATGACGTGATCCTTGTTCAGAACCTCGATGCCGTTCGATTCGGAAATGTCGCCAGCGGTCACAACGCCCGGCCCCTTGGCCGAAATCGACAGGCGCTTCGGCCCTTCGACTTCCATCTTCAGGCTGACGCCTTTCAGGTTCAGCACGATGTCGGTCACGTCTTCGCGCACACCGGCCACGCTGGAAAATTCATGCAGCACATTGTCGATCTGCACCGAGCTGATGGCAGCCCCTTGCAGCGACGACATCAGCACACGGCGCAGCGCGTTGCCAAGCGTCAGGCCAAAGCCACGCTCCAGCGGTTCTGCGATCACGGTGGCCACGCGCTGCGCGTCCGGCCCCGGTTTCACAACCAGTTGCGCCGGTTTGATCAGTTCTTGCCAGTTCTTGTGGATCATGCTTTCGCCTCCATACTAGTCTACTGCCCATGTCCTAGAAGCAGAAGACGCCCGAGGATCTTGAAACGACGAAATCGGGCCGCGCGAACACCGCGCGGCCCGACCAGATTGAAAGACTTCAGACGCGCCGACGCTTGGGCGGACGGCAGCCGTTGTGGGCCAGCGGGGTCACGTCGCGGATGGACGTGATGTTCAGACCCACGGCAGCCAGCGCACGCAGCGCGGACTCGCGGCCCGAACCCGGCCCCTGCACTTCGACCTCGACGGTCTTCATGCCATGTTCCTGCGCCTTGCGGGCTGCATCTTCGGCAGCCATCTGGGCGGCATAGGGGGTCGACTTGCGCGAGCCCTTGAAGCCCATGGTGCCCGAGGACGACCACGAAATGGCGTTGCCCTGAACGTCGGAGATCAGGATCTTGGTGTTGTTGAAGGACGAGTTCACATGAACGACGCCAGCGGCGATGTTCTTGCGTTCCTTCTTCTTGGTGCGGGTCGATTTGGTATCGCGTGCCATATCTCGTGCCTCCCCTTATTTCTTCTTGCCAGCGATGGCTTTTGCGGGGCCCTTGCGGGTACGAGCGTTGGTGTGCGTGCGCTGACCGCGGACCGGCAGGCCCTTGCGGTGACGCAGGCCGCGATAGCAGCCCAGATCCATCAGACGCTTGATGTTCATGCTGGTTTCACGACGCAGATCGCCTTCAACCGTCAGGTTGGCGTCGATGTACTCGCGGATCGACAGCACTTCTGCGTCGGACAGCTGATTCACCCGGCGCGCGCGGTCGATGCCGACGGTCGCGCAGATCTGTTCTGCGATATGCGGACCGATACCAGCGATATAGGTCAGCGCGATAGGTACCCGTTTCGCGGTCGGGATGTTGACGCCAGCAATACGTGCCAAACGTGTCTTCCTTTTGGTTGCGGTTCCGTCATGCCAGAACCTTTTTTCACAACTCCATCCCGGCACTTGCACCGCGACAGACCGAATCCCTGTAATGGGAAGCCCGGCGCGATTCCGCACCGGGACGCCGTGCTTTATGGGCTTTTGACAGGGGCGTCAAGGCCGCAAGGGGCACAATCACGCCTTGTCAAGAACTTTCGCAACGGCCGCTGCAACAGCGTCCATCTCGGCCAGCCCGTCGACCGTCGCAAGCTGACCCTTGGCATAGTAATAGCCAAGCAGCGGCGAGGTTTTCTTGTAATATTCCATCAGACGGGTTTTCAGCGCGTCCGCGGTATCATCCGCCCGCCGCCGCAGATCATGGCCGCCACAGGCGTCACAGGTGCCCGCCACAGCCGTCGGGCGGGTGGCGTCATGATAGACCTCGCCGCAGGTGCCGCAGGTGTAGCGCCCGGTGATGCGTGCCACCAGGGCCGCGTCATCCACCTGCATCTCGATCACCGCATCCAGCCCCTGCCCGCTTTGCGCCAGCAGGTCCGACAGCGCATCGGCCTGCTTCAGCGTGCGGGGAAAGCCGTCGAAGATGAACCCCGAACCCGCGTGCTGCGCCAGCTTTTCTCCGATCAGACCAATGACGATGGCATCGGTCACCAACTCGCCCCGCGCCATCACCTCGGCCACCCGGCGGCCCATTTCGGTGCCGCTGGTCTTGGCCTCGCGCAGCATGTCGCCGGTCGAAAGCTGCACCATGCCGCGTTCATCCACCAGCCGCTTGGCCTGCGTGCCTTTGCCAGCCCCCGGCGGGCCAAGCAGAATGATATTGACCATGCCGCCCCCCTTAGCGCCGTGCGGGCGCTTTGGGCGCTGTCCGTTTTTTGCCGCGAAGCTGCGATTTTTCAATCAGACCTTCGTACTGATGCGCCAGCAGATGCGATTGCACCTGATTGATCGTGTCCATCGTCACCGACACCACGATCAGCACCGAGGTCCCGCCAAAGTAGAAGGGAATGGCGAACTGGCTGCGCAGCACTTCGGGCAACAGGCAGATCACCGCCAGATAGCCCGATCCAAGCACCAGGATCCGGTTCACCACATACTCCAGATATTCCTCGGTCTTCTTGCCCGGCTTGATGCCCGGAATGAAGCCGGTCTGGTTCTTCAGGTTCTCGGCCACATCATCCACCTTGAACGCCACGTTGGCGGTGTAGAAATAGCTGAAGAACACGATCATCACCGTGAAGAACAACAGATACAGCGGCTGACCCGGACCGAAATAGGCCAGGATCGTCGACATCACCGGCCCGGTCTGCGAGCCCGAAAACGCCGAAATCGTGGTGGGCAACAGCAGCAGCGACGACGCGAAGATGGCCGGGATCACGCCGGCCGGGTTCACCTTGATCGGCAGATGCGACGACCCGCCGTCATAGACCTTCATGCCCATCTGGCGGCGGGGGTACTGAATGTGGATCTTGCGCAGTGCGCGTTCCATGAACACCACGGCGGCAATCACCACCACCACCATGACCAACACCCCGATGATCACCGCAGGCGAGATTGCGCCCGACCGGCCCTGGCTGAAGAACTGCGCCAAAGCCGCCGGAATTTCCGCGACGATGCCGACGAAGATGATCAGCGAAATGCCGTTGCCGATGCCGCGCGCCGTGATCTGCTCGCCCAGCCACATCAGGAACATGGTGCCGCCGACCAGCGTGATCACACAGGCGATGCGGAAGAACATGCCCGGATCATGCGCCAGATCGCCGGCTTCGATCGACAGGGCAATGCCCCAGGCCTGAAAGATCGCCAGCGCTACAGTGCCATAGCGGGTGTACTGGTTCAGCTTCTTGCGGCCGGCGTCGCCTTCCTTTTTCAACTGCATCCAGGGGCCATACATGGTGCCCATAAGCTGCACGATGATCGAGGCCGAGATATAGGGCATGATGCCAAGGGCAAAAATCCCCATCCGGCTGATCGCGCCGCCGGTGAACATGTTCAGGATGCCGCCGATGCCTGCGCCGGCACTTGCCATGAAATCCTTCAGCGCCGCGCCATCGATCCCCGGCACGGGGATATATGTCCCCAGCCGGTAGACGATCAGCAGTCCGATGGTAAAGAAAATCCGCTGGCGAAGATCGGTCGCCTTGCCAAGCGCGCCCCAGCTAAGGTTCGACGCCATTTGCTCTGCAGCAGATGCCATGCCCAGACTCTTTCCGAGACGAAGTCTCTATGCGAAGCGCCGCCGATCCGTTCTCCGGTTCGGCGGCGCGGGAAAACTTGGCTTCCATGTAAGCGGTCTGAGGACCGCTCACAACCATTTATTCAGTTTTTGCCTTGGCCTTGGACTTGCCATGCGGCTCCAGCGCCTCGGCCACGGTGATCGACCCACCAGCCGCAGCCACCGCTTCGATCGCCGATGCCGAAGCTCCGGTGACGTTCAGCGTGATCTTCGAGGTGATCGCCCCCTTGGCCAGGATGCGGATGCCGTCATGCTTGGACTTGGTCAGGCCAGCAGTCACCAGCATGTCTTCGGTGATCGCAACGGCTGCATCCAACTTGCCCAGACCGATGAACTTCTCGATCAGGCCGAGGTTCACCACCGCGAAATGCTTCTGGTTCGGCTTGTTGAAGCCGCGCTTCGGCAAGCGGCGGTACAGCGGCATCTGGCCGCCCTCATAGCCACCGATTGCGACGCCCGAACGCGATTTCTGACCCTTGATACCACGGCCAGCGGTCTTGCCCGACCCCGAACCCGGACCACGCGCGACGCGCTTGGCCTTTTTGGTTGCGCCGGGGTTGTCGTGCAGTTCATTCAATTTCATGTCGCATACTCCTATGCCGGAAAGCCCCCGCCTGCGACGGGCAGGGGCAACGCGGCGATTGTTGATTCTGTGGCGATAGGGGGCCACCGGGGGCGTATAGAGGGGGTTTCATCCTTGCGCAAGTCAGGGCGGGGTGAACCCCGCCCTACGCCCTTGTTACGGTTTCGGTTGTCCAATGATTGCCCCGAAATGACCGATACTGGTATTCCGGAGCCAATCCCTGTTCATCAACTCCCCATTGACGAAGTACAAATCTGCCACCTTGTAGACAACAGGTTTGTTGTCCTTGTTCGGAACGACCACAACTGCACTCCTGCCTGAAGATTCGATCAACATGAACAGCGGAACATCCATAACGTCGGAAACCCGCCTCAGGGCTGAAAGAACTGCGTCATAATCCTCGATCCGATCGGCATACCAGGCATCTGATGCAAGACAACCCGCCTCAAATCCCCCCACCCCAACCGCAACTGCCGCCCCCACGCCAATCACAACGGGAGAAAGCAATACCGACGCTGTTCCACCGATCAGACCAGCGGTACCGCCCATGATCCCCACGGTTCCGGCACCAGATACACCGCCCGCAGTCGATGCGAGCATCGTCGAACCTGTGACAGCATTTTGCAACGTATAGAAACCTGCTGCAGTCATGCCTGCCCCACTACCCGACACGGCCGCGCCAGATGTCGCGATCGTCCCGGCAGCAGCGCCACCAATCATTTCGCTAAGGCGATAGTCGCATGGAGCTGCCCATAAAACATTGGGGCCAATCAGCAAAGCGGCCGCGAACGATCTCAGTAAAATTCTCATCAAACTTGCGCTCCAAAAAACTCGTATTTTCCAAGAATAGAAAGTGTGAACGCAAATTCAACACATAACGAGAAAAACCCCGCCATTCCGGCTGCCGGCGGGGTGAACCCCGCCCTACGCCCCCTTCGGCCAAACAAACTCCGGCCGCAGCCCTTCATACACCGGCCGCCCGTCATGCGGCTTTTCATAGCCCTTCGTCTCATCCCAGAACGCGTGATAGGTCGCCTTCGGAAAGGCCGCGTCGTCGTAGCCCATCACATTCGGCACCGCCACGCGGATACGACCCTGCTTGTCGTCCAGCATCAGCACGGCCCCGCAATCGGTGCAGAGGCAGATTTCCAGCGGCCCGGACGGGTTGCCCGCATTGAACGGCACCCGCTTGATCTTTTCGGGATGGTCTGCCGTCACGTCGCCATGGTTGAAGAACGCGACATGCGTGTGCTGCTGCCCGGTCACCGATTTGCAGACGTTGCAGTGGCACTCGTGATTGTCGATCGGCTCGGCGCTTGTCGTCACACGCACATGCGCGCAGCCGCCTGCGTAATTGGCCATGATATCCTCCCTCGCCCCTCCTCAAGGGCATGGGGCGAGCGTAGCACTCTGCCACCAATTGGGAAGATTCGTTTCACGCAAAGCAAAACGCCCCACCTTGCGGCGGGGCGCTTTGTTGGATGGGCAATAGGCTTGGGTTTCGCAAGCGAAACCCGAGCTTGCCCATCCTCCGATCTCAGCCGCGTTCCTCGATGATCGTCACAAGATGCGAGATCTTGTTGACCATGCCACGGACCGAAGGCGTATCCTCCAGCTCGCGGGTGCGGTTCATCTTGTTCAGGCCCAGACCCTTCAGGGTCGCGGTCTGCACAGCCGGGCGGCGGGCGGCAGATGCCACCTGCTTGACGACGATGGTTTTCTTGACAGCATCGGTCATGATCAGGCCTCCACCACTTCAGCTTCGGGCTTGCGCAGGATCTCGGCCACCTTCTTGCCACGGCGCGACGCGACCTGGCGGGGGCTGGTTTCCTTCTTCAGACCGTCGATGGTGGCACGGACCATGTTGTAGGGGTTGGACGACCCGATGGCTTTCGCCACCACGTCTTGCAGGCCCAACATCTCGAACACGGCGCGCATCGGACCACCGGCGATGATCCCGGTCCCGGCAACGGCCGTCCGCATCACCACTTTACCGGCGCCATGACGGCCTTCCATATCGTGGTGCAGCGTGCGGGCGTCCTTCAGGGGCACGCGGATCATCTGGCGCTTGGCCTGTTCCGTTGCTTTGCGGATCGCTTCCGGCACTTCCTTGGCTTTACCTTTGCCAAAGCCGACGCGGCCGCGCTGATCGCCCACAACCACAAGGGCTGCGAAACCAAAGCGCTTGCCGCCTTTTACAGTCTTGGACACACGGTTGATCGCGACCAGACGGTCAGCGAATTCCGGCGTTTCTTCCGGGCGGTTGTCGCGGCGCGGGCCACGGTCATCCCGGCGGTTTTCACGTTCTGCCATTTGTCAAACTCCTCAGAACTTCAAGCCGCCTTCACGGGCAGCCTCGGCCAAAGCCTTGATCTTACCGTGAAAGAGGAAACCGCCACGATCGAAGTAGCACTCTTCGATACCGGCCTTTTTAGCCCGCTCTGCAATGGCAGCACCGATGACGGCAGCCGCCTCGACGTTGTTCTTGCCGACCAGCCCGAAGTCTTTCTCCAACGTCGAGGCGGCCGCAACGGTCACGCCTTTCACGTCGTCGATCAACTGCACGCTGATGTTCTTGGACGAGCGGTGGACGGACAGGCGCAAGCGCCCGTTCGACATCGCCTTGATTTTGTTCCGGACACGCAAGCGGCGCTTGAGGAACAGATCTCTCTTTGTGTTCGCCATGATTGCGCCCCTTACTTCTTCTTGCCTTCCTTGCGGAACACGAACTCGCCCTTGTAGCGGATGCCTTTGCCCTTGTACGGCTCGGGCTTCTTCCACTCGCGGATGTTCGCAGCGACCTGACCAACAAGCTGTTGGTCAATGCCTTCCACAATGATTTCGGTGTTCTTGGGCGACGTGACCGTCACCCCAGCCGGCACTTCAAAGTTCACGTCGTGGCTGTAGCCAAGCGACAGCTTCAAGACGTTTCCGGTCATCGCGGCGCGGTAACCCACGCCCTGAATTTCCATCTCTTTCTTGAAGCCGGTGGTCACGCCTTCAACGAGGTTCGCGATCATCGACCGCGACATGCCCCATTGCTGACGTGCGCGCTTGGACATGCCACGCGGTGTCACCTTGACCGCATCAGCGTCGATCGTGATGGTCACGTCGTCGCCTGCGGTGAAGCTGCGGGTGCCTTTCGGCCCCTTCACTTCGATGGTCTGGCCACTGATCGAGGCAGAGACGCCTTTGACCAGGGCTACGGGTTTCTTGCCGATACGAGACATTGCACCCTCCCCTTAGAATACGGTGCAGAGCACTTCGCCACCAACATTGGCGGATCGTGCGGCTGCATCGGACATGACACCTTTCGGTGTGGAGACAATGGAAACACCAAGGCCATTGCGGACCGTCGGAATTTCGGAAACGCCCATATAGACGCGGCGCCCCGGCTTGGACACGCGCTTGAGTTCGCGGATCACCGGAGTACCTTCAAAGTATTTCAGGCTGATCACCAGTTCGCCCTGACCATTTTCGGTCGTGGCGCGGTCATAGCCGCGGATGTAGCCTTCAGAGGCGAGCACATCCAGCACCCAGGCGCGCAGTTTCGAGGCCGGGGTCGACACGGTCGACTTGCCACGCAGTTGCGCGTTGCGGATACGGGTCAGCATATCGCCGAGAGGATCGTTCATCATCATATCAGAACCTCCTTACCAGCTCGATTTGACCATGCCGGGGATCTGGCCGAACGAGGCAAGATCACGCAGCATGATGCGCGAGAGTTTGAGCTTGCGATAATACGCATGCGGACGGCCCGTCAGCTGGCAGCGGTTGTGCAGCCGGGTGGCGGACGAATTGCGGGGCATTGCAGCCAGTTTCAGAGTCGCCTTGAAGCGCTCTTCCACGGGCTTGGACTGATCGTTGATCACCGACTTCAGCGTCGCGCGCTTGGAGGCATGCTGCTTCACAAGGGCTGCGCGTTTCACTTCGCGGTTCACCATGGATTTCTTGGCCATGTTCAGGTCCTCACGATGTCGGTGAAGGGCATGTTGAAGTGGGTCAACAGCGACTTGGCTTCTGCGTCGGACTTGGCAGTCGTGCAGATGATGATGTCCATACCGAGAACTTCATCCACCTTGTCGAATTCGATCTCGGGGAACACGATCTGTTCCTTGAGGCCCATGGCATAGTTGCCACGCCCGTCAAACGAGGTCGGCTTCACACCGCGGAAGTCGCGCACGCGCGGCAGGGCGATGGTGACCAGGCGGTCGAAGAATTCGTACATCCGGTCGCCGCGCAGCGTGACCTTGCAGCCAAGCGGCATTTCTTCCCGGACGCGGAACCCTGCGATCGACTTTTTCGCATGGGTGATCACGGCCTTCTGGCCGGCAATCGCGGTCAGTTCTTCAGCGGCCTTTTTGACCTTCTTGGTGTCTTTGACAGCTTCGCCCACGCCCATGTTGATCACGATCTTGTCCAGACGCGGGATCATCATGTCGTTCTTGTACGCAAACTCCTCGCGCATCGCGGCGCGGATGGTGTTCAGGTACAGCGCCTTGTAGCGCGGCGTATAGGTTGCTTGATCCAGCATCAGATCGCCTCCCCGGTGGTCTTGGCAAAGCGGACCTTCTTGTCGCCATCCATGCGGAAGCCGACGCGGGTTGCCTTGCCCTTGGAGTCAATCAGCGACAGGTTCGACAGATCGATCGGCATGGCTTTCGCCAGACGGCCGCCCTGCGAGGCTGCGGATTGCTTGGTGTGACGGATGGCCATGTTCACGCCCTCGACCACGGCCTTGTTGGCGCCTGGGTTCACAGAGGCGATCTCGCCCTGCTTGCCTGCGTCCTTGCCAGTCAGCACGATGACCGTGTCACCTTTTTTCAGCTTGGCAGCCATTACAGCACCTCCGGAGCCAAAGAGATGATTTTCATGAAGTTCTTGGCGCGAAGTTCACGCACAACCGGCCCGAAGATACGCGTGCCGACCGGTTCACCCTGGTTGTTCAGGATGACGGCAGCATTGCGGTCAAAACGGATGGTGGTGCCGTCTTCACGGCGAACTTCCTTGGCGGTGCGCACGACAACGGCTTTGCGCACGTCGCCTTTTTTGACACGGCCTTTAGGAATGGCTTCCTTGACCGACACCACGATGATGTCGCCCACAGAAGCATAGCGGCGATGCGAGCCACCCAGAACCTTGATGCACTGAACTCGGCGAGCGCCTGAGTTATCAGCAACATCCAGATTGGTCTGCATCTGGATCATTTGGTTTCTCCCGACCTTTGGGGACCATTCCCCAGGGTTTCGTTCAATGGGCCGAAGTTACGCCGTAGCGGCGACAACCACAGTCCAACGTTTCGTTTTCGAAATCGGCGCACACTCTTCGATGCGGACAGTATCGCCCGTCTTGAAGGTGTTGTTTTCGTCGTGAGCCCGGTACTTCTTGGACTTACGCACGGTCTTTTGCAGCAGCGGGTGCTTGAAACGACGTTCCACCAGAACGGTGATGGTCTGTTCGTTCTTGTCGGAGGTCACGACACCTTGAAGAATACGCTTGGGCATCTGTTCGCTCCTCAGTTCGCCGCCGCGTCGGCGGCTTTCTGGTTCAGTACCGTCTTGATACGGGCCACGTCACGACGGACGGCACGCATGCGGGCGGTGTTTTCAAGCTGGTTGGTGGCTTGCTGAAAGCGCAGGTTGAACGCTTCCTTCTTCAGCGCGACCAGGCTGTCACGCAGCTGGTCAGGCGTCTTGGCCTTGAGTTCTTCGGCTTTCATGCCGTCTTCCTTTTTCAATCACCAGAACGCCCCTGCAGATGCAAGGTCACGCTGAACCCGGTGGATCAATGATGAACCGCGATTCTGGGCTGCCCCGGAACCGTGGATAGGGCCGTATAGGGGAAAGGAGGTGGTGGGGCAAGGGGTATGTTGGGGTCGGGATCAGGACACTGAAGCGTGGCGCCCCGCGCATCGAGCGTGAGCCTTCGATCAGGCGCTGCTCGCCCCGGCGCAGGCCGGGGCCTCGGGCAATAGTGTGTAGGCGTCGAGGCCCCGGCCTGCGCCGGGGCGAAACCTACGCCCATTCATAGTTGAAGCTGATCGAAATGCGCTCGTCCTCGGCCATGTTCATCGGCACTTCATGGCGCAGCCAGCTTTCCCACAGCAGCACCTCGCCGACCTCAGGCTTCACATAGACAAACGTCTGCAACTCCTGCCCCGCCTTTTTTGACCGCAAGGGGGCGTGCATCATCATCGCCAGACGCGGGTCTTCCAGTTTCAGGGCACTGGTCCCCTTCGGCATCGACACATAGGTCGTACCGGAAATCACCGAATGGGGGTGGATGTGGCTGGCATGCATGCCGCCCTCGGGCAGAATGTTGATCCAGAACGATCCGCATTTCAGCTTTTTGTCGCCCAGATCAAAGCCAAGGTCCTTGCAGAACGCCGCCACATGCTTGTCCAGCGCCTTTTCCAGGTCGGCAAACACCGGGAAGCGCCAGGGCAGATCATTGAGCGACGCATAGGACGTATAGCCCGGATAGCCGTTCTCCTCGCACCACTTCTGGCCCGCCTCGTCATCCTCGGCAATCGCCTCGCAGGAGGCTTTCAACTCGGCATAGTCCACCTTGCGCTTGCCAAGCTCGCTCAGCTTGGCGCGGTACAGGCGGGTGACGAACAGCGACGCAATCTCGGCCATGGCAGGCTCCTTACAGGCAAAAGGCCCCGCCGTTCCCGGCAGGGCCCAATCCGTAGGGCGGGGTTCACCCCGCCGTGATCACCAGTCTTCGCGCACGACAACGCGGGTGGTGACCGGCAGCTTCATCGCGCCAAGGCGCAGGGCCTCGCGTGCGATCACTTCCGACACGCCGTCGATCTCGAACATGATGCGGCCCGGTTTCACCTTGGCTGCCCAGTAATCGACCGACCCCTTGCCCTTACCCATCCGGACTTCGGTGGGCTTGGAGGACACCGGCACATCCGGGAAAATCCGGATCCAGACCCGACCCTGACGCTTCATGTGGCGGGTGATCGCGCGGCGGGCCGCTTCGATCTGCCGCGCGGTCACACGCTCGGGCTCGGTGGCTTTCAGCGCGAAAGAGCCGAAGTTCAACAGGAAGCCGCCTTTGGCTTCGCCGTGGATGCGGCCTTTGTGCTGCTTGCGGAACTTGGTCCGTTTTGGTTGCAACATCTGTTTTCTCCCTTACGCGCGTTCGCGGTCGCGGCGCGGGCCGCGCGGCGCGGGGCCATCCGCAGCTTCTGCCAGACGACGATCATGGGCCTGCGGATCATGCTCAAGGATTTCGCCTTTGAAGATCCAGACCTTCACCCCGATGATCCCGTACGGGGTCGTGGCTTCCGACAGGGCATAGTCGATGTCGGCGCGCAGGGTGTGCAACGGCACACGGCCTTCGCGGTACCATTCGGTCCGGGCAATCTCGGCACCGCCCAGACGGCCGGCCACGTTCACGCGGATGCCAAGGGCACCAATGCGCATCGCGTTCTGCACGCCACGCTTCATGGCGCGACGGAAGGACACCCGACGCTCCATCTGCTGCGCGATGGATTCGGCCACCAGCTGTGCGTCCAGTTCCGGCTTGCGGATCTCGACGATGTTCAGGTGCAGTTCCGACTTGGTGAACACGGTCAGCTTCTTGCGAAGCGTCTCGATGTCGGCGCCTTTTTTGCCGATGATCACGCCCGGACGTGCGGTGTGAATGGTCACACGGCATTTCTTGTGCGGACGTTCGATGATCACGCGGCTGATGCCGGCCTGCTTGCACTCTTCGTGAATGTATTCACGCATGCGCAGGTCTTCCAGCAGCAGGTTGCCGTAATCCTTCGATTCAGCAAACCAGCGGCTGTCCCAGGTGCGGTTGACCTGAAGACGCATCCCGATAGGGTTGACCTTCTGACCCATTATGCAGACTCCCCGACTTGACGCACGATGATCGTCAGCTCGCTGAACGGTTTCATGATTTTACCGAAACGGCCACGAGCACGCGGACGGCCGCGCTTCATCACCAGGTTCTTGCCAACCCAGGACTCGGCAACGATCAGGCTGTCAACGTCGAGGTTGTGGTTGTTTTCCGCATTGGCAATCGCCGACTGCAGGCACTTTTTCACGTCGCCCGCGATGCGGCGCTTCGAGAAGGTCAGGTCGGCCAAAGCCTTTTCAACCTTCTTGCCCCGGATCAGACCGGCGACGAGGTTCAGTTTCTGCGGCGAGGTACGCAGCATCCGGGCAATCGCCATCGCTTCGTTGTCCGCCACGCGACGGGGGTTCTTTTCCGTGCTCATGGCTTATTTCCTCTTGGCTTTTTTGTCGGCCGCATGGCCGTAATAGGTGCGGGTCGGCGAATATTCACCGAACTTCTGCCCGATCATCTCCTCGGTCACATTCACCGGGATGTGCTTTTTGCCGTTGTAGACGGCAAAGGTCAGCCCGACGAACTGCGGCAGGATGGTGGACCGACGCGACCAGATCTTGATCACTTCGCTCTTGCCCGAAGCCTTCGATGCTTCTGCCTTTTTCAAGACATAACCATCGACGAACGGGCCTTTCCAAATGGAACGTGCCATGGATTAGCGCCCTTTCTTCTTGGCGTGACGCGAGCGGACAATGAGGCTGTCCGATGCTTTGGCTTTGCGGGTCTTGTTGCCCTTGGTCCCTTTACCCCACGGGGTAACCGGGTGACGACCACCCGAGGTCCGGCCTTCACCACCACCATGCGGGTGATCGATCGGGTTCATGGCAACACCGCGCACCGTCGGACGCACGCCCTTGTGGCGCATACGACCGGCTTTGCCGAAGTTCTGGTTCGAGTTGTCGGGGTTCGACACGGCACCGATGGTGGCCATGCATTCCTGACGCACCATCCGCAATTCGCCCGACGACAGGCGGATCTGCGCATAGCCACCGTCACGGCCAACGAACTGGGCATAAGTGCCGGCCGCGCGTGCGATCTGCCCGCCCTTGCCAGCCTTCATTTCCACGTTGTGAACGATCGTGCCGATCGGCATGCCGGAAAACGGCATCGCGTTGCCCGGCTTCACGTCGGTTTTCGCGCCCGAAATCACAGAGTCGCCAATGGCAAGCCGCTGCGGCGCGAGGATATAGGCAAGCTCGCCATCGTTGTAACGCACGAGGGCGATAAAGGCGGTACGGTTCGGGTCATACTCGATCCGCTCGACGACCGCCGGGATGTCGTGCTTGATGCGCTTGAAGTCCACAATGCGGTACAGGCGCTTGGCGCCCCCGCCCTTGTGCCACATCGTGATACGTCCGGTGTTGTTCCGGCCACCTGTCTTGGTCAAACCCTCAGTAAGGGCTTTGACCGGACGGCCTTTCCACAGTTCCGAACGGTCGATCAGAACCAACCCTCGTTGGCCAGGCGTCGTCGGTTTATACGACTTGAGTGCCATGCTCTCTGTCTTCCGCTATGTCAGGGCCGCAAATCTGCTGCCCGAGGTTAAAGGGCGCCGAAGCTCCCCGGTCATACGCAGGGTTGGCCCCTGCGCTTCGTCAAAAATCCACGGCCCCGGAAAACCGGGGCCGCAAGATTCGCAGCCAATATCAGAGGCCCGTGGAAACGTCGATGGTGTTTCCGGCTTCCAGCATGACATAGGCTTTCTTCTTGTCCGAACGCTCGCCCGGACGGCCCTTGAACTTCTTGGCCTTGCCTTTGGTGATGGTGGTGTTGACCGCCTTCACCTTGACACCAAAGATCGCCTCGACGGCTTCCTTGATCTGCGGCTTGGTTGCATCCATGGCCACCTGAAACACCACACCGCCAGCTTCCGAGGCCATGGTGGCCTTTTCCGTGATGACGGGCTTCTTGATCAGGTCGTAATGTTCTGGTTTCACGCTCATTTCAGGCACCTTTACCCAGACGGGCTTCCAAAGCTGCGACGCCCGCCTTCGTGATCACCAGAGTATCACGCTTGAGGATGTCATAGACGTTCGCGCCCATCGTCGGCAGCACGTCGATCGTTCCGATGTTGCGGGCCGCCAGCGCGAAATTCGCGTCAACGTCAGCGCCGTCGATGATCAACACGCGCTTCCAGCCACGCTCGGACGCCATTTTGGCAAGAGTGCCGGTCTTGGCATCAGCCAGGGCGATGCTGTCCAGAATGACCAGCTCCCCAGCCTTGGCCTTGGCCGACAGCGCATGCCGCAGACCCAGTGCCCGGAACTTCTTGGGCAGGTCGTGGGCGTGGCTGCGCGGGGTCGGGCCCTTCACAACGCCACCGTGACGGAAGATCGGCGCTTTCTTGGACCCGTGGCGTGCGCCGCCGGTGCCTTTCTGCTTGTAGATCTTCTTGGTGGAATAGGACACTTCGGCGCGGGTCAGCGTCGAATGGGTGCCAGCCTGCATGCGTGCACGCTGCCACCGGACCACCCGGTGCAGGATGTCGGCGCGCGGGTCCAGCCCGAACAGCGCATCATCCAGATCAATGGAGCCGGCAGCGGCGCCATCCAGTTTGATCATGTCAAGTTTCATGCTTCACCCCCTTCGACAGCCACTTCGGCCACCGGAGCAGCGACAGTTGCGCGGATCGCTGCGGGCAACGGCAGGTCTGCCGGAGCCGCTTTCTTTACCGCGTCCTTGATCGTGACCCAACCACCCTTGGTGCCGGGGACAGCGCCCTTGATCATGATAAGACCACGGTCGGCATCGGTGCGCACGACTTGCAGGTTCTGGGTGGTGCTGCGGACAGCGCCCATGTGACCGGCCATCTTCTTGCCCTTGAACACCTTGCCGGGGTCCTGGCACTGGCCCGTGGACCCGTGCGACCGGTGCGAAACCGACACACCGTGCGACGCGCGAAGGCCGCCGAAGTTGTGCCGCTTCATCGCGCCCTGAAAGCCCTTGCCGTTCGAGGTGCCGGCAATATCGACATACTGGCCTTCGAGGTAATGGGCGGCGGTGATTTCCGCACCCACTTCGATCAGGCAATCCGGGGTCACGCGGAATTCGGCGATCTTGCGCTTCGGCTCGACATGAGCCTTGGCAAAATGGCCGCGCATGGCAGCGGTGGTGCGCTTGGCCTTGGCCAGACCCGCGCCGAGCTGGACGGCGGTATAGCCATCCTTGTCGGCGGTGCGCTGTGCCACGACCTGCAGATTGTCAAGTTGAAGAACGGTCACAGGAACCTGCGTGCCGTTTTCCAGGAACAGCCGGGTCATGCCCAGCTTCTTTGCGATTACGCCAGAGCGCATGATCTGATGCCCCCCTTATACTTTGATTTCGACATCAACGCCCGCAGCCAGGTCGAGCTTCATCAGCGCGTCCACGGTCTGGGGGGTCGGATCGACGATGTCGAGAAGGCGCTTGTGCGTGCGGATTTCCCACTGGTCGCGCGACTTCTTGTCGATGTGCGGACCACGAAGAACCGTGAATTTCTCGATCTTGTTCGGCAGCGGAATCGGGCCGCGCACTTGTGCGCCCGTACGTTTCGCGGTGTTCACGATTTCCTGGGTGCTGGCGTCCAGCACGCGGTAATCGAAGGCTTTCAGCCGAATGCGAATGGTCTGACCTTGCATTTCTTCTTCCTTCGGAACGTAAGCATGGGCAGGTGTGCCCAGCCAATAGGTTCACATTTGTTGATGGTCTGCGGCGCGCCCCGGAAGGCGCGCCGCGTGTCTGTATAAGGTGTCTGGCCCTTTGGAAAGGGCGGGACTGTCGATTACTCGATAATCTTCGACACGACGCCTGCACCGACGGTGCGGCCGCCTTCGCGGATAGCGAAGCGCAGTTTTTCTTCCATCGCGATCGGGGCGATCAGGCTGACGTTGAACT
>JAZKGQ010000010.1:0-23591 GCA_040385825.1 Pseudomonadota bacterium | reverse complement strand
TTTGAATCATGCCGCGAGCCGCCGATCAAGCGGATTTATGGGTCCTGACTCTAGTCAGTTTCCAAGATGGATTTTAAGTCTCCTGAGTTTACCAATTTCTCCACGTGGGGTGACGGCTCCGAAACTGCCCTTTATCAAGCCATTTCAGGCCAATAAATCGGGCATAGATGGCATGTGTATGGTTGCGGCAGATGGAAGTATCCATAAAGCGTTGTAATCGCTATATTTTTCCTAAAATGAAGGCAGGATCTCAACTCCTCCAAGCCTACCATTCCAGCACGCGGGGCATGCAGCGTGGGGACAAGAACGCGCGGCATGCTGCGGGGGGGACCATGGCGGGGAAATCGGCGCGTCGGGTTTGACCGCGAGGGGGCCTGGTGGTTAGGGTGGCGGCGTTCCTGTCGAAAGGCCCGGTCCCGATGTTTCGTGCAACGCTTGCCCTGCTGATCCTGTCTGCGCCTGCCATGGCCCAGACATCGACCCAGACATCGACCCAGCCTCTGCCCCTGACCGCGCGGGGGAATGAACCGGGGTGGGTGCTGAGCCTGACCGATGTGGGGGCGAGGGCGTCGCTGGAAGGCGGCGGGGTGCAGGATTGGGGTTTGCCGGTGGCAACCGCTGACGGCGCGGATACGCTCTATGCGCTTGAGGCAGGCACGATCCTGCGCCTGTCGCCGGGGGTGTGCCGCGACAGCATGACGGGCATGCCCTATCCGCTGGCGGTGTCGATCACCCAGGACAAGGACGCGCTGACGGGCTGTGGCGGCGATCCGGCCGCCCTGCTGGCGGGGGACTGGCGGCTGACGCGCCTTGCGGGACAGGACGTGCCCGCCGGGGTGCAGGCCACGCTGACCGTCAGCGATGGCATGGCCAGCGGGCGATCGGGCTGCAACCGCTATGGCGGCACGGTCACGCTGACCGGCGAGGGGCTGACCTTCGGGCCGCAGGCAGGCACCCGGATGATGTGCGCCGCCCTCGCCATGACGGTCGAGGCGGCCTATCTGGACGCCCTGCCCCGCGTCACGCGGTTTGACATCGCCGACGATGGCGGGTTGCTGCTGCTGGCAGGCGATGACGCGCTGGCCCGGCTGGCGCGATAACACTGTGCTGCGCTGCGGCGATTGACTCCGATCTGGCGGCGGTTTCATATACCGCAAAACGAGGGGGGCAAAGGCCAGCATGACCAAGATCTATGCAAATGCCGGGGCGGCACTGGACGGGGTGTTGTTTGACGGCATGTTGATTGCGTCGGGTGGCTTTGGCCTGTGCGGCATCCCGGAACTGCTGATCGCGGCAATCCGCGATGCGGGGACCAAAGACCTGACGGTGGCGTCGAACAATGCGGGCGTCGATGGCTTTGGGCTGGGGCAATTGCTGGAAACCCGGCAGGTCAAGAAGATGATCAGCAGCTACGTTGGCGAGAATGCAGAATTCATGCGGCAGTATCTGTCGGGCGAGCTGGAGCTGGAATTCAACCCGCAGGGCACGCTGGCCGAACGCATGCGGGCCGGTGGGGCGGGCATTCCGGGGTTCTATACCAAGACCGGGGTGGGCACGGTGATTGCCGAGGGCAAGGACGTGAAATCCTTCAACGGGCAGGATTACATTCTGGAAACCGGCATCGTGGCGGACCTTGCGATCGTGAAGGCGTGGAAGGCCGACCCCTCGGGCAACCTGATCTTCCGCAAGACCGCCCGCAACTTCAACCCGCCCGCCGCAACCTGCGGCAAGATCTGCGTCGTCGAGGTGGAAGAAATCGTGCCGCTTGGCGCGCTGGACCCCGACACCATCCACCTGCCCGGCATCTATGTGCACCGGATCGTGCAGGGCACGCATGAGAAACGCATCGAACAGCGCACTGTTCGCAAGCGGGAAGCCGCGCAGGCGGAAGTGGGCAGCGGTTCCGCCGACCGCGCGCCGACAACGAAAAGGGAGGCCTGAGCGATGTGGGACCGCAACCAGATGGCGGCACGGGCCGCGCAGGAATTGCAGGACGGCTGGTATGTCAACCTTGGCATCGGGATTCCGACGCTGGTGTCGAATTACATCCCCAAGGGCGTGAATGTGACGCTGCAATCGGAAAACGGCATGCTGGGCATGGGGCCGTTTCCGTTTGAAGGCGAAGAAGACGCCGACCTGATCAACGCGGGCAAACAGACCATCACCGAACTGCCGCAGACGGCGTTCTTCGATTCCGCACAGTCTTTTGCGATGATCCGCGGCGGCAAGATCGCCATGGCGATCCTGGGCGCGATGGAAGTGGCCGAGAATGGCGATCTGGCGAACTGGATGATTCCGGGCAAGCTGGTCAAGGGCATGGGCGGGGCGATGGACCTGGTGGCCGGGGTGGGCCGCGTGGTGGTGGTGATGGATCACACGTCCAAACACGGCGAGAGCAAGGTGCTGAAGGCCTGCACCCTGCCGCTGACCGGCAAGGGCGTGGTCAACCGCATCATCACCAATCTGGGCGTGCTGGATGTGGTGCCGGGTGGCTTGCGGATCGTGGAATGTGCAGAGGGCGTGACCGAGGCCGACCTGCGGGCTGCGACGGAGGCCACGCTTGTCGACTGAACATGTTGTCACGCGCGAAGTCCGGGCGGATGGGGCCAAGGGCCGTTATGTGATTGCGCGTGGCCCGGACGAGGCCGAACTGAGCTATTCTGTTACTGCGCCGACGCTGGTGATCGCGGACCATACCGCTGTGCCAGACGACTTTCGCGGCACCGGCGCGGGGTTGGCATTGGTCGAGCGGCTGGTGGCAGACGCGCGGGCCGAAGGCTTCAGGATCATGCCGCTGTGCCCGTTTGTGAACGCGACGCGGAAGAAGCATCCGGAATGGGCGGATGTGTTTGCGGTGTGACGATCCAGGGATGGGCGGAATCGCCCATCAGGGATGGGCAGATTGCCCATCCTACCCGTCGGCCGAGATCACCTTGAACACGCAGGGGTCGGTGACCAGCTCCGGCGGGCTGATGCACAGGCCTTGGGCCACCTGCCACGCCGCCAGCACCTTGGGCACATAATCGCGGGTTTCGGCATAGGGGGGCACGCCGGTATTTGCCTTTACCGCGCCCTCGCCCGCGTTGTAGGCGGCCAGAACCATCAGCGGATCACGGTCGAATTCCTTCATCAGCCAGTTCAGATAGGCGACGCCACCGGCAATATTCTGCACCGGATCGGTTGAATCGCTGACGCCAAAGCGGTCTGCGGTGGCGGGGATCAACTGCATCAACCCTTGGGCGCCTGCTGAACTGACGGCATCGGCGCGGCCTGCACTTTCAATGCCAATCACCGCCAGCACCAACGCGGGCGAAACATCGGTGCCAATCGTGGCTTTCAGAATGTCGGTGCCGTATTTGGCGGCCACCTCCTGCAAATGTTGCAGGCGTGGCGCGGCCACCGCCGCCCCGCCGGGGCCTTGCGACAGGGTGGCCATGGCAAGAGCAAAGCGCCCCTCGACATCGCCAAGCCCGGCGGGGACGGTTTCCCAATACCAGCCATAGGACGAGGATGGTGGCGCCACCGGGGCAAGGGGGGCTGCAGGCGCGTCACCGGCGGCCACGCCGGGCAACGGCTCGGGCTTGGGGGCCACGGCCAGACGGCGGGCCTGTTCCGCCGGGTCGATCTGGACGGTGATGCGCTTGCCGGGGGTTGCGTCGCCCACCTTGATGCGGCGAAAGCTGAAACTGTCTTGCGCCGCCGCCCCTTGCGGGGCCGCGTTGGCCAGCGTGGCCAGAATCACGCCTGCGATCACCCTGCCTGAAAATTTCCGCATCACGCGGGCTGCCTGTTCTTGTTTTTGTTGACGCAAGGGTTGCAGACAAACCCCGACAGCGCCAGCATTTCGGCCGAAGGATCATGGCATTTTCGCCAAAATTGGCTGGAATGACACGGTTTCCGCTTTGCCACCTTTGCCGTGGAACAAAGTAAAATCATTTTATTTCAAGGCGTTAAAACAAAGTTAAGAAAAACTTCGATTTGTCGAAAAAGACCACAAACGCTCCCAATAGGTGCCACGATTAGGGGGCCATATAAGGGCATCCAAACGGTGATCGGCGCGGAACAGAGGCCAAGCTGAAGCGAACCGGGGTGGATGGGAACACTGAGCAAATCCTGCGAAAGGGACATACCATGAAACTGCTGAACATCTTCAAATCCTTCAAGAACGACGAATCCGGCGCTGTGACCGTTGACTGGGTCGTGCTGACCGCAGCCATCGTTGGCCTCGGCATGGTCGTGATGACCACCGTTGGCGGCGGCATCGAAGGCCTGAGCACCAAAGTCGCAGCCGACGTTGGCGGCCGTTCGTCGGGCTACACCTCGGCTACCCCGTAAGCCTTACAGGACTTGCGAACCCAAGGGCCGCATCCAGCACGGATGCGGCCCTTTTCATTTGTGCCCCCGGTTGCGCCCCGCCGGTTGCACCACAGGGTCCGCCGATCGTTTCGCCAGGCTGAACCAACCGTTTCCGGACAAGTTTCATCGCTATGAAAAGACCTAATCACTGCCGCAATCCCGCCACGAACACCCGTCAGAACAGGGTCATACCGTAGCGACGGTCGCCACCGCGAGGGTGGGACAGCAGCGCGCCGGGAATGACGCAAAAGGGACAAAACCATGAAACTGCTGAACATCTTCAAATCCTTCAAGAATGACGAATCCGGCGCTGTGACCGTTGACTGGGTCGTGCTGACCGCAGCCATCGTTGGCCTCGGCATGGTCGTGATGACCACCGTTGGCGGCGGCATCGAAGGCCTGAGCACCAAAGTCGCAGCCGACGTTGGCGGCCGTTCGTCGGGCTACACCTCGGCTACCCCGTAAGCCTTACGCCATTTCCGAACGCAAAGGCCGCATCCGGCAGGATGCGGCCTTTTGCCATTCAACAACCCTGAATAGAAGTCGTTTCCTGACCTGCAAACCTTTGTTTCCCTGCAATTCCAATATGCTTGGAATTCGCCGGATCTTTGCCCCAATCTTGCCACGAAATTCCCCCAGAATAGCCAAATACCAGTGCAGCCACCGTCAGCCCGAATTTGGTATCAGTGATCCGGGTGACATATTAAAGGGACGTGACATGAACCTTCTGAATATTCTCAAGACTTTCGCAGCAGACGACTCGGGCGCCGTTACTGTGGACTGGGTCGTTTTGACGGCCGCCGTGGTTGGCCTGGGCATGATCGTGATGCAAACGGTCGGCGCAGGGATCGAGGGCCTGGGCAACAAGATCGTGACCGATCTGAACGGCCGCAATTCGGGCTACACCTCGGCCACGCCGTAACTCCGCCCCTCGCCTGGCGCCGGACTGGGCCGCTTTCCGGCAAGGAAGCGGCCCATTTCCGTGCCAGACCCCTCAATCTGTCTGCAATACCTTGCCACAGCCATCGCTTTGCCCAGATTTCGGCCCGATTGGCCGGTAAGGCTGATCCTCACGCACTTGCGTTACGGGAAAGAGCCGCATGAAACATATCGCCAGATTTTTCCGGGTCGACGACGCAGGCGCGATGACCGTTGATTGGGTCGTGCTGACGGCGGCAATCGTGGGCCTCGGCATGGTTGTGCTGATCCCGATTGCCTACAGCACGGATTCGTCCGCCACGCAGGTAAGCGGGTTCATCAACGGGTCGACGGTGGGCTATCCGGGCAACTGACCGGGTGGAAACAAGCAAAACTGCCGGTCCGGGTGGGCCGCCGCAGATGGGCAAGGGGCTGTGACGATGCGAGCAATGTTTGGATTGGTTCTGGTGGTGGGGATGGCCCTTGCGGGTGTCGCCGTCTACTTGGCACAAAGCTATCTGGGGCAGACCCAGGCGGCACTGAATGCCGAGCGCGAGTTCCGCGACAAGACCGGGCCGATGGTCGAGGTGTTCGTGCTGAACAAACCGCTGACCTATGGCACCCCCGTCACGCCCGAAGATGTGCAGACCGTCTACTGGCAGGAAAACGCCCTGCCCGAAACCATCTTCCGCGATTCCGCGGTGCTGTTTCCGGAAAACGCCGATGGTCCGCGCTATGTGATGCGCAACATGGAGGCTTTCGAGCCGTTGCTGGCGTCCAAGGTGACCGAGCCGGGCGAAATGGCCGGCCTCACCGGCAAGCTGACCACGGGCATGCGCGCCTTTGCGATCAACGTCGATGTGGCCTCGGGCGTGTCCGGGTTCTTGCAGCCCGATGATCGTGTCGATGTTTACTGGACCGGCGGGTCGGCCGGCGTGGACGGCGAGATCACCCGCCTGATCGAAAGCTCGGTGCAGATCATTGCGGTGGACCAGATGTCGGGGTCGGACCGCAGTTCCGCGGCAAGCGTGGCCCGCACGGTGACGGTGGCAGCCTCGCCCGAACAGGTGGGCCGTCTGGCGCAGGCACAGGCAACCGGGCGTCTGGCCCTGTCGCTGGTCGGCAGCGCGGATGAGACGGTGAATGGCGCCATCGAGGTGACGGCAACCGACATCACCGGCAAGGTCGTGGCCCTGACCCCCGAGGTCGAACAGGCCAAGGTCTGCACCATCCGCACCAACAAGGGTGGCGAAATTCAGGAAATTCCGATCCCTTGCACCAATTGATCACGGCGACATTGACGGGCGCGACCACATCATCTGGGGTCGCGCCCGTTAACTTTTGCCAAGGCTTGCAGGCTGTTGCAAGTTATCCACATCAGGAACAGCGCCCAAGCATTTGATTCTTGCAAAAAAACGGGCGATCCGGCATCTTGATGCGGAATATGGGCGCTAAAGACCCAACCAGAGGCGTGATCGAAAGGGCAGATCACATGAGCATGAAAAGCATACTGGCGGCCGGACTTCTGGGCGTCGCACTGGCCACGACAGCGCTCAGCCCGGTTCACGCCGAGTCGCTGCGCATCATGACCGGCTCTCCGACCGAGGCGCTGAATGTGCCGATGAACCGCGCGGTGGTGGTGGAAAGCGACGTGCCCTTTGCCGAACTGTCCATCGCCAACCCCGGCATCGCTGATATCTCAACCCTGTCAGACCGGTCGATCTATGTTCTTGGCAAGGCGCCGGGGCGCACCACGCTGACGCTGCTGTCGCCCGAAGGCAAGCTGATTTCCAACGTCGAAGTGCGCGTCACCCCCGACATCGCGGAATTCAAGGAACGGCTCCAGCAGATCCTGCCGGGCGAGCGGATCGAGGTTCGCACCGCAAATGATGGAATTGTGCTATCCGGCACGGTGTCTTCCACCGCAAAACTGGATCGCGCGTTGGATCTGGCCAACCGCTATGCGCCGGAACGGGTGTCGAACCTGATGACGGTGGGCGGCACGCAGCAGGTGATGCTGAAGGTCCGCTTTGCCGAAATGCAGCGGTCGGTGGCCAAGAACCTGTCCGCGTCCTTCGGCGTGAATTCGACCAGTGGCTCGGTCGGCGGCGGCATTGCGACCGGCAATATCGACGGGATCAACAACGCCTTTTCCGGCAACCCTATCCAAACCACCGCAAACGGCGCCATGGCTCTCGGCTTTTCCGCCGGATCGCTGCAATTTGCCGTGTTGCTGGAGGCGCTGGAAACCAAGGGCATGGTCCGCACCCTGGCCGAACCCAACCTGACCGCCCTCTCGGGGCAAGAGGCCAAGTTTCTGGCAGGTGGCGAATATCCCATTCCGGTGTCCGACGGCGACGGGATCCAGATCGAATACAAACCCTTCGGGGTGGAACTGAACTTTACCCCGGTCGTGGTCGACGGCGATGTCATCAACCTGACGATCAACGCGGCCGTCAGCTCGATCGACAGCACGGTCACGCTGGAATCCTCGGGCTTTACCATCAACGCCTTCAAACGTCGTGAAACCTCGACCACGGTGGAAATGCGCGACGGCGAAAGTTTTGCCATCGCGGGCCTGTTGCAGGACGATTTCCGCAACCTGAACGGTCAGGTGCCGTGGCTGGGCGACATTCCCATCATCGGGGCGCTGTTCCGGTCGGCGGAATATCAGCGCTCCCAATCCGAACTGGTGATCATCGTCACCCCGAATCTGGTGACCCCGACGCGCGGCGAGGCTTTGGCCCTGCCCACCGACCGGGTCCGTATTCCCACCGAACGCGAATTGTTCCTGTACGGCAAGGTTGACGGCGCGCCCAAAGGCGCTGCCGGCGAGGTTGCGCGGCAGGACTTCAGCGGTTCCTATGGCTATGTGATGGAGTAAGGCGATGCGGAACCGTTTGGCCCTTGTCCTTGCCGCCGCTGCCGCCCTGTCACTTGGGGCCTGCGCCAACACCCTGGATGACGAACTGGGGGCCGGCGTCGATTCCGGCACCTTCGGCAATGCCACGATGAACAACTCGATGGTGCAGACCGGGCAGATTTCGGCCACCCGTCAACTGGCGACCCGCTTTGCCGCCGAAGTGCCCGATACCATCAACTTCGCCTTCAACTCGTCGCAACTGACCCCCGAGGCGCAGGATATCCTGCGCCGTCAGGCCCATTGGATCCGCCAGTTCCCCGAAGTGCGCTTCCGCGTGTTCGGCCACACCGATCTGGTCGGATCGAACAGCTACAACAAGGCGCTTGGCTTGCGCCGGGCCAAGGCCGTGGTGGCGTATCTTGCGCAGAACGGCGTGTCGTCCTCGCGGGTCGAAGCGGTGGTGTCCTATGGCAAGACCCAGCCGATCATCCAGACCAACGCCGCCGAGGTGCGCAACCGCCGCACCGTGACCGAGGTGTCCGGCTTTGTGGACCGCAGCCCGACCCTGCTGAACGGCAAATATGCCGAAGTGATCTTCCGCGAATATCTGGTGCTGGGCGAACGCAGGCATCCGCCAAACGTACCGACCGAAACCCAGACCAACCCGGCCGGCGGCTGAGGCCGCAGACAGGGGTTTGCCAAGGCCGGGCCGGTTGCCCGGCCTTTCGCATTTGCGCAGCGCCGGTGCTGTGCCAGGGACGCACCGCGATTCCCTCTGTCCTGATTTCGGCCCAATTCGGGTAACGGCTGCGGCACAAAGCCCTGCGATCCCCTCGCCTGTCGCCAGATACCACTGAATGACGATGATTTAGCCCAATTGTCGCCACCATTACCCATCATTTTCAATTCAATGGGAACAGTCGCGCGGGCAAACTGCCGCGCACGGCGTTCGGGGTTTTGATCAGGGTTCCGCCAGGTGGCAGGCCCGACAAGCACCTCGGGGCCGTCTTTGGAAGGGCAATGAGGCAATGACGAGCGTGGCAAACCTAGCGCCGGACCCGGCACCGATCGTTGCGTGTACGATTTCGCGCGACGTGCAGAATTTTGAGCTGCTGATTGACGACATGGAACAGGAACTTGGCGAAAGCTGGGGCGATCTGGGGTTCGAGGATGCGATCCTGTTTCTGGATCAGCCCGACAGCGCCACCCTGCAATTCGTCGCCATCGCGGTGGATGCCGAGGACGAAGCCGACCTTGCCCGGATCAGCGACATCGTGCGCGCCGCCAAGGCCAGGTCGATCAAGGTCGTGCTGATCGCCGATCAGGTCAGCCCGATGGTGCTGCATCAGCTGTTGCGGCTTGGGGCCGATGATTTCGTCCCCTACCCGCTGCCGGAAGGCGCGCTGCACGAAGCGATCGACCGGATGCGCAAACCCGCCCCCGCTCCTGTGGCCGAGGCACCAGCCGCCCCCCCCGCCCCCGCAGCGGTCGCCCCCCCCGCCGCCCCGGCAGCGGCGGCCGAACCCGATCAGGACACCCACGCCGCCCCGACCTTCAAGGCCAAGGGCGACCGCAATGGCGTGATCCTGCCGGTGCATGGCATGGCAGGCGGCACGGGTGCCTCCACCTTTGCCGCCAACCTGGCCTGGGAACTGGCCACGGTGTCCAAGACCGACAGCCCGCGGGTCTGCATTCTGGATCTCGATTTCCAGTATGGGTCCACCGCCACCTATCTGGACCTGCCGCGCAAGGATGCGGTGTTTGAACTGCTGTCCGACACCGGATCGGCCGACAGCGACAGTTTTCTGCAATCCATGCTGACCTTCAACGAAAAGCTGCATGTGTTCACCGCCCCCGCCGACATGCTGCCGCTGGACATCGTGTCGGGCGACGACATTGGCCGCATTCTGGACATGGCGCAGGCGAACTTCGATTTCGTCATCATTGACATGCCCTCGACCATCGTGGCCTGGACCGAGGCCGTGCTGCAACGCGCGCATGTGTATTTCGTGCTGCTGGAACTGGACCTGCGGTCGGCGCAAAACATCCTGCGGTTCGTGCGCGCCCTGAAGGCCGAGGCCCTGCCGCATGAAAAGCTGCGCTATGTGCTGAACCGTGCGCCCAAGTTTACCGACCTGTCGGCCAAATCCCGCGTCAAGCGGATGGCGGAAAGCCTTGATATTGCGATCGAACTGCAACTGCCCGATGGCGGCGCGCAGGTGACGCAAGCCAATGACCACGGCCTGCCGCTGGCGGAAAGTGCCGCCAAGAACCCGCTGCGGAAAGAATTGCAGAAACTCGCCAAGTCCCTTTTCGACCTGAACAAGGCCGTCGAGTCCGGCAAAGGCTGACATAGGAAATCATCATGTTTAGCCGTTTCAAGAAAGAGAATGCGCCGGTGCGTCCGGCCCCCACGGCTCCGGTCGGCGCTGCCACGCCCACCGTGTCGCCAGCCAGCGCGGCCAAGCCCGCGCTGGCTGTGCGGCCTGTTGCCGCTGTTCCGCAGCGCCCCGCTGCCGAGGCTGTGGCCGCCGACAAGGAAAAGAAACGCAAGGACCGGCTGAGCGATCTGAAAACCGAACTGCACAAGCGGTTGCTGGAAAACCTGAATCTTGCCGCCCTTGAAAAGGCGTCGGAAAGCAGCCTGAAACAGGAAATCGCCGCCCTGTCCGCCGAGGCGCTGGACGAAATGCAGGTCGCCCTGAACAAGGACGACCGCGCCACACTGAACCAGGAACTGTACGACGAGGTGATGGGCCTTGGCCCGCTGGAGCCGTTGCTGAAGGATGACACCGTCAACGACATTCTGGTCAACGGTCCCAACCGGGTGTTCATCGAACGCGGCGGCAAGCTGCAACTGACCGATGTGACCTTCAAGGACGAACGCCACCTGCTGCGGATCATCGACAAGATCGTGTCCGCCGTGGGCCGCCGGGTGGACGAATCCAACCCTTACGTCGACGCTCGCCTTGCCGATGGCAGCCGCTTCAACGCAATGGTGCCGCCGGTTGCGGTGGATGGCAGTCTGGTGTCCATCCGGAAGTTCAAGAAAGAAAAGCTGGGCATTCAAGACCTTGTAAAATTCGGCGCCTTCACCGAAGAAATGGCCGCCTATCTGCAGGCCGCCGTGTCCTGCCGGCTGAACATCATCGTGTCGGGCGGTACGGGGTCGGGGAAAACCACCACGCTGAACGCGCTGTCCAGTTTCATCGACAACACCGAACGCGTGCTGACCATCGAGGATACGGCCGAACTGCAACTGCAACAGGTGCATGTGGGCCGGATGGAAAGCCGCCCCGCCAACGTCGAAGGGCGCGGTGCCGTGACTCAGCGCGACTGTCTGCGCAACGCCCTGCGGATGCGGCCCGACCGCATCATCGTGGGCGAAACCCGCGGCGAAGAAGTGATCGACATGTTGCAGGCCATGAACACCGGCCACGACGGGTCGATGACCACGATCCACGCCAACAACGCGCGCGACGGCATTTCCCGCCTTGAAAACATGGTCGCCATGGCCGGGATCGAGATGCCGCTCAAGGCGGTGCGCGCCCAGATCGCAAGCGCCGTGAACCTGATCGTGCAGGCCAGCCGCCTGCAGGACGGCTCGCGCCGGATGGTGTCGATCACGGAAATCACCGGCATGGAAGGTGACGTGATCTCGATGCAGGAAATCTTCCGCTACGAACGCCTGGGGATCGAGCCTTCGGGCAAGATCATCGGCCGCTTCAATGCCACCGGCATCCGCTCGGCCTATTCCGAACGCTTCCGCCAGTGGGGCTACAATCTGCCTGCGTCGATCTACGAACCCATCGCCTGAGGATTATCATGCAAGTCAGCGCCGCCCCCCTTATCTATATCCTGATTTTTGTTGCGGTCGTTGTACTGGTCGAAGGCCTGTATCTGACGGTCTTCGGCAAATCCATCAGCCTGAACAACCGCGTCAGCCGACGCCTTGCCTTGCTGGAAAAGAACGGCAACCGCGAACAGGTGCTGGAACAGTTGCGCAAGGAAATGTCGCAGCACCTGAACGCGCGCGGCATTCCGCTGTATTCGATGCTGGCGACCAAGGCGCAAAAGGCCAACATCGCATTCTCGCCGCAGGCCCTTATCGGGATCATGGTCGGCGTGTCGGTGTTTTCCTACCTTGCCCTGACCATCGCAACCGAAGCTTCGCCTGCCATCCGCGGTGTGATGGCCGTGGGCATGGGGGTGGGCGGAGTCTACACCTGGATCAACCGCAAGGCCAAGAAACGCATGGCCCTGCTGGAAGAACAACTGCCCGATGCGGTGGAACTGATGGTGCGATCCTTGCGGGTCGGGCATCCGTTCTCGGCGGCCATCGGCATCGTCTCCAAGGAAATCGCAGACCCGCTTGGCACCGAATTCGGCATGATCGCCGATGAGGCTGCCTATGGCCGCGATGTGGCCGAAAGCCTGAAGGCCTTTGCCGAACGGCTGGACAATCAGGATCTGCGCTTTCTGGCCGTGGCCGTCACCATCCAGCAGCAATCGGGCGGCAACCTGGCCGAGATTCTGGACGGTCTGGCCAAGGTGATCCGCGCGCGGTTCAAACTGTTCCGCCGGGTCAAGGCGATCACCGCCGAGGCCAAATGGTCGGGCATGTTCCTGTCGGCCTTCCCCATCGGCGCGCTGATCATGATCAACGTGATCCGCCCCGACTATTACGACGACGTGAAAGACGAGCCGGTGTTCGTGACCGCCTGTCTGATCGTGGCGGTTTTCCTGATCGTGAACATCATCTTCATGAAGATGATGGTCAACATCAAGGTTTGAAAGGGTTTCCCAGATGCTGAGCCAAATCAACACGATGCTGACCGATCTTCTGGGGCCGCTTGGCCCGCTGATGGTGGTGGGGATGCTGGGGGTGGGCCTGATCATCGTGGCGCTGCCCACGATGTTGAAGAAACAGCCCGACCGCTTTCGCGACCTGAAGGATCAGCGTTCGGCGCAGGATTCCGGCGCCACGACCGCCACGCTGCGCCGGGGCGACAAGACCGACAAGCTGGAAAAATTCGCGCAGTTCCTTGAACCGCAGACGGTCGAGGAAATGTCGGCCTCCAAGATGAAGATGCTGCGCGCCGGCTACACGGCGAAAAACGCGGTGCGGATGTTCCACGCCTCGCAATTCGTGCTGGGCCTGACCGCGCTTGGCATCGGCATGGTGCTGGCGATGATCAAATCGTCACAAGGCGAAGTCACCACGCAGCAGATGATGCTTTACACCATCCTGCCGGGGGCCATCGGGTATTACCTGCCGCAATACTGGGTGCAGCGCCGCCTGCAAACCCGCCAGAACGAAATCATCGCAGGCTTCCCCGATGCGCTGGACATGATGCTGGTCTGCGTCGAGGCCGGACAGTCGCTGGACCAGTCCATCCTGCGCGTCGCCAAGGAAAGCCGGGCGGGCTATCCCGCATTGGCGGACGAATTCGACATGGTGGCAAACGAGGTGAAGGCCGGCAAGGAACGGGTGATGGTGCTGAAGGACATGTCCGAACGGGTGGGCATTACCGACGTGGCCTCTTTCGTCACCACGCTGATCCAGTCGGCCACCTTCGGCACCTCTATCGCCGAGGCGCTGCGGGTCTATTCGGCAGAAATGCGCGATAAACGCGTGATGCGCGCCGAAGAGAAAGCGAACGTCTTGCCGACCAAGCTGACACTGGGCACAATGCTGTTCTGTTTGCCGCCGTTGCTGATCATCCTGATCGGACCATCGGTGTACGGCATTTCCGAGATGTTGGGCGGGGGCTAAGACCAGGTTTGAGATACGGGTTCGCACTTGCCGCCCTGATCCTTCTCGCCGCCTGTGGCAACACGGGCGGCTTTGGCGCATCCAAGGCCCGCAACACCCCTTTCGGCGCGGATGGCCGCAAGGATGGCGTGGACGGCCTGCTGGTCGGCCACCGGCTGATGGCCGCGAATGAACCCGAACTGGCGCTGAAAGCCTACCTTCGCGCGGCGGGCGAGGAAGGCATTTCCGTCGATACCCTGTCGGCGCTCGGCTCTGCCAACCTTGCACTCGGCCGTCTGGGTCAGGCCGAACAATTGCTGCGCCGCGCCATCGACGAAGACCCCAGTTTTGTGCCCGCGCTGAACAATCTGGGCGTCGTGCTGATGGAACGCGACAAGCCCGGCGAGGCCCGCGTGGTGTTTCAGCAGGCTTACGCGCAGGATAGTGGCCAATCTGACTCCATCCGCGAAAATCTGCGGCTGGCTATCGCGCGAACGCAAACGCCTGTGTATGGTGGCGTCGAGGAACCTGTAGGTACGTTTTCCCTGATGCGGCGGGAAAAGGGGCAGTATGTACTTCTGACCCAGCTTTAGGGGCCAAAGATCGAGCAGTAAAAAGGACGCAAAAATGCGCCACCCTGTGATTATCGCCCTGTGCCTTGGCACGGTTCTGCTTGGCGCATGCCAGCGGACATCGGACGCGCAAGTGCAGCGCGCCGTCAAGGACGTGAACGTCATTGACGAAAGCAACCTGTCCGACATCATGCTGTCCGTCGGCGACCCGGACGAGGCGGTGGCCTATTTCGCGCGGACCTCGCAGCAAAACCCCGAACGCATCGATCTGAAACGCAACCTTGCCAAATCGCTGGTCCGCGCCAACAAACCGACCGAAGCCGCCGCCGTCTGGACGCAAGTCGTGGCCTCGCCCGAAGGCACCAATGACGACCGGGTGTCCTTTGCGGAATCGCTGATCCGCGCCAATGACTGGGACCGCGCCAAGGCCGAACTGAACAAGGTTCCCCCCACGCATGAAACCTTTGACCGCTACCGGCTGGAGGCCATGGTGGCCGACAGCGAAAAGAACTGGAAGAAGGCCGACAGTTTCTATGAAATCGCGGCGGGGCTGACGACGAAACCCGCAGGCGTGCTGAACAACTGGGGGTTTTCCAAACTGACACGGGGCGAAAATTCGGGCGCGGAAAAGCTGTTCAACGAAGCCCTCACCTATGATCCCACCCTGTTCACCGCCAAGAACAACCTTGTGCTGGCCCGCGCCGCACAGCGCAAATACGATCTGCCGGTGATCGAGATGAGCCAGACCCAACGCGCCGAACTGCTGTACACCATGGCGCTGGCGGCGATCAAACAGGGTGATGTGTCGGTGGGCAAGGGCCTGCTGACCCAGGCCGTGGAAACCCATCCGCAGTTCTTCGAGGCCGCATCGCGCAGCCTGGCCGCCCTTGACGCGAACGTGCAGAATTGACCCCCGCGCTGTGGTTTCTGCCCTTCGTGGTGCCGATCGGCGTCTGGGTCGCCTGGTCGGACATGAAATTCATGAAGATCCCCAACAAGGCCGTGATGGCGCTGTTCGGGGTCTGGGTCGCTGTCGGCTGGCTGGCGCTGCCGTTTGATCAGTGGCTGTGGGGGTTTGCGCTGGCGGCAATCGTGCTGGCCATCGGCTTCCTTGCCAATATGCTGAACCTTCTGGGCGCGGGCGACGCCAAATTCGCCGCCGCCATGGCACCGTTTTTCGTGCAGGGCGACATCCGCACGCTGCTGGCGCTGTTCGCGGCCTGCCTGCTTGGCGCCTTTGTCGCCCACCGCATCGCCCGCAGCATCCCGGCCTTTCGCAACCGCACCGCCGACTGGGCCAGTTGGACCCATGCCAAGTTCCCGATGGGCGTCGCCTTGGCGGGCATGTTGATTTTCTACTTTCTGGCCGCGCTTTTGCCCCAAGGGTGACATGGTTGGCGGCCATGGTCGGGCAGGAATTCAGCCAGACCGAGGCCGCCCATGAACGTGCAAGCCCTGCCCCCCGTCGCCCCCTCCGTCACCCCGCCCCCCGGCCCGCGCACGATGGACGAGGTCGGCCTGTCCATCGTGATGATGCGGGACATCCTGCTGAAGACAATGTTCCGCACCAACCTCGATCTGGTGTCGGCGCTGTCGCGCATCATCTGCCTGCCGGTGCCGCTGACGCAGGAACTGGTCGACCTTGCCCGCGGCCAAAAACTGCTGGAGGCGACGGGCACCCTGCACGCCAATTCCGGCAATGAAATGGGCTATCAACTGACCGATGCCGGCAAGGCGCGCGCGCTCGACGCTCTCAGCCAGTCGGAATATTACGGGGCCATGCCGGTGCCGCTGGAACAGTATAAGGAACAGGTCAAACGCCAATCCGTGCGCAATATCAAACTGACGCGCAGCGAATTGATGAAGGGCATGGGCCATCTGATCCTGCCCGACGATCTGATCGGCAACCTTGGCCCTGCGGTGACCTCCGGCAGGTCGATCCTGATGTATGGTCCGCCCGGAAACGGAAAATCCAGTATTTCCAACGGCATCCGCGCGGCCCTTGGCGACAAGATCTATGTGCCCCGGTCGCTGGAATACTCGGGTCAGGTGATCACCGTCTATGACCCCATCGTGCATTCGGCAGCGGAATCCGCGACCGATGACCCCAATTCGCTGCGCCGCACCTCGAACAGGTTCGACAACCGCTATGTCTATTGCGAACGGCCCACGGTGATCACCGGGGGGGAACTGTCGCTTGAAATGCTCGACCTGACCTATAACCCGACGGCCCGCACCTATCAGGCGCCGTTGCAGTTGAAATCCACGGGTGGCATTTTCATCGTCGACGATCTGGGCCGCCAAGCCGAACCGCCGCAGAAACTCGTCAACCGCTGGATCGTGCCGCTGGAGGAATCGAAGGATATTCTGGCGCTGCAATCGGGCGAGAAATTCACCGTGCCGTTTGATACTCTGGTGATCTTTTCGACCAACTTCCACCCGAATGAGATTTTCGACGGCGCGGCCCTGCGGCGGATTTTCTTCAAGATCAAGATTGACGGGCCAAATCAGGAAAACTTCCTGAAGATCTTCGCCATGGTCGCCCGGAAAAAGAAGGTGCCGCTGGATGAAGCCACGCTGATGCACATGATGAAGGTGAAATTCCCGACCATCGCCAACAACTATGCCAACTATCAGCCGAATTTCCTGATCGACCAAATGATCGCGATTTGCGAGTTTGAAAACCTGCCCTATCAGATGACGCCCGAATTCCTGGACCGGGCCTGGGCCAACATGTTTGTACGCGATGAAAAGATCGCCAAATAGAGGGCGCTAAAGTCGCCGCACGCCCGTTTCGGTGACAACCAAATCCAACCGCTGATCGGTCGCATCGATCGGCACCTCGGCTACCTCTTGCGCCGCAAAGGCAAAACCGATGGCAATGGTCGGCCGTTTTGCGCGCAAGCCTTCCAGCGTCCGGTCATAAAACCCGCCGCCATAGCCCAGCCGATACCCCCGCGCGTCAAACGCCAGCAACGGCACGATCAGCACCTCGGGTTCGATCCACGCGCCCTCTGCCGGGATCAGGGCGCCATACTCACCGGGGATCAGCGCACAGCCGGGGCTCCATTCCCGAAAGCGCAGGGCCTGCGCCTTGCCCACGATCACTGGCACGCAAACCGGCCCCTGATGCGCGGCCATCGCGGGCAGCGGGTCGATCTCGGTCCGCATCGGCATATAGCCCGACAGCGCCCGCCCCCGGTACTGCGCCAGCACATCGGCCAGCAGCTCCGCCGCCTGCCCCTGCCCCGCCTCGAACGCCGGCTTGCGGATGGCAAAGGCAGCTTTGCGCGCGGCGGCTTTCACCAATCCAACATCCGTCATATCAAAACCACCGTGGCAAGGCCCAGAAATACGAAAAATCCCATAACATCGGTCAGCGTGGTCACAAACGTCCCCGAGGCCAGCGCCGGGTCCAGCCCCATGCGTTCCAACGTCAACGGCACCATGACCCCGCCCAGGGCCGCGACGATCTGATTGACGATCATCGCCATACCCAGCACCAGCCCCAGCTTCAGATCGCCGAAAATCCCCCAAGCCGCAAAGCCCAGGATCAGCGCCAGCCCCAGCCCGTTCAGCACCCCCGCCCCGAGTTCGCGCAGCACCACGCGGCGCGCGTTGGCCCGCGTCAGATCGCGGGTGGCCAAAGCCCGCACCGCCACCGCCAGCGTCTGCGTCCCCGCAATCCCCCCCGTTGACGCCACAATCGGCATCAGCGCCGCCAGCGCCACCAGTGCCGCGATGGTGCCCTGAAACTGCGTGATCACAAGCGCCGACAAGGACGCCGTGAACAGGTTCACCACCAGCCACGGCAACCGCTGCCGCACCGTCGCGAACGCGCCGTCCGACAGGCTCGCCTCGTCGCCCACCCCCGCCAGACGCAGCATGTCTTCCTCGTGCTCCTCGTCCAGCACGTTCATCGCGTCATCAATCGTGATCACACCCACCAGACGGCCGCCCGCATCGACCACCGGGCAGGAAATCAGGTGATACTGGTTGAAGATATAGGCCACATCCGCCTCGGGGTCGGTCGCCTGCACGGTACGGAAGCTGTCCTCCAGAATGTCCGCCAGCCGCACATCGCGGCGCGACGACAGCAGGCGGCCAAGCGTGACATAGGCCTGCGGGCGCATCAGCGTGTCCACCAGAATCACATGGTAGAACTGGTCCGGCAGGTGCTCGGTGCTGCGCAGATGGTCGATGGCCTCGCCCACCGTCCAGCTTTCGGGGGCCACCACCACCTCGCGCTGCATCAGGCGCCCGGCGCTGTAGTCGGGGTAGGCCAGCGCCTGCTGCACCGCCATCCGGTCTGCCAGTTCCAGCGCCTGGAGGATCTTGCCCTGCGCCGGGGCCTCCAGATCTTCAAGAATATCAACCACATCGTCGGATTCAAGATCGCGCATCGCGTCGGCCACGACCTGGGCGGGCAGCGCCTCGATCACGTCCTCGCGGATGGCATCGTCCAGTTCCGACAGCACGTCGCCATCGAAATCCACCGACCACAGACCCAGCAGCGCGTTGCGGTCGGCAGGCCCGATCTGCTCCAGCAGGTCGGCCACGTCGGCCGCGTGCAGCGGCTCCAGCAGGGCCGTCAGGCGCGGCGCGTCACCGGCCTCGACTGCCGCAAGAATGGCCTCGACGCGGGCGTCGTCCAGCGCATCATCGCCCCGTTCTGCCACAAAATCCGCCATGCCGCCTCCCGTTCATTACCGCGACCATACCGAAAGCTGTTTCAAGGAAACAGGGGCCTTGGGGAAATTTACCATTGCGCGCAAAGGGTCTAGGGTTTGTCGGCAAACAGGCGGAGTATGTGATGGCCGATCTTCTTTTGGGGCAGGTGCTGTGCTTTGACGGCGATCCCTTTGTGATGGGACCAGAGGCCGCGCGCCACATCGCCCATGGCGGGGTTCTGGTCGATGCAGGCCGGATTGCCGCGGTCGGCGATGGTGCCACATTGCGCGCCGCCCACCCGCAAGCCCGCGTCACAGACTATGGCAAGGCCTTGATTTCCGCAGGGTTTATCGACGCCCATGTGCATTATCCGCAGACCGCGATCATCGCAAGCTGGGGCAAACGGCTGATCGACTGGCTGAACACCTACACCTTCCCCGAGGAGATGCGCTTTGCCGACCCCGCCTATGCGACCGAGGTGTCCAACCGCTACATGGACCTTGCCCTTGCGCATGGCACCACCTCGATGTGCTCTTACGCGACCATCCATCCGGCTTCGGTCGATGCGTTTTTTACCGCAGCCCAGACCCGCGGCCTGCGCGCTTTTGCCGGCAAGACCTGCATGGACCGCAACGCGCCCGAAGGCTTGCGCGATACCGCCCAGGCCGCCTACGACGACAGCAAGCGCCTGCTGCAAAAGTGGCACGGGGTAGACCGGCTGTCTTATGTGATCACACCCCGGTTTTCGCCGACCTCGACCCCCGAACAACTGGCCGCTCTGGGGGCGTTGTGGGGCGAATATCCCGACTGTCTGATGCAGACCCACCTGTCCGAACAGGTGGACGAAATCGCCTGGGTCCGCGAGTTGCACCCCCAGTCGCGCGACTATCTGGACACCTACGAGGCCCAGGGCCTGCTGCGCGAAGGTGCGGTCTACGGCCACGCCATCCACCTGACAGCGCGCGAAAAAGACCGCCTGCGCGAAGCCGGGGCGAGCCTTGTGCATTGCCCAACCTCGAACACCTTTATCGGATCAGGCCTGTTCGACATGGGGCTGGCCAAAACGATGCGCGTGGGCCTTGCGACCGATACCGGCGGCGGGTCCAGCTTTTCCATGCTGCGCACCATGGCCGCCGCTTACGAGGTGGCGCAACTGCGCGGCCAAGCCCTGCACCCCAGTCAGTTGTGGTGGCTGGCGACTGTAGGCTCTGCGCGGGCCCTGCGGGTGGAGGATCGCGTGGGGAATATCGCGGTGGGGATGGAGGCGGATCTGGTGATCGTCGATCTGGCCTCGACCCCGGCCATCGAACAGGCGGTGCGGCGGGCGGAAGATATCTGGGCGGCGGTGTTTCCGACGGTGATGATGGGGGATGACCGGGCGGTGAAGGGGGTTTGGGTGGGGGGGCATGCACTCTCTGACCGTCAGGTTTGCGTGTCCGGCTGAACTGTCACCTGTCGTCGCAATCCGAATGAATGACGAGCTGCCATCCCCCAAACGGTTGATTCCAATGCAGACAACCGGTACCGCGCAAGGTTCCAGTCCCGCTAGAAACGACAGTGAATGCTTGGCCCACTATCGACCGGCGATGCGCCGCAGGTCATTGTGAATCGCGGTTGCGGCTACGGCAGCCTGGCCCATCGCAAAGGCGATCTGATCAAGCCCGTCCGTGACATCGCCAATCACGTAAACGCCCTTGATGCTGGTTTTCTGCCTTGCATTCACGACAAGGCAACCGTCCTTGCTCAGCCGCACGCCCAGCTTTACCGCCAGATCTGTACGAGCCGTTGTGCCCAAGGCGACGTAGAGCGTATCAAAATGCCGCGTCTCTCCAGTCTCAAGCGTGACGATGACTTCCGATTCCGACAGCGCCAGCCCCTTCATCGGGGACGGCAGGCCATCAATACCGTCCTTTGCAACGGCCATCGTGCCATCCGGCGGGATCAGGGTGACTGTCGGAGAATAGTGGCGAATAAAGGCGGCCTCGGCAAAGCCGTGCGCGCCACTGCCCAAAACGGCAACGCGTTTGCCGCGAATTTCATAGGCGTCACAGACCGGGCAATACCGGATCAGACCCCGACCAAGACCCTGATCGTGGTCAGAGGCGGACAAGGGCGGTCGATGATTGACGACGCCGGTGGCGAGAATGACATTGCGCGCTGTGTGCACGCCGCCATCGGTTGTGACGTGCAACAGGTTGCCCTGCCTTGTAACCGCGCTGACCGTTTGGCGTTCAACCAGCGCCCCATACTGACGGGCATGAGCGCGCATCCGGTCCAGAAGTTCGCGGCCCGAAATGCCGTCCGGAAAGGGCGCAAGATTGTGGGTTTTCGGGATCATCGCAGCCCGGCCTTGCTGGGCGTCAAACACCGTGACGTCGCGCAGAAAGCGGGCGAGGTAAAGCGCGGCAGTCAGCCCGGCAGGGCCGCCCCCGACGACGATGCAATCCTTCATGTCCGGCCATCCGTCATGTCAGGCATTCTAGAAAGGTTCTCATTCTTTTGCCAGACACTCAGTTCAGGGTCGCCCTCACAACACCGGGATCACCTCGGCGATGGCCTTCCCGCCTCACTCCGCCAATTCCCACCCGTCCGGGTAGAAATCATGCTTCAGGGCAATGCTGGTCGCCTCGCGCTCCTGCTGCCAGATCGCCTCGGGCGTCACCGGCATCGGGCCGAAGGACGCCACAAGACTGACCCCGTCCTCCAGCCGCCTCGTCCGGAACCCCGCCGCTTGCAGCGCCTTTTCCAGGGCCTTCCAGTTGGCGTCCAACTCCTCGATGAAGAACAGAAACTCCACCACCGCCTCTTTCGGCAGCTTCACCCCTTGGGTGTTCTTGAAGCTGGCATAGGTGTCGCGCCGCTGCGTCTCGTAATTATGTGACATGAAGCCCCCATAGCCTTTGTTTCCCGCCCGCTATCACCCCATCAAGGCCCGCGCCAGCCGGTTTTGCCGTTCGACCACCAGGGGCAGATCAATCGTCACCATCCGCCCCCCCCGCACCACGGCCCGGCCCTCCACAAACAGATCGTGCACCCGTGCAGGCCCCGCCAGCAGCAGGGCCACCGGATCCCAGGAGCCCGCAGCCTCCACCCCCGACACATCCCAGACCGCGACATCCGCGCGCTTGCCCACCTCGATCGACCCGCAATCACTGCGCCCCAGCACCTGCGCCCCGCCAAGGGTGGCGATCTCCAGCGCCTCGCGCGCTGACATCGCATCCGCCCCGCGTGACACCCGTTGCAACAGCATCGCCAGGCGCGCCTCGCCGACCAGCGAGCCCGCGTCATTCGACGCCGAGCCATCGACCCCCAGCCCCACCTTCACCCCGGCATCGCGCATCGCCCTGACCGGCGCGATCCCCGACCCCAACCGGCAGTTCGAGCAGGGGCAATGCGCGACCCCGGTGCCCGAACGCGCAAACAGCGCAATCTCCTGCGCATCCAGTTTCACACAATGGGCGTGCCAGACATCCGGCCCGGTCCAGCCCAGATCTTCCGCATATTGCCCCGGTCGGCAACCGAATTTTGCCAGCGAATAGGCGATGTCTTCGTCATTCTCGGCCAGATGGGTGTGCAGCATCACCCCCTTGTCACGCGCCAGAACCGCCGTATCGCGCATCAGATCGCGGCTCACCGAAAACGGCGAACAGGGGGCCAAGCCGACCCGGCACATCGCGCCTTCGGACGGGTCGTGGAAAGCATCCACCACCCGGATCATGTCGCGCAGAATATCCGCTTCACGTTCCACCAGACGGTCGGGCGGCAACCCGCCATCCGACACGCCAATGCTCATCGCGCCCCGTGTCGGGTGAAAGCGCAGACCCACCTCTGCCGCCGCCGCAATGGTATCGTCCAGCCGCGCACCATTGGGATAGAGGTACAGATGGTCCGAGGTCATCGTACACCCCGTCAGCGCCAGCTCCGCCAACCCCACTTGCGCCGAGACAAACATCTCCTCCGGCCCAAAGCGCGCCCAGATCGGATACAGCGTCTGCAACCAGCCGAACAGCAACGCATCCTGCCCCCCCGGAACCGCGCGGGTCAGCGTCTGGTAAAGGTGATGATGCGTGTTGACCAGCCCCGGCGTGACCACACAGCTGGCAGCCTCCACCACCTCGCCTGCGGTCTGAAGCCCGGTCCCCACCGCAGCAATCACCCCGCCGCGCAGCAGCACATCGCCGCCCGCAATCTCGGCGCGCTGGCCGTTCATGGTGACAACCGCCACCGCCCCCCGGATCAGAATTTCAGCCATTGGTCCCCCCAAACCCTTTCGGAGGACAGACCCCGGCGCGACAGAAAGGGAAAGGACTCGCGCAAGGCAAATGATAGCGACGCTGGCATCCCTCTGACAATACGGCTTTTACATTGGCACAAATATCCTCGTGGGGTGAGCCACGGCGCGAGCCGGGGCGAGGGGGGCGGAAAGCCCCCCTAAAATTATTGCTACAATAATTTT
>JAZKGQ010000009.1:202746-327256 GCA_040385825.1 Pseudomonadota bacterium | reverse complement strand
GCGAAGCGCAGTTTTTCTTCCATCGCGATCGGGGCGATCAGGCTGACGTTGAACTTCAGGTTGTCGCCCGGCATCACCATTTCGGTGCCATCGGGCAGCTCGACCGTGCCGGTCACGTCCGTCGTGCGGAAGTAGAACTGCGGGCGGTAGTTCGCGAAGAACGGCGTGTGGCGGCCGCCTTCTTCCTTGGTCAGGATATAGGCTTCCGCCTCGAACTTGGTGTGCGGCTTCACCGAAGCCGGCTTGCACAGCACCTGGCCGCGCTCCACGCCTTCACGGTCCACACCGCGCAGCAGGATGCCGACGTTGTCGCCCGCCTCGCCACGGTCCAGCAGCTTGCGGAACATCTCGACGCCGGTGCAGACCGACTTCTTGTTCGCGCGGATGCCCACGATTTCCACTTCGTCGCCGACGTTGATCACGCCGCGCTCGATGCGCCCGGTGACGACCGTGCCACGGCCCGAAATCGAGAACACGTCCTCGATCGGCATCAGGAACGGCAGGTCGACCATGCGGGTCGGCGTCGGGATATAGGTATCCACAGCCGCCAGCAGCGCGCGGATCGACGATTCGCCGATTTCCGGGCGGGTGCCCATCATCGCCTGGTGCGCCGAGCCCTTGATGATCGGAATGTCATCGCCGGGATAGTCGTAGGACGAGAACAGCTCGCGCAGTTCCATCTCGACCAGCTCGATCAGTTCCTCGTCATCGACCAGGTCGACCTTGTTCATGTAGCACACCATATAGGGGATGCCGACCTGGCGCCCCAACAGGATGTGTTCACGGGTCTGCGGCATCGGGCCGTCAGAGGCCGCGCAGACCAGAATGGCGCCGTCCATCTGCGCAGCACCAGTGATCATGTTCTTGACGTAGTCGGCGTGGCCGGGGCAGTCGACATGGGCGTAGTGACGGGCTTCCGTCTCGTATTCCACGTGTGCTGTCGAGATCGTGATGCCACGTGCCCGCTCTTCCGGCGCGCCGTCGATCTGGTCATAGGCGCGGAATTCGCCAAAATACTTCGTGATTGCCGCCGTCAGCGTCGTCTTGCCGTGGTCAACATGGCCGATCGTGCCAATGTTGACGTGCGGTTTGTTCCGTTCAAACTTTGCCTTTGCCATGGTCGGGGCGCCCTTGAATTGCGGGGCCTGTGACAACCCCTTGCTACACGGGCGGGCATCTAACCTTTGGGACGGCGGAAATCAAGGGCTGCACGCCCCTTGGCGGTATCAGTTCGCGGGCAGCGGGGTTGTCGTCACCACCGGGGCCGGGGCGGCTGGCACCGTCCCTGGGGCAACTGGCACCGTCGCCGACAATGGAGCCGACGCCGTCGCCGACAGCGGGACCGTTGCGGCAACGGGCGCTTTTGGCGAAACCACCGTGGGTACGGCGGTGGCGGGCACCTTGATGTTCGGCGGCAGACCAAACCACTCGGGGTTTTCCAAGAGCCAGCGTTCCACCGATTTGACGGCGTTATAGGACAGCGCTTCCATCTGCTGGGCCTTGGTGCGCGTCAGGCCGCTGCCGATGACCGTATCGCCCGACAGGCTTTCAAACACCGTCAACTGCTTGCCTTCGGGGTTCAGCTTCTTGCCCGCCGCGTCGTCCCAGATGTTTGCCGTCACCACCAGAATGGATTTTGGCGCCGCGACCACCGGAATGCCGGGCGGGGCCAGTGCATAGCCGTCGACCGAGATGCCGATGTTGTACAGTCTGGTGCCCTGATAGCGGCCAAAGCGGTCAGCCACCGCCTTCTTGACCGCAGCTTCCCATTCGTCTGGGGTGGCATTGCGGGAAATCGGCACCTTCTGCACATTGTCGGCCACCACGATGTTCAGCCCAAGGGCAAAGTCGCCCAGGGCAACCGGCGGTTCGGCCAGATCATTCGTCCCACAGGCAACAAGCAAGGTCAGGCAAGCGGCAAACGCCGCGGCAGAACGAAACAGCATCAAGGCAATCCTCAAGGTTGGCAGCAGCAGCAGGTGCAGGGATAGCCGCTTGGGCCCCGTTGCGCAACCGCGGCCCCGGCCACAGGCCACAAAGCGCTTCAGGTAAACCGGTTGTCCCGTGGAAAGCCGCGCGGGGCCATCTTGCCGGTGCCTGCGCGCGGCCCGGTCCATTCGGCAAGCGCCGTTTCCGTCCGGGTGCGGCCCGCCGGGTCTTTCCACGCAAGGCCTGCCGCCAGCGTGAAGGTCACGGCATCCGACAATCCGCCATCCTTGTACTTTTGCAGCCGCACACCCTTGCCGCGCGCCATTTCCGGCAACTCGGTCAGCGGGAAGACCAGCATCTTGCGGTTTTCCCCCACCACGGCCACATGATCCCCCGCCACGCGCACGCAAACGGCGGTCGTCACCCCGTCGCGCACCGTCAGCACGGCCTTGCCCGCGCGGGTCTGGGCCAGCACTTCGTCCGAGGGCACGATGAACCCGTCCCCGGCACTGGACGCGATCAGCAGCCGCTCGCCGGGGCGGAAGATCATCAGGTCAGTGATCTCGGCCTCGTTCGGCAGGTCGATCATCAGGCGCACGGGTTCGCCCATGCCGCGCCCGCCGGGCAGGCTGGCCCCCACGATCGTATAGAACCGCCCATTCGCCGCGATCAGCAAGATCCGGTCGGTGGTTTCGGCATGGAAGGCAAAGCGCGGCCCGTCGCCGTCCTTGTATTTCTGCTCGGCCGCCAGATCGACATGGCCTTTCAGCGCCCGGATCCAGCCCATGCGCGAACAGATCACCGTGATCGGCTCGCGTTCGATCATCGCATCATAGGGCACTTCGGCCACTTCGCCCGCCTCGCCAAACTGGGTGCGGCGGCGGCCGATCACCGTATCGCGGCCAAAGCGTTTGCGGATATCCTCCAGTTCCACCCCGATCTGCTTCCATTGCAGGGCGTCGCTTTCCAGCAGGTCGGCCAGCCCGGCGCGTTCCAGCATCAGCGCATCGCGCTCGGCCAGCAGTTCCATCTCCTCCAGCCGCCGCAAGGACCGCAGCCGCATGTTGAGGATCGCCTCGGCCTGCACCTCGCTAAGCTCGCCCTCGCCCGGTGCAGGCGGGACATAGTCCTTTTCCGACATGGCCCGCTTGTGCGGGCGGCCCCAATCCTCGGCCATCAGGGCGCGCTTGGGGTCGTCATCATAGCGGATAATGTCGATCACCCGGTCGAGGTTCAGGAAGGTGATGATGAACCCTTCCAGAATCTCCAGACGGTGGTCGATCTTTTCCACCCGGTGCGTGCTGCGCCGCCGCAGCACTTCACGCCGATGGTCCAGAAACGCGCGCAACACTTCCTTCAGGCTGCACACCCGCGGCACCCGGCCGTCGATCAGCACGTTCATGTTCAGGCTGAACCGGGTTTCCAGATCGCTGTTCTTGAACAGCGTGCCCATCAGCATGTCGGGGTCCACCGTCCGCGTGCGCGGTTCCAGCACCAGCCGGATATCGTCGGCAGATTCGTCGCGCACATCGGCCAGCAGCGGGATTTTCTTGGTCTGGATCAGTTCGGCCAGCTTTTCGATCAACCGTGATTTCTGCACCTGATAGGGAATTTCCGTGACGATGATCTGCCACGTCCCCCGGCCCAGATCCTCGACATGCCACTTCGCCCGCAGCCGGAAAGAACCGCGACCCGATGCGTAGGCATCCAGAATATTCGCGCGGGGTTCGACAATGGTGCCCCCGGTGGGAAAATCCGGGCCGGGGATCAGCGCCACCAGATCTTCAGTCGAAATCTGAGGGTCGCGCATCATCGCGTGGCAGCCGATGATCAGCTCATCCAGATTGTGCGGCGGAATGTTGGTGGCCATGCCCACCGCAATGCCGCTGGACCCGTTGGCCAACAGGTTCGGAAACGCGGCCGGCATCACCACCGGCTCTTCCAGCGTGCCATCATAGTTGGGCCGGAAATCGACCGCGTTTTCGGCCAGACCTTCCATCAGCGTTTCGGCAATCGCCGTCAGCCGGGCCTCGGTATAGCGGCTGGCCGCCGGATTATCGCCGTCGATGTTGCCAAAGTTGCCCTGCCCGTCAACCAGCGGGTAGCGCACGTTGAAATCCTGCGCCAGACGCGCCATAGCGTCGTAAATCGCACTGTCGCCATGCGGGTGATAGTTGCCCATCACATCGCCCGAAATCTTGGCAGACTTGCGGAATCCCCCGGTGGCCGTCAGCCGCAGTTCGCGCATCGCAAACAGAATCCGCCGATGCACAGGCTTCAACCCATCGCGCGCGTCGGGCAAGGCCCGGTGCATGATGGTGGACAAGGCATAGGTCAGATAGCGTTCACCAATCGCCCGGCTCAATGGCTCGGCGGTCAGGATAGGCTCGATCTTGGGGGTGTCATCTTCGGTTGCCATGAATGTGGTGTAGAAACAAACGGCGGGGTGGTCCAGACGGAATGGTGGTCCAGACGGAATTCCGGGCCATCTTGCCACGCGTGCCGCGCAAAGGGTGGATTTTCCCCCTCTGCACCCCGGCGTTCTGTGCTAAACATCGGCCATACTTCAAGACTCGGGTGGGCTGATGCTGCGTTTGACGGTTCTTTTGTGTGCGGGAATGTTTGCGGCCCTGCTGATCGGCGGCGAAGATCGCGGCCAGTTGCGCCCCGGTCTGGCATTGGCCAAGGCCGAAGGGCGGCTGAACCTGGCCCCCGCGCCGCCCCCCGAAGTTCTGCCGGTGGTCGCAGTCCAGCCCGCACCCAAGATCGCGCCCCGTGTGACGCAGGTGCTGAAACCCGCCGCACCAAGGCCCGCCGTGGTGCCTGCTGCCGCCACGCCGCGCAGCGTGGCCCAGCCGGTGTTCACCCTGTCAGGCCAGACCGCAGCCCCCTTGCCAGAGCCTGAAATTGACCGTCAGGCCACGCCCCCCACCCTGTCCGAAGGCCAGGTCTGGTATGTCACCGCCAAATCGGTGAACGTGCGGCAAGGCCCCTCCACCGAGGCGGCGGTGCTGGGCAAGCTGGGTCAGGGCGAAGCGGCCACCGTGATGTGGCAAGAGGGTGACGACTGGGCGCGCATCATCATCGAAGGCGACGGGCTGGAAGGCTATGTCGCCACCCGCTTCCTGTCCAACACCGCCCCGTAGGATGGGCGATTCGCCCATCCATGACGGACGATGCCGCCCACCTGTGATGGACGATCCACCCCATCCATGACGGACGCCCCGCCGATCTTCCGCGCACAAGGATTCCCCATGCCCCCCACCCCGCCCCCCCGGTCGGTCCTGATCACCGGCTGCTCGTCCGGCATCGGGCTGGACGCCGCCCGTGGCCTTTCGGCGCGTGGCTGGCGCGTGTTTGCCACCTGCCGCCAACAGGCCGACTGCGACCGCCTGACCGCCGAGGGCTTCGAGAGTTTCGTGCTGGATTACCGCGATCCCGCCAGCATCGCCGCCGCGGTCGACACTGTGAAAACCCTGACCGGCGGCACGCTTGACGCCCTGTTCAACAACGGCGCCTACGGTCTGCCGGGGGCGGTAGAGGATGTCCCGCGCGAGGCGCTGCGCGCGTTGTTCGAGGTCAACCTCTTTGGCTATCACGACCTGACCTGCCGCGTGATCCCGCTGATGCGCGCCCAGGGCCATGGCCGCATCGTCAACTGCTCCTCCGTGCTCGGCCTTGTCGGCATGCGCCTGCGCGGGGCCTATGTCGCCACCAAATTCGCGATGGAGGGGCTGACCGACTGCCTGCGGATCGAGCTGCGCGGCAGCGGCATCCACACCATTCTGATCGAACCGGGGCCGATCACCAGCAAGTTCCGCGACAACGCCGCCCGCCAGTTCGACCTGTGGATTGACGAACACAATTCCGTCCACGCCGCCGCCTACCGCAGCCTGCGCCAGCGGTTTGAAGGCAAGACCGCGCCAGACCGGTTTGAACTGCCCGCCGCCGCCGTCACCGCGAAACTGATCCACGCGCTGGAAAGCCCCCGACCAAAGGCGCGCTATCATGTGACCACGCCGACCTATCTGATGGGGGCGGCAAAGCGTATCCTGCCGACGCGCGCCCTGGACTGGCTGCTGTCAAAAAGCTGATCGCCCCTTCGCTTTTTGCGGCAAACCCCCTAGATGGTCGCCAAAGCAAAGGAGCCGCCCATGCTGAATGATCCGCTGTTCATCGTTGCGTCGATTGCCATGCTGGCCGTGCTGGTCATTCTGATGATCGGCATTGGTGGCTTTGCCAAGGGGGGCGATTTCAACAAGAAACACGCCAACCGGGTCATGCGCTATCGCATCTATGCCCAAGGCATCGCGGTGCTGCTGATCGTGGGCTTTGCCTGGCTGCGCAGCAAGGGGGGCAACTGATGGTCGTGCTGTCCAAGATCTACACCAAGACCGGCGACGCGGGCGAAACCGCGCTTGGCAACGGCGCGCGGGTGGCCAAGCATTCCACCCGCGTCTCGGCCTATGGCACGGTCGATGAAACCAACGCCACCGTCGGCCTTGCCCGCCAGCACAGCAGCGGCGACATGGACGCGGCCTTGGCGCGCATTTCCAACGACCTGTTCGATCTGGGGGCTGATCTTTGCACCCCCGACATGCACCGCGACGCCGACCTGCCCTATACCCCCCTGCGGATGATCGCGCCGCAGGTGGCCCGGCTGGAAGCCGAGATCGACGCGATGAACACCAAGCTGACCCCGCTGCGCAGCTTCATCCTGCCCGGCGGCTCGGCGCTGGCGGCGCAGTTGCACCTCTGCCGTACGGTCTGTCGGCGGGCAGAACGGCTGGTGGTCGAACTGGCCACGATGGAGGAAGTGAACAGCGAGGCCGTCAAATATCTGAACCGCCTGTCGGACTGGTTCTTTGTCGCAGGCCGCATCGCCAACAATGACGGCAAAGATGACGTGCTTTGGGTGCCCGGCCTGACGCGCGAAGTCTGATCATCACAAAACGCGACGTCTCGGCGCATCCGTGGGTCGTATTTGGTCTGTTACCACGCCCCGTGACGGGCTAGGTAAACGGTCAAAGAGCATATCCGGCCCTTTGTCGGGCCATAATTGGGAGATTTCTGCCGATGAAGGTTCTGGTGCCGGTCAAACGGGTCATCGACTATAACGTGAAGGTCCGCGTCAAGGCGGACGGGTCCGGGGTCGATCTGGCGAACGTGAAGATGTCGATGAACCCCTTTGACGAAATTGCCGTCGAAGAGGCGATCCGTCTGAAGGAAAAAGGCATCGCGACCGAAATCGTGGTGGTGTCGATCGGCGTCAAGCAATCTCAGGAAACGCTGCGCAACGCGCTGGCCATGGGGGCGGACCGCGCCATCCTGATCGAGGCCACCACGGACGTTCACACCGACATCGAACCCCTTGCCGTCGCCAAACTGCTGGCGGCCGTGGTGCGCGAAGAAGCCCCCGGCATCGTGCTGTGCGGCAAGCAGGCCATCGACAATGACATGAACGCAACCGGCCAGATGCTGTCGGCCCTGCTGGGCTGGTCGCAGGGCACCTTCTGTTCTGACCTCGCGATTGCGGGCGATACCGCCACCATCACCCGCGAAGTGGACGGCGGCTTGCAAAGCCTGACGCTGAAGATGCCGACGATCATCACCGTTGATCTGCGGCTGAACGAACCGCGCTATGCCAGCCTGCCCAACATCATGAAAGCCAAGGCAAAACCCTTGGCCACCAAGACCCCCGCCGACTACGGCGTCGATATTGCCCCGCGTCTGTCGGTGCTGAAAACGGTCGAACCGGCGGGCCGCAAGGCGGGCGTCAAGGTGGGGTCGGTGGATGAACTCATTGCAAAACTGCGCGACGAAGCGGGGGTAATCTGACATGGCCGTTCTCTTGATTGCCGAAGTGATCGACGGCGCGCTGGCGACCGACGCCACCGCCAAAACCCTTGCTGCGGTGCAGTCCCTGGGCGAGGTTCACGTCCTGATCGCAGGCAGCGGCGGTGACGCCGCCGCAGCCGAAGCGGCCGGCCTGCAAGGTGTGACCAAGGTTCTGTTCGCCGATGACCATGTGTATTGCCATGGCATGGCCGAACCGACCGCCGCGCTGGTGGTGGGTCTGGCCGGGGCATATGACCATATCGTCGCCGCCTCCGGCGCGTTTTCCAAAAGCGTGCTGCCGCGCGTGGCGGCCCTGCTGGACGTGATGATCATTCCCGAAGTGCTGCATGTTGTGGATGCCAACACCTTTGACCGCCCCATCTATGCGGGCAATGCCATTCAGACGGTGAAATCGTCGGATGCCAAAAAGGTGCTGACCGTGCGCACCGCCACCTTCACCGGGGTTGGCACCGGCGGGACGGCTGCGGTCGAGAAAATCTCTGTCGCGGCCGATGGCTCGCTGTCCAGCTGGGTCGAGGACCGGGTTGCGGCGTCCGACCGCCCGGAACTGACCAGCGCCGGCATCGTGGTGTCGGGCGGGCGCGGTGTGGGTTCTCAGGCCGACTTCGCCCTGATCGAGTCGCTGGCCGACAAGCTGGGCGCCGCCGTTGGCGCCTCGCGCGCGGCGGTTGACTCGGGCTATGCCCCGAACGACTGGCAGGTCGGCCAGACCGGCAAGGTGGTGGCCCCCACACTGTACGTCGCCGTCGGCATTTCGGGCGCGATCCAGCATCTGGCGGGCATGAAGGACAGCAAGGTGATCGTCGCGATCAACAAGGACGAAGAAGCCCCGATTTTCCAGGTTGCGGATTACGGGCTGGTGGCCGATCTGTTTACCGCTGTGCCGGAACTGGTGGCCAAGTTGTAATTTCCTGCCATTGCCAACAAGGGGCGCGCTGTTTGCGCGCCCTTTTGCGTTACAGAAACCTGTCCAGCATCGGGGCCAGCGTCTCGGCCAGATCTTGATGCACCGCTGGCCCCGGCAAGCCCTGGGCGGCAGGTTCCTCCATCGGGGCAAAGACCATGCCCCTGGTGTCATGCGGACCCGAGGTGATGTGTTCGGCATAGGCCGACACATGCGGCATCAGCGCGGCAATCATCTCGGCATCCACCAGAATCGGGTCCTGGTGCAGATCTGGCACCAGCCCGGCCCGCAGCGGGGCATGCCCCGCCAGCCAGACCAGCACCCGCGCCCGAGGCAACCGCGCCAGCAGCGCCTTCATCCGCTGCACCCAGGCCGCGCGCAATTCCTCGGCCAGAATCTCGAACCGGTCCGGCCCGACGGCCTGCAAGGTTTGCAGCATGTGGCGGGTAAAGTGGAACTCGGTGAAATCCACGTCGCGAAACATGTGCCGCAGCAAAGGCGAGGCCGACAGAAACCGGTCATTGCGGCGCGGATGCACCGTGTAATAGCGGTTGGTCAGGTTCTGCGCCCCCACCACCTGCACCACGGCAACCCGCGCGCCCGCCGCCAGATCCAGCACGCCGGGATCGTTCAGATACACGTCCGGCCCCGCATTGATGCAGCCAAGGTTGATCACAGGCAGGCTCAACCGTCGTTCCAGCAAGGCCGGATACGGCATCGCAATGAATTTGCCATAGGTTTCCGTCCCGCCAAGCGAAACGCAGTAGCCCCCCGCAGGCGCGCGATGCGGCCCCCGGAACAGAAGTTTCGACATGCCATAGCGGCATGGATAATAGTCGAGCGCCCCGTCGCCCGGATGCACAAACGCCATCAGTCCCACCCAAGATTTAACTCACCCAAGGACCAGCCTGCGCCAAAGCCGTTGCCAAATGGCTAAAGTCTGCATTTGCATAGAAGTCTAAACAGTTTCCCGGCCTTGCACGCCGGGCGCGGGCAGGCATAAGGTCTGGCGCGCAGCACAAGGAAGAACGGCCATGACAATCAGCACGGTGGGCATTGTGGGGGCGGGGCAGATGGGCAATGGCATCGCCCATGTGTTTGCGCAGGCAGGCTATGACGTGCTGCTGACCGACATCAGCGCCGAGGGTCTGGCCAGGGCCGTGGCCACCATCGACCGCAACATCGAACGCCAGGTATCGCGCGGCAAGACAACGCCCGAGGCCAAGGCCGAGGCGATGGCCCGCATCAAGACCACGCTCGACCTTGCCGATCTGGGGCCGCTGGACCTGATCATCGAGGCTGCGACGGAAAAGGAAACCGTCAAGCAGAAGATCTTCGCCGATCTGGCCCCGCATCTGGCGGCCCATACGATCCTCACCTCCAACACCTCGTCCATCTCGATCACACGCCTTGCCAGCCGCACTGACCGGCCGGAGAAATTCATGGGCTTCCACTTCATGAACCCGGTGCCGGTGATGCAACTGGTGGAACTGATCCGCGGCATTGCAACCGACGCGCCCACCTATGACGCGCTGCACGAGGTGGTGAAGAAACTGGGCAAGACGGCGGCGAGCGCCGAGGATTTTCCGGCCTTCATCGTCAACCGCATCCTGATGCCGATGATCAACGAGGCGGTCTATACCTTGTACGAAGGCGTGGGGTCGGTCAGATCCATCGACGAATCGCTGAAACTGGGGGCCAATCACCCGATGGGGCCGCTGGAGCTTGCGGATTTCATCGGGCTGGACACCTGCCTTGCCATCATGAACGTGCTGCACGAAGGGCTGGCCGATACCAAATACCGGCCCTGCCCGTTGCTGACCAAATATGTCGAGGCGGGCTGGCTGGGCCGCAAGACGCAGCGTGGTTTCTACGATTATCGCGGTGAAACCCCGGTGCCGACGCGCTGATCCTGCACCCGCCGGGGGTTTTACCCCCGGACCCCCAGGATATTTGTGCCAGTATGAAAGCCGAAAGCGCCGTTACCGCCCCAAGGCCAGAGTATGCTCGCGCAGCCAGGCCAGAAAGCCGCGCGGGTTGCCTTCCCAGTCTTTCAGCACGGTGGCCGGGATCGCAGCACCAATATGCGGGCGCTGCGGTTTGAACAGGGCGCGCTTGATCTCGTGCAGCAGCAGGCCCTGACGCAGGGTATCGGACAGCTTGTTGGCGATCAGAAACGCCCGGCTGTTCTGCCCGGTAAAGCGCACCGGAACAATGGTGGCCCCTGACCGGTGGATCATCTTGTGGGTGAACAGGTTCCACTCGGCCTCTTCGGCCGGGCCAAAGAACTTCTCGGACATCGCCACCTTGCCCGCCGGGAACAGGATGATCACCCCCCCGGCTTTCAGGTGGTCCATGGTCAGGTTGCGCATCTCCAGCCCCAGTTCGCGGCTGTTTTCCTCATGCGGGAAGGGCACAGGGATCATGAACATCTCGACCTCGGGGATGCCCGTCAGCAAGGACCGCGTCAGGATCTTGAAATCCGACCGCACCCGGTTGACCAACTCGCACAGGATCATCCCGTCCACCAACCCATGCGGGTGGTTCGAGACGATCACCACCGGCCCGGTCGCCGGAATATGCGCAATTTCCTCGGGCGGGGTGTCGATGCGGATGCCCATGTGCTTGATCGCCTTGGGCCAGAACGGCGACCCGAAGGGCGCACCGGACCGTTCAAACTGCCGGATCAGGATGCCAAGCTGGATCTTCGCGGTCAGCCATTCGATCGCCCGGATGCTGCCGGCCTTGAACGGGTTGCTGAACGTGCCGGCATAGGACAGGCGGCGCATGTCATAGGGTTTGTCGACCGTCCGCGCCCGCGTGCCGGCCGGTGCTGCCCCAATTTGCGAATGTTCGGTCACGAAGCGTTGGCCTCCCCGTCTTCGCGCCTTCAGTAGTCTTCCCCGAAACGGGCGGCCACCAGCGCCTCCAGCGCGTCGGCAAGCGTGATTGCCTCTGCCCCACTGGTTTCAACCTCAATAGAGGTTCCGCGCGAGGCTGCCAACATCAAAAGCCCCATGATGCTGTCACCGGAAACCTGCATTCCGTCCTTGGTGACAGATGCCCTTGCGTCATGTGCCTCGACCACCTCGACGAATTTTGCCGAGGCGCGGGCATGCAGGCCCTTTTCGTTGACGATCAGAAAACTGCGTTGTGTCAATGGGTTCAGGCCCCCCCGCCCAGATCCAGCGCGTTGATGTACTTGCGGCCAGCGTCCAATGCGGCGGCCACGGCCTCGGGCACCGGCATGTCCCGGCATTTCGCCAGTTTGATCAGCATCGGCAGGTTTGCGCCATACAGAATCCGCCGGTCACTGGCCGCACAGGCCATCAGCGACAGATTCGACGGCGACCCGCCGAACATGTCGGTCACCAGAACCACCCCATCGCCGGTGTCGACCGCATCCGCCGCCCCGCAAATCTCGGCCTGTTTGGCGGCGCGGTCATGGGTGTCTTCGATGGTGATGGCGCGCACGCCTTCCTGCCTGCCGACCACATGTTCGACCGCCGAGAGATACTCGCGCGCCAAACCACCATGTGCAACGATCACTATGCCGATCAAACGCCCATCACCTTGCTTGCGTCGGGGGCCGATGTGGCTGCCCTGCGTTCCAGTTCCCGGTGACGTTTTGACACCGGCCAGCCTGCCTCTGCAAGCGCCTTGCCCAGTATTTCCGCTACGGCAACAGACCTGTGTTGCCCCCCGGTACACCCAAAGCCGATCGAGAGATGCGACTTGCCTTCATCGCGATTGGCCGGAAGCAGAAACAGCAACAGGCCCTGCAACCTCTGGAGGAATTCGTCAAAGCGCGGGTCGGCGCGGACATAGGCCTCGACCTCTGCGTCGCGGCCATCGCGGGCGCGCAGGCCAGCGTCCCAATGGGGATTCGCCAGAAAGCGGCAGTCGAAAATCAGATCGACGCCCCGCGGCACCCCGCGTTTATAGCTGAAGCTCTGCATCGAAATCGCCAGCCGGGGGGCGGTGCTGCCGTCAAACCACTGGCAAATCTCGGCCTTCAGATCATGCGGCGAACAGTCGGTGGTGTCGATCAGATGGTCGGCGCGCACCCGGATCGGGGCCAGCAGATCCATCTCGCGCTCGATCCCTTCCAGCGGGGTTTCCGCCGGGGCCAGCGGATGGCGCCTGCGGGTTTCGGAATAGCGGCGGATCAGTTCGGACACGGCGCAATCCAGATACAGCACCTCCAGCCCGACCCGAGGGTCTGCGGTCAACCTGTCGATCAGTTCGATCAGCGCGGTCGCGTTGAAATCGCGGTTGCGCACGTCAAGGCCAAGCGCGATGGGGTGGCCCAACGGCGGGCCATCCAGCAGGCGCGGCACCAGGCTGAGCGGGATGTTGTCGATCCCCTCATAGCCCAGATCCTCCAGCACCCGGATCGTGGTCGACCGCCCGGCCCCAGATGGGCCGGTGACGAACACCACACGATGATCCTGTGTCTGGTCGGTCATGGTCGGGTTGTCCTCAGGCCCTGCGCCCTGCCGCAAGATATAACAAGACTGCAGCAGCAAAATGGTCATTTTGCGACTGCAGCACAAGATCAACCTCCAGTCCCAACAGCGTGATCGTGCGGGGCGGTGGCAGACGGTCGGTTTCCGGCTGGCCAAGGTCGACCACAAGGGCGACCCCGGCCTGCGCAAGCGGACGGGCGTTCAGGATGCCGATGCCCCGCGCCTCGATCATTCCGGCCAAAGCGGGGGGGCAGGTCGCCAACAGGCCATCCCCCTCGCGCCGGAGGATGGTGCGGTCATCGGCCACCAGCTGCGCGCCAAAGCCCATCAGTTGCAGCGCCAGCCCGGATTTTCCGGCCCCCGACGGCCCGAGGATCAGCACCCCCCGCCCCTGAACCGCCACGCAACTGGCATGCAGGGTCAGCGGCCCCGTCACACCGGCAAGCCGACCACGAACCGCGCACCAAGGGGTTCAGACGTGATGTCCGCATGGGTGGGGCGAATGTTTTCGGCCCAGATCACGCCGCCATGGGCCTCGACGATCTGCTTGGAAATCGCAAGGCCAAGGCCCGAATGGTTGCCAAAGTCGGTTTCGGGACGTTCCGAATAGAACCGCTTGAATACCTTGGTCAGCGCCTGTTCCGGGATGCCAGGGCCGGTATCCTCGACCACTACCAGCACCCGGTTTTCCCGCCTGCGCGCCCAGACCCGCACGGCATCGCCGTCTTCGCAGAAGGAGGTCGCGTTGGTGATCAGGTTGACGAAGACCTGCGCCAGACGGGCCTCAAGCCCGCGGATCATGATGGGGTCCGATGGCAGATCGGTGATGAAATCCACCCCCTTCTGCCCGGCCTGTTCCCCCAGATACTTGCCCAGATTGGTCAGCGTCTTGATAAGGTTGAATTCTTCTTCTTCTTCCTTCACCAGTTCTGAATCCAGCCGCGACGCATTCGAGATGTCGGACACCAGCCGGTCCAAACGGCGCACGTCATGGTCGATCACATCCAGCAGCTTTTCGCGCTGTTCGTCCTTTTTCACAAAGCGCAGCGATCCCACCGCAGACCGCAGGCTGGCCAGCGGGTTCTTGATCTCATGCGCCACATCGGCGGCGAACTGTTCATTCGCATCGATCCGGTCATAGAGAGCCGCGACCATGCCGCGCATCGCCACCGACAGGCGGCCGATCTCATCGGGTCTTGCCGCAAGGTCGGGAATCCGCACCCGGCCCGGCGCCATCTTGCGGGCATCGCGGTCGCGGCCCAGTTCGGCCGCCGCCGCAAGGTCGGACAAGGGGTTGGCAATGGTGGACGCCAGAACAAGGCTAAGCCCGATCGACACCAGCAGCGCCAGCACGAACATCTGCAACACCTGTTCGCGTTCAAAGCGGACAAGGCGGTCAATCTCTCCGGCAGCCGAGGTCAGGGCGACCACGCCCACCACCTCGCCCGCCTGCCAGATCGGGGTGGCGACCGAAAACAGTGCGCCGCCTTCGGAATCGCGGCCCGTGTTGGACGCGGTTTCGCCCAGACGGGCCTTGTCGAACATGGCGCGCGCCATGCCGACCGCATCAACCTTGACTTCGGGGTCTGTGCCCGAGGTCAGCACCCCCGACACCAGTTCCCACACCCCGTTCAGAAAATCGGTGATCAGCGTCGACCGCCCTGCCGTGGGGTTTTGCACCGCCTCGTCGCCAAGCGCCGAGCCGAGCACGCCGCCGGTCTGGTCGAACACGAACACTTCGACCCCGGCCCCGACCTTGATGTTGCGCAGCGCCCCGGTCACCGCTGCCGCGGCGGGGGCGGCACCTGCCGGAAGCTGCGCCTCGAACACATCGGCGATCAGTTCGGCCTCGCGGATCAGCCCCGCCTCGCGTTGCAGCACAAGGCTGTCGCGGAACGGGTTCATGAACAGCACGCCCCCCACCAGCACCACCAGCGCCAGCAGGTTGAAAATGATGATCTTGCGCGCCAGAGGCGACCGGTTCAGCGACACGATGCGCGACCGCGACCGTTCGTCCTTGAGGGCGGCATCGGCCACGGCATCTGCCGAAACCCAATCCTCCCCCAAAAGAACGTCACCCGTCTTGGACGGGCGGCTGTCCTCTGTCCCGATACGTGGCATTGCGGTCATTCTTCGTTGTAGCGATAGCCAATGCCATACAGCGTTTCGATGGCGGAAAAGTCATTGTCCACCGACCGCATCTTCTTGCGCAGGCGCTTGATATGGCTGTCGATCGTGCGGTCATCGACATAGACCTGATCGTCATAGGCCACGTCCATCAGCTGATCGCGGCTTTTCACGAAACCGGGGCGTTGCGCCAGGGCCTGCAACAGCAGGAATTCGGTCACGGTCAGCGACACGTCCAGCCCTTTCCAGGCCACCGAATGGCGCAGCGGGTCCATGACCAGCGCGCCGCGTTCCATCAGCTTGGTTTCTTCGGTCACGGCCACTTCGCCGGTGGCAATTGCGTCCTGACGGCGCAGCAGAGACCGGATGCGCTCCACCAGCAGACGCTGCGAGAACGGCTTTTTCACATAGTCATCCGCGCCCATCCGCAGGCCCAGAACTTCGTCGATCTCATCATCCTTGGAGGTCAGGAAGATCACCGGCATCTGGGTTTTCTGCCGCAGGCGTTGCAGCAGGTCCATGCCGTCCATCCGGGGCATCTTGATGTCCAGCACGGCCATATCGGGCAGGCGTCGGTTGAAGGCGTCCAGCGCGGACTGGCCGTCGTTATAGGTTTCAACCTCAAAACCTTCGGCTTCCAAAGTCATGGCGACGGATGTCAGGATATTCCTGTCATCGTCCACCAGGGCGATCCTCGACATGGCGATGTTCCCTTATACTGCTCGATTGTTATTATTTTCCCATAGTGTCGCTTTTGCAGGCCGCAGAATCAACAGCTAACTGCGAATCACCCTGCCGCCTGCTTGTAGCAGAGCCTAAATTTCCAAATGTTTGACTAATTTGCCGCAGTGCACGTTCCTCACGCAACTTGATTGCGCTAACGTCCGGATGGTTGCGCTAACGGCGTGAAAGCGTCCTGTTCCTGAATGAAAACGTCATGTTATACGAAAAGAGGGGTGGCGTTTTTGACCCGGTTTCCGGCATCCCGTGGACCGGATACCTCAAATCGAGCAGATGGATCGGCTGCCCGCGCGGCCAAAGGGAGCAAGCAATATGATGCACGGAACCGTGAACCTGAACCAAACACTTGACACACAGGGCATCTCGGGGCTGGGCCACGTCTATTACAACATGATCGAACCGGCCCTGGTGCAGGCGGCGGTGGCGCGTGGCGAAGGCATTCTGGGCAAGGGTGGTGCGTTCCTGTGTTCGACAGGCCAGTTCACCGGCCGGTCGCCCAAGGACAAGTTCGTGGTGCGCACGCCGTCGGTCGAAGACAGCATCTGGTGGGAAAACAACGCGCCGATGGCCCCCGAGGCGTTCGACCGGCTGCATGCCGACATGCTGGCCCACATGCAGGGGCGCGACTATTTCGTGCAGGATCTATATGCCGGGGCCGACCCCGTTCATCGTCTGGACGTGCGGGTGGTGACGGAACTGGCCTGGCACGGGCTGTTCATCCGCCACCTGCTGCGCCGCCCCGACCGGGCAGAGCTTGCAACCTTCCTGCCGGAATGGACGATCATCAATTGCCCCAGCTTCAAGGCCGATCCGGCCCGTCATGGCTGCCGCACCGAAACCGTCATTTCGATGAACTTCGACAGAAAGCTGATCCTGATTGCCAATACCGCCTATGCGGGCGAAAACAAGAAATCGGTGTTCACCCTGCTGAACTACCTGCTGCCCGAAAAGGGCGTGATGCCGATGCATTGTTCGGCCAACCATGCGCTTGGCAACCCTGTAGATTCTGCCGTGTTCTTCGGCCTGTCGGGCACCGGCAAGACCACGCTGTCCGCCGCCCCCGACCGCACCCTGATCGGCGATGACGAACATGGCTGGTCGGACCGGGGCAGCTTCAACTTTGAAGGCGGCTGCTATGCCAAGACCATCAACCTCAACCCCGAGGCCGAACCCGATATCTTTGCCACCACCCACCGTTTTGCGACCGTGGTGGAAAACATGGTCTATGATCCCGAAACGCTGGAACTCGACTTCGACGATGACAGCCTGACCGCCAACACCCGCTGCGCCTATCCGCTGGACTATATCCCGAACGCGTCGGCAACGGGCCTCGGCGGCCATCCCAGGAATGTCATCATGCTGACCTGCGATGCGTTTGGCGTGCTGCCGCCGATTGCCAAGCTGACCCCGGCGCAGGCGATGTACCACTTCCTGTCCGGCTTCACCTCCAAGGTCGCGGGCACCGAACGCGGGGTGACGGAACCGACCCCCACCTTCAGCACCTGCTTTGGCGCCCCCTTCATGCCGCGCCGCCCAGAGGAATACGGCAAACTGCTGCAAGCCAAGATCGCCAAGCATGGCGCGTCATGCTGGCTGGTCAACACCGGCTGGACGGGCGGGGCTTACGGCACGGGCCGCCGCATGCCGATCAAGGCCACCCGCGCGCTGCTGTCGGCGGCGCTGGACGGCAGCCTTGCGGGGGCAGAATTCCGCCGCGACCCGAACTTCGGGTTCGAGGTGCCGGTGGCGGTGCCGGGCGTGGATGCGGGCCTGCTGAACCCGCGCAGCACCTGGGCCGACCCCGCCGCCTATGACGCGCAGGCGCGCAGGCTGGTTGCGATGTTTGCCGAAAACTTCGGCCAGTATGTGCCCTTCATCGACGCCGACGTGAAGGCCGCCGCGATAGGCTGATCACAGGCTCAGGGCGCGGAAAATCAGGTTGCTGCCGGTGATCACCAGCAGCGCCTGCGTCCAGCGCCGAAAGCGCACCTGATCCAGCCGGTCTTGCAGCCGGTATCCCAGCACCATGCCCACCTGCGCCGGGATCACCAGCGCGGCAGAAAACCCAAGCGTCTGCGCATTGGCCAGGCCAGAGTGCAGATGCGCCGCCAGCAGCGCCACCGCCCCGATCAGGAACACCACGCCCTGCACGCGGATCGTCTCGACCTTGCCCGCGTTGATCGACAGCAGATAGACCAGCAGCGGCGGCCCCCAGATGCCCGAGATCCCGCCATACAGCCCTCCCACCACGCCAAGCCCCCATTCCGCCCGCACCCGGTGTTCCAGCCGCAAGGCCAAGGGCACCCCGGCAAGCTGCAACGCAGCAAAGGCCGTGACCGGCACCCCAAGGATCAGCAGATAGGCGACCGGCGGGATCGACTCGAACAATTGGGCTGACAGCAGGATGAACACCACCGTCCCTGCCAGAAAGCGCCAGTATTTGGCCGCCGTCGCCTTGGCCGCGGGCAATCCCTGCCGGGTGGCCTGCGACAGGTTGGTGATCAGCGTGGGCAGAATCAGCCCCGCCAGCGCCAGATCGGGCGGCAGAAAGCTGGAAAAGGCCGAAATCATGATCAGCGGCATGGCAAATCCCACCGCCCCCTTCACAAACCCGGCAAACAGCGCGATGCCAAGCGCCGCCGCAAAGGCCTGCGGGGAAAGCCCCGCCATCACCAGATCCATGCAAACTCTCCGTTTGCAGCCTTTTATCCTGCGCGGCGCGGGGATACACGGCAAAATCAATTGCGACACTTTCATACGTTAGTCTATTTTCTGACGAAACTATATTGCGCTGCAACTGCGAAGGCCGTAGCGTCCCGATACCCAGAATTTGCCCCTGAACCGGAGCGTTCCCATGCCGCATGATGGCCAGACAATCCCCGTGGCCCCGTTGCTGGCCCTGACCACCGCCGCCCTGCCCGAGGTGGAAGCCCTGTTCGATCAGGCACGCGAAGCCTTGCGCGCCCGTGTCACGGTGAATGGCAAGGTTTCGGCCGCCGCGCTGGAACAGCATCAGTTTGCGGCCCACAGCCTGTCCTGGCTTGCGACCTATACCGAGGCGCTGCGCCAGATGAACGCCTGGGCCACCCGGCTGGAGGCCGAGGGCCAGTTCACCGAAATGGACTCGCTGCTGCTGCAGATCGCCTTTGGCGAATATCTGGCGCAGATCCGGGGCGGCATCCCGATGTCGCAGGGTGAAATGGCCCGCCTGTCCGACTTTGGCATCGACCTGCCCCCGCCCTCCCCCGCTGCCGCCACCCTGATCGCCACCGGCAACACGCCCGAGGCCCGCATGGCCCTTGTCGCCCTGATGCGCGACAATCAGGGCCGCGCCACCTTTGGCACCACCGGCCTTGATGCCGAGCTGGAAATGATCCGCGACCAGTTCCGCCGCTTTGCAGACGAGGAAGTCACCCCCCATGCCCATGGCTGGCATCTGCGGGACGAGCTTATCCCGATGGAGATTGTCGAAAAGCTGGCGGCAATGGGCGTGTTCGGCCTGACCATCCCCGAGGAACACGGCGGTTTTGGCCTGTCCAAGGCCTCGATGGTGGTGGTCAGCGAGGAACTTTCGCGCGGCTATATCGGGGTGGGCAGCCTTGGCACCCGCAGCGAAATTGCGGCCGAACTGATCCTGTGTGGCGGCACCCCGGCGCAAAAGGCGCAGTGGCTGCCAAAGCTGGCCTCTGGCGAAATCCTGCCAACGGCTGTGTTTACCGAACCGAACACCGGGTCCGACCTGGGCAGCTTGCGCACCCGTGCGGTGGCCGAGGGCGAGGACTGGCAGATCACCGGCAACAAGACTTGGATCACCCATGCCGCCCGCACCCACATGATGACCCTGCTGGCCCGCACCGACCCCGCCACCACCGACTACCGGGGCCTGAGCATGTTTCTGGCCGAAAAGACCCCCGGCACCGATGCCGACCCCTTCCCCACCGTCGGCATGACGGGGGGCGAGATCGAGGTGTTGGGCTATCGTGGCATGAAGGAATATGAACTGGCGTTCGACGGCTTTGCGGTGAAGGGCGAAAACCTGTTGGGCGGCGTGCCGGGCCAAGGCTTCAAGCAGTTGATGCAGACCTTCGAATCCGCCCGCATCCAGACCGCCGCCCGCGCCATTGGCGTGGCGCAGAACGCGCTGGAGGTGGGCCTGCAATACGCCACCGACCGCAGGCAATTCGGCAAACCGCTGATCGAGTTTCCGCGGGTGGCGGGCAAACTGGCGATGATGGCGGTCGAGATCATGGTGGCGCGCCAGTTGACCTATTTCAGCGCCTGGCAGAAGGACCATGACAAGCGTTGCGATCTGGAGGCCGGCATGGCCAAACTTCTGGGCGCGCGGGTGGCCTGGGCCGCCGCCGACAATGCGCTGCAAATCCATGGCGGCAACGGCTTTGCTCTGGAATACCAGATCAGCCGCATCCTGTGCGACGCCCGCATCCTGAACATCTTTGAAGGCGCGGCCGAGATTCAGGCGCAGGTCATCGCGCGGCGTCTGCTGGATTGACCGGGGGATGGGCAGATTGCCCATCCTACGCCTGCACCCGCCCGCGTGACGGGCGCAAGGTGCCCAGGCGGGGGTGCAGCCGCGACGCCACCGCAAACGACGCCAGCAACCCGACCCCTGCCGCAGCAAAAATCCCCGGCAGCGGCGCCACCAGCAGCACCAGCCACGCACCGCCCGGCGTCAGAATGCCCGAGACATCGCGGAAACTGGAATAGACTGCCGACATCTCGGTCCGCTCGGACGGTTTGACCGACATCATGAAGGGCAGGCCGCCCACCACATCCAGCATCACCAGAAACACCGATGCCGCCATCATGAAGCCCACGCTGGCGAACGGCACCCCGGAGGCCAGCGCCGAGGCCACGAACAACCCGCCGCACAGCCCGAACGCCACCCGCACCGACCGGCGCACCGACATCCGCCGCACCAGCCGCAGCATGAACGGCGAGGCGAACAGCAGCGCGTTGGTCAGGGACAGGGCGATGCCGCCGACCTTGTCGCTGAGCCCCGCCTCGATGCAGTAGATCGGCAGATAGACCACATAGACCCACCAGCCGCAGGACCGCATCACCGCAAACATCCAGCCTGCAATCAGCCTTGGCTGCGCAAAGAACCGCCCCAGATAGGCCAGCGGGTTCAGCGCCGGTCCCTTGGCGCGGGTGATCTGCTTGCCATTGCCCAGACGCAGCACCCAGAACGCCACCAGCAGCGCGCAGGCAAACACGCCCGCCAGCAGGAAGGGCGCCGGGGCCCACAGGTCATGCAGCCAGACCCCCAGCATCGGCCCGATGGCCCAGGGGGCCGCCGAATAGACCATCTGCAACGATTGCGTCCGCCCCAGATCGGCGCGCTGCACATAATCCAGCACATAGGCGTTGAAGCAGACAAAGATCGTCACCGTCGCCATCGCATTGCACATCAGCGCGGCAGGAACGGCCCAGCCTGATCCCTGCACCGCAAGCGCCATGCCGATCAGGTACAGCCCGCAGCCAAGCGTATACATCCAGCGCCGGGGAATGTGCCGGGTGGCCCAGGGCACCATCAGCCCCCAGACCAGCGCCACGAGTCCGGCGATGAAATAGACCTGACTGGTGGCCTCGGCGGAGCCAAGCGCCTGATACACGGCCAGCGGCATGGCCGAAATCAGCGTGCCGCGCACTGCGGCATCCAGCCCTGCCAGCAAGGCAAAATTCTGCACCCGAGGGGTGGGGCTGTGGCGCAGGAAAAGGGGGATATAGCGTGTGACCATGATCTTTATGCGCCCGATATGCGCCTGCAAATCGGGCACAGTCTGCCACAGATGCGACATTTGGCGTCGGTTGCAGCTAGGGCCGGGTCAATAGATCCAGCAGCCTTGCGCGGGCCTCGGGCAGCGGGCGGCCGTTCAGCGCCAGCCCCAGTTCGCGGGTCAGGAAATGCCCGGTCACGGCCAGCCCCTCCCCCAGTTCCACCCCTGATGCCGGTCCCTGCCCCAACAGGCATTCCGGCAACGGCAGCAACCGTGCCGCCCAATCGCCTGCGCCGGCCCGGCTGACCGCCCGCCCGGTTTTCGGGCTGACATAGGCCAGATCGTCCCGCCCGCCCGTCACCGCACAGGTGGACAGGTCCAGCCCAAAGCCGATCTCGTCCAGCAGGTGCAATTCCCACCGCAGATAGCGCGCAGGCCAGCCCGCATCGGTTTCCAGCGCGTCCAGCAGGCCCATGGTCGCCTGCCACAGCGCCGGATAGGCCGCCCGTTCCGGCAGGGCTGCGCGCAGCATGGCGCAGACCGCGTTCAGCCCCGACAGGGCCAGCCGGTCGCCCAGAACCCCGGCCCGTGACCGGACGGGTTCCACCACAAATGCGCCCAGATGATCCTCCAGCCGGGCGCGCCAGGCGACCTGCACCTGCGCGCCGGGTTGCAGGATGGGGGCCATCCTGCGCGACGCCCCGCCGCGCACCACGCCTGCGTGACGGCCATGCGCCAAGGTGAACACCTCGATGATCGCCGAGCTTTCGCCATGCGCGCGCATGGACAACAGCGTTCCTTCGTCTGTCCACTCCATCGCGGCAGTATCGGGCCTGCGTGGACATCGGGCAAGTCCCGTTGCACTATGGCGCGATGCGCACCCCCCGCCCCCTGACCCCCGCCCGTGTGGCTGCCGTCGTGATCTTCACCACGGTCATGCTGTCGCTGCGGGCGCAGTTCGATGTGTCGCGGGGGCTGATGGGGGATGCGCCCGTGCCGGACACCCTGTGGCGGATGGCGGGGTATTTCACCATTCTGACCAACATGCTGGTGGCCGCGACCATGGGCGCTGCGGCCCTGGGGCTGCCGGTCAGCGCGCGACTGGCGGCAGGTCTGGTGGTGTGGATGGGGATGACCGGCCTGATCTATCATGCGCTGCTGTCGGGGCTTTGGGCACCGCACGGCATGGCATGGTGGGCGGATCAGGGCCTGCACACGGCAGGTCCGGTACTTGTGCTGGTCTGGTGGGGGATGTTTGCGCCCAAAGGCATCAGCCTGCGGGATATTCCGGTCTGGCTGGCCTGGCCTGCCGCTTACGGGGCCTATGCGCTGATCCGCGGGGCGCTGACCGGGTTCTGGGCCTATCCGTTCCTGAACGCGGACACAGCGGGCTGGGGTACGGTGGCGGCCGGGCTGGCCGTCATGCTGGCCGCTTTCGCGGCTTTTGGCGCAGGCCTCGTGGCCGCGGCAAAGCGTTTACCCTGACAACCCGTCTTCCTCCAGCAAGCTGCGCCCGGCACGGTCTTCCACCTCGATCACCCACAGATCGCGGTCCCTTGTCCGTTGCCGCGCCAGCACCGCGTCCACTTCGGCCTCGGCCCCCGCCACCAGCACCCGCCAGACCCGCGCGCCGCTGGCCAGATCAAAGCCCCGCTCGAACGCCTGCGCCTGACCGTCCAGCGTGGCCAGCTTGACGATCACCGCGCCCGCCGTGTCATCACCCCGCGCCAGCAGATAAGCCGGGATCGCCGCCAGCCGCAGCCGCGCCATATAGGCCGCAACCCACAGCCCGCTGGCCAGACGCGCCGTCATTGCAGCGGCCTAAGGCGACGGCGCTGCGTCACGCATCGCCGTCTTTGAAGTTCAGGCCCATCTCGTTGTAACGCTCGGGTTCGTCCAGCCAGTTGGGCCGTACCTTGACCTGCAAGAACAGATGCACGGTGCGCCCCAGAAATTCGGAGATCTCGGCCCGCGCCGATTGACCGACACCCTTGATCGTCTCGCCCTTGTTGCCCAGAACGATGCCCTTGTGACCATCGCGGTTCACATAGACGATCTGGTCAATGCGGGTGGACCCGTCGGGCTTGTCTTCCCAGGCCTCGGTTTCCACGGTCAGTTGATAGGGAATTTCCTCGTGCAGACGCAGGGTCAGCTTTTCGCGCGTCATTTCCGCCGCGATCATCCGCATCGGCACATCGGCGATCTGATCCTCGGGGTAGAACCACGGGCCGGCGGGCAACAGGCTGGCCAGCCATTCGCGCAGATCGGCCACGCCATAGCCTTTCTCGGCCGAAATCATGAAGGTCTGCGCAAAGGGAAACGCCTCGTTCATCGCCTCGGCCAGGGCCAGCAGGGTTTCGGCCTTGACCCGGTCGATCTTGTTGATCGCCAGCGCCACGGGTTGCCCCTGCGGGATCTGGTCGCGCATCCGGTCGATGATGGCCGAGACACCTTCGGTCTTGCCCCGGTGGGCCTCGATCAGCAGCACGATGATATCGGCATCGGTCGCCCCGCCCCAGGCAGCCTTGACCATCGCCCGGTCCAGACGGCGACGGGGGCGAAACAGGCCGGGGGTGTCGACGAACACGATCTGGGCAGCGCCTTCCATGCACACGCCGCGAATGCGGGTGCGGGTGGTCTGCACCTTATGCGTGACGATAGAGATTTTCGCCCCCACCATCCGGTTCAGCAAGGTGGACTTGCCCGCATTGGGCTCGCCGATCAGGGCCACAAAGCCTGCTTTGGTTTCGGTCATGAGGTACTCTCCAACCGCGTCAGTAGCGACCGCGCGGCCTGTTGTTCTGCAAGGCGTTTCGATCCGGCACGGGCAGATTCTGCCTCGCCATTTTCCAGACGGACCTCAACGGTGAAAATCGGTTGGTGGTCAGGGCCGGCACGGCCCGTTTCGGCATAGGTGGGGGGCGGCATGGCGCGGGCCTGCGCCCATTCCTGCAAGGCGGTCTTGGGGTCGCGGGCATCGGCATCGACCGCGCCGATGCGCCCCCGCCACAGCCGCAGGATCAGGGCACGGGCGGCGTCAAAACCGCCGTCCAGATAGACGGCGGCAATCAGGGCCTCCATCGCGTCGCCAAGCAGCGCCTCCTTGCGGCGCCCGCCCGACATCATTTCCGACCGGCCCAGTTTCAGCACCTCGCCCAGACCGGTTTCGCGGGCGACATCGGCACAGGTTTCCTTGCGCACCATGGCGTTGAAACGCGGGGCAAGCTGGCCCTCGGGGGCCTTGGTGTCGGCCGACAGCAGCGCCTCGGCCATCACCAGCCCCAGCACCCGGTCGCCCAGAAACTCCAGCCGCTGATTGTCGGGCCGGGTGGCCGAACTGATCGAGGCATGAGTCACCGCCCGCAGCAGCAGTTCAGGCGTGCGAAAGCTGTGTCCGATGCGGCCCTCGAAGGCCCGGAGGTCGGCTGACAGCTTCACTCCACCGCCTTGAAGAAGCGGTCGGACCGCCAGGTCCAGAAGAACAGCATCGAGGTGCCCGCGGACGAGAACATGATCCGGTCGGCGCGGCCGATCAGGTATTCTTCCGGCACAAACCCGACGCCGCCCACGGCCTGACCATAGCGGCTGTCCTGACTGTTGTCGCGGTTGTCGCCCATGAAGAAGTAATTCCCGGCAGGCACGGTGAACACATCGGTATTGTCGCCAAACCCATTGGTGTCGATGTTCAAAATCTCATGGCTGAAGCCACCCGGCAGCGTTTCCACATAGCGCGATTTCTGGCAGAGGCCGCCTTCGCCCACCGGGCCGTTTTCACAGCGCGGGCGGTTGGCCATCGGGCCTTGCGGTTCGTTCACTTCCTCGAACACGCCATCCGGGGTCTGTTTGGCTTCCTCGCCATTCAGGAACAGCACGCCATTCTTCATCTGGATGGTGTCGCCCGGCAGACCGATCAGCCGCTTGATGAAATCAGACCCGTTGACCGGATGGCGAAACACCACCACATCGCCGCGTTTGGGTTCCGACCCCAGCACACGACCCGACAAAGGACAGATGGCAAAGGGGCAGGAGTATTTGGAATAGCCATAGGCCATCTTGTTCACGAACAGGAAGTCGCCGATCAGCAGCGTGTCCTTCATCGATTCCGACGGAATCCAGAAGGGCTGAAAGAACAGCGTGCGGAACACCCCCGCAATCAGCAGCGCGTAGACCACCGTCTTGATCGTCTCGACGATGCCGCCTTCGGCCTTTGGTGTGCTTGCCATGCTGTCCTGCCTGTCGTGAATTTGCCGCTACATGCGCGTGTGTGTCGGCTGAGTCAAGTTACGGGGACGTTATGGCCGCAAAGGCCGCGCCTCGATCACCACAAAGGCCTGCGCCCAGGGGTGATCATCGGTCAGGGTGACGTGAATCACGGCCTCGTGGCCTTCGGGCGTCATGGATTGCAGGCGTTCCGCCGCCCACCCCGTGACATGCATCACCGGCTGGCCCGACCGCAGATTGGTGACAACCATGTCCTTCCAGTTGATGCCCATGCGCAGCCCGGTGCCAAGCGCCTTGGAACAGGCCTCTTTCGCGGCCCAGCGTTTGGCATAGGTGCCCGCCACATCGCGCCGCCCTTCGGCCTTGGCAATCTCGCCCTCCGTGAACACCCGGTGCCGGAAACGGTCGCCAAACCGGGCAAGGGTGCCTGCGATGCGGTCGATGTTGGCAAGGTCAGTGCCGATACCGAGGATCATGGGGCGCCAAATTTCTTCGAAGAAATTTGCAGATTTCTTCGAAGAACTCTGGGGCACGTCTCTGAAAGCGCAAGGGTCACGCCCCACCCCTTGCTGCGTCCATCCGGCGGCGCATTTCTTCCAGCGCCGGGCCAAGGCCGCGGAACACGGCCTCGCCGATCAGGAAATGGCCGATGTTCAGCTCCATCACCTCGGGCATCGCCGCAATCGGGTCGACGTTTTCATAGGTCAGACCGTGGCCTGCGTGCACCTCCAGCCCCAGGCTGTGCGCAAGCTGTGCGCCCCGCATCAGGCCGCGCAATTCGGCGTCGGTGGCCTGCGCGTGACCATCGGCGTGCAGTTCGGAATAAAGGCCCGTGTGCAGTTCCACCACCGCCGCCCCGATGCGGGCCGAGGCCTCGATCTGCGCCGCCTGATGGCTGATGAACATGGACACCCGGATGCCTGCCGCCCGCAGGGGGGCGATATAGTCGCGCAGCCGGGCCTCGTCGCCCGCCACATCCAGCCCGCCTTCGGTGGTGCGTTCCTCGCGCTTTTCGGGCACAAGACAGACGGCATGGGGGCGGTGGCGCAGCGCCAGGGCCTGCATCTCTGCCGTCGCCGCACATTCAAAGTTCAGCGGAATGGAAATCCCCGCCATCAGCGCCTCGATATCCGCATCGCGGATGTGGCGGCGGTCTTCGCGCAGGTGGGCGGTGATGCCATCCGAACCCGAGGCCTCGGCCAGCAGGGCGGCGCGCAGCGGATCGGGCCAGGCCGCCCCGCGCGCATTGCGCAGCGTCGCCACATGGTCGATGTTCACACCCAGCCGCAGACGCCCCAGAGGTTTCATTGCACGGTCCTGCCTTCCTGCATTCGTCACGCCGTCAACTTAATGCGTGTCGGGGGCATCGTCATCCTTGTTTTCACGGGCGGCGTCGGTCTTTGCCTTCAGCCGCGCGGTGGCCTCGGTCAGCGCGGCACGCAGGCGGCTGCGTTTTTCGCTGCGTTCCTTGGATTTGGCGGCGCGGGCCTTCTGATAGGTCTGAACGACCGGGATGGTCAGATAGTAGAAGATCAGGCTCAGGATCACCGCAGGCCCGAGGGACCCGATAAGATAGGGCACATAGATTGTGTCCCAGAACTGCATCAGCCCGCCCCAATGCGCCTTTGCCGGGGTGAAGATCGCCATGACATTGCGCCACAGATCGTCGCCTGCATCATAAAAGGCGCGCCCGATGGCTTCCGAGGTCAGCGGCGTTTCGATCCCCAGCATCCAGTGGCCAAGGCTGATCGAGGCCACGGCAAAGACCGGCGTGGTGATGGGGTTTGAATTGAAGGTGCCCAGCAGGGCCGCAAAGATATTGCCCCGGATCACCCAGGCAAACATCGCGGCCACCACGAACTGTATGCCCGGCAGCGGCAGAAAGCCGATCAGGCAGCCGGCAAAGATCCCCCGCGCCACGCGGTGCGGTTCATCCGGCAGGCGGCGCATCCGGTGAATGACATAGCGCGTCGCCCGCAGGAATCCGCCATGCGGGTAGACAAGCTCTCGCATCCGGCCCCAGAATGATCGTGGCGTGCGCCGCTTGAACACCAAGGCTGTGCCCCTTTCCGCCCGGTTCGGGCTGCCCTCAGGGCTTACGCGTCAGATCCCGGTGCCGCGAGATTTGCGCCACGTCGGTTTCGGCCTCCAGCGCTGTCATCACCATATGAAGGTGTTCAACATCGCGCAGATCCACGTCGATAATAAGACGGAAGAAATCCGGCTTGCGGTCCGTGAACCGCAGGTCCGAGATATTGGCCTTCTGCTCGCCAATCAAGGTGCAGATCCGGCCCAGAACGCCCGCATCGTTGGAAATCGTCACCTCAAGGCTGACGGTGTTGACCGCCGCGTGCCGCCCGGCCTGCCAGTGCAGGTCAACCCAGCGGGCGGGCTGTTCCTCGAACTCCTCCAGCGCGGGGCAGTCGATGGCATGGATCACCACGCCCTGCCCGCGGTGGGTGATGCCCACGATGCGCTCGCCCGGCACCGGCTGGCAGCACGGCGCGCGGCGCACCGACTGGTCATCGGTCAGCCCTACCACCGGGCGCTGCGCATCGACCACTTCGGGCGCGGCGCGGGCCAGTTCGGGGTACAGCGTTTCCACCACCCGCCGCGCGGTCAGTTCCGCCGACCCAAGCCGCGCCAGCAGTTCCAGCTCGTCGGCGACACCCAGCATCTTGGCCGCCGTGCGCAGGGCCTTGTCGCTGCATTTCTTGCCGACATGGTCAAAGGCCGCACGGGCAAGCTCTTGTCCCAGCTTGACGAAGCGGCCCTTGTCTTCCTCGCGCAGGGATTTGCGGATCGCGGCCTTGGCGCGGCCGGTGGCGACAATGTCGATCCAGCTTGCCTGCGGGCGCTGGCCTTCGGCGGTGATGATCTCGACCGACTGGCCGTTCTTCAGCCGGGTCCACAGCGGCACTCGGATGCCGTCGACCTTGGCCGACACACAGGAATTGCCGATCCGGGTGTGAATGGAATAGGCGTAATCCAGCGGCGTGGCCCCGCGCGGCAGTTGCACCACATCGCCCTTGGGGGTGAAGCAGAACACCTGGTCGGAGTACATCTCCAGCTTCACATGTTCCAGAAACTCGTCGTTGTTGCCCTCGTCGAACCGTTCGGTCAGGCTGGCGATCCATTTGGCGGGGTCCACCGCAAACGGGTTTGCCGTGCGCACGCCTTCGCGGTAGGACCAGTGGGCGGCGACGCCAGCCTCGGCCACTTCGTGCATCTCGCGCGTGCGGATCTGCACCTCGACCCGCTTGCCGTCACGGCCCGACACCGTGGTATGGATCGACCGATAGCCGTTGTTCTTGGGCTGGCTGATGTAATCCTTGAACCGCCCCGGCACCGCCCGCCAGCGTTGGTGGATCACCCCCAGAATGCGGTAGCAGTCGGCCACCGACCCCGCGATGATGCGAAAGCCGTAGATGTCGGACAGACGCGAGAAGGCAAGGTCTTTCTCCTGCATCTTGCGCCAGATCGAGTAGGGCTTTTTCGCGCGGCCAAACACGTCGGCCTCAAGCTGCGCCTTGTCCAACTCGTGCCGGATGTCGGCGCTGATCTTGTGGACCACATCGCCCGCTTCACGCTGCAAGGTGATGAAGCGGCGGATAATGGAAATCCGGGCTTCCGAATTCAGCACCTTGAACGCCAGATCTTCCAGTTCCTCGCGCATCCACTGCATGCCCATCCGGCCTGCAAGAGGGGCGAAAATCTCCATCGTCTCGCGCGCTTTCTGCGCCTGCTTTTCCGGCTTCATGCTGCGGATGGTGCGCATGTTGTGCAGCCGGTCGGCCAGCTTGACCAGGATCACCCGCAAGTCCTTGGACATCGCCATGAACAGCTTGCGAAAGTTTTCCGCCTGCTGGCTTTCGGTGTTGCTCAGTTGCAGATTGGTCAGCTTGGTGACCCCATCGACCAGTTCGGCGATATCCTCGCCAAACAGCCGGGCAACCTCGGAATAGGTGGATTTGGTGTCTTCGATGGTGTCGTGCAGCAGGGCGGTGATGATGGTCGCATCATCCAGTTGCTGTTCGGTCAGGATTGCTGCCACCGCAACGGGGTGGCTGAAATACAGCTCGCCCGATTTGCGGAACTGGCCCTCGTGCATCTGCAACCCGTAGGCATAGGCCTTGCGGATCAGATCGGCATTGGTGCGCGGGTTGTAATTGTGGACAAGGGCGATGAGGTCTTCAACGTCAATCATCACCGCCCCACCCGCCGGGCCTAAGCCCGGTTCAGTTATCGCCTTGCGCTTCCATCAGCGCGCGCAGCAGCTTTTCTTCCGACATGTCATCGACCATCGGACGATCCATCTCGCCGCCCATCAGAAGCGCCATCTGGTCTTCCTCGGGTTCGTCCACCTCGATCTGGGTCTGGTGGCTTTCGATCATCCGTTCGCGCAGCGCGTCGGCAGACTGGGTTTCATCCGCAATCTCGCGCAGGCTGACAACAGGGTTCTTGTCGTTGTCGCGGTCAATGGTGATCGGCGATCCGGCCTGGATCTCGCGCGCCCGGTGGGCTGCAAGCATCACCAGTTCGAACCGGTTCGGAACCTTGTCAACGCAATCTTCGACCGTCACGCGGGCCATGGGCAACTCCAATCCGGATGCTGGGCTTTGAAGGGGCCTATGTAAGGCGTGCCCACAGGGTTGACAAGCGCCTATTCCACGAGCGGTTTCACCGCCGCCACATCGGCGGCCGGCAGGGCGGCCAGCATGTCGGCAACGGTCGATCCCGTCAGCGGATGCACCCATTCCGGGGCAATATCGGCCAGGGGCACCAGCACAAAGGCCCGGTCCTGCATGCGGGGATGCGGCAGGATCAGGCGGTCGGGCGCGGCCAGAACCTGTGCCTCGGGCGCAATCGCGCGCCAGCGGGCCTGCTCGGCGGCATCGGGCAGCACCGAATCACCCAAGGCCAGCAAATCCAGATCCAGCGTGCGCATCCCCCACCGGGTTGAACGCTCACGTCCAAACTTCGCCTCTATCGCATGCAGGTCGCGCAAAAGTGACGCGGCGTCAACACCTTGCGGCACGTCCAGCAGGGCCGCCGCATTCACATAATCCGGCCCCGCCCCGGCAGGAAAGCAGGGGGTGCGGAAAAACCGGCTAACCGCCCGCACCACAAGCCCTTCGCCCGGAAACGCGGCCAGGGCGGCTGTCAGCGTCTGGTCTGGCGACAGGCCCGCGAACGGCAGATTGCCGCCTAACGCAACCAGCGCGCGACTTGAAAGATGCGACAGCAATATTACACTCCGTTACAGTTCGGCTTGCGGTGCCAAGGGTCTGACTGATACCTACAGGTGGTTCGCCTTCGGCATTCACTACATTACGTAGATCACTCACGGAAGTTCGATTGGTGGAACAAATTTTTCGAGGGGACCCGAAATGTTTTACAAGGACGAACGGCTTGCGCTGTTCATAGATGGGTCGAACCTGTACGCCGCAGCCAAGGCGCTCGGGTTCGATATCGACTACAAGCTGCTGCGGATGGAATTCATGCGCCGGGGCAAGCTGCTGCGCGCCTTCTACTATACGGCTCTGCTGGAGAATGACGAATATTCGCCCATCCGGCCGCTGGTGGACTGGCTGCATTACAACGGCTTCACCATGCGCACCAAGCCCGCCAAGGAATACACCGACAGCCAGGGCCGTCGCAAGGTCAAGGGCAACATGGACATCGAACTTTGCGTCGATGCGATGGAGCTTGCGGCCCGCGTCGACCATGTTGTGATCTTTTCCGGCGACGGCGATTTCCGCCCGTTGGTGGAAAGCCTGCAACGTCAGGGCGTCAGGGTTTCCGTGGTGTCCACGATCCGCAGCCAGCCGCCGATGATCTCGGACGAGCTGCGCCGTCAGGCCGACAATTTCATCGAGCTGGACGAGCTGCGCGAAGTGATCGGCCGTCCGCCGCGCGAACCGCGCCCGCTGACGGATGAACCGGTGGCTGCCGAGGCAAAGTGACGCCGCGCCATGACGGGGGCGGGGTGTCCCCAGCCTCCTGTCCTGTCATGCGCATCTTCTGGCCCGGCTGTTCGGGCGCGTCTGGTCGGGGAAGACCAGCGCCTCCGCAGCCCGGCCCCTGCCATGCGGACCGGCCTGTCGCAAGCGCCTGGCGTTTTCGGCATAATCTGATTCGTTTTGTGCCTTCTGGCCCGTGCTGGGCGCCAGATCGGGGCGGGCTTGCAGTCTTCCCGCTGACCATTTGCCCCGCACCGCCGAATGCGCTACTTCTTGGGCCAAACCACGCGCCGAGGCCCCATGTCGCTGCCCCCCCAGTCGCTGCCCCCCCTCACCCTCTACCTTGCCGCCCCGCGCGGCTTTTGTGCGGGCGTCGACCGTGCCATCAAGATCGTGGAACTGGCGCTGGAGAAATGGGGCGCGCCGGTTTTCGTGCGGCACGAAATCGTGCACAACAAATTCGTCGTCGATGCCCTGCGCGCCAAGGGGGCGGTGTTTGTCGAGGAGCTGGATGACTGCCCCCCCGACCGCCCGGTGATCTTTTCCGCCCATGGCGTGCCCAAAGCCGTCCCTGCCGAGGCCGCAAGGCGCGAGATGATCGCCGTCGATGCCACCTGCCCGCTTGTCACCAAAGTACACAACGAAGCCGCGCGGCACCATGAGAACGGCCTGCAACTGGTGATGATCGGCCATGCGGGCCACCCCGAAACCGTGGGCACTATGGGCCAACTGCCGGTGGGCGAGGTGCTGCTGGTCGAAACCGAGGCCGATGTGGCAGGCCTGAGCGTCCGCGACGAGGCGCGCCTTGCCTTCATCACGCAGACCACCCTGTCGGTGGATGATACCGCAGGCATCGTCGCCGCCCTGCAAGCCCGCTTTCCGGCCATCCTTGGCCCTGCCCATGAAGACATCTGTTACGCCACCACCAACCGCCAGATGGCGGTCAAATCGGTGGCGCCGCGCATCGACGCGCTGCTGGTGATCGGCGCGCCGAACTCCAGCAATTCCAAACGTCTGGTCGAGGTGGGCCGCAGCGCAGGCTGTGCCTATGCGCAACTGATCCAGCGCGCGGCCGAAATCGACTGGCGCGCGTTGCAAGGCATCCGCAGCATCGGCCTGACGGCGGGCGCCTCTGCCCCAGAAGTGCTGGTGAACGAAGTGATCGACGCCTTCCGCGCCCGGTTCACGGTGACGGTAGAACTGGTGGAAACCGCGCAGGAAAACATCGAATTCAAGGTGCCCCGCATCCTGCGCGAACCGGCCAGCCCCGCCGCATGACCCGCATTCCCGCCGCCCCCCTGATCCTTGGCCTTGCCGGGCTGATCCCGTTCCTCTGGGCCGCAGCGACCCATCTGTCGCCCGCCCTTGCCACGGCTGGCGGGGCCTACATGCCCCCCATGTTCATCGGCAAATATGTCGGCCTGACCTATGGCAGCCTGATCCTGTCCTTCATGTCGGGCGTGCTGTGGGGCTTTGCCACCAGAGCCACCGGACAAGAGGCCGCCGTGGGCTATGCCCTGTCGGTGATCCCGGCGCTGTGGTGTTTCTTCATGGTCACCGACGCCAGCGCGGAGTCCCTTCTGTCCCTTGCCGCAGGCTTTGCGGGCCTGCTGGCGCTGGACTACAGCTTTGCCCGTCAGGGCCTGACCCCGGCATGGTGGATGCCCCTGCGCCTGCTGCTGACGGCCATCGTGCTGGCCTGCCTCGGGGTGCTGATGTCTGGCTCGTGACCACGGGCAGTTGACCGCGGCCCCCCGGCCCCCTATCCGATGGCAAAAAGGGACGCCGCCGATGCCAGATCTTTTCGCCTATACCGACGGTGCCTGTTCCGGCAATCCCGGCCCCGGAGGCTGGGGCGTGCTGATGATCGCGCGCGAGGATGGCAAGACCGTCAAGGAACGCGAGTTGGCGGGGGGCGAGCAGATGACCACCAACAACCGGATGGAGCTGATGGCCGCGATTTCTGCGCTGGAGGCGCTGAGCCGCGAAACCACCCTGACCATCGTGACCGACAGCGCCTATGTGAAGAACGGCGTGACCGAATGGATTCACGGCTGGAAACGCAATGGCTGGCGCACGGCGGGGCGCGATCCGGTCAAGAACGCCGATCTGTGGCAGCGGCTGGATGCGGCGCAGGCCAAACACAAGGTCGTCTGGCGCTGGATCAAGGGCCATGCGGGCCATGCGGAAAATGAACGCGCCGATGCGCTGGCGCGCGGCGGCATGGCCCCGTTCAAAGGGGCCCCCAACAAAGCGAAATCGGCATGATCGCGCCGGGGCTGGCCCTGCCGGGTGCGGCCCTGATTTCCGGCCTCGATTATGCATCTGTCGCAGTGTTTGCGGTGACCGGCGCGCTGGTCGCCAGCCGGTCGCAGCTTGATATTGTCGGCTTCATCTTCATCGCCTGCCTGACCGCCGTGGGCGGCGGCACGCTGCGCGACATCATCCTGAACCGCGAGGTGTTCTGGGTAGCCGATCCGGTGATGCTGGCGGTCGCGTCCGCCGCTGCCGTGCTGGTGTTCATCGCGGCGCCGATGCTGGAAAGCCGCTACCGGGTGCTGCGGTGGGTGGATGCCTGCGCGCTGGCCGTCGCCGTGCCCGCCGGGGTGGGGGTGGCACTGGCCGCAGGCATGGGCTGGCCCATCGTGCTGGTGATGGGCATGGTCACTGGCTGCATGGGTGGGTTGATGCGCGATGTGGTGTGCAATGAGGTGCCCCTGGTTTTGCGGCAGGGCGAGTTGTATGTGACCTGCGCCTTCGCCGGGTCGCTGGCCGCCGTGCTGGTGGGGCCGGCCTTGGGCAATGACGCGGGGTTGCTGGCCTGTGCGGCGGTGACGTTCCTGCTGCGGGCGGGCAGTCTGGCGCTTGGCTGGCGGCTGCCGGTCTACAAATCCCGCCCGCCCCGGCCCGACGCGCCGAAACGCTAAAGCTTGCAGGCCGTCGCCCGGCCCACTAGCCTGCCGCCCATGTCCCGCACCAAAGCCATACCCGATGCGACCGTGTTTGCCGCTGTCCGCCAGATGCTGGCGGCAGATGGCGACCGGGCCGTGTCTTTCGCCGCCGTGGGGCGGGTGGCCAGACTGGCCGCCCCGACCCTTGTGCAACGCTTTGGGTCGCGCGACGCGATGGTGCGTGCGGCGCTGCTGGCGGCATGGGACGATCTGGATGCCACCGCCGCCCGCGCGATTGCCGCCGACAAAGGCCCGCAGGGCCTGCTCAAGGCGCTGGACGCAAACCCGCCCGACGCAACCCTGCTGGACATGTCCCTGCGCGACGCAGCGCTGCGCCCGCGTGCTGCTGCATGGCGCGACCAGATCGAGGCCAGTCTCGCCTTACGTCTTGGCGGCGGCGACAAGGGGCGCGAGGGCGCGGCGATCCTGTTTGCGGCGTGGCAAGGGCAACGGCTGTGGCAGGTGGCCGGGGCAGATGGGTTTCGTCTGAAAGATGCGGTCAAGCGGCTGGATTAGGGCCGATGTGATCGTTCATGGGATTGGCTCGGTTTTCCTGTGCCTTTCAACATGCACGACGAAAGGGCAATGCCCGACCGCCGGGTGGGCAAACAACGCCAGTTCGACGCGGTTTATGGTTCAACTTCTCCCACCGAATTTCTGCTGGTGAGGTTGCAGAATGCCCGCCCGAGGGGGCGGTCGGGCATTGCCCGGCGCGCTTCGCGCTTGATTCCGGGCAGAAGAGGGTAGTTCAGGAGGTTCATCCTGCATTGCCCCCCACCTATTTCGGCCCGTAGGTCTTCCACAGCCAGATCAGCACCAGCGCGCCCAGAAACGCGCCGACGAACCCCGCCATGAACCCCATCAGCGAGATCAGCGACCGCAGCACGAACCCGCCGATCAGCGCGCCGAACACCCCGATGGCCACGGTCGTCGGGACATCGGTGTTCAGCCGCATCACCCGCGTCGCCAGAAACCCGGCGGCGGCCCCAATGATGATCATGGCGATGAGGGTGGGCATGGGCGGACCTTTCCTTGCTGGCCTCAATATGGGGCGGCATTGCCCGAAAGGGAATGGGTCAGCCCAGGACATCCGGCATCTGGAACCCGCGCAGGAAATCGCCGGGGGCCATGGCGCGCTTGCCCTCGCGCTGCGCCAGCGTGGCTTCGATTGCCCCCTGACCACAGGCGATGGTCATGGGCCCCAGAACCTGGCCCGGAATCTGGCCCTGCCCTTCCGCCAGACGGCAGCGCAGCAGTTTTACCCGCTCGCCCCCCATGTCACACCATGCGCCGGGAAACGGCGACAGGCCCCGGATCTGACGGTCCACCTGTGCGGCTGGCCGGGTCCAGTCGATGCGGGCTTCGGCCTTGTCGATCTTGGCGGCATAGGTCACACCGTCGTCCGCCTGCGGCACCGCAGGCAAGGGCAGCGCGGCCAGCGCCTGCACGATCAGCCCCGCCCCCATGGCGGACAGGCGGTCGTGCAGATCGGCCGTCGTCTCCTCAGGCCCGATCGCCGTCGCCTCGCGCAGCAGCACCGGGCCGGTGTCCAGCCCCGCCTCCATCTGCATGATGCACACGCCGGTTTCCGCATCCCCCGCCATGATGGCGCGGTGAATCGGCGCCGCCCCCCGCCAGCGCGGCAACAGCGACGCGTGGATGTTCAGGCAGCCCAGACGCGGCGCATCCAGCACGACCTGCGGCAGGATCAGGCCGTAAGCCACCACCACCGCAATGTCCGCCCCGAGGGCGGCAAATTCCGCCTGTGCCTCGGCCGCGCGCAACGACACCGGATGCCGCACGGGCAGCCCCAGTTCCGCAGCCCGCTGATGCACCGGGCCGGGACGGTCGGCCTTGCCCCGCCCCGCCGGGCGCGGCGGTTGCGTGTAGACGCAGACCACCTCATGCACGGCCACCAGCGCCTCCAGCACCGGAACCGAAAACGCGGGCGTGCCCATGAAGACGATCTTCATGGCCGATGCCGCAGCTTTGCGGCCCGCGCAATCAGCATCTTGCGCTTCAAGGGCGACAGGTGGTCGAAATACATCCGCCCCGCCAGATGGTCGATCTGATGTTGCGCGCTGGTGGCCCAGAGGTTGACGAAATCGCGATCCTCCATCACGCCATCTTCGTTCAGAAACCGCACCGTCACCGCACGCGGCCTGCGGATCACCGCCGACACGCCGGGCAGGTTGGGGCTGGCTTCTTCATGCTCGCGGAACTGGCCGCTGGCGTGCAGGACCACCGGATTGGCCATCCGCACCACCTGCCCCCGGCTTTCCGAACAATCCACCACCGCCAGCCGCAACGGCACCCCGATCTGCACGGCAGCAAGGCCATAGCCCGGCATCGCCTCCATCACCTGAACCATATCGGCCCAAATTTGGCGGACCTCATCGGTGATCGCAGCCACATCCTGCGCCGGGGTGCGCAGAACGGCGTTCGGGTACGGGACACAGACCCTCATCCCTGATACTCCACTTCGGCCAAGGCCCGCGCCGCCGCATCCAGATGATCCAGCGTCACCACGCCGCGCAGATGGTCCATCTCGTGCTGGATGCACACGGCGGCAAATCCGTCAAACGCAGCCTCCCAGGCCGTACCGTCAAGGTCCGTCCACGCCAGCCGCACCGCTACCGCGCGCGATACCTGCGCCGTCACACCGGGGATCGACAGGCAGCCTTCCGGCCCGACCGCCCGCGTGTCGCATGCCCAGACGATCACCGGGTCCACGCACACCATCGGCGCAGGATCGCCCGACTTCCACGCCGCATCCATCACGAACAGGGTCTGCACCACCCCCACCTGCGGCGCTGCCAGCCCCCGGCCATACTGATGATACATCGTGTCCAGCATATCCGACGCCAAGGCCCGCACATCCGCAGCGCCCACGGGCGCGCAAACCACCGACAGCACCGGGTCCGGCCACAGCCGCAGAGGCAACACCGCCATCAGCCGCGCGCCATTTCGCGCTTCAGCTTTTCCATCTTGCGGGTGATCATCTGGCGCTTCAGCGGACCAAGATAGTCGATGAACAGCTTGCCATCCAGATGGTCGATCTCGTGCTGCGCGCAGGTGGCCCAGATGCCTGCGAACTGTTCTTCCTGCATGGCCCCGTCCAGATCCATCCATGTCACCCGCACTTCGGCAGGGCGGCGCACCTCGGCGTACTGGTCGGGGATCGACAGACACCCTTCCTCGTACACGCCCAGATCCTCGGACGCCCAGACCACCGCCGGGTTCAGCAAGACCATCGGGCGCGGGGTGCCTTCCTTGATGCAGTCCATCACGATCAGACGGCGCATCACGCCGACCTGCGGGGCTGCAAGCCCGATGCCCGGCGCGTCATACATGGTGTCCAGCATGTCCCGCGCCAGTACGCGCAGATCATCGGTGATCTCGGCAACCGGATCACAGGACTTTTTCAGGCGCGGGTCGGGGTGGATAAGGATGGAGCGGATCATGCAAGGGATTTACGCGGCAGGCCGTTTTCGTGCAAGAGGGGCAGGCAGACCGGGCGGCGTGGGCGGACAGACCGATGCGATGGGCGAAAGTTCCATCTTTTTGATAAATCGCGCCACAATGTTCCGTCTGTGATAAAAAATCAGGAATGACTTTCCAATACGACCAAAGTATTCAGAACTTCCATCCCCCACAACCCGACGGACCCCAGATGAGCTTTGATTTCCCTGTTTCCCGTATCGGCACCCATTCCGTCAAATGGGACATGATGGAAAAGCTGTACGGCGTGCCCGCGCAGGACGGCATCGCCATGTGGGTCGCGGATATGGAGTTTCGCCCGCCAGCCTGTGTGCAGACGGCACTGGAGCGGATGACGGCCCATGGCATCTATGGCTATTACGGCGATGATGCCGACTATCTGGATGCGATCCGCTGGTGGATGGCGACGCGGCATGGCTGGGCGGTGGAACGATCGCAGATCTTTACCACCCATGGTCTGGTGCATGGCACCTCGATGTGCGTGGACGCATTTACCAAACCCGGCGACGGGGTGGTGCTGATGACGCCCGTGTACCACGCCTTTGCCCGCGTGATCAAAGCGGCGGGGCGCGCGGTGGTGGAATGCCAACTGGCCAATGTGGCCGGGCGCTACGAGATGGACTTCGACGCCTGGGACGCCCAGATGACGGGGGCAGAGACGATGCTGGTGTTCTGCTCGCCGCACAATCCGGGGGGCCGGGTCTGGACGCGCGACGAACTGGTACAACTCGCGGCCTTCTGCAAACGCCACGACCTGATCCTGGTGTCAGATGAAATTCACCACGATCTGGTCTATCCCGGCCACACCCACACGCCGATGGCGGTGGCCGCGCCAGACATCGCCGACCGTCTGGTGATGATGACCGCCACCACCAAGACCTTCAACATCGCAGGCGCCCATTCCGGCAACGTGATCATCGCCGACCCCGCCCTGCACAAACGCTTTGCCGACCGGATGAACGCCTTCGGCATCTCGCCCAACTCCTTTGGCCTGTTCATGGCGACGGCGGCCTATTCGCCGGAAGGGGCGGTCTGGGTTGATGATCTGATGGCCTATCTGCACGGCAACCGCCAGGTGCTGGACGCAGGCGTTGCCGCCATTCCGGGCGTGCGGTCGATGCCGCTGGAGGCAACCTACCTGTCCTGGGTCGATTTTTCCGGCACCGGCATGGCCCCCGCCGAATTCATCGACCGGGTGCAGAAGGGGGCAAGGATCGCCACCAACCACGGGGCCAGCTTTGGGGCGGGCGGCGACAGTTTCCTGCGCATCAACATCGCCTGCCCGCGTGCGCAGGTGGTCGAGGCCGTGGCCCGGCTGCAAAAGGCCTTTGCCGACCTGCAATAAAACGCGCTTGCCGCACCAGTGAGGCGGAGTTTTTGAAAACTCCGCCCCGAAACCCTGAAAACCAGATACGCAAACTTCAGTTCCGGGGCAGATAGCCGGCAGGCAGTTCCGGATCCTTCCAGAAATCCAGCGGGGCCTGTCCGGTGACGGCTGTGGCGCGCTTGAAATCGCAGACCAGCTCGCCCCCCTCGATCCCCGAGGCCATGATCAGGCACTGAAAGATGTGGCGCGACCCGTCGTAGACATCGACCAGCCCCCGCAGTTTGGCGGGCGAAAAATCGGCGTCCAGCGCAAAGCCATCGTGCCAGAAGCGCAACACCGGATAGACGGCCTCGCCGACCTGAACCCGCAGACGGGACCGTTTCTTCAGATCGCGTTTGCGCGCGGCCTCCAGCCCCTCACGCACCTCTTTTGGCAAGAACTCCAGCATCTTCACCTCCACCCACGGGTCAAGTCTGCGCCCGTTGCGCTTAAAATCAAGGCGCTGTGTGAAGCCTGTGTGAAGATACAACGTTGCGTTGCGCACTGTCGCCGCTTTGTCACAAGTCGTGGCCTTCGGGTGCGCAGACTGCATTGCCTTGCCACAAAGTTTGCGCTTTCTGGACCAAAGTTCCGGGGTCTTTGGGGGCAGGAGATGCGAATCAGCGAAACGCCTGATCACGGCGGCGGCATAGATGCCGCGGCGGCGCGCTTTGGCGCAGGGCGCGCCGATTGGCTGGATCTGTCCACCGGGATCAACCCCTGCCCCTACCCGCTCCCTCCGCTGCCTGCCGATGCCTGGACCGCCCTGCCCGACGCCGCCGCCTTTGCGGCGCTGGAGGCTGCGGCGCGGTCGTTCTGGCAAGTGCCCGATGCCGCCGCCGTTCTTGCCGCGCCGGGAGCGTCAGCCCTGATCGCGCGCATCCCCACGCTGCGCCCCGCCGGGGATGTCGTGATCTCTGGCCCGACCTACAACGAACACGCCCGCAGCTTTGCCGCCCAGGGCTGGCGCGTGACCGACCGGGCCGAGGCCTGCGTGATCGTCCACCCCAACAACCCCGATGGCCGCCTGCACCCGGCCCCCGATGCCGCCTTCCGCATCATCGACGAAAGCTTTTGCGACATCACCCCCGCTGCCAGCCACATCGCGCACAGCGCCCGCCCCGGCACCGTGATCCTGAAAAGCTTTGGCAAGTTCTGGGGCCTTGCGGGGGCGCGGCTTGGCTTTGCCATCGGGGATCCGGCCCTGATCGCGCGGCTGGCCGCGACGCTTGGCCCCTGGGCGGTGTCCGGCCCCGCGATTGCCATTGGCACGGCGGCGCTGAAGGACCGGGCCTGGGCGGATGCCACCCGCACAAGGCTGGCCACCGATGCGGCCCGGCTGGATGCCCTGATGACCCGCGCCGGGGCCGGGGTTGCCGGGGGCACGCCGCTGTTTCGCCTGTATGAGGTGGCGGACGCCGCCGCATGGCAAACCCGGCTGGCCCGGCATCACATCTGGACACGGGTTTTCCCTTATTCCGGCACATGGCTGCGCCTTGGCTTGCCGGGCGATGCGCAGGGATGGACCCGTCTTGAAAGGGCGCTGCAATGATACCGCTGATCCTTGCCATGCTGATCGACGCGGCCTTGGGCGAACCCAGGCAGATCTGGGACCGCTATCCCCACCCCGCCGTGCTGATGGGGCGGGCAGTCGACTGGCTGGACCGGCGGCTGAACACCGGCGCGTGGCAAAGGGCCAAGGGCGTGGCAGTCATGCTGCTGCTGGCCGTCGGGGCGGTTGCCCTGGGCCGGCTGATCCACCTGATCCCGGATTTCGGCGTGCTGGAAGGCCTGACCGTCGCCGTGCTGCTGGCGCAGCGCAGTCTGGTGGACCATGTGAGGGCTGTGGCCGATGGTCTGCGGGTGTCGCTGGACGAAGGCCGCCGGGCGGTGGCGATGATCGTGGGCCGCGATACGGCGCAGCTTGATCATCCGGGCGTGGCCCGTGCCGCGATCGAAAGTGCGGCCGAGAATTTCTCGGATGGTGTGGTGGCGCCGATCTTCTGGTATGTGGTGGCAGGTCTGCCGGGGCTGCTTTTGTACAAGATCACCAACACCGCCGACAGCATGATCGGCCACCGTACCCCCCGCCACGAACAGTTCGGCTGGGCCGCCGCCCGGTTTGACGACCTGCTGAACCTGATCCCTGCCCGCCTGTCTGCCGCACTGATCGCGCTGTCGCATTTCAACCTGAACTGGAAGCCCATCCTGCGCGATGCCCCGCTGCACCGCAGCCCGAACGCAGGCTGGCCCGAGGCCGCGATGGCCATGGTGCTGAACGTCGCCCTGTCCGGCCCGCGCAGCTATAACGGGGTGCGGCAGGATTTCCCCTGGGTCTACCCCGAAGGTCTGCGCACGATTGATGAAGCCGAGGTTGACAGTGCCGTGACTGCCCTGTGGCGATCCTGGGTGGCGGTGCTGGGAATTGTGGTCATACTGGCGATGATTGTCTGAGGAACCCCGCGATGCCACACCCCGTTACCGCCGCCGAACTGGCAGCCGCCCTGCCCGATGTCCTGAATGCCCCCAGGACGGATGCGCCGATCCACGGCTTCTGCACCCGCCCCGCTGTCAACCAGCGCAGCTTTCCCGACCGCCTGACCCTGACCCGCGATCAGGGCATTCCCGGCGACCGCTGGCTGGACGCGCCATGGCTGCGCCTGCCCGACGGCAGCCCCGACCCCGCCATTCAGGTGTCCATCCTGCCGACCCGCGTGCTGGATCTGGTCTGGCGCGACCGCAGCCAACCGCACCCCGGCGACCCCATCGTGGCCGATCTGGACACATCCGAGGCCAACCTGCCCGAGGGCAGTCTGCTGCAAGTCGGCAGCGCCGTCTTGCGGGTGTCGTCGGTGTTCAACGATGGCTGCGTGAAGTGGAAAGTCCGCTACGGGGCCGAGGCGAAAGCCTGGATCGTGGCCCCCGGCCACCCCACGCTGCGGCTGCGCGGCATTCTGTGTGCGGTCGAGCAAGATGGCGAAGTGGGGCTTGCCGACCGTATTCAGGTACTGCGCCGGGGCGGTTAACCATCAAATCGGACAATGCTTTACTTTTTGGCAAGGAATCGGCATCATCTTGGGCATACGATAGATGTCTTTCAGTTGATCACTCAACAAATGACCCGGCGCGGTTGCACCCGCGCCGGGTCTCCTTCGTTTCAGGGCTTACGCCCCTGTCCAAAGGCGGATGATGGTTACGATCAGCGTTGCCGCCGCTATGGCCACCATCCACTTACGATAAGACTCGTCCTTCAGTACAATCACCCCCTGACACCGCAAAGGGTTGCGGCATCCACAGGGGTAGCGGGCGATGGTTAACACCGGGTTATCGGCGGTCAGTTGCCTTCGCCGGGGGCGCGCTGCATTCGCCGCCAGCGCACGCATCGGGCCACCATCTCTTCGGCCAGTGCGGCCCACAGGGCCAAATCTTGCGGGGCCACCTGCATCACGATGCGGGTTTCACCCTGCCAGATATCCATTGGCGCGCGGGGGTGGGCCGCGGTCCAACCCGCCATCTGTGCGACAGTTGCCCGCACCGGCCAGCACAGCGCCGCCTGCCAGCCATCCGCCACCGCAGTCACGGTAAACTCGCCCGACACAGCCGTCAGCCGCGCATGGATCACACCGCCCACATCCTCGACCCCGGCAAAGCCTGCCGCCTGCAAAGCCGCGATCATGCCACCAGCGCCTCGGCCTTTTTCAGATCGACCGACACCAACTGGCTGACCCCCTGTTCCGCCATCGTCACGCCAAACAGCCGGTCCATCCGCGCCATTGTCACCGCGTGGTGGGTGATGATCAGGAACCGGGTTTCGGTGCGGCGGGTCATTTCGTCCAGCAGATCGCAGAACCGCGTCACGTTGGCATCGTCCAGCGGCGCGTCCACTTCGTCCAGCACACAGATCGGCGCGGGGTTGGCAAGGAATACGGCAAAGATCAGAGCCATCGCGGTCAGGGTCTGCTCGCCCCCTGACAACAGGCTCAGCACGCTCAGCTTCTTGCCGGGCGGTTGGCACATGATCTCCAGCCCCGCGTCCAGCGGATCATCGGATTCCACCAGCACCAGCCGCGCCTCGCCACCGCCGAACAGATGGGTGAACAGGGTGCCGAAATTGGCATTCACCTGCTCGAACGCGGTCAGCAGGCGTTCGCGCCCTTCGCGGTTCAACCCGGCAATCCCGGCGCGCAGCTTCTTTACCGCTTCCTCCAGATCGCCTTTTTCCTTGGCCAAGGCGTCATGTTCGGCCTTCACGCTCAGCGCATCTTCCTCGGCCCGCAGGTTCACCGCGCCCAAGGCCTCGCGCTGGCGTTTCAGGCGGCTGACATCGGCGTCCAGCGTATCAGCATCCGGCATCCGGTCGGCATCGACCTTCAGCGACAGCAGCAGATCCTCCGGCCCCATATCCGCCGCCTCGCGGATGCGTTCGACCGCCAGCACCAGCGTCTCGCGCGCGGCCTCCAGCCGGGCCTCGGCGCGGGCGCGGGCCTCGCGGGCCTCTCCGGCGCTGCGCTCGGCGTCACGCTCGGCGGTCTGGGCGTCGCGCAGGGCGGTTTCGGCCCCGGCCAGCGCTTCGGCAGCCACGCGGCGGCGGGCCTCGGCGGCCTCCATCGCGTCGGACAGTTCCTCGCGCTTGATGGCGATTTCCTCGGGCGCGGCAGAGGCTTCCTCAAGCTCCTCCTCCGTCTCGGCACGGCGGGCGGCAAGCTCGGCGCTGCGCTTTTCCGCCGTCTCCAGCCGGTGCCGCCAGCCCGACAATTCCTTGACGGCCTCTTGCCGCCTGCGCACCCGCGCCTCGCCCTCGCGGCGCAACTCGTCGGCCAGGGACCGGCGCGACATCATGGCCATCCGCGCAGCCTCGACCGTTTGCCGCGCCGTTTCGACCAGCCCCCGCGCGGTGGTCACGTCCGGCAGATCACCCACCGCAGCCTCGGCCCCGGCCAAGGCCAGACGTGCGGCCCCGGCCTCATCGGCATAGCGCACAACGGCCAGGGTCGCGGCCTCCAGCCGCCCGGCGGCAATGGACCGGTCGGCCTCGGCGCGCGCACCTGCGCGGTTGGCCTCGGTCACGCGGGCATCGGCGGCGCGGCGGGCGTCGCGCGCCATCTGGTCGGCGCGGGCGAGGTCAGCCAGCCGCGCCTGCAAGGCCTCATGCGCCAGCCGTGCCCCATCGGCACGGGCCGCCACATCCTCCAGATCGCGCTTGATCTGCACCAGCCGGTTCAACTGCTGCAACCTTAAAGCTGCGGCTGACGGCGCATCTTCGGCCCCGGCGCGAAAGCCATCCCACCGCCACAGATCGCCCTGAACGCTGACCAGCCGTTGCCCCGGCAACAGCGCTACCTGCAACGCGAAGCCATCCGCCCGCGCCACCAGCCCGATCTGCCCCAACCGCCGCGCCAGCACGCCCGGCGCCTGCACGAAGGCGGCCAGGGCCTGCACCCCTTGGGGAAGCGGCTGGGGATCGTCATAATCCGCCAGCCGCATCCAGCCGGAGCGGGCCTCTGCTGCCACCTCCGGCGCGCGCAGGTCGTCGGCCATGGCCGCGCCCAGCGCTTTCTCATATCCCGGCTCTACCACCAGACGGTCGAGCAGTTGCGACCCCGCCTGTGCTTCACGGTCCACCAGCCGGGCAAGGGCCGCCACTTCCGCGCGCAGGGCAGAGGCTTCGCCTTCCGCTTCGGATCGCACGCCACGGGCTTCGGCCTCGCGGGTTTGCGTATCGGCGCGGGCTTCCTCGGCCAAAGCCAAGGCTTCTTCGGTGGCCTCGGCCAGTTCGGCGGCGGCCTCTTGCGCTTCTTCGGCGGCCTCGAACGCCTCGGACGCCGCCACAAGCGCCGCATCCGCCCCTGCAACCGCCAGCCGCGCGCGGCCTGCCTCGGCCTCGGCCTTGTCCAGCGTGGCGCGCACGTCGCCCAACATCCGTTGCGCGGACTGGTGACGCGCGGCCAGACGGGCGGCGTCTTCGGTCGCGTCCGACAACACGGCCTCATGGCCGGTCAGCACGGCCCCGGCCTCGCGCGCGGCATCCGCAGCCTCGGCCATGCGGTCATCATGGCCGTCATGGGCGCGGGTGATCTGGTCCACCTCCCATTCCAGCCGGGTGATGGTTTCGCCTGCGTCGCGGTTCAGCCCGGCCTCGCGGTCCATGTCGCGGCCAAGCTGGTCGATCCGGCCGCGCAGAGTGTCGATCGCCGCCCGCGCGCGGGCCTCTTGATCACCCAGAGCATCACGCTGCACCGACAGGCGCTGCACGATGGCCCCGGCGATGGCTTCTTCCTCGCGCCGTGCAGGCAGGGCATCCTCGGCAGCCTCGCGCGCCTTGCTGGCAGCGCGCGCGCCGGATTCCGCCACTGACGCCGCCACCAGACGCGCGCGCCACAGCCCGTCAGCCTCGGCACGGGCAAGGTCCGCCTCGCGCCAGCGGCGGTACAGCAGCATCCCTTCGGCGCGGCGCAATTCCTCGCCGATCTCGCGGTAGCGCGCGGCCTGGCGAGACTGGCGGGTCAGGACCGACAGTTGCTGCGCCAAAGCCTCCAGCACGTCGTCAACCCGCAACAGGTTGGCCTCGGTGCCTTGCAGCTTCAACTCCGCCTCATGGCGGCGCTGATAGAGGCCGGAAATGCCCGCCGCTTCTTCAAGGATACGACGCCGGGATTTGGGTTTGGCGTTGATCAGTTCCGCAATCTGCCCCTGCCGGACCAGGGCGGGGGAATGTGACCCGGTGGAGGCATCGGCAAACAGCATCTGCACATCGCGCGCCCGCACATCGCGGGTGTTGGCGCGGTAGGCCGATCCCGCATCGCGGGTGATCCGGCGGACGATTTCAATGCTGTCGGCATCGTTGAAACCCGACGGGGCCAGCCGGTCCTGATTGTCGATCACAAGGGCGACTTCGGCGAAATGGCGGGCACCGCGCGTGGCGGCCCCGGCAAAGATCACATCCTCCATCCCGCCGCCGCGCATCGCCGTGGGGCGGTTTTCGCCCATCACCCAGCGGAGCGCCTCCAGCAGGTTCGACTTGCCGCAGCCATTGGGACCGACCACGCCTGTCAGCCCCTCATGGATCACCAGATCCGTGGGGTCGACAAAACTCTTGAAGCCGTTGAGCCGCAGCCGGGTAAAGCGCACGAGAAACCTTTGAGTCGCAGGAACCCTCCATGGTCTGGTGCAACCGGGGCAGAGTCAACTGTGCGGGGGCATCATGTGGCGGTGACGCGGCGGGTTATCCCCAACATCTTGGGCGGTGGATGGGCAGATTGCCCATCCTACACCACCACCACCTGCGCCGGGTCCAGCAGATACGGCGCGATGATGCCACAGGTATCGGCAAGCGGCAGCAGGCAATCGGGCACATCCATGCCGATCACCTCGCGCATGAAGGCCACCCGCGCGGCACAGCGGCGCGCGACATTGGGGAAGCGCGCCGCCAGATCGGCGCGCAAACCTTCGTCCGCGATGACATAGCCATCCTCCATCCGGGTGGAGCCATAGACCGGGTGCCCCGGTATCACATCCATCTGCATCGCCATGCCGCTGGCCAGGGCCTCGGCCGAGCCTTCGTGGATCGGCGAGGACATCCATTCATCCAGCCCGATCAGATGGCCGGGGTTCAGCGTGACGCCAAAGGTGGCAAACGGCAGCGCCGCCTGCATCTGCCGCCAGACATAGCCGCCCGACACACCGGGGCGCATCATGGCGCACCAGTCCGACATGGCGGCAACATAGGGTTCGACAAAGGACTCCAGATAATCCCGCGCCGCCGGGGGCAAATCCGCAGCCGACCGCGCCACCCAGCCTGCCCGGCAGATGTTGGACCCCCAGTGGCAGATGTTGAAGCTGATCTGCGAGCCAAGCGCCAGATGCTGCCCGGTTGGCCCCGACAACCCCTGATCGGCGCGCGCGCCCACCGCAAAGGTCGGATGGCAGCCAAGCGGCAGCCCCCCCACCCGCGCAGCCTCGAACGCGGCGAAATCGGTCATGCCTTCGCGCAGGGCAAAGACCATCCGCTTCAACGCCGCCGCCGCCATGTGGTTGGCAAATTCCAGCCGGGCAATCCCGGCGGCATCCACCCGCGCGCGCAAGCCGTGGCCGGGGTGCATCATCAGATCGGTCGCGTTTTCCACGCGGGCGGCAAAGCGGCGCAAGGGATCGGCCAGAAAGGCCGGAACATCCAGCGCCGTGGCCGGATCGTCCACCTCATCCGCACCGAACCATTTCCACCCCACCGCCCCCACCACGTCATCCAGCGCCAGCATGTCGGCCAGCAGATCGACCAGCCTGCGGCTGCCACGGGGTTGCGAGGGCAGCGACAGGCTGGCGCAATGCGCCACCCGCACCAGCCCCGCCTGCACCAACGGCGAAATCTGCGTATAGGGCAGCCCTTCATTGCCCGCCATCAGCAGCGCATCGCCGGGGGTGACCACCAGCACGGCTTCTTCAAAGCGCGGATCAAACCCGGTCAGCCACTGGATGTTCGCCGCATGCTCGCGGTCGCCGTAGATGACCACCGCAGCAAAGCCCCGCGCCTCGGCGGCCAGACGCAGCGCCGCCAGACGCGCCTCGGCCTCGGTCAGCGAAAAGGCGGGCGGCACGTCGGGCGTGCCATGATCGGGCCAGTCGATGCGGATCAATCGTGTCATGGAACCCTCCCCGGTTGCCGGGAAAGGCTAATCCAGCCCCGCCCGGCAAACCACCTGTTTCGCAGGCAAGGGCGCTGCCTTCGGCCAAATCGCCCATCCCGCTTGCCAACCGCCCGCCGCCCCCCTATATGCAGCGGCGAGAGGTTGGCGCGGGCAAGCGCCTCGCCAACCCGGTCAGGTCCGGAAGGAAGCAGCCGAAACGAGCCCCGCTTGGGTCGTTGTCCAGCCTCTCACCTTTTCCCCGCTGACGTGCCGATGACTGGAACCCGCTTCGGGTTTCAAAGGCGTTTGCCATGAGCCTTGGTTCAGGCACTGTCTTGGATGCGCAATTAATCGCTGCTGTCGCGCAACCTTTTTTGAAGGTTCTATCCGTGCCGCCGTGAAGGGGGCGACAGTTCGGGGCTGCGGCATGATGGTGCAACTCACCGTTTCGATCCACGCCCCCGTGAAGGGGGCGACGACACAGCCACTCACCCTCTCCGGCTATAACGCAGTTTCGATCCACGCCCCCGTGAAGGGGGCGACCTCGTCCCATCTGCTTTTCCCAACGATAAAACCAGTTTCGATCCACGCCCCCGTGAAGGGGGCGACCAACGTTTCGGCAACCAATCGTCACACGCGCATGTTTCGATCCACGCCCCCGTGAAGGGGGCGACTTCATGTATCGCGGTGCCGGGGCCGTGACAAAGGTGTTTCGATCCACGCCCCCGTGAAGGGGGCGACATAATGCCCCTGCACGTCCACGCTCACCGTCACGTTTCGATCCACGCCCCCGTGAAGGGGGCGACGACTGTGACGACAGATCGCGCAGCCGCATTCACCGGTTTCGATCCACGCCCCCGTGAAGGGGGCGACCGTCTGCTTCTTCGGCAACGGTTTTGGCGTGAGCGGTTTCGATCCACGCCCCCGTGAAGGGGGCGACATCCAGAATATCGGAAAGTTGTTCCCACAAAACGTTTCGATCCACGCCCCCGTGAAGGGGGCGACGCTTTTCCGATGCAGCCCGCGCGTCGAATTGGGTGTTTCGATCCACGCCCCCGTGAAGGGGGCGACTCAAGGACCGCGCCACCGGGAAAGTCATTGGCGAGTTTCGATCCACGCCCCCGTGAAGGGGGCGACTTGGTGTCAGTCACCCGGCGCGTTGCCAGATCGGCGTTTCGATCCACGCCCCCGTGAAGGGGGCGACGACAGTCCGCCGCCCAGCGCGTTGATGATGGTCAGTTTCGATCCACGCCCCCGTGAAGGGGGCGACGCCACCGCCGTTCGCAGGGCATTGCCGGGTCGCGGTTTCGATCCACGCCCCCGTGAAGGGGGCGACGTCCTGGGCCGTGCGGCTTTCGGTGCCGATCACCAGTTTCGATCCACGCCCCCGTGAAGGGGGCGACACACACAGGTAACAATCAATCCTTGTAAGGATCGTTTCGATCCACGCCCCCGTGAAGGGGGCGACAGTCTGCGCGGTATAGAGGTTCGCGCCTGCGAGGTTTCGATCCACGCCCCCGTGAAGGGGGCGACGCCCGGTTCGATTTCCTCTTGCGCAAGGTTGCGCAGTTTCGATCCACGCCCCCGTGAAGGGGGCGACCGGATACGCCAACGAACTCACCACCGTCCGAACCGTTTCGATCCACGCCCCCGTGAAGGGGGCGACGTCCGCGTCACCATGTCGGGGGTGTAGATACGCTTGTTTCGATCCACGCCCCCGTGAAGGGGGCGACCTTGGTGGCCTGCGTGGCTGATATCTTGGCACGGGTTTCGATCCACGCCCCCGTGAAGGGGGCGACGGGCAAGCCCGCATTGGCCCTGTGCGTCTCGCCCGGTTTCGATCCACGCCCCCGTGAAGGGGGCGACTCGGGGTGTCTGAACGCGCGGCGGAGAAGTGGTGGTTTCGATCCACGCCCCCGTGAAGGGGGCGACGGCTCATGAAGGGCCTGCTACCGGGCAATCCGTGGTTTCGATCCACGCCCCCGTGAAGGGGGCGACGCGCGCCGTAGTGATGTACTCGCCAGTCCTGTCGTCGTTTCGATCCACGCCCCCGTGAAGGGGGCGATCGCTGCCGGATCGATGCTGTCATTCAGCAGGTCGTTTCGATCCACGCCCCCGTGAAGGGGGCGACGGACGCTGCCCCTACAGCGCCCCCGCCAATGGCAGTTTCGATCCACGCCCCCGTGAAGGGGGCGACACGGTCGTTGTCCACACCCTGAACCCCTGAAGAGGTTTCGATCCACGCCCCCGTGAAGGGGGCGACAGATAACGGCGCGGCACAGCATGAAACGAATGTCGTTTCGATCCACGCCCCCGTGAAGGGGGCGACGACGTGACCTGTCACGCATGGCATACATAGGACATGTTTCGATCCACGCCCCCGTGAAGGGGGCGACGCGCCAATCCGGTCAAGGGCCTATGGTTTGTCGAGTTTCGATCCACGCCCCCGTGAAGGGGGCGACAAGGCATCGCCGTCGTCGGTCGCGTGGGAGAGCAGTTTCGATCCACGCCCCCGTGAAGGGGGCGACAGGGCTGATGGCGCGCCGCCCGAACGCATCGCAGTTTCGATCCACGCCCCCGTGAAGGGGGCGACAGTTTTGCAGGATGGCGACGGATCCGGTTTCGATGTTTCGATCCACGCCCCCGTGAAGGGGGCGACGCGAAGGAAATTTGAAGCCTGCGGGGCCGTCGATGTTTCGATCCACGCCCCCGTGAAGGGGGCGACTGCAGCGCCAGCTTGGAAAACGCCTCGTAAGCTCCGTTTCGATCCACGCCCCCGTGAAGGGGGCGACGCGTTTGCCCACATGAACGACATGATCAACGCGGGTTTCGATCCACGCCCCCGTGAAGGGGGCGACGCGCAGGTAGGGCGGCGTTCGACCAAGGCGCGCAGTTTCGATCCACGCCCCCGTGAAGGGGGCGACCCCCGGCGTCCTACAAAAAGCCGGAAAGCATCGCTGTTTCGATCCACGCCCCCGTGAAGGGGGCGACACAACGTTCGATTGTCCCGCTACTGCGATGGTGCCGTTTCGATCCACGCCCCCGTGAAGGGGGCGACGAAGCATGATCTTGCTTGGCATCGATCCAGGCGTGTTTCGATCCACGCCCCCGTGAAGGGGGCGACGCGTGGAAAGGCGTGATCTGCCGAGCGGTAGCGCGTTTCGATCCACGCCCCCGTGAATGGGGCGACCGCGCAGGCAAAGCTGCTGGCCGATGCCAAAGCGGTTTCGATCCACGCCCCCGTGAAGGGGGCGACTTCGCTGCCGGATCGATGCTGTCATTCAGCAGGTCGTTTCGATCCACGCCCCCGTGAAGGGGGCGACCGCGCCGTAGTGATGTACTCGCCAGTCCTGTCGTCGTTTCGATCCACGCCCCCGTGAAGGGGGCGACCGATCAAACATCGCCCCCGGCTGGCATCTTGGGAGTTTCGATCCACGCCCCCGTGAAGGGGGCGACGGCGCGGCGGGCAACATTTGCCACCAGTGCGATTTGTTTCGATCCACGCCCCCGTGAAGGGGGCGACTGATATGCTTGTTGCTCTGATCGCGCTTGAGCATGTTTCGATCCACGCCCCCGTGAAGGGGGCGACCTTGCGTTCTTGAGGACATTTTCGAGGGTCTGACTGTTTCGATCCACGCCCCCGTGAAGGGGGCGACGCGAGGCGGCTGCGTGTGTCCGCGTCATGTGGTTTGTTTCGATCCACGCCCCCGTGAAGGGGGCGACGGGTGATTGTACCCAAGGTGCCCATCAGCGCAGAGTTTCGATCCACGCCCCCGTGAAGGGGGCGACCGTAATCCGGTGATCCGGTCGCCATCCAGTTCCCGTTTCGATCCACGCCCCCGTGAAGGGGGCGACCCTCCCCGTCTCGTGTCCGAGCCGCCTTCCAGTGGTTTCGATCCACGCCCCCGTGAAGGGGGCGACCTTCCGTCATGGAGCATTTTGTTGCCGCAGCGTGGTTTCGATCCACGCCCCCGTGAAGGGGGCGACAGGGTCCAGCGGTCGCGCACATCCGCCCGATAGCGGTTTCGATCCACGCCCCCGTGAAGGGGGCGACGCCACCGCCGTTCGCATGGCATTGCCGGGTCGCGGTTTCGATCCACGCCCCCGTGAAGGGGGCGACGAAACGCGCACGGCGGCGGAAAAGTATGCCGAGGTTTCGATCCACGCCCCCGTGAAGGGGGCGACAGTGCCTGCGCAGCTGATGTGCCAGCGCCAACCTGTTTCGATCCACGCCCCCGTGAAGGGGGCGACTGTCCATGACCAAAACGGTTGATTTCTTGATCATGTTTCGATCCACGCCCCCGTGAAGGGGGCGACTCGGCCTCCATGGCGGCTGTCTCTTGGGCGGCGCGGTTTCGATCCACGCCCCCGTGAAGGGGGCGACATCATTCCTGCGTTGTAGTTTTCCAGCCCGAACCGGTTTCGATCCACGCCCCCGTGAAGGGGGCGACCTTGCGTTCTTGAGGACATTTTCGAGGGTCTGACTGTTTCGATCCACGCCCCCGTGAAGGGGGCGACCCCTGTCACCGGGTAATAGATGCAACGCTGCACTGTTTCGATCCACGCCCCCGTGAAGGGGGCGACCGTCTGACCGCATCACCGTGCCTCCACTTTCACGGTTTCGATCCACGCCCCCGTGAAGGGGGCGACTACCAAGTCGTCTACCCCGTCATGGGCAACGTAAGTTTCGATCCACGCCCCCGTGAAGGGGGCGACCAGACCCGACCATGCAGGGCGAGTTGGCAATATCAGTTTCGATCCACGCCCCCGTGAAGGGGGCGACTGACGAGTTTGGACCCGCCTTTGCCGCGCACAAGGTTTCGATCCACGCCCCCGTGAAGGGGGCGACTCGTTCTGATCAACGGCATCCCCGAGGGTTTCGTGTTTCGATCCACGCCCCCGTGAAGGGGGCGACGCCAATAATCGCATGAAAGCCGTCCAGTTTTGTGGGTTTCGATCCACGCCCCCGTGAAGGGGGCGACGTTGATTGTTCCGGGGCGGATCATGTCACGCTCCTGGTTTCGATCCACGCCCCCGTGAAGGGGGCGACCCACAAACTACAGGTTTTGCGCCACAGAACATCGGTTTCGATCCACGCCCCCGTGAAGGGGGCGACCAGTCACTGGCGGAAACCTCGTTCATTTCGACAGGTTTCGATCCACGCCCCCGTGAAGGGGGCGACCACCAAACTTCTTGGCACCAGCAGCAGCTTTATCGTTTCGATCCACGCCCCCGTGAAGGGGGCGACGACCGGGGCACCTTATAAAACTATAGAGGTCACGATGTTTCGATCCACGCCCCCGTGAAGGGGGCGACGCGCTGCATTGGGGAAGCCCTCTGCCTCCGCCATGTTTCGATCCACGCCCCCGTGAAGGGGGCGACCGACGATGCTTGCCGCATTTGCCTTGGCACTGGAGTTTCGATCCACGCCCCCGTGAAGGGGGCGACTACCGGATCTGGGCGTTTGCCGCGCCGCTCGGATGGTTTCGATCCACGCCCCCGTGAAGGGGGCGACCGGCCAATCAAGTTCGACCATGATGATCGGGTAGAAGTTTCGATCCACGCCCCCGTGAAGGGGGCGACGCACTTGGTGCAGTCGTCGGACTGGGCAGGGTGATGTTTCGATCCACGCCCCCGTGAAGGGGGCGACCGACCTGCGGCGTTTGCGCAGCCTTCACCACATCCTGTTTCGATCCACGCCCCCGTGAAGGGGGCGACGCGCCAGGGCGGCGAATGTCCAGGCCAGCCAAGCGGTTTCGATCCACGCCCCCGTGAAGGGGGCGACAATTGGCCTCGAAGATTGACGCAGCGACACGGGGGTTTCGATCCACGCCCCCGTGAAGGGGGCGACGGTGTTGCCGGATCATCAGGGTCCGCAAAATCGCTGTTTCGATCCACGCCCCCGTGAAGGGGGCGACTTACGGAAGCCGTGATCGCTGCCGCAGACAAGCTGGTTTCGATCCACGCCCCCGTGAAGGGGGCGACTTCATCCGACAGTTCGGCCAGTGTGATGTCGCCAGTTTCGATCCACGCCCCCGTGAAGGGGGCGACGTTGTGCGCCCAAATTGTGCAGGTATCAAAAAAGTTTCGATCCACGCCCCCGTGAAGGGGGCGACATTGCTGGCATCGCGGATATCCTGGATCATCGTTGTTTCGATCCACGCCCCCGTGAAGGGGGCGACGTGAACTGGCTGTAAAGGGCCGTCAATTCGCCGGGTTTCGATCCACGCCCCCGTGAAGGGGGCGACTGACCGTGACGACAGATCGCGCCGCCGCATTCACCGGTTTCGATCCACGCCCCCGTGAAGGGGGCGACCCCCTGCGAACTGCGGTGGCGATGTATGTGGGGCCGGTTTCGATCCACGCCCCCGTGAAGGGGGCGACCTGGTGGTCTGCGATCCCGCCTCGCCCGGATCAGCGGTTTCGATCCACGCCCCCGTGAAGGGGGCGACACCTGCCCGCCAACAGCCAGGCCACAGTCAAACTGTTTCGATCCACGCCCCCGTGAAGGGGGCGACCAGCGGTTTTCCGCAGTAGCGCGGCGGTACTGCGGTTTCGATCCACGCCCCCGTGAAGGGGGCGACGGCAGATCAACTCCGATACGTTCATACCATGTCGTTTCGATCCACGCCCCCGTGAAGGGGGCGACAAGGAGCAAACATGATCACCCCAAACACCAACATGTTTCGATCCACGCCCCCGTGAAGGGGGCGACGCGTTGGGCTTTGTGCAGACGAGAGCCAGAAGGGCGTTTCGATCCACGCCCCCGTGAAGGGGGCGACGGCCTCAGTGGCGAGACGGTCGAACGGGGCAGTCGCGTTTCGATCCACGCCCCCGTGAAGGGGGCGACCGATGCCGTGGCAGGCGCTGGCGTCGATGTGGCGGTTTCGATCCACGCCCCCGTGAAGGGGGCGACCTCGCCCATGACGCCCAATCGCCCGCCCGACATGCCGTTTCGATCCACGCCCCCGTGAAGGGGGCGACCGTCGCAGGCTTGCGAATGTTCAGCGCCGAAAAACGGTTTCGATCCACGCCCCCGTGAAGGGGGCGACCACCCCGATCCGGGGGCTGCGGATGCGAGTTGCCGTTTCGATCCACGCCCCCGTGAAGGGGGCGACGCAACAGTTGTTCAATTGACGTGATCTTGGGCCTGTTTCGATCCACGCCCCCGTGAAGGGGGCGACGGGCCATCAATCACGCTCCCTGACTGCGCGGTAGTTTCGATCCACGCCCCCGTGAAGGGGGCGACCTACGGGAAACCCCGGTTGCCTGCGCGTCCACATAGTTTCGATCCACGCCCCCGTGAAGGGGGCGACGTACATCCCGTTTTCAATGGCCGTTGGCTTGTAAGTTTCGATCCACGCCCCCGTGAAGGGGGCGACTATGCACGTTGGCGATTGGCCCTTGGAAGCGGATGTTTCGATCCACGCCCCCGTGAAGGGGGCGACCGCAGGCTTGCGAATGTTCAGCGCCGAAAAACGGTTTCGATCCACGCCCCCGTGAAGGGGGCGACCGGTTCATAACGCTGTCTTTGCGGATTTGCTTGTGTTTCGATCCACGCCCCCGTGAAGGGGGCGACTTGCCAAGGATGGCACCTCGTCCGGACGTAGGGGTTTCGATCCACGCCCCCGTGAAGGGGGCGACATCAGGGCATCCAATGCGCAGAGCGCCTGATTGTCGGTTTCGATCCACGCCCCCGTGAAGGGGGCGACCACCGATCAGTTTCACAGTGCCGCGCGTGGCCGTGTTTCGATCCACGCCCCCGTGAAGGGGGCGACCCAGTCTGGATGAATATCCAGCAGGGCAACGTCCTGTTTCGATCCACGCCCCCGTGAAGGGGGCGACTTGCGCACCTCGCCCATGACGACACCCAAGCCCAGTTTCGATCCACGCCCCCGTGAAGGGGGCGACTGTTGTGCGCCCAAATTGTGCAGGTATCAAAAAAGTTTCGATCCACGCCCCCGTGAAGGGGGCGACGACCTGCGCGGCGCGTGTGATGCGCTGCTGATGTGGTTTCGATCCACGCCCCCGTGAAGGGGGCGACATTCAATGAATGATTTTCCGAGGCCCGTATCGAGGTTTCGATCCACGCCCCCGTGAAGGGGGCGACCATCACCGCGCCTCCACTTTCACAAATCCCTCGGGTTTCGATCCACGCCCCCGTGAAGGGGGCGACCAGCGATAGACGCCGCAGACGCCGCAGCAGACAAGTTTCGATCCACGCCCCCGTGAAGGGGGCGACAAAACAACGGGCTGTCCCTATCGGCGGTGACGCTGTTTCGATCCACGCCCCCGTGAAGGGGGCGACCACCCAAGGCGGCGGTCAGGGCCTCTATCGGAACGTTTCGATCCACGCCCCCGTGAAGGGGGCGACACCTGCGCGGCGCGTGTGATGCGCTGCTGATGTGGTTTCGATCCACGCCCCCGTGAAGGGGGCGACTGTCCATGACCAGAACGGTTGATTTCTTGATCATGTTTCGATCCACGCCCCCGTGAAGGGGGCGACGGCAGAGCGCGACCGCCTGATGCAACAATTAGAGGTTTCGATCCACGCCCCCGTGAAGGGGGCGACGTGCCAGCGGTCTGGGCGCGCGCTTCAACCTTCTGGTTTCGATCCACGCCCCCGTGAAGGGGGCGACGCCCATCGCGTAAGGTATTTTGAGCGTTGCACAAAGTGGATTGTTTGCGCGAAAGGTGGGGGAAGCGGGTGGGTTGTCGGCAGGCGGCGCATCAAGTCTAAAAAATATTCATATTTATCAAATAACTTCGACAAGCGCGAACCTGTGCGCATTTTCAGGCACGATTACGGTTCGCGCGCCACCTTGGCCGCATTGGTCAGACGATCAGCGTTCCGCCAAGGTCTGTTGACGGTTTGGCCCCGACATGCTCGATCTTGCGCTGCCAGTTTGCGCCAAGGTAATAGTAGCGCAGGCTGTCGAACTCGGGGCGGATGATGGCCTCGAGCCGGGCCTTGAGCCTTGTCCACTGGGCGGGATCGACCTCGATCTCGAACACGGAATACTGCACCCGCTGACCGAAATCCTGACAGGCGCGCGCGACGTGGCGGAGGCGGCGTTTGCCGCCCTCCTCCAGCGTGTTCACATCATAGGTCACCAGAACCAGCATGTCATTTCCAGAACCAGGGCGGATAGGAGTCAAGATCGCCGCGCAGATGGCGGGCCAGCATCTGCGCCTGCACGAAAGGCACAAGGCCGAAGGGGATCTTTTCGGCCAGAAACGGGTGCAGGCGGTCTTCTTTCTTGCGCTCTTGCCAGGCGGTCAGCACGGTCTTGCGGGCGTCATCGGTCATCATCACGGCGCCACCATCGCGAACCTGAAAATCCGAGGCTCGCAACTGGCGGCGGTTGACCAGCGACAGGGCGAGCCGGTCCACCAGCACCGGGCGCAATTCCTCCATCAGGTCAAGCGCAAGGCTGGGGCGGCCGGGACGGTCGCGGTGCAGGAAGCCCACGGCCGGGTCAAGACCCACGGCCTCGGCGGCGCTGCGGCAATCATGGGTCAGCAGCGTGTAGAGAAACGACAACAGCGCATTCATCGGGTCGAGTGGCGGGCGGCGCGAACGCGAGGTCCAGCGGAAGGCCGCATCGGGGGCGCGGATCAGGTGATCGAACACCGAGAAATACAGCGCGGCGGCCTCGCCCTCCATCCCGCGCAGACGGTCGGCATCGGCGGGGGCAAGTTCGATGTTGCGCAGGATCTGCGCCATGCGGTCGCTGGCGGTGGTCAGGGCCGCAAGGGCCTCGGGCGCATGATCGCTGCCATAATCACGCAAGCACCGCATCAGGACCGCGCGCTGGTTGGCAACCTTGCCCAGCAGTAGCGCCCGGATGATGTTTTCGGGCGCATCACTGGCGCGGTACTGCGCTCGGCGCAACAACACGTTGCCGATTACCGGACCTTCAATGCGGGCCGCAAACCGGCCGTTGCGCTCCAGCAGCGCAATGGTGATGCCCGCCCTGGCACAGGCCCCGATCAGCGCGGGCGACAGCAGGATCGGCCCGAACACCACGACAGAGGCCAGCATGTGCAGCGGCACGCGGGCCTTCACCTCGCCCTCCACCTCGGCCACCAGATTTTCGCCATCCTTGCGCAGGGCGGCGCCTTCGCTGGTGACGTAAACGGTGTTCAGCAGCTTTTTCATGGGGCGGCCGCCAGCATGTCGCGCAACATTTTCGCGCGCCATGCCAGAACCGGGCGGGCGTAGATCTGGGGGCGGCACAGGTCCAGCAGGGAACAGGCGCGACAGCGGCTTTTGTGCGGGGTGGGCGGGGGTGTAACGCCAGAGGCCAACACGGCGCGCAGGTCGGCCACGACCGTTTCGGTCAGGCCACGCAAGCCCGCGTCAAACGGCACAATGACCCGGCGATGCGTTTCGGCATAGTAAAGCGCGCCCTGCGGCACGGGTTGCCCGGTCATTTCCTCCAGACACAGGGCCTGAGCGCAAAGCTGCACCTCATCGGCACGATGCAGCTTGGGTTTGCCCCGCTTGTATTCGACAGGGAACGGCACATCTGCGGCAAACTCGACCATATCGCAAACCCCGGCGATACCCAGCCGGGCGGACGACACCGCCAGCGCCATCACCCGCCGCACCCCGCGGGCCTGCCGCTTGCCGCCCTTGTCGGCAACGGCGTGCAGCACATCGCCTTCGGCCGTGAAATGATTGTCGGCCCAAACCCGCTCCAGATGGATCAGGGCCGCCTGACGCAGGCAATAGGTTGCGTGTTGCAGAGCCGACAGCGGGATCGGCTCTGCCTCGACCATCACAAAACCTCGACAACCTCTACGCCCGCAGGCAGGGCGGCGCGGTCGATCTGCACGGCATAGTCGCTGAATTTGCGCGCAGGCGGCAGGTTATCGAGACGTGCATCAAGGGCGCGGAACTCGCCATCCACCGCCCGACCCACTTTCACGATGTCAAAGAGCTGATGCGCGGGCGCATTGCCAAGCGCGGTATCGTGGCGAAACACAATCAGCTTGCGGGTCGACATCTGGCCCCGCGCGGCGGAGTGGTCATGTTCGAACATCGACGACAAGGCCTCGGTCAGCAAGCCCAGATCGGTTTCGGAAAACCCGGTCTTCTCGGCGAATTTGGCCGAGATGAAACCGTAGGCCACATAGACCCCGTAAGGCACGATATGCTTGCGACCCATGGTGCGGTTTTCCTTGCGGTCGCTGCTGTCGTCGCCCTCGGCTTTCTGCTTTTTTTCGGCCTCGTTGGTGGCAGCCATCCGGGTAATCGAGATTTCAGCGGGCATGATCGGTTCGACCGAGGTGGCAAAGGTGATCTGCACCGGCCCCTTGACCTGCCCGCAGTTTACCCCGGTGGACATCACCGCGCCAAAGCTGCGTACATCAAAGAAATTGGCGCACATCCAGTCGCGCAGTTCCTTGGCTTCTTCATCACTCTTGGGGTTCAGCTTGGCGTCCTTGTCCACCTTCGCATCACCGGGGCGCAACGCGCGATAGGCCTTGCGGTGCTGTTCATTCAGGATCGAGCTTTCCTGCACATAGATGTGATGGCCGTCCTGACCGTTGCGCGCGAGGTCGACATAGTTGCGGATCTTGCGTTTGAGGCTGACATCAGACACCAGACCATGCCCGGTTTCCGGGTCCATCCGCGGCATGTTGCCAGAGTCGGGATCGCCATTCGGATTGCCATTGGTCACGTCAAAAATAAGTACAAAATCATGGCGTTGGGTAAGGACGGTCATTTGGAACTCTCCACGGGATCGGGTTGTGTGTCACGCTTGCGGAAGGCCTCAGAGCGCTGATGGTAATAGCCGATGCCAAACATCGCCTGTTCGGCGGGGGCCAGCGAAACCGGGATCGGGTCTTGTCCCGGCTCCATTACATCGGTGATCGAGGTCAGCAGCTTTTCAAGCTTCACCGCCCAGCCGGGGCTTTGCTTGCGCAGCTTGGCAAAATGGTTGGCCGAGCTGCGATCCAGCACGGCAAACACCTTTTGCGGAGTGGCAGACGCCGCGCCATAAAACTTGTCCTTGATCGTGGCGTTGACGTTGCCACCCAAGGCAGCCCTTTGAATTTCCTCGTAAACCGCGAAAAGCCTGCCAAGGACATAGCCCTTGTTCGGCAATTTGGGATCAAGCGCCACGGGAACCTCCAGTTTCAGATTACGGATCAGCACAGATTTCAGTATCCCCGCACGCAGGGCGTTCACGTCGCCGTCGCCGCGCAGGCGCATCAGGGTGGTGGCCAGCAGGGTCAGCGGATAGGGCTGCCCCGTCAGGATGGCGCGCATCCAGTCGCCTGCCAGATTGGGCGGCACATTCTCGCGTTTGCCCAGCACGGCGAGTTCGGACAGGTAGCGCCACAAGGGCGGAAAGCCGTCGCGCGGGGCCGGGTCAACTGCCATATTGTCCAGATGGTTCTGATAGTTGGCAACCAGCTTGCCGAAATCATCCTCCCAGTGAAACCGCACCGACAACCGCGCGGCATTGGGAGAAAGGCCAAGAACGTTGAACCGGACACCTTCGGCCACATCAGGCAGAACCTGCTTCATCGTCTGCCCCTGCCGGATCATCTCCAGCCGCACGCCGATTTCCCTGGCCGCCTCCTTGTCATCGGCGGTGCCCGACGCCACGGCATCGTCACCGCCGAACATCGCGGCAAATAGCCCCTCCTCAAGCGCGGCCATCTTCCCCGAAGCGTCCGCCCAGAACACGGTCGAGGCATCGCCGATCTGGATGCGGTGGCCGCTGTCCTTGGTCAGGAACCTGTTGAGCGCGGTGGTATAGGCAAAGGCCGCAGCCTCCGACACAGGCGCATTGTCGCCCTGTTCGTGGCCGTAAGAGGTGAAGGCGTCGAGGTTGAACGAGACCAGCGAGCCACCCGAAGATTGTGCCCCCCACACCCCTTTGATTGACGGGTGTAGTCGCGCCACCGGCGCCCTTTCACCGTTTACGAGACACATTTGGGTTTCAGAGGCTTCAGCGACGCCTTTGTTGTGCCAAACTTCACGAGCGGCAGGCCGGTCTGGCATCCAGACGCCTGCAATGCGGTCCGGTTCATAGATGAAAAGTGCGTTCTGGTCGCGCAAATCTTCGGTCCATCCCGGCAAGGCCTGATCGGGAGTCCACCGTTCGAGAAACCGCAAGAAAGCCAGTAGCCCCGGGTCATCGGTGCCCGCCAGCCATTCGGCATGACGGTCCTTGAACGCCTGATGCTCCTGCATCGTCCGCTTGCCCTCACCCGCCGTCAGACCCAGCACATAGGCGGTCTTGTCCCACAGAAAGTTCGGTGCAATCCCCGCCGCCCGCTTCACCGCCTGCGGCACCATCATCATGCGGGGTGGGCGCTTTTTATCTTCGCCGCGCAGGTCGATCACCGTGGCCGACCCATCCTCCCCCAGCGAAATCGCAAACCCGATCTTCTCGGTCGAAAACCCATAAGGCGGCGCATCCGGCAGCCGGTCGTAAGCCCGCGCGAGGGATGTCAGCAGGCTCATCTCAGCACCTCTGCGCTATCGGGCGCAGGCACCGCCATCACCCCATCCACCAACCGCGCCCGGAAGAACAGCGAGGGGCGCGAGGCCACCGCATGGTCGATATCCCACAGCATCAGGCCCAGATCGCGGGTCTCGGGCACCGCCGCAGGCAAGGCGGCATCCGGGGCAACCCATTCGAAATGTGCTGCAAATTCACGGGTGCCAAGGCAGGGCTGGTGGAAGCATTGGCCCTTTTGGGCGCGGCGATTGAAGATGTCCAGGTGCTTGCCCTCGTTATCCTCGGCCCCCGCCTTGTCGGTCAGCATGAAATGCGCCTCGATCAGATAGGCGGGCTTGATCAGGACGGTAGAGGCCCGTTGCTGGCGGTCTTCATCGACCACAATCCCCAAACCCTCCAGATCGCCCCGGTTCATCGCGCGTTTGATATTGCCCGCCGGGGCCTTGTGTCCCACTTCGTTGCGGCGGATCGACTGGTGCCGGATCGGGGTCAGCACATGGATCGCATCAATCACCCAGCGGATCGCGGGCTTCCAATGCACCGCCTCCAGCACGCCGCGCGCGGCAGAGGGGGTCATCACATCATAGGTCAGCCGTTCAACCTTCAGTTCAGGCCGGGTGAACAACCCGTAATCGCCCCAGACCTTCAATCGGATACCGTAAGACATCACCCCCCCAAATCTTTGTGCCATCTTGAGTTGTATAACCCACAACGCAACCCCAAATCCGACGCCTTCAGATTATTCCGGCTTCTGTTCCCAGATATTCCGCATCTTCCCAATGCAATCCGGTGTCTTCGTGATAAAGTTCCATATCCGTCAGCACGAAAAACTGGTCAGCCCGCAAATCGGGCCGCACAAACGCACCCTTGCCGCAGGCCAGCATCCGCGCCCGTGCCTTGGGTGGCACCGTGACCAGATGGGTTTGCAGCGCCCGCGCAATCCTGCCAGAGGGAATTTGCGCGAAACCAAGCTGTTTCACCGCCTCTTTCGCCGCAGCATCACGCGGAATGATCACCGGCAGCATGCCGCTTTCGATCATGCGGAATTTCTCGGCCACGCTGCGGAAATTGAAGTTCGTGCGGTTCTTCCTGATATCAACCGTGAAATCGGCCATGATCTTTTTGGCATCCAGACCGGCGTCAAGCCGCCAATACACTTCCGAAAAATAGCTTTGAATGGCCTCGGGGGATTGCAGATCGTCAAACCTGTCCCGCATCCGCGCCATATCGCCGATCAAGCCCCTGATCTCGGCGGGCGGGGTATAGCCGTCGGGCGTGAACACGCTGACCTGTCCCAAGTCAGGCAACATCTCGCCGTTGCGGTTCACACGTCCGGCGGCCTGCACGATCTGATCCAGCCCCGCCTCGGCCCGCCACGCCTGCGGAAAGGACACATCCACCCCAGCCTCGATCAGGCTGGTAGAGATCACCCGGCACGGCAACCCGTCCTTCAACCGCTGCCGGATCACCGCCAGCATCCGCCGCCGATGCGCCGCATACTGCCGGGTCGACAAATGGAAAACTCCATCCATCCCCTTGGCATCATTCCACAAATCCAGCGCATGCACGCGGCTGTTGACGACGACCAACCCCTGATCCACGCAGCGCAGGGCGGCCACAAGGGCAGCATTGTCCATCACCCCGGCGTGGCCGATCTTGACCCGCTTCAATCGCCGCGCCAGATCGGCAGGGTCGGGTGCCAACTCGCGCCCCGCCAGCGCAAGCCCGCCTTTCAGGCTTTCCCCGACCGCGGGCTGCGTCGCGGTACACAGCACGATCGAACAGCCGAAAAGCCGCGCCAGCGTGTCCAGCATCCGCAGACACGGCAGCAGCAGCGGGCGCGGAATGGTCTGCGCCTCGTCCAGAATGATCACGCTTCCCGCGATGCTGTGCAGCTTGCGCGCCCGCCCCGGACGCGCCGCAAACAGGCTTTCAAACAGCTGCACATTGGTCGTCACCACCACCGGGGCGGCCCAATCCTCCATCGCCAGCCGCAGCTTGTCGCGCCCCTCATGATCCTTGTCATCCTCGATGGACGAATGATGTTCAAGCACATTGCCATCCCCCAGAATGCTGCGGAAAATCGCCGCCGTCTGGTCGATGATCGAGGTGAAGGGAATCGCATAGATGATCCGGCCATGCCCGTGCAGCCGTGCATGATCCAGCGCAAATCCAAGCGATGCCAAGGTCTTGCCACCGCCGGTCGGCACGGTCAGCGTGAACAGCCCCGGTGGCATGGCGGCCTTGCCGCGCACATGCGCCAGAATGTCATGGCGCAACCGATTCACGCTGCCTGCCCCGGAAAGCCCGGCCATATGCGCGTCAAACGCCACCGACATCTGCGGCAGAACCTGCGCAAGACGGGGCCAGTTGCGGTCGTTCGGTGCATCAGGCCAGGCATAAAATGCCTCGGTGTCGCGGTAATCGGCATCGACCAAAGCCGAGAACAGCATCCGCGTCGCGACGGCCAGATCAAACCCAAGATGCTCTGCCGTTGCACGCGTTCCGATCAGCGCCAAAAGCTCGGCGCCAAGATCGCCGGGCGGCCCGGCAATCTGCTGCTGCCATTCGGGGTGCAGGACATTCCTGTATGTTTCATGGCGCCGCCACAAGCTTGAATTGTCCGATGTGTTGCAATCGGGCAATCCGGCATGGTGGCCAAGAATGGCATAGGAAATCATTTCATACGGGATCTGTTCAGAGGGTGGGGCGCTGTTCAATAGAACAACCGCCCCCGCCGTCGAATGATTCACGCGGTTTTCTTCGCCAGCCAGTTTTCGCTGAAACGCCGGATCGTATTTGCCGAGATCGTGAAACTGCCCGGCGACAAAAGCCATCTTCGGCAATCCCGACAAGGCGGCCCTGTCGGCCGCACCTTTGGCGACCAATTCCAGATGCCCAGGCAGCGATTGCCAGGGTCTTTGATCATCTGAAGGTCTGGAATGGGCAAAGAACTTTTCCATATCTGCAATCCTTGAATGTCAAATCCTTGCCGCACCATCTTGTCAGGCAACCTGTCCGCATTGCTGCGGTCATTGCATCTGATGCACCGCCTTAGTTCAAGCGGTTTCCCCAAGGGAACCGAAAATCAGGCGCCCCCATTCACCCCGCTTTTGTCACCGGGTGAAAGCGGGCGGGCGATGCGGTGAGGCCGGGGTTTACTTTGCCCCGTCGCTGCCCCAGACCCCGTCCCAGACAACGGGGGGCACGATGATCGAGGTTGCGGCGGATGTGGCGCTCTGGCTGATGCTGGCGGCGTTTCTGGCGGGGTTTGTCGATGCGATTGCGGGCGGCGGCGGGTTGATCTCGGTCCCCGCCCTGTTGCTGGCGGGGGCCTCGCCGATCGAGGCGCTGGCCACCAACAAACTGCAAGGCACCTTCGGGGCAGGCACCGCGATGGTCACCTATGCCGGCGCGGGGCAGGTGCATCTGCGCGACCAGTTGGGCATGGCGGTGATCAGCGCCCTGGCCGGGGCCGCGGGCGCGCTGGCCGCGCATCTGATGCCGGTTGCGCTGTTGCGGCTGGTGATGCCCGCCATTCTGGTGGCCGTCGCCCTGTTCTTTGCCTTCAAGCCGGGGCTGACCGACGACGCCCGCGCGGCCCGCGTGACGCCTGCGGTCTTCAGCTTTACCGCCGTGCCGCTGATCGCGGCCTATGACGGGTTTTTCGGCCCCGGAACCGGCAGTTTCTTCATGCTTGGGTTCGTGATGCTGGCGGGGTACGGCGTGCTGCGGGCCACGGCGCATACCAAGCTGCTGAACTTTGCGTCAAACATCGGGGCGCTGGCGGTGTTTGCCACATCGGGGGCGATGTGGTGGGGCATGGGGCTGGCCATGGCCGCAGCACAGATCGGCGGGGCGGCGCTTGGCGCCCGTCTGGCCCTGCGCATCGGGGCGGGGTTGATCAAGCCGCTGCTGGTGGTCACCTCTACTGCGATGGCGCTGCGTCTGATCTGGCAGGCGTTGCAGGCATAGCTTTGGGCAGCAGCGGATACAGCAGTTGCTGGTGGTACAGGTCAGGCACCGGGTCGTCGCAGCCATAGGCATGCGGCATCCGTGACGGCATGTGCAGGGTGCCTGCGATCGCGTCGATGATCGGCAACTGGCCGGCAAAGTTCTTGTCATAGGCAAAGCGTTCGTCGGCATGGTGCCAGTGGTGGAACTGCGGCGATGCCACGATCCACTTCAGCGGGCCGAAGTTGATCTTGACGTTGGAATGGATCAGCAGCGCCTGCCAGTGATAAATCACCGCATAGACCGCAATCGCCGTCGGATCGAACCCAAGCGCATAGACCGGCAGCAAGGACGCCGACATCGTCAGGATCTGATCCACCGGATGCACCCGGTGCGCGGCCAGCCAGTCCATTTCCTCGATGCTGTGATGCACGGCGTGAAACCGCCACAGCCAGGGCACGGCGTGAAAGGTGCGATGCGCGGCGTAGAACCCGATGTCCGCAATCACGATCACCGCCACGATCTGCACCAGCAAGGGCCAGCTTTGCACCCAAGGATGCAGACCCGCCGGGACATAGGCATCGACCGCCATCATCACGACGCCAAGGATCGCCACGAAGCCCATCTTGACCGGCAGGCCGTTGAAGATCAGGTAGAACACATCGTTCGCCCAGCCCCGCCGCCAGGGTTTCTGGTGTTCATGCAGGGCCAGAACCTGTTCCAGCGGAATGAAGATCAGCGCGATGATCAGGATGCCGCGCCAATCGATCAGGGAAAGAAGGTCCATCGAAGTCTCCGGTCAGCAGGTCTTGGGGTGGCTCAGAACAGGCGCGGCAGGATCATCGGCGTGGTCGCCTTGTAGGCGGCATAGCCTTCAAACGCGCGGCCCAGCACCTTTTCCTCGTTCACGATGCGGCGGTACTGGAAGAACACCTGAACCGCCCCCACCAGCACGGCCATCATGCTGCCGTTGAACAGGATCACCCCGGCCACCGTGATCGCCTCGGCGGTATAGAGCGGGTGGCGCACATGGGCATAAGGCCCGGCAACCACCAGATCGCGCGCGGCCGCCATCACCGCGAACGCGCGGCCCAGCCACCACAGGCACCAGATCGACGCGATGGACCCGACGATGATCAGCAATGTGGCGATCAGGGCCTGCACCTCGCCCACCTCGGCGCGCGGCACCGCGATCAGCGACAGCAGGATGAATGTGCCAAAGAACGAACTGATCCGGGCCTCAAACCCTGCGGCCACATCGACCGGGGCCTTGCGGGTGACGGTCAGGCCCACAACCAGCCCGACAAAGGCCAGCGAGGCCGTGTGCGAGATCAGCGCCAAGGCCCACATCAGATCATGCGCAGGCTGAAACAGCAGCCCGGTTATCGCATTGATCGAATTCGACAAAAGCCACATGAAAAACGCCAGCAGCACGAATTTCCCGGCCAGATCTTCATAGTACAGCGCCGAAGTGCGCAGCCCGTTTTCGGGGACAGAGGTATCTTGCGTTGTCATGTAAATGCTGCCCAAGCCATCGTGTTCCGGCATTATTGCCCTGTATCTGGAAACGATGGTGGGCAAAGATGGCAAAGTTATGGACAGTATTTGGGCCTTTCAAGGCTGAGCACCAGTGCCGATCAGCCCCGCGCTGCAGTCATTCCCCCCAATCCGCCCCCTGCATTTCGCGCAGGCGGCTGGCGGTGCGCTCAAACTCAAAGCTGCCCGCCCCTTCGATATACAGCCGTTCGGGCGCATCGGCGGCAGAACAGATCAGCCGCACCTTTGCCTCGTACAGCGCATCGATCAGGGTGACGAACCGCTTGGCCTCGTTGTAGTTGGTGGACGAAAGCTGCGGAACATCCTCGAGGATCAGCACCCGAACCGCCTGGGCGATGGCCAGAAAATCGCCGGGACCAAGCGGTTTGGCGCACAACTCCCAGAACGTCGCCCGCCCCACCCCGTTGGAAAAGCGCGGCACCTCGACCGTGCGACCATTGACCGGCAACGCCAGAACCGCCCCCGCCGCCCCCCCGGTCAGGTCCGACCAGATGGCGTTGATTTCGCCCTTTGCCGTGCCTGCCGGGTGGAAATAGACCTGCGCGCCGGCCAGCCGGTGCTGGCGGTAATCATTGGGGCTGACAAGGCCCACCACCTGCATCCGCGCCTTCAGCATGTCGATGAAGGGCAGGAAGATCGCGCGGTTCAGCCCGTCCTTGTACAAATCCTCGGGCGGGCGGTTGGACGTGGTGACAATCACCACGCCGGCCGCGAACAGCCGTTCAAACAGCCGCCCCACGATCATCGCATCGGTGATGTCGGTGATCTGCATTTCATCAAAGGCCAGCAGCCGCGTGCCCGCAATCACCGCATCGGCCACCGGCACGATGGGGTCATCGACGCCTTTCTTGCGGGCCTCGTGGATGCCCTTGTGAATGTCCTGCATGAAGGCGTGAAAATGCACCCGGCGTTTCTGGGGGATGTCCGTCGCCTCGGCGAACAGGTCCATCAGCATGGATTTGCCCCGCCCCACCCCGCCCCACAGATACACCCCCGGCGGCGGCGTCACGGGTTTGGCGAACAGGCCTGCAAACAGGCCGACCTTGCGGGTGGCATTGGCCTCCAGCCAGACCCGCAATGCCTCCAGCACCGGCAGGACGGCGGCCTGGGCGGGGTCGGCGCGCAGGGTGCCTGCGGCCACCTTGGCGTCATGGATCTGGGTCAGGGTCTGGCGCATGGCAACCGTTTAGCGCCATGGGGCGTCAGGGAAAAGGGCCTACAGCGGCGCAAGGTGCAGCCCATCCGGCCCGGTGACCGGGGCCGCCAGCCCCGGCACCAGCAGACGGTTCCAGCAGCCATGTGGGGCAAGGGGCGGCATCACAGGGGCCATGTACAGTTCCAGCACCCCGCCCGAAAGCTCGATGAACCGTACCAGCGTGTCGCCCTCGGCCCGCGTCAGCGTCACCGCCGCCACCAGCCGCCCGCCAAGCCCCGTCACAAACGCCTCGGACGCTGCAATGTCGGTGCAGGGGATGCCGATATGGTCGTGGCCAAGCGGTTTCGGGTCGGCAAGGTTGTGGCACAACTCGATCCGCGCGCCATCCGGCCCGGTCAGAAACAGATAGCGCATGCCCCCGCGCCAGAATTCCGGTATCAGTTGCGCGCCGTCCGGCGTGGTGCCTTCAACCACGGCCCCGCGCGCAATCATCACGGCAGCGGCTGCGTCCAGATCAGGCACCGACAGCGCCAGATGGTCGATCACCCCATGCCCGCCAGAACCCTGCCGCAACACTATGGCCTGCGACCCCAACCGCAACACCCCGCCATCGCGGGCAAAGCCGAACACGTCGCACAACTGCCGCTGCGCCGCCGCCAGATCAGTCACCACAAGCTCGGGAACCATCATGCCCGCCCCCGGTCAGCCAAAAACGGCCGGGTCCGGCCCGGTCCGGCTGCCCGCATCCAGCGTGGCCATCGCCGCCATTTCGGCATCGGTCAGGTCAAACCCGCCCAGATCAAGGTTCTCGGCCAAACGCCCGGCATTGGTGGACCGAGGAATGACCGAACAGCCCAGGTGCAGATGCCAGCGCAGGATCACCTGCGCGGGCGTCTTGCCGGTGCGCGCCACCACGGCCTGCACCGGGGCAGCGTCGAACGACAGGCTCTGCCCCAGTGGCGTCCAGCTTTGCGTCACGATGCCCATGGCGTCATGCAGCCGACGCAGGTCGGTCTGTTGCAACCGGGGGTGCAACTCGATCTGGTTCAGCACTGGCACCACGCCGGTTTCGCCCACGATGCGTTCCAGATGGTCGCCCATGAAGTTCGACACGCCGATCGAGCGCACCCGCCCGTCATCGCGCAACCGGATCAGCGCGCGCCATGTATCGACATAGCGGTCCTGCGCAGGCACCGGCCAGTGGATCAGGCACAGCTCCAGCGTCTCCAGCCCCAGCCGTGTCATGCTGGCATCAAAGGCGCGCAGCGTGCTGTCGTAGCCTTGTTGGTCATTCCAGATCTTGGTGGTGACGAACACCTCGTCGCGCGGCACCTCGGACTGGCGCAGGCCTGCGCCCTGCCCGGCCTCGTTGCCATAGATCGCCGCCCCGTCGATCAGGCGATAGCCAAGCGCAAGGGCCTGCCCCACGGTTGCCGCTGTCGCCTCTGCAGGCACCTGCCAGATGCCAAGCCCAAGGGCGGGAATATAATGGCCATCGTTCAGGCGCAGACGGGTGGGGGCAGTCATACCGGGGGCAGTCATCTGGGCAGGCTCCGCTTTTTGGTTTTGATCCGGGGTCCGAATGCAGTTCCGGCCCCGGTTTCAGCCCCGCACAGAGGCGGGCAGACGTTCGCCAACAGGAAAGCACCAGAATGGCCCCCTTCTGCAAGGCCCTATCCACGCCGCTGATACAGATTTGACCGCGGGTTCACCCCAGAATATCGCGCAACACCGCATCGAACAGGGCCGCCCCCTGCGGGATCAGCGCGTCCGGAAAGTCGTAATCGGGGTTGTGCAGCATCGGCATGCCGGTGCCCGCCCCCAGAAACGCCATGGCAGATCTGGCCCCCGCGCCAAAACGCCCGAAATCCTCGGAGGCGCGAAACGGCAGGCCTTCGGTGATCTGCCCGAGGCCCACAGCCGCCAGCCCCCTGGCCAGATGGTCGGTGGCTTCGGCATCATTGCTGCAGGCGGAAAAGGCATCATGCACGCTCATCGCCAATTCCAGACCATGCAGGCGGGCCTGTTCTTCGGCCAAGGCCTCGGAGGCTTCGGCCAGATCGGCCATGTCGGCATCGTCGCGGGTGCGCAGGGTGGCCCAGACCTCGCCAGATGCAGGGGAAATGCCAAAGGCAGGCTCGCCCAACCGCGCATGGGTCAGCGTGACCAGCCGGAACCCCGGCCCGACCTCGCCACCCGACCCAAGCCCCACCAGCGCAGGGATCAGCGCCGCCATCGCCAGCGCAGGCGACACCCCGGCCTCGGGCTGGGCGGCATGGGCGGTCTTGCCGGTCAGCGTGATCTTCAGCCCCATCGAGGCGCAGTTCGCAGGCCCTGCCGCCAGCATCGCCTGCCCCAGGGGCACCCCCGGCATGTTGTGCAGCGAAAACGCCCAGTCGGGCGCGATGCCCGCAAAGCGCGCATCCGCAATCACCGCCGCCGCGCCAGACCCGTCTTCCTCGGCCGGCTGGAACAGCAGCACCACCCGCCCCCGCGCCGGGCGCTGCCGCGCGATCAGCCGCGCCAGCGCCAGCAGAATGGTCATATGCCCGTCATGCCCGCACAGATGCGCGGTGCCCGGCAGCGTCGAGGCATAGGGCAACCCGGTCAGCTCCAGGATCGGCAGCGCGTCGAGTTCTGCGCGGAACATCACCGTCGGCCCCGGTTCCGCCCCCGCCCAGACCGCCGCCACCCCATGCCCGCCAAGGTCGGTGATCACGGTATCAGGCTCGGTATCCGCCAGGGCATTGACGATGCGCCGCGCGGTCTGCGCCTCGGCCCCCGACACTTCGGGGTACAGATGCAGGGTCTGGCGGAAGGTGGTCAGGTCCACAATATCGCGGTTCGTCAGCATGGGGTCAGACCTTGTAGATGCGCCGGGCAGTCCCCTGACCTATCGCGTATTGCTCGGGTTCCGACAACCCTGCCAGCAGCGCACGGGTCAGGTCAATCCAGTCGGGCAGGCCAGTGGCCAGGTTCACCACCGGCCAGTCACCGCCCCACAGCATGCGGTCCGGACCGAAACAGGCCAGCAGATGTTCGACATAGGGACGCAGCGCTGCCACCGTCGCCTGCCCGGCCGCGCAGTTTGTGGTGATGCCCGACAGCTTGACCACAAGGTTCGGATGCGCGGCCAGCCTGCGGATGCTTTCGGCCCAAGGCGCAAAGCCGCCCGCCGCCACATCCGGGTTGCCGCAATGGTCCAGCACGAACTGCTGATCCGGGCAGGCGCGGATCAGATCTTCGGCCAGCCCCAACTGCCGCGCAAAGAACACCAGATCAAACGGCAGCCCCTGTGCCCCGATCTTGCGCAGATTGCGCCGGAAAATGGGGTCTGCCGATAGGCCGGGGTCCACCACATGCAGCAGGCGCCGATAGCCGACGATGCCCAAGCGCCCCGCCTGATCCAGCCAGTCGTCAAAACCTGCGTCCTCCTCGGGCCGGATCGAGGCCACCTGCCCCAGCATCCCCCCGGTGCCGATCAACCCCGCCACCATCTCGGCCTCGGTGCGATAGTCGGCATCATCAACCCCGACCTCCATGAAGATCGACCCCGCAATCCCCTTGCCCGCCGTCAGCGCCAGATAGTCCTGAAGGGTAAAATCCCCCGATGCCAAGGCAGGCACACCGGCAGTCCAGCCATAGCCAACCCGGTCGCGGTAGATCAGATGCTGATGCGTGTCGATCAGGTCCATAAGTGCCGAAACTCCTAAACTTTAATTCTAATTTTCATCCTCTGTGCAAAAATATCCCACGGGGGGTGATGAGCGTTAAAAAATCTTCCAGTGGAAGATTTTAGCGAAGAACGCCCGGCCCGTGGCCGGGCCGGACGCGGGGGTGTGAAACCCCCGGTCGGCCGGCCAAGCGTCACACGTCCGCAATCACATCCTGCCGCTGCGTCCCCAGCCCTTCGATCCCCAGTTCCACCACTTCCCCGGCCACCAGATAGCGCGGCGGCTTCATCCCCATGCCCACGCCGGGCGGGGTTCCGGTGGAAATCACGTCGCCGGGATGCAGCGTCATGAACTGCGACAGGTAACTGACCACATGCGCCACGCCGTAGACCATGGTGCGGGTGGACCCGTTCTGCATCGTCTTGCCATCCACCGTCAGCCACATCGACAGGTTCTGCGGATCGGCCACCTCGTCCCGCGTCACCAGCCAGGGTCCAAGCTGACCGAAGTTGTCGCAGGACTTGCCCTTGGTCCACTGGCCCGCCCGTTCGGTCTGAAAGCTGCGTTCGGACACGTCATTGGCCACGGCATAGCCCGCCACATGCGACAGGGCATCCGCCTCGCTCACATATTTGGCGCGTGTGCCGATGATCACCGCCAACTCCACCTCCCAGTCGGTTTTCACCGATCCGCGCGGGATCACGATGGGGTCGTTCGGCCCCACGATGGCCGAGGTGGCCTTCATGAAGATCACCGGTTCCGGCGGCACCGCCATGCCGCTTTCTGCGGCGTGGTCGGCATAGTTCAGCCCGATGCAGATGAATTTGCCGGTGCCCGCCACGCAGGGCCCCAGCCGGGTGCCGGCATCGACCACGGGCAATGCGCCCACATCAACCGCCCGCAGCGCGGCAATCCCGGCGTCAGACAGCACCGCACCGCCAATGTCGGGCACAACCCCGGTCAGATCGCGAATGCTGCCATCGATGTGCAACAGACCGGGACGTTCGGCCCCGACAGGGCCATGGCGAAGAAGTTTCATAGATTATCCTTTCAGGTATTCGACCAACCACCGTCGATCACATGTGCGACCCCGGTGGCGAAGGCAGACTGATCCGAGGCGAGGAACACGACCAGCCCCGCAATGTCATCGGCTTGCGCCAGTTTGCCGGTGGGCTGGCGGGCCAGAAACGCGGCCCGTGCCGCGTCATAATCGCCCGACTGCTGCATCCGGTCATGCAGCGACGGCGTGTCCACCGTACCGGGGCAGATGGCGTTGCAGCGGATGCCCATGGTGATGAAATCGCAGGCGATGGATTTGGTCATGCCGATCACCGCCGCCTTGGTCACGCCGTACACAAAGCGGTTCGGGGCCGCGATGATGGATGAGCAGACCGAGGCCATGTTGATGATGCTGCCACCGCCATTGTCGATCATGCCGGGCAGAAACGCCCGCGCCATGCGGTACATCGCCGTCACATTCAGGTCGAGCGAGAAGGTCCACTGATCCTCGTCGCAGTTCAGCAGCGTGTTGGTCGCCACATAGCCTGCGCAGTTGAACAGCACGTTGACGGGGCCAATCTCTGCCGCCGCCTGCCTGATGGCCTCGGGGTCGCGCACGTTCAGAAGGCGCGTCTCCAGCCCCAGAGCCGCCACTTCGGCCAGCGTATCGGGGTTCACGTCGGTCGCGATCACCCGCGCCCCTTCGCGCGCCATCGCCAGCGCCGAGGCCCGCCCGATGCCCGCCCCTGCCGCCGTCACCAGCGCCGTCTTGCCCTCAAGTTGTCCCATCGCATCCTCCCACAGTTGCGCGCCATTCGGCACAGGCCGGGGGGCAAGGTCAACCGCAATTCGGGATAACTGACATGTTAGTTTGCGATCAGCCGTTCGCGATCACCAGATCGGCGGGGCGGCTTTCGGCAATGATGCGGCGCCCGTTGGGCAGGTCGTTGCCATCAAGCTTCCACGCCATCTCCTCTGCCGTCAGCTTGTAATGCTGCCACCGCGCGGTCAGCCGCGCCCGCAGCACGGGTTCGGGCACATCCACCATCACGGTCAGATCGAACATCGGCGCAAGGCGCGGCCAGTCACCGGTGGTCAGCAGCAGATAGTTGCCCTCGGCAAGGATCACCGGGGTATCTGCCGAAATCATCCGCGCGCCTGCACGGGCAATCTCGATATCGCGGTCAAACACCGGCACGGCGACGAACGTCTCGTCCCGCGCGCGCATCCGCAGCAGGGTGTGGTAAAACCCGCCGACATCAAAGGTTTCCGGCGCGCCCTTGCGCGGGCGCAGGCCAGCGGGCACCAGATGCAGGTCGTCGTAATGGTAGCCATCCATCGGCAACACCGCCGCCATGCCCGGCTGGCCGTCGTTCAACAGATCGGCCAGCCTGTCGGCCACGGTCGATTTGCCAGACCCCGGCGCGCCCGCGATGGCCACGATCACCCGGCCCTTGGCCGCCCGGTCGGCCAGCAACGCCGCCAACCCTGCAAGGTCTGTCTGATCCGTCATGTCATGCCCCCTCAAAACCTGGCCCAAACTGGCACGGCAGGCGCAGCCCGTTCAAGGCCCCCCCTGTTATTGCGGCACCTGTCATTGCGGCAATTGCGGGCGGGGTCTAAGGTCACCCGTGCCCAAGGATATTGCCATGCCCCGCACCGATCTTGCCGCGCAGTACCGCGCCTATATCGCCTGCCTGAACGCGCAGGACTGGAGCGATCTGGGGCAGTTCGTGGCGCAGGACGTGCAGCACAACGGCAAGGCCCTTGGCCTGCATGGATACCGCGCCATGCTGGAAGGCGATTTTCGCGCCATCCCCGACCTTGCCTTCACCATCGACCTGCTGCTGTCCGATCCGCCGCACATCGGCGCGCGGCTGGTGTTTGACTGCCATCCGGCGGGCGAGTTGTTCGGTCTGGCCGTGAATGGCCGCCGTGTGCGGTTTACCGAGAACGTGTTCTACCGGTTCACCGCAGGCCGGATCACCTCGGTCTGGTCGGTGATCGACACGGCGGCAATCGCGGCGCAGCTGTAGAAAAACCCCCGGCCTTGCGGACGGGGGTTGATCGGGTCGGGTATCGCTACCCCAGTGTCGTGGACGCGAAAGACCTTATGCAGCGGACTGCATCAGACCCTCACAGACCGCCTTCACGCTGTAGCTTCTTGCGCGCGAGTTTGCGCGCACGGCGTACTGCTTCGGCTTGCTCGCGCGCTTTCTTGACGGAGGGTTTCTCGAAATGCTGCTTGAGCTTCATTTCGCGGAACACGCCTTCGCGCTGGAGCTTTTTCTTGAGGGCCCGGAGGGCTTGCTCGACGTTGTTGTCACGGACGCTGACCTGCATGTGGTTTTCACCACCTTTCTAAGTTTGAGTTGCACTGTATGTGCAGGCAAGGCGCGCTATAACAAAGGCAGGGGGGCTTGTCTACCATGGCCCCGGAGGGAGGCTTGAATGGACGAAACCTACAGCACCGACACCGCAACGCAGCGGATTTTGCAGGCGGCACTGGCACATGTGCCGTTTGACGGCTGGTCCGAGGCCACCCTGACCGCCGCCATCGCCGATTCGGGGGTGGCAGCGGGACTGGGCCGCGCGCTGTTTCCGCGCGGCGGGGTCGACCTTGCGCTGGCCTGGCACCGGATGGGCGACGGGTTGATGGCGGACCGGCTGGCCACGATGGACCTTGGCCCGCTGCGCTTTCGCGACCGCATCGCCGCCGCTGTCCGTGCGCGGCTTGAGGTGGTCGAGGACCGCGAGGCCGTGCGGCGCGGCACCACGCTGTTTGCGCTGCCCCACAACGCAGCCGAAGGGGCCAAGGCGATCTGGGGCACGTCGGATGCGATCTGGCGCGCGCTTGGCGACAGCTCCGATGATCTGAACTGGTACACCAAACGCGCGACGCTTTCGGCGGTTTACGCGGCCACCGTGCTGTACTGGCTGGGCGATGACAGCCCCGGCCATCTGGCGACATGGGAATTTCTGGATCGCCGGATCGACGGGGTGATGCAGGTCGAGAAACTGAAATCCGCCGCCCGCGACAACCCTTTGGCAAAGGCGCTGCTTGCAGGCCCGATCAAGCTGATGGACAAGATACGCAAGCCATCGGTGCCGGACGATCTGCCCGGCAAGGTTATGGACCGTTTCCGCTGACCCTCTCTTTCCCGCACAAAGGCCGCGCATGACCCAATCCCACATGATGACCGCCGTCGAGATCACCAGCCCCGGCGGGCCAGAGGTGTTGCAGCCCGTGTCGGTGCCGGTGCCGGTGCCGGGCCATGGGCAGATCATCATTCGCGTGGCCTATGCCGGGGTGAACCGCCCCGACGCGCTGCAACGGGCGGGGGCCTATGCGCCGCCGCCCTCGGCTTCGCCGCTGCCGGGGCTGGAATGTTCGGGCACCGTGGTCGAAATCGGGCCGGGTGTCACCCGGTGGGACATTGGCGACAAGGTTTGCGCCCTGCTGCCGGGCGGGGGTTATGCCGAATATGTGGCGACCCACGAATCCCATGCGCTGCCGATCCCTGCGGGCGTGTCGATGCGCGATGCGGCCTGCCTGCCGGAAACCTGTTTCACAGTCTGGTCCAACATGGTGATGCGCGGGGGCTTGAAGGCAGGCGAGCGGTTCCTGGTGCATGGCGGCACGTCGGGCATCGGCACCACGGCCATCCAGATCGCCCGTACCCTGGGGGCGCGGGTGTTCACAACCGCGGGGTCGGATGACAAATGCGAGGTCTGCCTTGGCCTTGGCGCGGAAAAGGCGCTGAACTACCGCAGCGGCGATTATGTCGACATGATGCTCGACGAAGGCGGGGCGCAACTGATCCTCGATATGGTCGGCGGCAGCTATCTGCCCCGCAACATCAAGGCCTTGGCGACCGAAGGCAGGCTGGTGCAGATCGCCTTCCTGCAAGGCCCCAAGATCGAGCTGAACTTTGCCGAAGTGATGATGCGCCGCCTGACCATCACCGGGTCCACCCTGCGGCCGCAATCGGACCTGGCCAAAGCCCGCATCCGGGCCGAGGTGGAAGCCCATGTCTGGCCGATGGTGGCACGCGAGGCGGTGAAGGTGGTGTTCGACAGTGAATACCCGCTGGTCGATGCCGCCGCCGCCCATGCCCGGATCGAGGACGGCGGCCATGTCGGCAAGATCGTGCTGAAGGTCGAGGGTTGAGCCTGCTCACCATCAATTGACGCTGCGTCACGCGATTAACGGTTTCTTCACGCGCAAGGGGCCCCCGGCTCTGCTATTCAGGGTGCAGGCGGGGTCGGGTGTTTCCGATCCAAACCTTGCCCGGAGGGTTCCCCAGACCCATCCGGGACCGACAATTGACACGACTGGCTTTTTTCTCGATCTTCCCCTCGATGCGATATGTTTTCACGTTTCCGGCCCCGCCGCCGCCCTGTTGCCTGCTGTCCAGTTGCCCGCTGCCTATCTGACAGCCTCCAGCACGGCATCTTTCAGCGTGCAGTCGCGAATCACATCTGGCCCGCAACGGCGGGGTTCAAGGTCCGAGGTCAGGCACAGACGCACCTCCTGAATGGCACCGTCGTTGCAGGTGACAGTGATCTGATCGCGCGACAGGCGCGGATTGCTTTCCAGAAAGGCAGCCTCGATCACGCTGGCAGGCACGTTCAGCGTTTTGGACATGCGGGCGAACACCGGCGGAATCGTCACCAAACCATAGGCCTTTCGCGCCGTGCGGTAATAGTCGACGGCAGACAGGCCCGAACAGCGCCCGTGCTTTTTCCACTGGTAGAACGCCAGACCGGACCCGCCCATGATGTCAGCCATACCAGCGGATTCGCCGCGTGACGGATCGCGCGCGCCAGTGCGGCAATAGGACGGATAGCCTTCGGCATATTGCGGCCACAGCCCGTGCAGCACGAAGGTCAGCCCGCGCCCCGCGTCGCATTGCGGATCACCACGCGCGTCGCCGGTGGACGCACACCACCCCGCCGACCATGACAGCGACAGGACGTAATAGTCGAAATCCCCCGCCCGCTCGCCCTCGGCCCGTGCCGGAAAGGCCAGCAACAGCGCCATCACAACCCCGGTGATCAGCCGCATTTTCACTTTCCCTTGGTCGAAAATCACACTATACGTGGCCGGAATTTCCGAAAACTTGGAAGTCGCGACCCCGGTCGCAGCCGTTTTCCCGGTCCGGGAGAGATTTGTAAAGGAGAGATCCGATGTCGAAGCCCTTGATGGCCAAGGCGACCGCCGTCTGGCTGGTGGACAACACCACGCTGACCTTCCGCCAGGTTGCCGAATTCTGCGGGATGCACGAATTGGAAGTGCAGGGCATTGCCGACGGCGATGTGGCAACCGGGGTCAAAGGCTTTGATCCGGTCGGCAACAACCAGCTTGATGAAGGCGAGATCGAGAAGGGTCAGAAAGACCCGCTGTACAAGCTGAAGCTGAAGTTCAACGCCTCGGCCGTGGGCGAGGAAAAGCGTCGCGGGCCGCGCTATACGCCGCTGTCCAAACGCCAGGACCGCCCTGCCGCGATCCTGTGGCTGGTCAAGTTCCACCCCGAACTGTCGGATGGCGCGGTGGGCAAGCTGGTGGGCACGACGAAACCCACGATCCAGTCGATCCGCAGCCGCAGCCACTGGAACATCAACAACATCACCCCGATCGACCCGGTGGCCCTGGGCCTGTGCCGTCAGTCCGAGCTTGATACCGCCGTGCAGGCCGCCGCCCGCAAGAAGGCGGCCGAAGGGTCGGTGATGACCGACGACGAGCGCCGCAAGCTGGTGTCGACCGAACAGTCGCTTGGCATGTCGCCCGAACCCAAGATGCCGGGCGCGCTGACCGGCCTTGAGGTGTTCGGCGACGACGAGAAGGAAGAAAGCCCGGCCGATTTCTCGGACGCCGAAAGCTTTTTCAACCTGCCGCAGGGCGATGAGGAAGATGACGAGGACGACCAGCCGCGTCGGTAAGATGTTTGGTTGCTCGAAAACCCCGGACAGAAATGTCCGGGGTTCTTGTTTGCGCGAAGGGGTGTCGGGGGCGGAAGATGGGCAGATTGCCCATCCTACTTGCCCGACCCTGCCGTTTCCGACCCACCGCGCGTCAGGTAATAGGCCGCAAGGATGGGCAGGAATGTCGCGGCGAACACGATGATCGCCACCACGTTCGTCACCGGGCGCTGACGGGGGCGGACCAGTTCGTTCAGCATCCAGATCGGCAGGGTGGATTGCTGGCCTGCGGTGAAGGTGGTCACGATCACCTCGTCGAACGACAGCGCGAAAGCCAGCATGCCGCCGGCCAGCAGGGCCGAGCCGAGGTTGGGCAGCAGGATGTAGGCAAAGGTCTGGAAGGTGTTGGCGCCGAGGTCGGCAGACGCCTCCAATATGCCGCCCGACAGGCGGCGAAACCGGGCGACCGCGTTGTTGTAGACGATGACGATGCAGAAGGTCGCGTGGCCCAGCACGATGGTCCAGGTGCTGAACGGGATGTCCATGATCCCGAATGCCGACCGCAGCGACATGCCGGTGATCACGCCGGGCAGGGCAATGGGCAGGATGATCAGCAGCGACACCTGATCCCGCCCGAAAAAGCTGGTGCGGGCCATGCTGGCCGCGACCAGCGTGCCGAGGATCAGGGCCAGGGCAGTGGCGATACTGGCCACTTGCAGCGACAGCCAGAGCGGCGGCCAGATGTCGGCACGGTTCCAGGCGACGCCGAACCACTGGGTCGTCAGGCCGGGGGGCGGGAACTGGTAGGTGCGTTCCTCGGTGGTGAAGGCATAGAGGAAGATGATCAGGATGGGCAGATGCAGGAACAACAGCCCCGCAAGGGCTGCGGCTTTCAACCCGAGCGAGGCATCAGAGCGCATCGAAGGCCCCCGCGCGTTTGGCAAGCGTCAGGTACACCAGCATGATCAGGATGGGCACCACGGCAAAAGCGGCGGCGAGCGGGATGTTTCCGGCGGTGCCCTGAAACTGATACACCGCCATGCCGATGAAATTGGCCGAGTTGCCGATGATCTGCGGGATGATGTAATCGCCCATGGTCAGCGAAAAGGTGAAGATCGACCCCGCGATCACGCCCGGCATGGCAAGGGGCAGGATCACGGTGCGGAAAGTCTGCGCGCGGGTGGCGCCAAGATCGGCCGATGCCTCCAGCATCGAGGTGGGGACGCGTTCCAGTGACGCTTGCAGCGGCAGGATCATGTAGGGCAGCCAGACATAGACGAAAACAAGGAAGGTGCCCACGGGCGAGGTGGACAGCGACGAGCCTTCAAGGCCCGGTATGCTGAGCAAGCCGTTGATCAGGAAGGAGGTGCCGGTGGATTCGGCGGCCCATGTCAGGATGCCTTCCTTGGCCAGTATCAGCTTCCACGCATAGACCTTGACCAGGTAGGACGACCACAGCGGCAGCATGACGCCCAGGTAGAACGCGGCCTTCCAGCGGCCGCGTGCATAGCGGGCGGCGTAATAGGCGATGGGAAAGGCCAGCACCGCGCAGGCCAGCGTGACGGCGGCAGACATGATCAGCGTGCGCAGGATGATGTCGAGGTTCTGGGCGCGGAACAGCTCGCCATAGGTTTTGAGGGTGAATTCCCGCTTCACCATGCCGGAAAATTCGTCGATCGCGTAGAAGGATTGCAGCAAGAGGGCGGCCAGCGAGCCAAGGTAGACCACGCCCAGCCACAGCAGCGGCGGGGCGACCAGCAGGGCCAGCAACAGGCGGGGCCTGCGCCAGAACAGGGTGGTCAGGCGGTCGGCCATGCTGCGGGCGGGGAAGATGGCGGGGGTCATTGCGATGCCTTATCGGCGGACAGGGTGATGTGGGCGGAGCCTCCGGCGGGGATATTTGCGAACAGATGATGGCGGGCGGCGGGCATCAAACACCGTCCATCAGGTGCAGGGCAGACACGTCAAAGGCAAAGCGGGCGGTGTCGCCGGGGCTGGGCAGCGGCTGGCCTGCGGGCAGGAAGGCGGCAAGGTCGGTGCCCTGGCTGGTCAGCGCGACGCGGGTGCCCGCGCCGAGATAGCGCAGGGCGGTCACGGTGCCGGACAGGGGGCCGTCGGGCGAGAGGCGCAGGGCCTCGGGGCGCAGGGACGACCACGCTGCGGGGCCACCGAGGGCTTGGGTCAGATCGGGCGGCAGCACGTTGGAGGAGCCGACGAAATCGGCCACAAACCGGGTGCGGGGCTGGGTGTAGATCTGTTCGGGGGTGCCGATCTGCGCGATTTTGCCTTCATTGAACACGGCCAGACTGTCGGCCATGCTCAGCGCCTCGTGCTGGTCATGGGTCACGAAGATGAAGGTGATGCCGAGGCGCTGTTGCAGGGATTTCAGTTCGTCCTGCATCGCCTCGCGCAGCTTGAGGTCGAGCGCGCCCAAGGGTTCGTCCAGCAGCAAGACGCGGGGTTCGTTGACCAGGGCGCGGGCAAGGGCCACGCGCTGACGCTGACCACCGGACAGTTGCCCCGGTTTGCGGCTGCCATAGTCGGCCAGTTTGACCACCGACAGCATTTCCTCGGCGCGGGCATGGCGTTGGGGTTTGCCCACCCCCTTGACCATCAGCCCGTAGGCCACATTGTCACGCACGTTCAGATGGGGGAACAAGGCATAGTCCTGAAACACCGTGTTGACGTTGCGCAGATGGGGCGGGGTGTTTGACACATCTTCGCCAAAGATGCGCACCGTGCCGGTGGTGGGGGCATCAAAGCCGGAAATCAGCCGCAGGCAGGTGGTCTTGCCAGAGCCGGACGGGCCGAGCATGGCAAAGAACGCGCCTTCGGCAATGGTCAGGTCAACGCCATCGACCGCACGGACGGGTTTGGCGGCGGTGCCGAAGTGGCGGGTGACAGACTGGAATTCGACGGCGGCGGGCATGGAAGGGTCCAACGGTTGAGAAAAGCCCCCCACCCCCAGCCCCTCCCCGCAAGGGGGAGGGGAGGGAATGGTCTTGTGGGCGGGGCGCGTGTGGACGCGCATACAAAGCCCGTGAGGGCAGCGGGCCATCCGGCTAAGGGCAGAGAACGCCGCAAGATGCGCCGCCCCTCCCCCTTTTGTGGGGAGGGGGGGGCCTAGGTCGCCCCCCTTCCGTCAGCGCCCGCCGATCACCCCGATGTAGTCGGAAACCCACCGATAGTAGGGCACGCATTCGCCCTGGGGGCAGGATGACACCGGGGTTGTCCAGAACTTGATCTTCTCGAAATCATCCATGCCGTTGGTGGTGCAGCCTGCTGCCGTCTGCATCCCCCGCCCGTCGGTGCAGGCGGCGGGAACAGCCGGGTTGGCCCCGAACCAGACCGACAGGTCCGATTGCAGGTTCGACGACAGCGAATGTTCCATCCACAGATAGGAACAGGTCGGGTTCGCGGCCTCGGCATGCATCATGGTGGTATCGGCCCAGCCGGTGGCGCCTTCCTTGGGGATGGTGCTGGCAATCGGCTGGCCATCGGCCTTGAGCAGATTCACCTGAAACGGCCAGGACCCCGAGGCCACGACGCCTTCATTCTTGAAATCATCCATCTGGATGAAGGCGTCATGCCAGTAGCGCGAGGTCAGCGTGCGCTGCACCCGCAGCAGATCGAGCGCGGCCTTGTACTGGTCTTCGTTCAGCTCGTAGGGCGAGGTGATGCCAAGGTCCGGCTTGGTCGCCATCAGGTATTGCGCGGCATCCGCCACATGGATCGGGCCGTCATAGGCCTGCACCCGGCCCTTGTTCGATTTGCCATCCGGCAGGGTCATTTCCTCGAACACCACGTTCCAAGAGGTCGGCGGTTCCTTGAAAACCTCGGTGTTGTACATCAGCACATTCGGCCCCCACATGTAGGGCACGCCGTAATGCACGCCATCCACCGTGTGCCAGGGCGCGTTCTTCAGGCGGTCATCGACCGTGGACCAGGACGGGATCAGATCAATGTTGATCGGCTGCACCCGGTCGCCCGCGATCAGGCGCAGGCTGGCATCGCCTGACGCGGTGACCAGATCGAAGCCGCCTTCGTTCATCAGGGCGACCATTTCGTCGCTGGTGCCGGCGGTTTTCACATTGACCTTGCAGCCGGTCGCAGTCTCGAACTTTGTCACCCAGTCGAAGGCCTTGTCCGTCTCGCCGCGTTCGATGTAGCCGGCCCAGGCGACGATGTTCACCTGACCTTCAGGTGTGCCAAGGGCAGTCACCTGTGCCACGGCGGGGGTCAGGCCAGTGGTCAGGCAAAGGGCTGTTGTGGCCCATAGTTTCAGGGTTTTCATGTCAATCTCCCGTTGGGTTGGCCGCGCTGTGGCGGAGGCGCCGGTTTTCCCGGTCATGCCCCAACGGTAAAAGTTTGGAGACAAAGAGCAACATCAATTTTTGACCGAAGGGTCCAGTGGCGGCAATGACATCAGTCGTTGATGTCGCGGTCCCAGATTTTGGTCTGTCCGGGGCGCACGCCGACCAGACGGCGCAGCGCAAGCCAGGCCAGCACCGAGGCCACCGCAAAGACGCAGATCAGCAGCGGCAGATTCGCGCCCAGCACCCCGATGCCGACCAGCAGGCCGGTGGCGATTGCGCCGATGGCAAAGCCAAGGAAGATATAGCCCGGCGCCAGCACCTCCAGCACGCCAAGCGCAAAGCCCGCGACGATCCAGACCCACCAGACGCCCCACATCAGACGCGCCCTTTCAGCATCTTGAACGCATCGCCAAAGGCATCCAGCGCCTGCGCAGGCACGATGATCGTCTGTTTGCCTGCGCCCTGCCCGACGGCTGTCAGCGCCTCGACCTGTTTCAGGGCGACCTGATATTGCGCGGCCTCGATGCCGTTTTCCTTGATCGCCTCGGCGATCACGCCGGTCGCATAGGCCTCGGCATCGGCCAGCACGCGGCGGGCCTTGGATTCCTGCTCGGCGGCGTAAAGCTGGGCGTCGGCGTTCAGTTCGACCGCGCGCTTGTTGCCTTCAGCCTCGGTCACCTGCGCGCGCCGGGCGCGTTCGGCGTTCAACTGTTGCAGCATGGCGGCGCGGGTGGCCTCGTCCAGGTTCACGTCCAGCAATTCGGCGCGGGTGACCTCGATGCCCCAGTCGTCGACCATCGCCCGCACCTGTTCGCGGATTTGCGCGGTCAGGCCGGTTCGGTTGGATTGCACCTGATCCAGTTCCATCTTGCCGATTTCCGACCGCACGATGCCCGCAACCGTGGTGGCAATGGCCGCGTCAACATCGCGGATGCGGTAGACGGTCTTTTCCGGTTCGGTGATGCGGTAGAACACGCTGGTTTCCACCTTGACCAGCACGTTGTCGGTGGTGATGGCGTCTTGCTGCGCGGTGGGAAGCTGGCGTTCCAGAATGCTGATCTTGTGGGCCACCCGGTCCAGAAACGGCACGATGAAGTTGATGCCGGGGCCAAGCACCGCGCGAAAGCGGCCAAAGCGTTCGACCACATGCTTTTCGCTTTGCGGCACGATGCGGACGCCAAGGAAGACGCAGAAGATGAGGAATACGGCAATCGCGATCAACACCGCATTGCCACCGCCAATATCGTTGAAATCCATGAATGCCCCCCGCAAATGCCTGCCTTCAAGCATGCCCCCTTCGGGCGCGGTTCACAAGGGCGGACCCAGCACCTGATCCTGATGCTGCCCCAGCCGGGGCGAGGGGCGGTCCAGTGCCAGTTCTGCCCCTGAAAAGGTCATGGGCGACCGGACACCCGGTACGCCGCCGGGGGCGATCTGCAATTGGCGGGCAATCACCTGCGGGTCGGCAAACACCTCGGCCAGATCGTTAATCGGGCCTGCGGGCACGCCTTCAGCCTCGCAGGCCGCAAGCAGCGCGTCCTTGGTCCAGGTCGTGGTGGCGGCGGTCAGGCGGTCGGTCAGGGTGACGCGGTTGGCGATGCGGTCGGCATTGGTCAGGTACGCCGCATCCTCCGCCATGTCAGGCAGGCCCAGAATGGTGCAGAGACGGCGGTACTGGCCGTCATTGCCGGTGGCAAGGATGATCCAGCCATCGGCGCAGTCGAACACCGCATAGGGCGCAAGGTTGGGGTGGGCATTGCCCATCTTGGTGGGGGCGACCCCACTGGCCAGATAGTTCATCGACTGGTTCGCCATCAGGGACGTGGCCACATCCATCAGCGCCATGTCGATGTGCTGGCCCTGACCCGTGGTCTGGCGCTGAATGATCGCGGCCAGAATGGCAGTCGCCGCATAGACCCCTGTGGTGATGTCGGCCACGGCCACCCCCACCTTCTGCGGCTGGCCGGACGGATCGCCGGTCACGCTCATCACGCCGGCCATGCCCTGAATGATGAAATCATAGCCCGCCCGGTGCGCATAGGGGCCGGTCTGGCCAAAGCCCGTGATCGAACAATAGACAAGACGCGGGTTCACGGCGGCAAGGCTGGCATAGTCCAGCCCGTATTTCGCAAGCCCGCCGACCTTGAAATTCTCGATCACCACATCGGCATCGGCCACCAGCGCGCGCACCTGCGCCTGCCCTTCCGGGGTGCGGAAATCGCAGGTGATGCTGCGCTTGCCGCGGTTGGTGGCGTGGAAATATGCGGCGGACCTTTCACCGTCATGGTCGATGAAGGGCGGCCCCCAACGGCGGGTATCGTCGCCTTCGGGGGCCTCGACCTTGATGACATCTGCGCCCAGATCGGCAAGGGTCTGGCCAGCCCAGGGGCCAGCCAGAATGCGCGCAAGCTCGATCACGCGGATACCGTGCAGAGGCGTCATTTACTTGGCCAGTTCGGCGTCGATCAGGGCCTTGAGTTCGGCATAGGCCATGTTGCCCTGCCGCGCGCCGTTGATGAACAGGGTGGGGGTGCCTTCCACCTTGTCGGCGGCCATGTTCGATTCAAACCGGGTCACAAGCGCCTGCGCCATGGTCCCGTCCTTCATGCAGGCGTCTACCGCCGCACCATCCATTCCGGCGCCGAGCGCGATCTTCTTGAGATTGCCCACAACGACGTTGGCATCATCCGACGCCGACCATTCCTTCTGGGTGGAATACAGAATGTCGGTCACGCCGAAATACTTCATCTCGCCGCCGCAGCGCGCCATCATCGCGGCCCACAGGCCGTAGCGGTCGAAATACACTTCGCGCAGCGTGAAATACACCTTGCCGGTGTCGATGTATTCGGCCTTCAGCGGCTTGAACGCCGCTTCGTGAAAATTGGCGCAATGCGGGCAGGTGAAGCTGGCGTATTCGATGATCTTGACCGGCGCGTCGGGGTTGCCGATCGACATGTCGGTGACTTCGACGGGGGGCGCGGCGGGGGCCGTGGTTTCCTGTGCGACGGCGGCAAAGCCTGTCAGCGACAGGGCGGCGGCAAGCAGGGCGGCTTTGACGGTATGGATCATTCTTTGATGCCTTCTGATGCCTTGCGGCGCGTTAAAATATTCTGGGCCAGCGCCGCAAGGGCGGCTTTCAGGCCGGGGTCGGTGACGCCTTCGGCGGTGGCTGCGGCCTGTGCGACGATCACGGGGTCGGGCGCGGGCGGGGCTTTCGGGGCGGCGGTGAAACTGGCCTGCCCTTCGGCAAACCCGGTGGGGGCGGTCTGGGTCAGGCTGATGCGCGAGATGGCGTTGTACCCGTAGACCGCATTCACCCGTTCCTTCAGGCGCGGCAGGTCCATCTGCACCATCGGCGCATGGGCGGCAGACACCAGCAGGGTCAGCGTGGCCCCCATGCCATCACGCCCGTAACCCATCTTGACGGGCCTTGTGATGGCGGCGGTCTGGTCGCCCACCACCTCGGCCCAATGGGTCAGCAGGCGCGCCACGGCAAAGCCCCGCGCTTCGCCCACCGCGCGAACGGGGTCGCGCACAAGGCCCGCTGCGGCCTCGAACCCGCGCAGACGGCGGGTGTTGGGGGTCTGGGTCGGGCTGCGGGGCATCTGGTCCTGCGCTGTGATCGCGCCTATCTTACCGCACGGGGCGCAGGGTGCCAGTGGGGCAACGGCACGAAAGGCATAAAGATTGCGTGACGTTGGGGTTGAGGCAGCGATGGGTTTGGCGGCAGACCTGCTGCGCTGGTACGATGCGCATGCCCGCGTGATGCCGTGGCGGGTCTTGCCCGAGGACAAGAAGGCGGGTGTGCGGCCCGACCCCTACCGCGTCTGGCTGTCCGAAGTGATGTTGCAGCAAACCACGGTGGCGGCGGTGCGCGCCTATTTCCTGCGCTTTGTCGCGCGCTGGCCGACAGTCGCGGACCTTGCCGCCGCAGCGGATGCCGAGGTGATGGCCGAATGGGCGGGGCTTGGCTATTACGCCCGCGCGCGCAACCTGCTGGCCTGCGCGCGGGCAGTGGTGGCGGATCATGGCGGGGTGTTTCCGGGCACCTGTGCGGGGTTGCTGACGCTGCCGGGGATCGGGCCTTATACTGCGGCGGCCATCGCCTCGATTGCTTATGACGAACCTGCCGTGGTGGTGGACGGCAATGTGGAACGGGTGATGGCGCGGATGTTTGCGGTGCAGACCCCGCTGCCCTTGGCCAAGCCGGACCTGACACGGCTGGCCGCGACCCTGACCCCTGCCCTGCGGCCCGGTGACTATGCTCAGGCCGTGATGGACCTGGGGGCCACCATCTGCACCCCCCGCAGCCCGGCCTGCGGCATTTGCCCGTGGATCGCCCCCTGTCAGGCGCGGGCCGAGGGCGTGCAGGCCGAATTGCCTCGCAAACGGCCCAAGCCCGCCAAACCCGTGCGGCAGGGCGTGGTCTGGGTGGCGCGCAGGCGCGGCGACTGGCTGCTGGAAACCCGGCCCGACCGGGGGTTGCTGGGCGGCATGCTGGGCTTTCCGGGCGATGGCTGGGACGGGGCGGGCGGCGCGGCACCACTGGCCGCCGATTGGGTGCAGGTGGGCGAGGTGCGCCATACCTTCACCCATTTCCACCTGATCCTGACCGTCATGCTGGCACAGACCGAGGCCAACCCGATGCGCGGCCAGTTCGTCGCTGCCGCCCATTTCCGCGCGGATGACCTGCCCACCGTGATGCGCAAGGCGCATGACCTTGCGGCGGGCGCAATTTTGCCGTGTTGAGCCGCCAGAACATGCCGCTATGATCCGCCCGAAAGAGGATTGCCCCGATGACTGCCGCCCCCTCTGCCCTGCCGTTCTGGCTGTCGCTTGGCACAGTGCCGATGGCGTTTGTCGGCATGGGGGTCGGCGGGTGGAGCGTGCTTTTGCTGCCGCTCTATGCGTGGGGGCTGTTTTCGCTGCTGGATGCGCTGACCGGGCTGAACGAGGCCAATGCCGACCCCGAAACCCCACAGGACGATCTGTTCCTGCACCGGCTGATCACGCTGATCTGGTTTCCGGTGCAGTTCCTGCTGCTGTGCGCGATGCTGTGGTATGTGCCGCGCGCGGGCAATCTGGGCGGGCTTGAAAAGGTCGGGCTGTTCTTTGGCATGGGGGTGGTGTCGGGCACCATCGGCATCAACTACAGCCACGAATTGATGCACCAGAAATCGAAGGCCGAACGCTGGCTGGGCGATCTGCTGCTGGCATCGGTGCTGTATTCGCATTTCCGCAGCGAGCATCTGCGGGTGCATCACCTGTACATCGGCACCCCGCGCGACCCGGTGACGGCGCGGTACAACGAAGGGTTCCACAGGTTCTTCCCGCGCGTTCTGCTGGGCTGCCATCGGTCGGCGTGGAAAGCCGAGGTGGCGATGCTGGCGCGGCGGGGGCTGCCGTGGTGGCACCGGACCAACCCCTATTGGCGCTATGCGGGTTTGCAGGCGGGGTTTCTGGCGCTGGCCTTGGCCCTGGGCGGCGGGACGGGTCTGGCGCTGTTTGCCTTTCAGGCCTTTGTCGCGGTCTGGCAGCTGGAGCTGGTGAATTACATCGAGCATTACGGCCTGACCCGGCGGCATCTGGGCGCGGGCAAATACGAACACGTCCTGCCGCGCCATTCGTGGAACGCGGCGCATCGCGCGTCGAACTGGCTGCTGATCAACCTGCAACGCCATTCGGACCACCATTACAAACCCGACCGCCGCTTTCCCCTGCTGCAAACCTACCCCGAGCAGGACGCGCCGCAACTGCCCTATGGCTATCCGGTGATGACCATGGCCGCGATGGTGCCGCCGCTGTGGAAGCGGGTGATGAACCCAAGGGTGCGCGCCTGGCGCAAGCGGTACTATCCCGACATCACCGACTGGAAACCCTATAACAAGGCGCTGAACCCGGTGCCGGGCGGGTAAGGGGGCTTCACGCCCCCTCGGCCTGCGGCCTCACCCCCTGGGATATTTTCGCACAGGAGATGAGGGCGCGCGGGTCATGTTTCAGCAGATGACCTCGATCAGCATGGGGCCTTTGCCGGCCATGGCAGCGGTGAAGGCCGTGACAAACTGGTCGGTGTCGGTGACACGGGTGGCGGCAACACCGTGACCTCTGGCCAGCGCCACCCAGTCGAGGCCGGGCTGTTCCACATCGAACATGCGGGCGGCGTTGCGGCCCACGGCGTTCACCCCGACGGCAGCCAGTTCATCGCGCAGGATCTGATAGCCGCGATTGGCCAGCAGCACGATGCAGACATCCAGCCCTTCGCGCGCCATGGTCCACAGGGATTGCAGCGTGTACATGCCCGACCCGTCGCCTTCCAGCACCACCACCTTGCGGTCGGGGCAGGCAACCGCAGCGCCGACCGCACAGGGCAGGCCAAAGCCGATCGACCCGCCGGTGATCGCCAGCACATCATGCCCCCGCGCCCCCGCCAGCGGCGGGGCAAGCAAGCGCGACGCGGAAATGCCTTCGTCCACCACGATCGCATCCTGGGGCAGCAGGGCGGCGATGGCCTGACCGATCTTGGGCAGGCTCATCGTGCCGGTGGGGATCTGCGGCAGCGCAAGCGGCAAGACATCTTCGGCGGACAGCGCGGCGGGGCCTGCGGCATCGGCCAGCGCACGCAGCGTATGGCCCAGGTCCATCGTCGGATCGCAGAGGTCGATCAACCGGCCATCGGGGTTTTCGGGCAGGCTGGGCTTGCCGGGATAGGCAAAGAAACCGGCTGGCCGGTCGGCCCCGCACAGCACGAGGACCGAGGCATCGGCCAGCAGGGCGAGGTTGTCCTCGATCCGGTAGGCCATGCGCTGAATGCGCAAGGCCCCGGCGCCGCGCCGCATCCGCGCGACAAGATAGGGGCTGAACAGCCGAGCGCCGGTGGCACGGGCGACCTGCGCGGCAAGCAGGCCAAGGTCGTTCCACAGCGCCGCGCCGCCCAGCAACAGCACGGCCCCCGGCTGGCGCAGGGCACGCAGGGCGGCGGCGATCTGCGCGTCTGACGGGCGGTGCAGCGCCGGAGGGGCGGGGCTGATGGCGGGGGCTGTGGCTTTGGTCCACGCCGTATCGGCGGGCAGGATCAGGGTGGCGATCTGGCCATTCCTTGCCCGCGCCGCCTGCACCGCCGCCGCACCGTCCACCGCCACATCGGCCGCAGAGGCCGACACCCGCGTCCAATGCGACACCGCGTTGCTGATGCCGACCGTATCGCCCTTGAGCGGAGCCTCGTAGCGCAGATGATAGCTGGCATGGTCGCCCATGATGTTCAGCACGCCCGACTGTGCCTTGCGGGCATTGTGCAGGTTGGCAAAGGCATTGCCGAAACCGGGCGCCAGATGCAGCAGGGTGGCCGCCACCTGCCCCGTCATCCGGTAATAGCCGTCAGCAGCCCCCGATGCGCCCCCCTCGAACAGGCACAGGATGCAGCGCAACTCGGGATGCGCGTCCAGTGCGGCGACGAAATGCATCTCGGACGTGCCGGGGTTGGCGAAACAGGTGGTCACCCCCGAGGCCAGCAGCGTTTTCACAAGCGAGTCTGCACCGTTCATGCGGGCCTCCTGTCCGGTTCAGACATGGGGCGGCGTTCACCGTGAAAAAGCAACGGCCAACTGCCGCGCGGCCATGAAAAAACCCCGCCATGCGAACATGGCGGGGCAAGTGGCACCATGGGCGGGCCATGGCACAGGCGTCACTTGGAACCCTTGGGTCGGGTCAATTCGGGCGAGTCTGGTCTGCCTCCATCTCGGCCCGGATCTGTTGGCGCAGCAAGTCGATGGGGACCATCTTGCCGTCGCGTTTGTAGTGCCAGTAGGTCCAGCCATTGCAGGACGGCGCGCCTTCCAGCGCGGCCCCCACCTGATGGATCGACCCTTTCACATCGTTGCCGATCAACGTGCCATCGGCGCGGACCTTGGCCATGAAACGGTTGCCGATGGAAAACAATTCCTCGCCCGGACGCAGCATGCCGCGTTCCACAACCTGCCCGAACGGCACCCGCGGTTCGGCGCGTTTCGAACCGGTGGTTTCCAGCGCACTTGCATCAAAGCGGCGCACCCGTGCGATGCGTTCGGCCGCCACCTTGCGGTAAGACTCCTCGCGTTCGATGCCGATGAAATCGCGCCCCAGCATCTTTGCCACGGCCCCGGTGGTGCCAGTGCCAAAGAACGGGTCCAGCACCACATCGCCGGGGTTGGTGGTCGCCACCAGCAGGCGGTGCAGCAGGCTTTCGGGTTTTTGCGTCGGATGCGCCTTGTCGCCATTGGTGTCTTTCAGGCGTTCGTGCCCGGTGCAGATTGGCAGCACCCAGTCCGACCGCATCTGGATGCCCTCGTTCAGCGCCTTCAGCGCCTCGTAGTTGAATGTGTATTTCGACGACTGATCACGGCTGGCCCAGATCAGGGTTTCATGCGCGTTGGTCAGCCTCTTGCCCTTGAAATTCGGCATCGGGTTGGATTTGCGCCAGATCACGTCGTTCAGCATCCAGTAGCCCTGATCCTGCAACACGGCCCCGACGCGAAAGATGTTGTGATAGCTGCCGATCACCCAGATCGCCCCGTTGGGCTTCAGCAACCGCTTGGCCGCCGCCAGCCAGTCGCGGGTAAAGGCGTCATAGGCGGCAAAGCTGGCGAACTGGTCCCAGTGATCATCCACCGCATCCACAAGGCTGTTGTCGGGCCGGTGCAGGCTGCCCTTCAGTTGCAGGTTGTAGGGGGGGTCGGCAAAGATCAGGTCAACCGACCCGGCCGGCAGCGCGTTCATCCGCTGCACACAGTCGCCATCGAGGATCTGGTTCAACGGAAGGATCACGTCCGCCTCGGGTGGTAGGGCCGCACCTGGTTTGGCCGTCAGTGATTTGGTCGCCATATCTGCCTCTGTCCCCGGCTATTTGGTGATGCCGTTGTTGTGATGCAGGATGAGTCACAGATGATTCGCAGTCAAATTCTTTATTGAATCAAGGGGTTATAGATTTATCTTGATACAAGATGTTGTGTACCGGCCGGAACGAACGCCTATGCCAAGCGGTCACACCAAGATTTAGAAGCGCCGCCAGATGGGCTGCCGTCGGGTAGCCTGCGTTTGATTCCCACCCATAGCCGGGGTGCTGTTGCGCCAAATCCACCATGATCCGGTCGCGCGTCACCTTGGCCACGATAGAGGCCGCCGCGATGGACAGGGATCTGGCATCGCCCTTGATGATCGCCTGCCCCTTGCAGGGCATCTCGCGGGGCAAAAGGTTGCCGTCGATCAGCGCAAAATCGGCAGGCAGCGCCGCGATGGCGCGGGTCATGGCAAGGTGGCTGGCGCGCAGGATGTTCAATGCGTCGATTTCCGCGACCGTGGCATGCGCGATGCTGACCTGCGCGCAGACCATCAGTTCGGCATAAAGCCGTTCACGCGTCGCCAGTGACAGGGCCTTGCTGTCGCCCAGACCCTGCGGGATGCGGGCCGGGTCCAGCCGCACGGCGGCGGCGGTGACGGGGCCTGCCAGCGGACCACGGCCCACCTCGTCCACGCCCACCACAAAGCTGTGGCCATCGGCAAGGGCTGCGGACTCGAAGGTGAAATCTGGGGGGATGCGGGCCATTGGGCTGCTTAGCGCAGTATGCGGCCCGGCAAAAGAGGGGCAAAGAAAGGGGGAGAGGCTGCTCACCCCCCTCCCCCTCAGGTGGGCCGGGAAAGGGCCTCCCGGCCGGATCGGGCCAGATCAGCGGCCCGAAACGCGAAACCCGGCAGAGCGCAGGCAGGCGGCGCCATAGATGCGGTCCGGGCGGCCATATATCCGGGCCTCGGACGCGCAATGGGCAGGCAAGCGATAGGAAAACCCTTCGCGGCTCAGGCAGTTTTCCGAAAACACCCGGCCCTGGTTGTTCAGGTCGATCGCGCAGACAGCCGGAAGACGTGGGCGCTGCACCGGTTGGGGCTGGGGTTGGGGGGCAGGCGGCGGGGCGGCGTTGCCCTTGCTGGTCGAATTCAGCAGCGCCCCGATGACAATGGCGGCAATCAGCGCCTTGGCCAGATCGTCGCGCCCCCCCGCCCGCACCGGCAGCGCCGAGGCCAGCAGCAAGGACAGGGCCACCGCCCCTGCCGTGACCAGATTGGCAAGGCGGCGCATGGAAACGGGGGCAGGATGGCGACCTGCGGTATCGGGCGATGCAAACCCGGTTTCGGCCAGGGTGGCAGAGTGGAAGCGGGTCATCGTTACCTCCTTGTGGATGGGGCTTCTTGATTGGCGTGTCTCGATGCCCCGAACCTGGCCCCCGCCCTGCCGGACAAGCAATAACCCCGGTCTGATAGGCGATAACAGCCGCGCGAACCCCCTGTGGTTATTGAATATCAACCGATCTGCGCGCATGTTGCCCGCATCGGGCCTGTTCCTGTCGGAGCCAAGAAAATGAAAACCATGCTTGCCGTCGCGGCCCTGCTGCTGGCCGTTGCCAGCCCGGCCGCTGCCGAATGCTATGTCGATTACAAAGCCAAACAGGATGCGCCGTTGCGGCTGCATTATGGTGTGGCGCAGGTGTCGGATGCCGGGTGCAGCCGGGGGGGGGCCAAGGCCGAACTTGCCCCGCGTCTGGCCGCCGATGGCTGGACTTTGCTGACCGTTCTGTCCACCTTCGGCCCCGAGGGTCTTGATGAAAGGAAAGCGAGTGCCGGAGCTTATTTCCTCCGCTACTGACAGTTTGCGCAGCGGCAACCGGGTGGTGGCGGGCGGGATTGCCGCAATCGTGGTCATCTTGCTGGGCGCGGCCCTGTTCCTGTTTCTGAACCTGCCAGATGCCAACGCCTTCAACGCGCGGGTCGAACAGATTTTCGTCGAGAACGACGATCTGCGCACCGGCGCCGAGATCAAGCTGCTGGAGATTCTGGCGCAATCGGGCACTTCTTTTGCCGAGGTACTGATCAGCTATCGGTCGGTGATCTTTGTGCTGCTGGTGTTTTCCACCGCGCTGCTGGTGGCGGCGCTGGTGTTTCTGGTCACGATCATCGCGCTGAACCGGCGGATTTCGGCGATCCAGCGGTCGGGGATTCAAGTGGCGACCCTGATGATTTCGCGCGAGGCGCGGGCGGTCTATATCAACGACATGGAATTTGCCCTGACCGAGGCCGCCCTTGAAACCCTGTCGGTGCTGGCCGAAGCCCGGATGGATGACGAGGTGCTGACCGGCGCGCAGATCGAGGCGGTGATTTCGGGCCGCAACGAGGTGGACTGCGACGAGGCGGCCGGGGCCACGCGCGTCAAACGCCTGCGCGACACCTTGGGCAACCAGCTGGTCAGCGAGCTGCTGGTCAAGACCATCGCCCGGCGCGGCTATGTGCTGTCGGTGGGCAAGGATGTGATCCGGATGATCTAGGGCGCCAATTTTCTTCAAAGAAAATTGGAAAATCCTTCGGAGGATTTTCGCCCTATGCCGCCAGCCGGGTCGCAGTATGGCCCAGGATACGCGCCGTCACGATCTGCCCCTCGGGCTGATCGGCGCTGAACGCCACCTCGGCAAACTGCGCGGTGCGGCCCATGCGGGGGCCTTCCAGCAGCACGCTGTGGGTCTGCCCCACCTGTGCCGCCAGATGGGCTGCCAGGGCCCTGTCACCTGCTGCGCGCAACGCCCCCGCACGGGCCTTGATCAGCGGGCCGGTCAGTTGCGGCATCCGGGCCGCAGGGGTGCCCTTGCGCGGGCTGAAGGGGAAGACGTGCAGAAACGTCAGGCCGCAGTCCTGCACCAGCTTGACCGAGTTCTCGAACATCGCGTCGGTTTCGGTCGGGAAGCCTGCGATGATGTCTGCGCCGAACACCATGTCGGGGCGCAAGCGCCGCGCCTCCTCGCAAAAGCGGATGGCGTCGTCGCGCAGGTGGCGGCGCTTCATCCGTTTCAGGATCATGTCGTCGCCTGCCTGCAGGCTGAGGTGCAGATGCGGCATCAGCCGGGGTTCGGTCGCAATCGCCCCCATCAGGGCCTCGTCGGCCTCTATCGAGTCAATCGAACTGATCCGCAGGCGGGCAAGGTCGGGCACCAGCCGCAGAATGCGCATCACCAGATCGCCCAGCCGGGGCGTGCCGGGCAGGTCGCCCCCCCACGAGGTAAGGTCAACCCCGGTCAGCACCACTTCGTTGAAGCCCCGGTCCACCAGCCGCTTGATCTGATCGACCACCACGCCTGCCGGAACAGACCGCGAATTGCCGCGACCGTAGGGGATGATGCAGAAGGTACAGCGATGATCGCAGCCGTTTTGCACCTGCACATAGGCGCGATGGCGACCAAAGCCGTCAATCAGGTGGCCTGCCGTTTCCCGCACCGACATGATGTCATCGACCTGCACCTTTTCGGTGACGCCGATCAGGTCTGGGGCCATCGCGCCCCAGGTGGCGGGCTGCATCTTTTCATGGTTGCCGATCACGCGGGCAACTTCGGGCATGGCGGCGAAGGTTTCGGGTTCGGTCTGCGCGGCGCATCCGGTGACGATCACCTGCGCGCCGGGGTTTTCGCGGGCAAGGCGGCGGATATCCTGCTTGGCCTTGCGCACAGCCTCGGCCGTGACGGCACAGGTGTTCACGATCACCGCATTGGTCAGGCCGGCGGCCTGCGCCAGATCCTTCATCGCCTCGGCCTCATAGGCGTTCAGGCGGCACCCGTGGTTGGAGAATATCGGCGCGGTCATGGGTGGCCCGTTCATGCGTGCGCAGCCAGAAACGCGGGCGTCAGGGTGGCGCTGAACACATGCGCCGTGGGGCCTGTCAGCCAGACGCCATCGGCGCGCCAGTCCACCTGCAGCACGCCGCCATCCAGCGTCAGCGTCACCTGACGGCCCGTCAGCCCGCGCAGATGGGCGGCGACGGCGGTGGCGCAGGCGCCTGACCCGCAGGCCAGGGTGATGCCGGTGCCGCGTTCCCACACGCGCATGCGCAGATGGTCGGGGCCGATCAGGCTGGCATATTCGACATTGGTTTTCTGCGGAAAAAGGGGGTCGGTTTCCACCAGCGGCCCCTGCCCCGCCAGATCGACGGCTTCGGCATCGGGCACGAAGAACACGCAATGCGGGTTGCCCATGGACACCGCCACCGGATCGCCCGGCAGCGGCAGATGCCGCGTGTCCACCGCCTGCGACAAGGGCACTTGCGCCCAGTCAAGCTGCGGGTGGCCCATGTTCACCTCGACCCGGCCATCGGGCAGGCGACGGGCGGCCAGCGTGCCGCGCAGCGTGGTCAGCGTGACCTGCGCAAGGTTCAGATCGGCCATGATGTAATCGCTCACACAGCGGGTGGCGTTGCCACAGGCCTGCGCGCGGCTGCCATCGCTGTTCCAGAAATCCAGCGCGAAATCGGCGCTGGCGTCATCGCGTATCTCGGCGAGCTGATCAAACCCCACGCCCCGGTTGCGATCGCCAAGCGCGCGCGCCAGGGCAGGCGTCGTCACCGCCCCACGCCCGCGCGAGTCGATCACCACGAAATCATTGCCTGCGCCGTGCATCTTGAGAAACGGCAGGCCAGCGGGGGTCTGAGGCTGTGTCATGGGGCGCGATATACCCCCCGCCGGGGGAATTTGCCAGAGCCTGCACTTTTAGCCCTTGACCCCCGCCGCCCAACTGCCTAATCAGCGGCCCTGTCGTAACCCGACGCTTGGTGGCACAGCCGCCGACTTTGAAGGATTTTCCCAAAAAGTCGCAAGGTCTTGACCCGCCAAGGGAATTGGGCGAATGACAGAGTATGGCCTTCGGGCCTTACGCGACATGGTGAGGGCGGGTAGCTCAGTTGGTTAGAGCACGTGACTTTTAATCATGGGGTCGGGGGTTCGAATCCCCCCCCGCTCACCACTTGTCGCATTGGTTCCTGAAAATTGCTGGCCGTTTCAGGCGTCGGCCTGCGGGCCGGCAATATTGATCTGACAGCCCCAGTCAGCGCAGCGCGCCATCAGGGATTCGGGCAGCGCCTGATCAATGAACACCGCGTCCAGCGCCGAAAGTGACGCCAGCCGCACCGGGGCGGTGCGGCCCAGTTTGGAAATGTCGGTCACCAGAAACCGCTTGCGCGACTGGCGGATGATCGCCTTCGACACCCGCACCTCGGCCAGATCGAAGTCCAGCAACTCGCCATCCGTATCCAGCGCCGAACAGCCGATCACGGCGTAATCCACCTTGAACTGGTCGATGAACTGCGTGGTCAGATCGCCGACCAACCCGCCGTCAGACCGCCGGAACGCGCCGCCCGCCACCATGATCTCGCACCCCGGATTGCCCATCAGGATGTTGGCGACATTCATGTTGTTGGTGACAACGGTGATGTTGCGATGGTGCATCAGCGCGCGGGCCACCGCCTCGGTCGTGGTGCCAAGGTTCAGGATGATGGAACAATTGTCGGGGATCGCCCGCGCGCAGGCAGCACCAATGGCGGCCTTGGCGGCATCGTTCATCCGGCGGCGTTCTTCATAGCCCAGGTTGGTCACGCCCGTACGCGGCACAGCCCCGCCATGCACGCGGTCAAGGTGGCCCAGATCGGCCAGTTCCCCCAGATCGCGGCGGATGGTTTGCAGAGTGACATCAAACCGATGCGCCAGGTCCTCGACCACCACCCTGCCCTCGGCGCGCGCGATATCAAGAATGGACGTTTGCCGGAAACTGAGCGCCATCGGTAATCTCCCTTACCCTACGCTAACGCGGGCGCCGGGGGCGGGCAAGCAATCAGAATGTCAGCGCCCGGTCACCCGAGGCATCGGCGATTCGGGTCGGCAGGCCCATCTGGTTCAGCAGGTTCAGGAAGGGCGCGGGGTCCAGCTCCTCGACATTCGCCATGCGCCCGATATCCCATGTGCCATCCGCGATCAGCAGAGCGGCGGCCACCGGCGGCACACCGGCGGTATAGCTGATGCCCTGCGCACCAACCTCGGCATAGGCCTCGGCGTGGTCGGCGACGTTGTAAAGCATGACCTGCGCAGGCCGGCCGTCCTTGGTGCCACGCAGGATGGTGGCGATACAGGTCTTGCCGGTGTAAGTGGGGGCAAGGCTGGCGGGGTCGGGCAGCACGGCCTTGACCAGTTTCAGCGGGATCACCTCTTGCCCTTCTGCGGTGCGGACGGGTTTTTCCGACAGCAGGCCAAGGTTTTTCAGCACGGTGAACACGTTGATGTAATGGTCGCCAAAGCCCATCCAGAACCGCACATCGGCGTAGCGGTAGCGCGCCGACAGCGAATGCACCTCGTCATGCCCGGTGAGATAGGCTTTCTGGTCGCCGACCACGGGCAGGCTAAAGGTCTGGCCCACCTCGAACATCCGATTTTCCTGCCAGGCCCGGTTTTGCCAACTGTAAACCGTGCCGGTAAATTCACGAAAGTTGATTTCTGGGTCGAAGTTGGTGGCAAACCAGTAGCCATGGCTGCCTGCGTTGATGTCGACAATATCGATCGAGGTGATGGTATCGAGGGTTTCCTCGCCATGGCGCGCCCAGGCGTTCACCACGCCGGGGTCGAACCCCACCCCCAGAATCGCCGTGACACCCGCCTGCGCGCACCGGTCGCGGCGCTGCCATTCGTAGTTGCCGTACCACGGCGGGGCCTCGCAGATTTTCGCGGGGTCTTCGTGAATGGCGGTGTCCAGATAGGCCGCCCCGGTTTCAATGCAGGCTTCCAGCACGGTCATGTTGACGAAAGACGACCCGACGTTGATCACGATTTGCGCGCCGGTCTGGCGGATCAGGGCGGCCACGGCGGCGGTGTCCATCGCATCAACGCTGTGGGCGGCGAACACACCCGGCACCTTCATGGCAGATTTTTCATGCACCGAGGCGATGATCGCCTGACATTTTGCAAGCGTCCGGCTGGCAATGTGCAAGTCACCCAAACGATCGTTCACATTCGCGCATTTATGCGCCACAACCTGCGCAACACCGCCTGCGCCGATGATCAGAATACTGCGTTTCATCTGGGTGTCTTCCTTCCTGTCGTCCGGTCAGCCGAGGCTTTTCTTGAAATCGTCATAGCCAAACTCACGCGCCAGCGTGATTGTTCCGTCCAGTTCACGAATGGCGATGCCCGGCATCCTGACACCGTTGAACCAGTTCTTCTTGACCATGGTATAGCCCGCCGCATCGGCAATGCTCAGCCGGTCACCCACGTTCAGCGGGGCCGCAAAGCCGAATTCGCCAAAGATATCGCCCGCAAGGCAGGACTTGCCGCAGATCATGTAGGGATGCGGGCCGTCCGTTTCCATGCGCGCGGAAATCCGGTAGATCAGCAGGTCCAGCATGTGCGCCTCGACCGAGGCATCGACCACGGCCAAATCCTTGCCGTTGTTCAGAATATCCAGAACGGTCACCTCAAGGCTGGCCGCCCCGGTGATCGCGGCCTCGCCGGGTTCAAGATAGACCTGCACCTCGAATTTATCCGCAAAAGCCCGCAGTCGCGCGGCCAGACGGTCCACCGGATAACCGCCCCCCGTAAAGTGGATGCCCCCCCCGAGCGACACCCAGTCAAGGCGCTGCAACAGGGGGGAAAACTCGGCCTCGATGCGGGAAAGCTGAGCATCGAACAGGTCGAAATCCGCGTTTTCGCAGTTGTAATGGATCATCACGCCCGAAATCCGGTCGCCCACGGCCAGCAGCTTTTCCACATCCCATTCGCCCAGACGGCTGAACGGGCGGGCGGGGTCGGCAAGGTCGAAACCCGATGTCGAAAAGCGCGGGTTCAGGCGCAGGCCCCGCGCGATGCCGCTGGTCTGATTGTCGAAACGGTCAAGCTGGCCGATGGAATTGAAGATGATCTTGTCGGCATAGGTGACAGCCTCGGCCACCTCGTGATCCGCCCAGGCCACCGAATAGGCATGGGTTTCGCCGCCGAATTCCTCATACCCTAACCGCAGTTCATATAGGCTGGAGGACGTGGTGCCATCCATGTGCTGCTTCATCTGGTCGAATACGCCCCAGGTCGCAAAACATTTCAGCGCCAGCAGGGTCTTCGCGCCGGACCCTGCGCGCAACTGGTCCATCACGGCCATGTTGCGGGCCAGCCTGGCCCGGTCGATCAGATAGAACGGTGTCTGGATCATCACATGTTCCCCATCGCGCCAAGGCACGGGGGTCTATGGCCAACCGCGCCTGAACGCAAGCCTTTGTCATGCAGGCATGACGCCCGAGTGACACCTCAGCGAATGGTATCGCCCGGTTGCAGGATGGGGAACAATTCGGTCACCGCCCCTTCGGGCAGTTGCTTGCCCGCGATGATCTGGGCGGCGCGGCGGCCGATTTCCAGACGGCAGGCATCCATCGTGGCCAGTTTGCGCGAAATGCCATCCAGCAATTCCACCCCGTTGAACCCGGCCAGACCGATGCGCCCCGGCACATCCAGCCCCTGATCCAGACAGTACAGCAAGCCCCCCGCCCCGATCATGTCATTGGAGTAATAGAGAAAGTCCACATCCGGGCTGCGGGCCAGCAGGTTTTGCGTCATCTCGCGGCCCTTCAGCAGGGCCGACCCCCCCGAATAGAACTCGCGGTCCACCAGCGACAGGCCCTGAAGGGCCAGCGCCTCCTCGAACCCTTCCAGCCGCTTGCGGGCGCGGTGGTCGTTCAGCATCTGCGTGCCCAGAAAGGCAATGCGGCGATAGCCCGCCGCCACGATGGCCTCGGCCATCTGCCGCCCGGCGCGGCGATGCGAAATGCCCACCGCAGAATCCACCGGGGTACCGTCGATGTCCATGATCTCGACAATCGGGATTCCGGCCTGCACCAGCATGGCGCGTGCCGGTGCCGTGTGTTCCAGCCCGGCGATGATCAGCCCCGACGGCCGCCACGACAGCATTTCATAGATTACCTTTTCCTCGCGGTCGGGCGAATAATTCGTCACCCCCACCACGGGTTGCAGCCCGGTGTCTTCCAGCATTTCGGAAATGCCGGTCAGCACCTCGGGAAACACCATGTTGGACAGGGACGGGATCACCACCCCCACCAGATTGACCCGGCTGCTGGCCAGTGCGCCTGCGATCTTGTTGGGCACATAGCCAAGCCGACGGGCAGCCTCCAGCACCCGTTCGCGCGTGGCGGCCGACACATCGCCCCGGCTGCGCAACACCCGGCTGACGGTCATTTCACTGACGCCCGAAGCCTCGGACACATCGCGCAGCGTAAGGGTGCGGCGCGGATCGGGAATGGGGGGTCTGGACACGGTCACGCCTTGCCAAGGATCACTGATTTCCTTGTTAGCGCCAAACACCGCCCTTGTCCAAGCGGCAATCGTCTGGTACTGTTAACGCTAACAGCCCCTGCATGTTTCTGCAGCGGCGTCACAAATCCTGCGCGTCTTGCCAGCTCTCAAACAAGGCGCGACGGACCAAAGGGGGAGCGGTGGGCCACATACGCTCCCCCTAAAGTTTCGGGTCGGACGGAATGCCCCCCCTGCCGGATCCCGCGCAGATGCCAAAGTCACGCCCTGCGTTTTCCGGTGCGCGCCGCCCCCGTCAGCCTGTTATTCTATCGCGGATGCGCGACGCCCCTGTTGCAAAACGCAGGTTTTTTGCCCATGAAGCAGGCGTGGCTCCAGCATGGGGCTCCGTAGCTCAGGGGATAGAGCGGCCGCCTCCTAAGCGGCAGGTCGATGGTTCGAATCCATCCGGGGTCACCAGTTGGACCCGCCCAGGCGGCAGACGCATCAGGGCAGGTTACAGGCGCGCGTCGGTCAGATGCACCACCTGCGCGCCCAGTTCGTAGAAGGCTTCCTTCACGCGGCGGAACGGCGGCAGCGCCATGTCCGACACCGGCAGCAGCATGTCGGCCTCATCGATGCGGCCCAAGATGTGATCCGCCAGATGCGCGCCGAACACTGTTCCCGGCGAAATCCCCCGCCCGTTGAACCCGCTTGCCCCCAGCATCTGATGGCCAAAGCGGTGGATGCGGGGCAGGTTGTCGCTCGTCATGCCGATCTTGCCGAACCATTCGCTCTCGAACGCCACCTCGCCCAGTTGCGGAAACAGGCGGGCCAGCGTGCGGCGTGCCCAATCGCGGTGGATGCCTGCGGCGACCCCGCCGAGCGCGCCAACCGACCCCAGGATCAGCCGCCCCGCCTGATCCATGCGGAACGAGGTCAGCACATCCCTGGTGTCCCACGCGCCCTGCCGTTCGGGCAGCACCGACTGCGCGAGGTTCGATGACAGCGGCACAGTGGCAAAGTTGAAATAGGGCAGATGCACCTGTTCGGCGCGGATGCCTTCCTGCACGGTGTGAGTATAGGCGTCAGTCGCCATGATCACCCAAGGGGCGGTCAGGCTGCCTTGCGCGGTCTGCACCCGCCACGCATCACCCGCGCGGTCGATGCCGGAAACGGGGGATGCGGTGAACACCTGCGCCCCTGCGCCGAGGGCGGCCGTCGCCAGCCCCCGCGCATAGGCCAGCGGTTGGATGGTGCCCGCGCGGTTGTCCAGCAACGCGCCGGCATAGGCCGTGGTGCCAAGCTTGGCCGCAGCCTCGGCTGCACCCAGCACCCGCACATCGGCCCCGCGTGCCTGCCATTGGGCGGCGCGGGCGTTGATCTCGGCCAGCCCTTGGGCACCGACCGCGCAATGCAGCGTGCCGGTTTGGGTGGCTTCACAGGCGATGCCATGGCGGGCGATCAGGTCGAATACCCGTGCAGGGCCGTTGCCCAGGGCGTCCAGCAGACGGGGGCCGTAGACCGGACCCAGGGTTTCCAGCAGCACCTCGGGCATCACCCACATGCCGGCGTTGACAAGGCCCACGTTCCGCCCCGCCCCGCCAAAGCCCACATCGACCGCCTCGACGACCGCGACGCTGCGGCCCGCCTGCGCCAGATGCAGCGCCGCCGACAGGCCGGTGTAGCCAGCCCCGACAATCGCCACATCCACCGTCAGATCCCCCTGCAACGGCCCCGTCACCGGGGCCGCAGGGGCGCTGATTTCCCACAAGCCGTGGCTGCGCGGATCGTTCTGCATGGGTCGCCCTTTCAGTCGATGTCGAACACCACGCCCTGCGCCAAAGGCAGGGCGCGGGAATAGTTGATGGTGTTGGTCGCGCGGCGCATATAGCCCTTCCACGCATCCGACCCGCTTTCGCGCCCGCCGCCGGTTTCCTTTTCGCCGCCAAAGGCCCCGCCAATCTCGGCCCCCGAAGTGCCGATGTTCACATTGGCAATGCCGCAATCGGACCCGGCGACCGACAGGAAGGTTTCCGCCTCGCGCAGATCCAGCGTGAAGATCGACGACGACAGGCCCGCGCCAACCGCGTTGTGGGCGGCCAAGGCGGCGTTGAAATCGGAATAGCGCATGACATACAGGATCGGCGCGAAGGTTTCCTCCATCACCGGGCCGCTTTGCGTGGGCATTTCCACCAGCGCGGGCTTGACGTAATAGGCGTCGCCCGCCCCCACCCGGTCGCCGCCATGCACGGTGCCGCCCGCAGCGCCCGCCGCGACCAGCGCCGCCTGCATACCGTCAAACGCCTGCTTGTCGATCAGCGGGCCGACGAGTGCCTGCGTTTCCAATGGGTTGCCGACAGACACGCTTGCATAGGCCTTGATCAGCCGGGGCACCAAAGCCTCATAAACGCTGTCATGCACAAACAACCGCCGCAGCGTGGTGCAGCGCTGGCCCGCCGTGCCCATCGCGCCAAAGGCAATCGCCCGCAGCGCCATGTCCAGATCGGCCGAAGGACAGACGATGCCCGCGTTGTTGCCACCCAGTTCAAGGATCGAACGACCGAACCGCGCCGCCACCACCGGCCCCACGGCGCGGCCCATACGGGTGGACCCGGTGGCCGACAGCAGGGCCACATCCTTGTGCGCCACCAGCGCCGCCCCCACGTCAGCCGCCCCGATCAGCACCTGCGACAGATCATCCGGGGCCGTGCCGAACCGCGCCAAGGCACGGTCAAGGATCGCCTGACAGGCCAGAGCCGTCAGCGGGGTTTTCTCGGACGGCTTCCACACCACCGCGTTGCCGCAGACCAGGGCGAGTGCGGTGTTCCACGACCACACGGCGACCGGAAAGTTGAAGGCCGAAATCACGCCGACCACACCCAGCGGATGCCAGGTTTCCATCATCCGGTGACCGGGGCGTTCGGTGGCGATGGTCAGCCCGTACAACTGGCGCGACAGGCCGACGGCGAAATCGCAAATGTCGATCATCTCCTGCACTTCGCCCAGTCCTTCGGACGGGCTTTTGCCGGCCTCGATGGACACCAGCCGCCCAAGGTCGGTCTTGGCGGCGCGCAGTTCCTCGCCCAACAGGCGCACCAGTTCACCCCGCTGCGGGGCGGGGACCAGACGCCATGCGGTGAAGGCCAGCTTGGCGCGGGCGATCATCGCATCGGTGTCGGCGGCGGAATGCACCGGCAACGAGGCCACCACCTCGCCGGTTACCGGCGTGCGGCTGTGCAGCGTGCCGCCCGTATACAGCGATGCGGGCACGCCAAAATCCGCAAGAATGGCATGGGCGGTCTGGGCAAGGGTCTGGGTCATCGGCGGCAACTTTCCTGAAAACGGTCGCGATATGGATGCCAGCGAAACCCGGCAATGGCAACATACGCCGCCGCCAGATTGCCTGCCGCAAAATTCCTGTAACCGTCACAAACGCGCCGATTGCATAGGAATGCAAAAACTGCCATCCTCAACGCATCCCCAACCACGATCCGTCCGAATCCCGGCAAAGCGAGCGCAGATGAAATCCTCCGATACCGACAGCACGCCCCAACCGCTGGCCCGCCAAAAGGCCCCCAGCGTGATGCAGGTGGAACGCCACGATTATGTGGACCTGGCCCCCGCCAACCGCCCTCGCGCCCAGCCGATGCAGGGGTTTGACGATATCTATACCGATATCGTCGATTACATCGTGCGCTGCACCCACCGCATCTGGGACGAACGCGATGTCGGGCTGATCTACACCCACTACACCCACAACTGCATTCTCTACGGATCCAGCGGCACGCTTTACACGCGTGAGGACGTGGTGCGCGACACCATCCAGCGGCTGGTGTCGCTGCCCGAACGGCGCGGCATGGCGACCCATGTGATCTGGAACGGCGATGATCAGAAAGGGTTCTACACCTCGCATCTGGTGACCGGAACCGGGCGGCATTCGCAGGGCGGGCTGTATGGCCCGGCCACCGGGCGCACCTTCACCTCGCGCACCGTGGCCGACTGCATGATCTATGAAAACAAGATCTACCGCGAATGGGTGGTGGCGGACCCGCTGTCGATCCTGAAACAGCTTGGCCTTGATACGCAGGCCTATGCCACCAAGATGGCGCAGACCTATTTCGACAAGGGCCTGCTGGCGGTGGATATCGGCGAAAACCGCCGGATGATCGGGCAACTGCCGCCCGAAGCCAAGGCCGACCTGTCCATCGCCCACACCGATCTGGAGCGTGACACCCTGACCTGGCTGCACGAGGTGTTCAACAAGCGCATGTTCGGCATGATCAAGGATGTCTACGCCCCCACCGTGCAATACCACGGCCCGCTGATGGCCGAGATGTACGGCATCGCCGCCGTCATGCACCAGACCATCGGGCTGGTCGGATCGATCCCCGATTGCAGCTTTGAACCCCAGCACATCTGTTCCACCCCATGCGAAGAAGGCGGCACCAAGGTTGCGGTGCGCTGGATCATGGAAGGGCACCACATCGGCTATGGCCTGCTGAACGAACTGGGCGCGCCGACCGGCAAGCGGGTGCAGGTGATGGGCATGACGCATTACCATTACAAGGACGGCAAGATCGTCGACGAATGGCGGGTCTATGACGAGCTGTCGCTGTCGATGCAGGTCAAACTGGCGCAGATGGCCGACAAGGCATCTGTCCTGCCCGCGTAAGACGGCCCGTTCGGTGGGGCGGGCATCTGCCGCGCCCCACCATGTTGCAATCCTATGCAGAATCATGTTGCAAACGTATGCACAGATTGTTAGCCTTGCGTGTTCGCGCCTGAAAACAGGCGGCGTCTGACACAGACCACGGGCAGGACGGCCCCACAAAACCGCAGCGAAAACGCTGCCAGCCTTGCACCGAACAACACTCTCAACAGGAGATGGCTATGAAACACCTGATGAAATCTTCTCTGGCTCTTTGTGCGCTGATCGCCTCGGGCGGCATGGCCTTTGCCGAATGCGGCATCGAAAAAGGGTCGGTCCGCATCCTGTCGAACGATTTTCTGGCGTTGCAACTGGTGGCGGCTGCGGCGGAAGCCTGCGCCAGCCCGACCGTGACCGTCACCAGAAACCTGACGGCGGAACACAAGAACATCCAGATCGCGGCGCTGACAACCAACCCCGCAACCTATACTGTCGCCGTGGTGGCGAACGGGTCGATCGTGCCGTTGCTGAACGATGACCTGATCCAGCCGATGGATGATCTGGTCGCGAAATATGGTCAGGATCTGCAACCGAACCAGTTGATCAAGATTGACGGCAAGGTGATGGCGATTGCCTTCATGGCCAACACCCAGCACCTGATGTACCGCAAGTCGGTGCTGGAGGCCGCAGGCATCGCCGCGCCGAAAACCTATGAGGACATGCTGGCCGCCGCTGCCGTGCTGAAGGAAAAGGGCGTGATGCCCAACGCGCTGGTCGCCAACTTCAAGCCCGGCTGGGATCTGGCGCAGGAATTCGTGAACATGTATCTGGGCTATGGCGGCGAGTTCTTTGAACCCGGCACCGCCAATGCCGCCATCAGCGGCGAGGCCGGGGTCAAGGCCCTGACCATGATGAAGGCGCTGGCCGACACCATGGGGCCGGAATACATGACCTATGAAACCGTGATGCTGGGCCAGTCCTGGGGAGCCGGCGAAGCGGGCATGATGAACATGTGGGGGTCCGTTGCCGGGGCCATCACCGATCCGGCAGGCGCGGCCCCCGATGTGGCCGCCGACACCGTGCTGGCCGCAGCCCCCACCGTTGGCGGCGGCACCACCCCTGCCACCACCCTGTGGTGGGACGGGTTTGCCCTGGCAAAGAACATCAGCCCCGAAGATGCCGAGGCCTCGTTCCGCGCGATGATGAAGGCCATTGCCCCCGACATGGCCACGACCAACCCGGCCGCTGCCGCCTGGCTGATCAAGGGCTATCAGCCCACCCCGGCGGCTGTCGGCGTGTTTGAAACCGTGTCGGCCGGGGCCAGGCCCTATCCGATGCTGCCCTACATGGGGCTGCTGCACACCGCCCTTGGCGACAATCTGGCCGAGTTCATGCAGGGTCAGGAAACCGCCGAACAGGCGCTGGCCGATGTGACCGCCGCCTACAACACCGCCGCAACCGAGGCCGGCTTTCTGAAGTAAGCCTCGCTGGCCGCCGGGACGGCTCCTCCCATGCCCGGCGGCCTCCTTTTCCTTTTGTCAGGATCACCCGCGATGCCGCACAGAACCTTCTTCCTGTTCATGCTGCCGTCCCTGTTCGTGATGCTGCTGTTCATCGCGGCGCCCATCGTATCGGTCGCCTATCAGTCGCTGTTCGTCGAACATGATCAGGTGATGACCGAGGTTGAAAGCTGCGATCCGTTCAGTTGCACCAAGGAAATGCGCGTCGATCCCACCGCCATGGCCGCGCTGCGCGAGGCCGCCCCGATGGGCAAGTTCAACGGGCTTGCCACCTATACCAACGCCCGCCATCTGGCCACGGCCGAGATTGCAACCCTGTGGCAGACCGCCCCCACGATGGGCGCCTTCTACGACGGGCTGATGAACCTGCCCTTCTACAAGGCTCTGGCCTTTACCCTGACCTACACCGCCGTAGTGACACCGCTGGTCATCATCCTTGGCTTCTTCATCGCGCTGGCGATCAATGCCATTCCGCAGATCATCAAGGGGCCGGTGATCTTCTTCTCGCTGCTGCCGATGATCGTGACCCCCCTGATCGGGTCGCTGGTGCTGTTCTGGATGATCGACAGTCAGGGCATAATCGGGGCCACGCTGCAACGCATCTTCAACGACCCCGGCCTTGCTCTGAAAGCGTCGCCTACGCTGACCTGGGCCACGCTGATCACCTACGGGGTCTGGCATTCCGCGCCCTTCAGTTTCATCGTGTTCTATGCGGGGCTGCAAACCGTACCGAAAGACACGCTGGAATCCGCGATGATCGACGGCGCCACCCGGTGGGAACGGGTGCGCTATGTGATCATCCCGCATCTGATGCCGCTGGTGACCTTCGTGGCCCTGATGCAGTTGATGGACCATTTCCGGGTGTTTGAACCCATCGTCGGGTTCTCTGCGGCGGCCAATGCCTCGTCGCTGTCCTACCTGATCTATTCCGACCTGCGCGGGGCCGAAACGCCGCTGTTCGGGTCTGCCGCCGCCACATCCATGCTGACCATCCTTGGCGTGGTGATCCTGCTGATGCCAGTGCTGATCCGCACCTGGCGCGATTTCGGCCGCAAGGCGCATTAAGGGGGCAATGATGAAAAACCGCGCCGAACGGCAGCCCATGTCCCTGATCACCCTGTCGGCGATCTTCATTGCCGTCTGGCTGTTCGCCGCCGCCTTTCCGTTCCTGTGGACGGCCTGGGGGTCACTGAAGGTACAGGCCGATTTCTTTTCCCGCACCGACTGGCTGAACGCCATCACCGGGCCTGCCACGCTGGCGCAGACCGGCAGCACCTTTACCGGCGACGGCTATCAGGGCGCCTGGGTCGAACAGGCGTTCTGGAAATCGGTGATCAACACCGCCGTCGTCACGGTGTCGGTCGTCGTCATCTCGCTGACCATCGGCACGCTTGGCGGCTATGCGCTGGCGCGGTCGGGGTTTCGCTATACGTTCTGGATCCTGATTGCGGCGCTGGTGTTCCGCGCCATGCCGCATGTGACGCTGGTGTCGGGCTATCTGCTGCCGTTCTTTCAGTTGAACATCTGGGGCTATCTGCCGACCACGATCATCGTGCTGGTCGCCATCAACCAGCCCTTTACCCTGTGGATGCTGCATTCCTTCTTCCTGTCGATCCCCAAGGATCTGGACGAGGCTGCGATGGTCGATGGCTGCACCCGGTTTCAGGCCTTTCGCCTGGCCGTCATTCCGGTGATGTGGCCGGGGGTGGTGACGACGGGCCTGTTCAGCTTTCTGCTGGCCTACAACGACTTCACCGTCACCTCGATGCTGCTGACCCAAAGCAACCAGACCATGGTGCCCAAGATCGCCAGCTTCCTTGGCACCGTCCATGCCGAAAACAAGGTGATGTACGCCGTCGCCGCCGTGGTGTCTGCCATCGCCCCGCTGTTCGTGCTGGTGCTGTTCTTTCAACGTCAAATCGTCAGCGGCCTGACCGCTGGTGCGGTCAAGGGATAAGGGGCCACCATGGCACAGCTTCGATTGGTCAACGTCACCAAGACCTATGGCGACTATGTCGGCGTCAAGGATTTCAGCCTCGACATCAAGGATCAGGAATTTCTGGTGCTGCTCGGCCCGTCGGGTTGCGGCAAATCCACCACCATGCGGATGATCGCGGGGCTGGAGGATGTGACCTCGGGCCAGATCTGGCTGGGCGACCGGATGGTCAATGATCTGGAACCCAAAGACCGCGACATCTCGATGGTGTTCCAGTCTTACGGGCTGTACCCCAACCTGACCGTCTATGAAAACATCCGCTTTCCGCTGAAGGTGCGCCGGGTGCCTGCGGCGCAGCACCATGACATGGTGATGCGCGCGGCACAGATGGTTGAATTGACCGAATACCTCGACCGCCGCCCCGCCGCCCTGTCGGGTGGCCAGCGTCAGCGGGTCGCCCTTGGCCGTGCCATCGTGCGCAAGCCCACCGTGTTCCTGATGGATGAACCGCTGTCGAACCTTGATGCCAAGCTGCGGGTTTCCACCCGCGCGCAGATCAAGAACCTGCAACACACACTGAAAACCACCACCGTTTACGTCACCCATGACCAGATCGAGGCTATGACGCTGGCCGACCGCGTGGTGGTGATGAACCGGGGCGAGATTCAGCAGGTCGGCACCCCGACCGACATCTACGATCATCCCGCCAACACCTTCGTTGCGGGGTTCATCGGCAGCCCTGCGATGAATCTGGTCGAAGGCAAGCTGGCGAACGGCAGCTTTACCGCCGAGAACATGCGGGTCGACGGGCTGCCCACCGGCCACGATGGCAAGGTAACGCTTGGCTTCCGGGCCGAGGATGCCAGCATCGCCACGGCAGGCCAGATCGCCGCCCCCGTCTATTCGATCGAGTTGCTGGGCGAGGCCTCGATGATCAGCTACCGCATCGGCGGCGCGCTGGTGTCGGTCAAGGCCGCCAAGGATTACCGGGCCGCGATTGGCGATGTGGTCCACGCCCATGTGCCTGCCGCCATCTGCCATCTGTTCGATACTGCAACCGGAACTCGCCTGACCAAAGGTGTCGCATGACCATTACCTACCTCAAACACGGCAAACCCGAGGCCGACCGCGCCACCGACGATGCCGCCGTGCGCGCCACCGTCGAGGCCACGCTGGCCGATATTCAGGCGCGGGGCGACGCCGCCGTGCGTGACCTGAGCCAGAAGTTCGACGGCTATGCCCGCCCGTCCTTTCTGCTGACGGCATCTGAAATCGAGGCCGCGATGCAGCGCGTCTCCGCCCGCGACATGGAGGATATCCGTTTCGCGCAAACCCAGATCCGCCGCTTTGCCATGGCCCAACGTGCCAGCATGACGGATATCGAGGTGGAAACCCTGCCCGGCGTGTTCCTTGGCCACCGCAACATCCCGGTGCAATCGGTGGGTTGCTATGTGCCCGGCGGCAAGTTTCCCATGGTGGCCTCGGCGCATATGTCGGTGCTGACGGCCTCGGTCGCGGGGGTTCCGCGCATCGTGGCCAGCGCCCCGCCGGTCAAGGGCGAACCCCACCCCGCCATTGTCGCCGCCATGCAACTGGGCGGCGCACATGAGATTTATGTGCTGGGCGGCATGCAGGCCGTAGGCGCCATGGCCATCGGCACCGAAACGCTGAAACCCGTCGATATGCTGGTCGGCCCCGGCAATGCCTTTGTGGCCGAGGCCAAGCGCCAGCTTTATGGCCGCGTCGGCATCGACCTGTTCGCAGGCCCTACTGAAACCATGGTGATCGCCGATGACACGGTGGATGCCGAGTTGTGCGCGACCGACCTGCTGGGGCAGGCCGAACATGGCTACAATTCCCCCGCCGTGCTGCTGACAACCTCCCGCAAACTGGCCGAGGCGACGCTGGCGGAAATCGACCGCCTGCTGCAAATCCTGCCCACCGCCGCCACCGCAGCGGCAAGCTGGCGCGACTACGGCGAGGTGATCGTCTGCGACACGCATGACGAAATGCTGGCCGTCGCCAATGACATCGCGTCGGAACATGTGCAGGTGATGACCGACCGTGACGACTGGTATCTGGACCACATGCACAGCTACGGCGCGCTGTTCCTTGGCCCGCGAACCAATGTGGCGAATGGCGACAAGGTGATCGGCACCAACCACACCCTGCCGACCCGCAAGGCCGGGCGGTACACAGGCGGCCTCTGGGTCGGGAAATTCCTGAAAACCCACAGCTATCAACGCATCACCACCGATGCCGCTGCCGCCGAAATCGGCGCCTACGGCAGCCGCTTGTGCCTGCTGGAAGGGTTCGTCGGCCATGCAGAACAGTGCAATATCCGCGTGCGCCGCTATGGTGGCCGCAATATCGCTTACGGAGCCGCCGCGGAATGACCCTGCCCCGCACACCCTCGTTCCGTCTGGATGGCCGCCGCGCGCTTGTGGCGGGGGCGTCCTCCGGCATTGGCCTTGCCGCCGCCGTGGCGCTGGCCGAACAGGGGGCGCATGTGGTGCTGGTCGCGCGCCGGGCCGAGGCGCTGGCCGCGACGGTTGTGGAAATGCAGGCGGCAGGCTTCAGCGCCGAGGCCTTCGCGCTGGACATCACCGACCTTGACGCCACCGCCGCTGCCGTGGCGGCCCATGGCCCGTTTGACGTGCTGGTCAATTCCGCAGGCCTTGCCCGCCATTCCCCCGCCATCGCCACCACGCCGCAGGATTATGACGCAGCCCAGGCCCTGAACGTGCGTGCCGCCTATTTTCTGGCAACGGCGGTGGCAAAGGGGCTGATCGCCGCGCAAAGGCCCGGTTCGATCATCACCATCTCCAGCCAGATGGGCCATGTCGGCGGCATTGACCGCGCGGTCTATTGCGCCACCAAACACGCGGTGGAAGGCATGACCAAATCCATGGCCATCGAATGGGGCCCGCACGGCATCCGGGTCAACACGATCTGCCCCACCTTCATCCGCACGCCCCTGGGCGAACAGACCCTGCAAAACCCCGAACGGCTTGCATGGATCGTCTCGAAGATCAAACTGGGCCGGGTGGGCGAGGTGGAAGACATCATGGGCGCGACCGCCTTTCTGGCGTCCGATGCCGCCGCCCTGATCACCGGCACGGCGCTGATGGTGGACGGAGGTTGGACGGCAGACTGATGGCAAACGAAAAAGTCACCTCGATGGAAGTGGCCCGCCGCGCGGGCGTCAGCCAGTCGGCGGTCAGCCGCGTGTTCACCCCCGGCGCGTCGGCGTCGAAATCCACCGTGCAGAAAGTCCGGCAGGCCGCCGAGGAACTGGGCTACCGCCCCAACGTGCTGGCGCGCAGCCTGATCACCGGGCGCACCCGGATGATCGGGCTTGTGGTCGCCTATCTGGACAACCAGTTCTATCCGGTCGTGCTGGAACTGCTGTCGCGCGCCTTGCAGGACAAGGGCTATCACATTCTTGTCTTCATGGCCGAGAACTCCACCGAAAAAGTGGCGCAGGTGATGGAGGAGCTGCTGGATTATCAGGTGGACGGCATCATCACCGCCTCTGTTGCCATGACCAATGACCTGACCGCCCGCTGTACCGCCGTGGGCATCCCGGTGGTGATGTTCAACCGGGGTCAGGATGACGCCCGCCTGTCCGAGGTCACGTCCGACAACATCGCAGGCAGCCGCCGCGCCACCGAGTTTCTGATCCGGTCCGGCCACCGCCGCATCGCGCATGTGATGGGCTGGCAGGGGTCGTCCACCGGGCGCGACCGCGCCACCGGCTTCCGGCAGGCGATGGAGGCCGCGGGCCTTGTCCCCCATGCGATGATCGACGGCATGTATGACCGCGACACCGCCGCCACCGCCGCCCGCGGCATGTGTCAGGGGGCCGACCGCCCCGATGCCATCTTTGTCGGCAACGACCATATGGCCTTCGCGGTGATGGATACGCTGCGCTTTGACCTTGGCCTGCGCATTCCCGATGATATCTCCATCGTCGGCTATGACGACGTGCCGCTGGCCGCATGGCCCGCCTACAATCTGACCACCATCCGCCAGCCCGTGAACCGCATGGTCGAGGCCACGGTGGAGGCCCTGCTCGCCCAGATCGAATCCGGCGAAACCGCCCCCCGCAAAATCCGCATCGACGGGCCGCTGGTGATCCGCACCTCGGCCCGCAAACCGGCCTGATTTCCCCCATAAAGGTGCCCCATGACCCCGACCGAGATGGAAACCCGCATCGTCCGCTATGGCGACCTGCGCCCCTGCAAGACCGCCTTCATCGACGCCCACACGCCAGGGTCGAACCAGAAGGAAAACTTCACCATCATCGGCGGCGGCGTGTCTGAATCCGCCGATCAGCATGTGCATATCGTCGACACCCCCGGCTTCAACATCGGTGCGGCCGGTCAGCCGCCCAAATGCCGCAACTCGCTGCATTCGCACCGCACGGCAGAGGTGTTCTTTGCGCTGAAAGGCCGCTGGCGGTTTTTCTGGGGCCGGTGGGGCACGGCAGGCGAGGTGGTGCTGGAAGAAGGCGACATCATCAACATTCCGACCGGCATCTTCCGCGCCTTTGAGAATATCGGCACCGATTACGGAATGATCATGGCCATCCTTGGCGGCGATGATGCCGGGGGCGGGGTTCTCTGGGCGCCGCAGGTGATCACCGATGCCAGGGATTACGGCCTTGTGCTGGGTGCCAATGGCAAGCTTTACGACACCAAACAGGGCCAGTCCCTGCCTGCGGGCATTGGCCCGATGCCGCTGCTGACGGATGAGGAACTGAAAGCCTTCCCCGAACCCACCACTGCCGAGGTCGTGCCCCATCACGTCGCGCGCTACTGGGATCTGATGGCCCTGTCCGACCACCAGCCCGCCCGCGTGATCGGCCCCGATGCCAGGCTGCGCGACCGCCCCGGTTTCGATGTGGACCTGCTGTCGCGCAATTCGATCCCGGACACGCCCTATACCCTTGACGCGCATGAGGTGCTGATGCCGATGCGCGGCCATTGGCGGCTGACCTGGCCGGGGGGCACCACTTCGCTGAACCCCGGCGATACCTGCGCCATCCCGCCCGGCCTGTCGCATTCCATCGCCCCCGCGATGACCGGCGAAGCCAGCCTCTACCGCATCCGGGCGACCAAAGACCCCGCCGGTGCCACCGGCCGTCTGCTGTAGGATGGGCAATCTGCCCATCGTCCCTTCCGAAGGATCGCACATGTCCCTGCTCGCCACCCATGTCGGTTCTCTGCCCCGGTCGCAGGCCGTGGTCGATTTCCTGTTCGCCCGCGAACGGGCCGAGGCCCATGATCCGGCCGCGTTCGATGCCTGCATGGCCGATCATGTCTCGCAGGTGGTGCAGCGGCAGGTGGCGGCGGGGGTTGATATTGTCAGCGACGGCGAGACATCGAAAATCTCGTACGCCACCTATGTCAAGGATCGCTACACCGGTTTTTCCGGCAACAGCCCGCGCAACGCCCCTGCCGATCTGAAGCTGTTCCCCAGCTTTCTGGAACGGCTGGCGCGCGATGGTGGGTCGCCGCGCTATGCCCGCCCGATGTGCACGGGCGAGGTGCGGTCCAAAGGGCAGGGCGAATTGCAAAAGGACATCCGCGCCCTGCAAGCGGCGATGCAGGCGCATGGCGCTACGCGCGGCTTCATGAACGCCGCCTCGCCGGGGGTGATTTCGCTGTTCCTGCAAAACAGCCATTATGCCACGCGTGAGGCCTATCTGGCCGCACTCGCCGATGCGATGCGCGAGGAATACCAGACGATCGTCGCGGCCGGCCTTGATCTGCAACTGGATTGCCCCGACCTTGCTCTGTCGCGCCACATGCTGTTCACCCATCTGACCGACGACGAGTTCGTGAAAATCGCCGCCCTGCATGTCGAGGCCCTGAACCACGCCCTGCGCGGCATCGACCCGGCCCGCGTGCGCATTCACATCTGTTGGGGCAATTACGAAGGCCCGCATGTCTGCGACATCGACATGGGCAAGGTGTTTGGGGTGCTGATGGCGGCGCAGGCGTGTTATGTGCTGTTTGAAACCTCGAACCCGCGCCATGGCCATGAATGGACCGTGTTCCGCGACCGCAAGTCCGAGATCCCCGAGGACAAGATTCTGGTTCCCGGCGTCGTCGACACCACCACCAACTTTGTCGAACATCCCGATCTTGTGGCCCAGCGGCTTGAACGGTTCACGGCCATCGTGGGGCGGGACCGGGTGATTGCCGGGTCGGATTGCGGCTTTGGCACCTTTGCAGGCTTCGGGTCGGTCGACCCTGACATCGCCTGGGCCAAACTGGCCACCCTCAAGGAAGGCGCGCGCCGGGCATCATGACACCGCTGATCCTGTTGCCCGGAATGATGTGTGATGCCCGGCTGTTTCAGCCGCAGATCGACGCATTGTCAAAACGTGGCCCGGTGCTGACGCCGGGGATAGATGCCTTTGGCAGCATGATCGCCCTCGCCGCCGAAATCCTGCGTCTGGCCCCGCCCCGCTTTGCCCTCGCAGGCCTCAGCATGGGCGGCATCGCCGCGATGGAGGTGTTGCGCCAGGCCCCCGACCGCGTGACCAGGATCGCGCTGATGGACACCAACCCGCTGGCCGAAACCCCCGAGGCACAGGCCCGCCGCCTGCCGCAAATCGCCCGCGTGCTGGCCGGGGGGCTGGACACGGTGATGCGGGACGAGATGAAACCGCTCTATCTGGCCGACACGCCGCGTCGCCGCGACATTCTGGATCTGTGCATGGACATGGCCCGCAAACTCGGCCCGCAGGTCTTTGCCCGCCAGTCGCGGGCGCTGGCCTCGCGCCCGGACCAGACGGCCACGCTTGCGGCCTTCAAAGGCCCGGCGCTGGTGCTGATGGGGGAACATGACATTCCCTGCCCCCGCCCCCGGCATGATCTGATGCACCGGCTGATGCCACAATCGCGGCTGGCCATCGTCGACGGGGCTGGCCATCTGCCCACCTTGGAAAAACCAACGAAAACAACGGCGGAACTGCTCCGCTGGCTGGAGGAATGATGGACGCCGATCTGCTGGCCCTGCTGCGCCGCGTCGATACGCCCACGGTCTGCAATGCCATCGAGGTGGCGCAGGGCAAACGCGGCTTCAACAGGTTTACCCGTGGCACGATGCTGTGTTCCGCCCCCGATGATCCGCCGGTGGTGGGCTATGCGGTGACCGCGCAAATCGCGGCACTGGCCCCGCCGACCGAAGATGCCGCCACCATCCGCGCCCGTCGCATGGCCTATTACAAGGCGATGGCGGATGCCCCGCAGCCCTCTGTCGCGGTGATCGAGGATCTGGATTATCCGGCCTGCATCGGGGCGTTCTGGGGCGAGGTGAACACCACGATCCACAAGGGCTTTGGCATGTCGGGCGCGCTGACCAATGGGGTGATGCGCGATCTGGGCGATATGGCCCCCGGTTTTCCGGTCATCGCAGGCAGCATCGGTCCAAGCCACGGGTTCGTGCATGTGCGGTCGGTCAATGCGCCTGTCACCCTGCACGGCCTGACCATCGCCCCCGGCGATCTGGTGCATGCCGACCGCCATGGCGCCGTGGTGGTGCCGCCCGAGGTGATCCCGATGCTGTCCGCCGCCATCGCCAAGATGCAGGCGACCGAGCGTCTGATCCTTGATCCCGCCCGCGCGCCCGGCTTTGACTTCGCCGCGTTTGAAACCGCCTGGGCCGCGTTCGAGGCGGCCCGGACGTGACAGGACTGTCCATCCTTGACGCCGGCGCCGCAATGCGAGCGGGCACCCTGACAGCCACCGCGCTGACCAAGGCGCATCTGGACCGGATCGAGGCGCTGAACCCGCAGATCCGCGCCTTCGTTGCGGTGACGGCGGATCAGGCCCTGGCCGCCGCAGCCCGTGCCGACGCGGATTTTGCGGCGGGCATCGACCATGGGCCGATGCAGGGCATCGGCTTTGCCGTCAAGGACTTGATGGATATGCAGGGTCTGCCCACCCTGTGCGGGTCGCGCCATCAGCCCCTTACCCCCGCCCCGCAGGATGCAACGGTCGTGGCCCGTCTGCGCGCGCAAGGGGCGGTACCCCTGGGCAAGGTGGCAACCTATGAATACGCCCTTGTCGGCCCCAGTTTTGACGGGCCGAACCCGTCTGCGGCGAACCCGTGGAACACCGATCACATCACCGGAGGGTCCAGTTCGGGGTCGGCGGCGGCGGTGGCGGCGGGGATGGTGCGCTGTGCGATCGGCACCGATACCGGCGGGTCGGTCCGCAGCCCGGCCTGCTATTGCGGCGTCGTCGGGCTGAAAACCACCTTCGACGCCCTGCCCCGCGACGGCGTGTTCCCGTTGTCAGCCGACTTGGACCATGTCGGGCCGATTGCCGCCTGCGTCGCCGATGCGGCGGTGATGGCCGAGGCCATGGGCGTTGCCGCCACCGCGCGTCTGGGGCAGGACGTGCGCGGGCTGACCATCGGCTATGCACGCGACTGGTTTGCCGGCGATCCGGCCACCCTGCCCGCCGTGCTGACCGCGATGGACCAAGCCATGTCGGACCTCAGCATGCTGGGCGCGCGGGTGGAACTGATCACCCTGCCCGACTATGCGGCGTTAGAGGCCTTGGGCATCGTTTTGCTGCAATATCAGGCGCTTGAGCTGCATCGCGACACGCTGCACAGCGGCAGCTATGGGCGGCAGGCGGTGGAAACCCTGCTGTCGGGCCAGCACATCACGCCCGCCGAATTTGCCGAAGCCCGCGCCGGAGCGCAACGGTATCGCACCGAATTTGCGGCGATCCTTGCCTGCCATGATGCCGTGGCCACCGCCAATGTCCTGTCCACCGCGCCGCCGTTTTCCGATTTTGCCGCCGACCGCGCGGTGTGGACGGCGATGCGCACCCTGCCGTTCAACGTGACCGGGCACCCGGTTCTGGCCCTGCCCATCGGGTTCGATCATGGGTTGCCGATGGGGATGCAACTGGTGGGCCGTGATCATCACGAGGCCAGATTGGCCCAGATCGGCCACGCGTATGAACGCGCGACCGATCATTCTGCGCTGCGGCCTAGGCTTTAGCCACCTGCATCCGGTCCAGCCGCAACTGGGCGGCGCGGCGGTGGCCTTCCAGCCCTTCGCTGGCCGACTGGCGCGCGGCGGGCGGGGCGACAGCGGCCACGCCGCGTTCGTCAAGCCACTGATGCGTCGCGATCTTCACATAGGCCCCGACCCACAGCCCGCCGGTATAGCGGCCCGCCGCCATGGTGGGCAGCGTGTGGTTGGTGCCGGAACATTTGTCGGAATAGACGACGCTGGCCAACTCGCCAATGAACAGCGACCCATAGTTGCGCAGGCGTTTGGCAAAGGCATGGGGGTCTGCGGTGTGGACCTGCAAATGCTCGGACGCGATGAAATCGGAATAGGCGATCATCGCAGCCTCATCGGCGCAAATCGCGATCTCGCCCATGTCGCGCCACGCAGGCCCCGCCACATGCGCGGTCGACAGGGTGGCAAGCTGCACCTCGACCTCGGCCAGCACCTTGGCGGCAAGGTCGGCGTCGGTGGTGATCAGGCCAACGCGGGTGCGCACGTCATGTTCGGCCTGCGCCAGCATGTCGGTCGCCAGCATTTCCTCATCGCCCGTGCTGTCGGCCAGCGTGTAGATCTCGGACGGGCCGGCCAGCTGGTCGATGCCGACCGGGCCAAAGACCTGACGCTTGGCCTCGTTCACAAAGGCGTTGCCGGGGCCGACGATCTTTACGACCTGCGGCACGGTTTCGGTGCCGTAGGCCATGGCCGCAATCGCCTGCGCGCCGCCGATGCGGAAAATCCGGTCCGCACCCGCAAGATGGCAGCCTGCAATCATCGCACGGTGCGCGTTCGGCGGCAGGCAGGCGATCACCTCGTCCACACCCGCAACCTTGGCCGGAACGATGGTCATGATCGGCGCCGACAGCAGCGGAAAACGCCCGCCGGGCACATAGCAACCGACCCGTTCAATCGGGATCACCCGGTGGCCCATGAACACGCCGGGGCGAATCTCCACCTCCAGCGGCAGGATGGTCGCAAGCTGCGCCTGTGCAAAGGCAGTGACGTTGCTGATGGCAAACTCGGTATCGGCGCGGGTTTGCGGGTCCAGTTCGGCGACGGCGGCCAGACGGTCGGCCATCGGCACCTCGAAGGCGTCCAGGTCGGCCTTGTCGAATTGCGCCGAATAGCTGCGCACCGCCGCGTCGCCCCTGGTGCGGACATCGGCCAGAACCTGCGCCACCGTGGCCTCGATCCTTGCCGTATCAACCGCGGTTTCGCGGTTCGGGGCCTTCAGCCAGTGAATGCCGGGAAATGTGAACTGCGTCATGCTTGCCTCTGCCGTTGCGCCGCTTGCAGCGTTTTACCACCGCAAGCGATTCAATCCAATGCAGAAATGCATACGTTTGCAAGAAAAGCGTCAGCCCAGACCACGAATATGCCGCGCTGTGGTTTGCAGGGCCTGAAACGCGGCGTATCGGTGGGCATGCAGCGCGGCTGTGGGACCATCGGCAGGCGTGACCAGCGTGCAATCGCCCGACATCCCGGCCATGGCATCGGCCAGCGCAGGGACCAGACCCGCCGCAGCGGCCGCCAGCATCGCCGCCCCCAGCAACACAGGTTCGGGTGACGGGGCCACCGCGACCGCTGTTTGCGTGGCATCTGCCAGCACGCGCTGCACCAACAGGCTTTGCGCTGCCCCTCCGCTGACCACGATGGCATCAATGGTGATGCCATCGGCGCGGAAGCGGTCCAGCAACTGGCGCAAGCCATAGCCGATGCCGCACAGACCCGCGATATACAGGCCGACCAGATCATCCACCCCGGCCTCCAGCCCCAGCCCGGCGATGATCGCGCGGGCCTGCGGGTCAGCAAAGGGGGATCGGTTGCCCAGAAATTCCGGCACCACATGCACATCGCCCGCAAGGCCTGCCACATCGGCCAATGGTCCCATCGCTTGCGCGCGCGCGTCCAGCCAGGCCACCAGCGGCTGACCTGCGGCCTTCGCCTGTTCGGCGGCTTTTGCGCTGGCCGGATGCATCAGCACCAGATGGTCCAGCGCCGCCCCCGCCGCCGACTGGCCGCCTTCGTTCAGCCAAAGCCCCGGAACCATCGACGAGAAGTATGGCCCCCAGACCCCGTTCACAAACACCGGACCCTCAGAGGACGCCATCGAACAGGCCGAGGTGCCAAAGATATAGGCCAGCCGGTTGCGCACATCGCCGTCGCTGCCCGCAATCGCCCCTCCAAGGGTGCCGATGCCCCCGGCATGGGCATCGATCAGCGCCGCCCCGACCGCCGTTCCGGGGGCAAGCCCCAGATCGGCGGCGGCTTTGACGGTCAGGCCCTGCCCCAGTGCGGTGCCGGGTTCGACGATGTCGGTGCCGATGCGTCTGAACCCTTCATCGGCCAGAACCCCCAACCCGATGGCCCGGAAATAGGCTGCGTCCCACCGTCCCTCATGCGCGAGGTAGGTCCATTTGCAGGTGACGGTACAGACCGACCGGGCCAAAGACCCGGTTGCCCGCCATGTCAGATAATCCGCCAGATCAAAGAAATGGTCGGCGGCGGCAAAGGACGCGGGCAGATTGCGCGCCAGCCACAGCAGCTTTGGCGTTTCCATCTCTGGCGAGATTTTACCGCCCACATAGGCCAGCACAGCATGACCGCCCGCATTGATTTCGGCCGCCTCGCCCGCCGCGCGGTGGTCCATCCAGACCATGACATTGCGCGCCGGATCCCCCGAGGGACTGACCGTCACCGGCGCACCACCCGCCGTGACGGCCACCAGCGAACAGGTCGCATCAAACGCGATCCCGGCCACGCGGTCCGCCCTTATGCCCGATGCCGCCAAAGCCTCGGCCACGGACGCACAGATCGCGGCCCAGATCTGGTCGCCCGATTGTTCGACCACGTCGCCCGGTTCATGCCACATCGTGATGGCCCGCTTGGCCGAGGCCAGCAACCGGCCCTTGCGGTCGAACACCCCGGCACGGGCGGAACCCGTGCCGACATCGACGCCGATGGTATGGTCAGCCTGCATCTACAAATCCACGGTCAGGGGCAAGATCACCAGATCGCGGATGGTCACGGTCCGGGGCCGGGTCAGCATGAAGATCACGGCATCCGCCACTTCCACCGGCTGCATCAGGCTACCATTCGCCAGCGCCTCGTCCATCTTTTCCTTCGGCCAGTCGTCCAGCAGGGCGGTCACCACCGGGCCGGGGGCCACTGCGCCCACCCGGATGCCGTGCTTGGCGACCTGACGGCGTACCGTATGCACAAAGGCCTGCACCGCGAATTTCGACGCGGTATAGATCGGCTCCCACATCACCGGAACGATGCCCGCGATGGAACTGGTCACGATCACATCGCCGGATTTCTGGGCAATCATATGCGGCAGAACCGCATGGATCGACCGGAAGGTCGCGTTGATGTTCAGGTTCAGCATCCGGTCCCAGGCATCGGGATCGCCGGTCGCCACCTCGCCCCCGACATAGGCCCCGGCGTTGGCGTGGAAAATGTCGAGGCCCCCTGCCGCCGCCAGAATGCCGGGCAGCATGGTTTTCACCGACGCGGGGTCCGAAAGATCGATCACCAGGGGTTTCGCGTCTGGCCCCAGCTCTTTGCAAATGGTGGCCAGACGGTCGCCCGCCCGGTCGATCAGGACCACGGTGGCGCCAGCCGCCAGCATGGCCTTGGCGCATTCCAGCCCGATGCCTGAGGCAGCACCCGTTACCGCAGCAACTTTTCCATTCAAGTTCAGTGTCATATCCGGGGTTCCTTCAGGCACGGCCATGGCTGACGCGCGAACGGCGGGCCAGAGAGTCGATTATGACCGCGACGGCAAGAACGCCCCCGGTGATCATGTAGCGAAGCGAGGACGACAGGTCGAGCAGGGTCAGGCCGCTGGAAATCGACTGGATCACGATGATCCCCAGCAGGGCCGAATAGGCCGACCCACGCCCGCCAAACAGGCTCGTGCCGCCGATAACCGCCGCCGCGATGGCGTTCAGGTTGACGTCGCCGGTGCCCGCCTGCTGACTGCTGGAGGCCAGCCGCGCTGCGGCCAAGACCCCGCCAAAGGCCGCGAACATCGAACACAGCACGAAGGCCGACCCATAGATGAAGCGCACGTTGATGCCCGACCGGCGCGCCGCCTCGCGGTTGCCACCAACCGCCTGCATGGACCGGCCCCATTGCGTGCGGGTCAGGGCATAGTTCATGCCGATCACCAGCACGACGAACAGCGCGAACATCCACGGCACGCCCCGGCCCCGGTTCAGATACAGCACGATGCCTTCCAGCACGACCGTCAGCAACGCCGCCCGGACCAGCAGCCCCGACATCGACGGGGAGGACAGGTTGGCAGCCCTGCGCCGCACAATCGCCCGGCTGCCGCTGATCAGCAGCACCAGTCCGGGCAGCAGGGCGAAGACCAGCGACAGCCAGGGGGCCATCACCATGGTCTGGCCAAAGCTGACCAGCGCTGTCTCATACGGCAGGTTGATCGACCCGGTTGGGCCAAGGATGTAAAGCTGCAACCCCAGAACGGCCAGCAATCCGGCAAGGGTGGACACGAAGCTGGGCATCCCCAGCCGGTTGAACAGCGCGGCATAGACCATGCCGAACACCGCGCCCACGGCAAGCGCGGCGATGATCGCCAGCCACACCGGCCAGCCGGTGTTGACCCACAGCACGCCGACCATGGCCGATGCCAGCCCGCTGACCGACCCGACCGACAGGTCAATCTCGCCCACCATCAGGATACAGACGATGCCAAGCGCGATGATCCCCACTGTGGAGGCATCGAACAGCATGTTGGCCAGGTTGTTGGGCGACAGGAAGATCGGGTTCAGGGCGGAAAACACCGTCCAGATGATCACCAGCCCCACCACCACCGGCAGCGAGCCCAGATCCCCCGATTTCACCCGGTCGATGAAGGTGGCAATCGCCCCGCCCACACCGGCCTGATGTTTCACCCGCACATCGGCGCGGTCCAGCAAAGGCTTGTTTTCGGTGCTCATACCGTTTCTCCTGTGGCGGCGCGGCGACCAGCGCGGCGCGAGACGGAATTGTTGGACGCCCCGGTGATGGCGCTGACCAGTTCGGTGTTGGACGCATCAGGGGTGAAGACGCCATTGTTGCGCCCCAATCGCAGCACCACGATCCGGTCGGCCACGGCGCGCACGTCCTCCATGTTGTGACTGATCATGATGACGCCAAGGCCCTTGTCGCGGACACGCTCGATCATATCCAGCACCTCGGCGGTCTGGGCCACGCCAAGCGCTGCGGTGGGTTCGTCCAGCAAGATCAGCTTGGGGTCCAGCAGCAGGGACCGGGCAATGGCCACCGTCTGGCGTTGCCCGCCAGACAGGGAAGCCACCACCTCCCGCACGCTAGGGATCCGCGCGGAAAGTTCATTCAGCAGGGTCCAGGCGCGGATTTCCATCGCGACCTCATCCAGTCCCCAGGGGCCAAGTTCCTTGCCCAGAAAGATATTGGCGACCACATCAAGGTTTTCGCACAGGGCCAGATCCTGAAACACCGTGGCGATGCCAAGGGTCAGTGCAGCACTTGGGTCAGGCAGGGTGACGGGGCGGCCCTGAAACTGGATCACGCCGGATGTGGGCTGATGCACCCCGGCCAGCACCTTGACCAGCGTGGATTTGCCGGCCCCGTTGTCACCGACCAGCGCCACCACCTCGCCGGCGCGGACCTCAAGATCAATGTCGGTCAGCGCGGATACGGCGCCGAAATTCTTGGATATGCCTTTCAGGCTCAGCACGACCTCGCCCATGGCGGTCGGATGCGGTTCGGTCATGGCAACGGCCTTTCTGAATTGGGGGGGGGGG
>JAZKGQ010000009.1:0-202736 GCA_040385825.1 Pseudomonadota bacterium | reverse complement strand
CCGGACGCAGAGGGGTTACTCGATGCCCATGGCCTTGCAGGCCTCGGCATAGGTTTCGGTGCACAGATCGGCCGCCTTCATGATGCCCTTGTCGATGATCTCGGCCTTGAGGTTTTCCTTGGTCACAACGGCGGGTGTGAACAGTTGCGACGGCGTGTTGTACAGCATCATCTCGGCCGCCGGGGCCTTGCCGTCCAGCAGTTGCATGGCAAGGTTCGCCGCCGCTGCCGCCACGATTTCCGACGGTTTGGAAATGGTGTTGTACTGGTCCCCCGCGATGATCAGTTGCAGCGCCGCGCTGGTGGCGTCGTTGCCGGTGACGGGCGGAACCGGGTCCACGCCTGCCGCCTTGAACGCGGCAATCGCACCGCCCCCGGTGCCGTCATTGGCCGCGACCACGCCAAGGATATTCGCGCCAAAACGGGTGATCTGGCCCGATGCCCATTCCTGTGCCTTCGGCGGCGCCCATTCCGGGGTGTCGAACTCGGCCAGCGTCGGATAGCCGCCATCCGCCAGACCCTTGTAGATGCCGTCGCGGATCAGCCCGGCTGCGGCGTCGGTGGGTGATCCGTTGATCTGCAGGATGCCCTGCCCTTCGCCCGCCACCACGCCGTCGGCCTTCAGCTTGGCCACCAGCGATGCCGCAATGGCCTGCCCGATGCCTTCGTTGTTGAACGACACATAGTAGTCGGCCACAGCATCCGGGATCGGACGGTCATAAGAGATGACCTTGATACCCTGGCCCTGCGCCATCTTGACCAGCGATGCCGCGGCGGCGCTGTCTACCGGGTTCAGCACGATCGCGGTGGCCCCTTGGGCGATCACCGAGTTGAACTGCTGCTGCTGCTGCGAGACATCGGCATCGGCGTTCAGGTAGATCACCTTGCAGCCGGGGCACAGCTTGGCCATCTCGGCGATGAAACCGGGGGCGTCATGTTCCTCATACCGGGTCGAGGCCTGATCGGGCATCAGGAAAGCCACGGTGGCATCGGTGACTTCGGCCATCGCGGTGCTGCCCAGAAGGCTGGCGGCCAAAGTCACGGCGGCGGCCGTGGCGAGTGTAAAACGTGTCATGGGTGTCTCCGTCTCATATGGATGTGTTTGTCTGTGCCCCAAGGCGATGCGCCCGGAACGGATTGATCGGTTTTGCGTGCGGTGCTAGAGAACGGCAGGTCAGAACCGGGGGCCCAGCCTTGGCAAGCCTACACGTCAGCCCCGCGTCATCGGGGTGTGACAGACTGACAAGGCGATGCGGGCCACACAGGCTTTGCATCGTTTTCTTTTTTCCGAACTTGATATTCTTTCAGGTGCGCGGTGGCCCGCAAACCTGGCTTCCTCCTCCCTTTGTCCTCCCCTTTGTTCAGGCCATCATGCCGCCTTGGCGTTCTGCGCCAGCAGCGCCCGAAAGCGCGAGGGCGGCATGCCCTTTTGCGTCAGGAACTGGCGGTTGAAATTCGACAGGTTGTTGAACCCGACCGCATAGGCGATTTCGGTAATGGATGCGTCGCCGGTGCCCATCAGCAACTGACAGGCCAGGTTGATCCGCAGCCGGTTGACATATTGCACCAGCGCCATGCCGGTATGGCGACGGAAACTGCGGGAAAACGCGCTTGCGCTGCGGCCTGCGATGGTGGCCAGATCGCCCTCGGTGAACGGCTCGGTCAGATGCGCGTCGATGTAGGCCAGCGCCTTGTTGATGCCCGCCGACATGAAGCCCGACGGATCGGGCAGATAATTGGCCGATGTCAGCGGGCGGGCATCGGCCTGGCTCAGCGCGCCCAGAATGCCGATGAACAACTCGATCCGCCGCACGCCATGCGCTGTCACCAGGTCGTGCAGCATCGGGGCGACGGTCGCCGTAGTCGCATCGGAAAACACCGCCCCCCGCCGCGACAGGTCCAGCACGGCCGCACAGGCGGCAAGCTCGGGAAACACCTCGGCGGCCTGCGCCATGAACCCTTCGGTGAACTGCACGACCCGGCCCCGCAACGGCACCACCACGCCTTCGGCCACGTCACTGACCCAGTTGTGCGGCAGGTTCGGCCCGGTCAGCACCAGATTGCCGGGTTCGAATTCACCGATGTAATCGCCCACGAAATAGCGGCCCGAGGTGGCAACCACATGGTGCAATTCATATTCCGGGTGAAAATGCCAGCGCACCGTGTGATACGGATAGCCGTGCGACCACGCCTTGAACGACTCGCCACGTCCGATCTGGACGACCTCGAGATCCGGGTTCATCAGTTCCTCCTCCCTGCGTCAGTCCCGGCTCTGGGCCGGGTATTGGCGCTTTTGTCCCCCTGCCGCGTTCCAGCACGACTCGGGTGTTCAATGAAGGTAGGGCCAGCCCCGCATCGCCGCTACGCCATTTTGGACGCACGACCGATACTTTTTTGTCGTTTGATTGCCACATTTGGCCAAAGCTGCGCGGGATGATGCGCCAAGCCTGTGCCTTGCGCCACTTTCTTAACCCGCCCTGCGCAAAGTCAGGGCGCGCCCCCTTGTTCCCTTGCCTCAGCCCGCTATCGGCATGGCCTTGCCTGCAACAACCTCATACAGCGCAATCTGTGCCGCGATCCAGTCATCCGGCGTCGCGCACAGGGCGGCGGTGCCGGCATGGCCCTTGCGGCTGATCGCCTCGATGCGGGCGGGGGGCAGATCGGCCATCTGCCGCAGGGTCGCGGCAAAGGCCACCGGATTGCGGGTGTCGCACACCAGCCCCAGATCGCGGGCAAGCACCTCGGGGCCAAGCAGCGCAGTATCGGGCAGGATCACCGGCAGGCCCGACAGGCTGGCCTCGGCGGCGACCAGACCGAACGGTTCGGGATAGCGGCTTGGCATCACCAGCGCGCGGGCATCGCCGATCGCAGCACCGATCTGGTCGCGCGTCATCCAGCCGCGAAACTCGACCTTCGGGTGCTGCGCCTGCAAGGCTTCGCGCAGCGGCCCGTCCCCGATGACCACCAGCGGCACCTGTGCCATGTCGGCAGCGGTGATCAGATCCTCGATGCCCTTTTCGGCCTCGACCCGGCCCACGAACACCAGCCTCTGGTTGCGTTCGGCCTGAACGCGGTCGGTGCGGAAGGCCACCGCCGGGTTGCGCAGCGTGATCAGCCGTTCTGCCGGATAGCCCGACCGCTGCAAGGCCGGCGCCATCCCCGGATGGATCATCAACACCCCCGCCCAGGGCCCACGTCGCCCCAGCGTGCGCCACAAGGCCGCCTGCCGCGCCACCCGCCACAGCTTTTGCGGATAGGACCGCTTGTCGCAATGGGTGGCAAGGCACCCCGCTGACAAAGGCACGCGGGTACAGGGCTGCATCGCGCGATAATCCATGAAACCGCCATTGGGGCAGCCCAGAAAATAGTCATGCGCATGCAGAAAGCATCTGCGCTGCACCGCGGCAAGCGCGGCAAAGATGCTGGGCGTCAGCGTCTTGGAAAAGCCGTGCACATGATACACCGTCTGCGGGCTGTCGACCTCGGCGATCACACGGGCCAGATGGTCGCGTGCAGCCGGGTTGTACAGACCGCGCGTCGCGGCGGCGACCGGGGTGGCCTTCATCAGATGCGTGCCGCCCAACGGGCGCATCTCGACCCCCAGGGCCTCAAGCTCGGGGTTCGCGCCCGCGTCCCCGGCCACGAACACCACCCGCAAGCCCAAGGCCCGCAACATCCGCGCCTGCACCAGCGCAAGCCCGGTCGCCCCGCCTCGCGCGATGCTGGCGTCGTTGATGATCACCACCGTAAGGGCCTGCATGATCGGTTCACCCCTTGCCACGCGCCAGAGTCAGATGTCGCGGACAAGACCGCCCGCGTCCAGCGCAAGATCGCCCCCCGGCCAAAGCACAGGCAATGCCAAGGCCTGCCCCGGATCGAATGACAACAAACAGGCACCTTTCACTGGATCAGATTATTTTACAGGCGCGCAAAGGAAAATCCACCGCCCGCCGCAAACGCTGCTTAAATTTTCACCAATGTTGCCCGCAAATCATGCCAATTACCAACAATGGATTTGTGCAATCCGCATGACATCTTTGTAAAAGATTGCGCAATCGTTCAACAAACAGGCATTGCCTTTTTTTTAATCATCACTTTCTGATTCGGGGCTGAAGAACCGTATTGCTGCGCCTGCACACAAGGCCGCAGAAAACTTCGATTCCTCAGTGCCTAATCAGTAATCATTTTCTGAAATTTTGAAAGAATGGCGATCATTTCGTTGTTTAGAAGGCATTTTCAAGGCAACGCGCGCCGATAACGCCGTTGCGTCACCATATCGTCACCTTAATCATCAAATCAGGGGAAGAGATTTTAGTTCGCATCCCGACCGGCCAAATCTTCGGCTTGTCGACACATGATTTCGGTTTGTGCCGCGCCGCTGCCAAGGCGCTCCAGCAAGAAGGTTACAAGATGCAGATTGCTCCAGAAACAGGACTCTCCGGGTTTGTCGCGGGCGCTGATACCGAGGTGTCGCTTGGCCGCAGCCTTTACAAGACACGTTTGAAACGCGGGCTGGATCTGGTGCTGGCGGTGCTGATCCTGCCGGCCATGATCCCGATCATTCTGGGCCTGTACATCATGACCCGCCGCGACGGCGGCCCCGGCTTTTTCGGCCACACCCGCATCGGGCAGAATGGTCGCGCCTTCAAGTGCTGGAAAATCCGGACCATGGTGCCCGATGCCCAGGCCGTTCTGGCGCAGCATCTGGCCGACAACCCGGCCGCCGCAGCCGAATGGGCGCGCGATTTCAAACTGGACAAAGACCCCCGCGTCACCCGCATCGGGCGGTTCCTGCGGTCCAGCAGTCTGGATGAACTGCCGCAACTGTGGAACGTGATCCGCGGCGAGATGAGCTTTGTCGGCCCCCGCCCGGTGACATCGGCGGAACTGCCCAAATACAGCGGCCACGAGGCAAGCTATCTGTCGGTCAAGCCGGGGATCACCGGGCTGTGGCAGGTATCGGGGCGCAATGACATCGACTATGATCAGCGCGTGCGGATGGATGCGGCCTATGTGCGCAGCATGTCGCTGCAAAGCGACCTGTCGATCCTGGCCCGCACCGTGATGGTCGTGCTGCGCCGCAACGGAAAGTAAGCGCTGCCGATGCAAAAAGCCCCCGGTCCTGATGGGCCGGGGGCTATTCTATGCGTCAGCCGCGATGCCCGCAAACCGGGCATAGGCATCCTGGGCCGCCGCCAGCACAGCCGGATCAACCTCCAGCGCGGCGCCGCTGTCGGGCCGGTCGGCCCGCGCCACGATGCGGGTGTGCCTGCCGCTGACAACCGGATCACCGCCGCCGCTTTTGCGCGATGCGACCGGGCTGACATAGCGGTTTTCCAGCGGCACGCCAAAACCCAGACGGTCGGAAATCCGCGCCAGCGCCGCATCCGGGGTGGTCAGCAATTCCGCATGGGTCAGCGCAACCCTGCGACCCGCCGCAAAGCGCGGCCACATCGCCAGCAGGGCTTCGACCCGCGCGATGTAATAGGCCGCGACCTCGGCATCGGTCTGGTACAGCACCCGCCCCGGCCCCGCATACAGCGCCCGCACCGACCGGATGGCGGCGACAGGCTCGCGCGCCACAAGGATCGCGCGGGCGGTGAAAAACGCGGGCGGCGCGGCCTCGTCGTGGCGGTTGTGCAGCAGTTTGTCGAACAGATGCCTGGCCCCCGGCTTCCAGCCGCGCCGCAGCGCCTGATTGACCACCAACTGCCCCAGGCTCTGCGGCCCCAGGTAGCGCACATGCGCCTCGCCATAGCCGCTGATGTCGGGGCGCGAACACAGCACGTTCGACAGCGCCGTCGACCCGCAGCGCATATGCGCCAGCACGAACACCGCGCGGTCAAAGCGGCATTGCGGGTTGACCGCCGCCACCGCCTGCCCGGCCCATGCCTTTGCCCGGTCGCGCATCACACCCCCAGATCGGCAAGGCTGGCGGTGATGCCCGCCCGGAATGCGGCTTCGGTGAACCGCCCGGCCTGCGCCAGCATCACGGCGGGGTCCAGATCGGCCAGCCCCTCGGCCTCGAACCGCGTGACGGCCTCGATCAGCCCGTCGACCGACTGATCGCGGAACAACAGCCCGGTCTGCCGGTCGATCACTGAATCCAGCGCCCCGCCCCGCCCATAGGCGATCACCGGCCGCCCCGAGGCCATGGCCTCGACCGGAACGATCCCGAAATCTTCCTCGCCCGGAAAGATCAGCGCACGGCACCGCGCCAGATGCGACTTCAGCACATCAAAGGGCGCCTTGCCCAGAAAGCTGGTCTTCGGCCCGGCCAGCCGTTGCAGCCGCCGCACCGATTCATCCGGCCCGCCGATCACCACCAGCGGCAGGTTCAGCCGGGCGAAGGCGGCAATCGCGATCTCGGGCTTCTTGTAGGGCGCAAGCTCGCCCGCCCAAAGGTAGAATTCGCCCCGGTCGGCCCGCGGCACCGGCGCGAAATCCGCCACCGCCACCGGCGGATGCACGATCTGCGACTCGCGCCGCCAGTATTTGCGGATGCGATTGGCAACATGGGTGGAATTCGCGGCAAACCCGTCGACCCGCGCGGCCGAAGTCACATCCCATTGCCGCAGATCATGCGCCAGCATCGGCATCAGCGCCCGTGTCACCAGCCCCGCACCATTGCGATAGGTGTGGTACTGATCCCACAGATAGCGCATCGGCGAATGGCAATAGCACAGATGCGGCGCGTCGGGGGGCGCGATGATGCCCTTGGCCGGCCCCGCCTCGCTGCTGATGACCAGATCATAGCCGGTCAGGTCGATCTCCTCCAGCGCGCGGGGCATCAGAGGCAGGTACTTCTGGTACAGTCTGGTCGCAAAGGGCAGCCGCCCGACCCGCGTGGTGACGATCCGGTGGGCTTTCAGCGTGGCGCTGATCCGGGCCGGGTCCACCACATGGGTATAGATGTCGGCCTGCGGGAACATCCGGCACAGGGCCTCCAGCACCTTTTCGCCGCCCCGCATGCCGACCAGCCAGTAATGGATGATCGCCACGCGCCGGTCGGTGGGGAACGCGCCGTCAGCCACGGGCATAGATATCTTCGTAGCGGATGATGTCATCCTCGCCCAGATACGGCCCGGTCTGCACCTCGATCAGCACCATCGGCACCTTGCCGGGGTTTTCCATCCGGTGAATGGCGCCAAGCGGAATGTAGACCGACTGGTTCTCGCTCAACAGCCGCACGTCCTGATCCACCGTCACCCGCGCGGTGCCCTTGACCACGATCCAGTGTTCCGACCGGTGCACATGGCTTTGCAGGCTCAGCGCAGCGCCCGGATGCACATGGATGCGCTTGACCTGAAACCGGTCCGACAGGATCAGCGTTTCAAACCAGCCCCAGGGCCGGTGGTCGATGGGGAATTGTTCGGCCTGCTTGGCCCCCTTGGCCTTCAGCACCGACACCACGCGCTTTACATCCTGCGCGCGGCGGCTGTCGGCCACCAGAACCGCGTCGGGCAGGGCCACGGCGATGATGTGGTCCAACCCGATGCCGACCAGTTCGATCCCGTCGGATTCGCTGCGCAGCAAGGTGTCGGTACAGTCGATGGCCGTCGCATTGCCACTGGTCGCCACCCCGTTTGCATCGGGGACGCTGGCTTGCCAGACCGCATCCCAGCCCCCCAGATCCGACCAGTCGCCTTCAAACGGCACCGCAGACAGGTTGGTCGCATGTTCCATGATGGCATAGTCGATCGACAGATCGGGCAAGGTGGCCCAGGGGTCGGGCGCAAGCCGCAGAAAGCCAAGGTCGGGCTTCGCCCCGGTGACGGCGGCCTGCACGGGCGGGCACAGCGCCGGGCTGTGGGCTTCAAACGCCGCAATCAGCGCGCGGGCGGTGAACAGGAAAATCCCCGCATTCCACAGATGCGCGCCCCCCGCGACAAAGCCTGCGGCAGTTTCCGCGTCGGGCTTTTCGACAAACTGCTTCAACGCCTGCGCGCCTGTGCCCGACAGCGGGGCCGCCAGCTCCAGATAGCCGTACCCCGTTTCGGGCCGGGTCGGGCGCACGCCGAACGTCACCAACTGCCCCGCCTTCGCCGCAGCCACCCCGCGCGCGATGGTGGCCTGAAAGGCGGCGATGTCGGGCACCAGATGGTCGGACGGCGCCACCAGCATCAGCGCGTCAGGGTCGGTTTCCGCCAGTTTCAGCGCCGCCGCCAGAATGGCGGGTGCCGTGTTGCGGCCCTGCGGTTCAATCAGGATCAACCCCGGATCCACCCCCGCCCCGGCCAGTTGTTCGGTCACGATAAAGCGGAAATCCGAATTGGTGACGACCACAGGGGCGGCATAGCCCGCCCCCGACAGCCGCCGTGCCGAGCTTTGAAACAGGCTTTCGCTGCCGATCAACGGCGCGAACTGCTTGGGATAGCTTTTGCGCGACAACGGCCAAAGGCGGGTGCCAGAGCCGCCACAAAGGATGATGGGAGTGATCATTTTCAGCAATACCTGTCAGTTATTACAAGAAACGGCGGATCAGTCAGTGTCAGGCGGTCCGGGCCATGCGGCCCCGGTCAAAACGGCGTCGCAAGGCCTGGGTCATGGGGCGTTCCAGCCGGTCATGCACCACCACACCCAACCCGGTGGAAAGGCCGACGGCCAGCACGGTCACCACCGCAAACTGCAACCAACCCGTCAGCGGAAGCATCCGCAACAACGGCATCAGCGCAATCAGGAACAGGGTGTGTGACAAATAGATCGAATAGCTGGCATCGCCAAGCCGCGCCAACAGCGGCACATCAGGATAGCGGCCCCGGTCGGCCCAGGCGATGGTGCCCGCAACCACCCCGATGGCCGCAAGATAGGCCGGCGCCAGTTCGGCCCCGCCCAGCCCGCCAAAGGCACAGGCCAGCGTGACCAGACCCGCAACCGGCAGCAGCCAGACCAGCCCCGCCATCCCCCGCCGCGCGCGCAGTTCCGCCAGCGCCAGCCCCGCCACGAACAACAGCATCAGCGGGCTGGTCCAGGTCAGAAACAGCGCCGAGTCGCCGGGAATGACCTGCCCCAAGGCTACCAGCGCAACGACGATCCCCGCCGCAACCGCGCCCGGACGGCCAAAGGCCAGACCCACCGCGAACAGCGCATAGAAGAACATCTCGAAATTCAACGTCCAGCCCTGCACCAGAACGGGCCAGATATTCTCAGGCATGCCAATATGATAGCGCGGCACAAAGAACAGCGAGGCCACAAGCGATGGCAGCCGGCGCAGCGGATCGGTGCTGAGCAGATCATTTCGGAACAAAATGGCAAAATATACACCTGTCAGCAGCCAGTACAGCGGCACCACCCGGATCACCCGATGCAATGCGAAGGCGCCGGGGCGGTTGTGGCGCGCCGTGTGCAGCATGATGAACCCGCTGATCACGAAAAAAATCATGACCCCCATCTGACCAAAATTCCAACGCCCGCGTTCCAGATCCTGCCCCCACATCGATTGCCCTGCATGATGCAGCACAACCATCATCGCCGCCACGCCACGCAAATACTGCAAAGGAACAATGGTTTGGCGGACTTCCATTTCCTTCTCCTCTCAGCGCTGACCCTTGCCAGCCGCCCTAGCCCCCAAACCGCTTCACCCGAACGATCAGCGCATCGCCCGGCAGCAGGCGGGTTTCCATCGTCACCGGGCCGTCAACGGGGGGGCGGTCGTTCACGATGCTGAACTCCAACTCGAACGCATCGGATTCCAGCATGGCAAAGGCGTTGCCATCCGCAAGGATCGCCACCTCGGCCAGGGCATTGGCATGGCGCAGCAGCAGGTCATTCAACGCAACGCGGCCCTGCGCGGCCCCTTGCAGCGCATCGTCGCGTTTGGTGCGCAGGAATTGCGCGCGCTGGCGGGTGGATTCCGAGATCGACCGGCCAATCGTCGACAGCGCGGATTCAAGCTCCAGCACCCGCGACCGGGATTCGGCATCCTGCTGTTCCACCCGCGACATGGTGGAATTGGTCTGCAAGCCGCGCTGCTGCAAGACCTTGGCGGCCTCCAGATCGCCCGCGAAATTCGCGGCGATTTCCTGACTGACCTTTATCCGCTGCGCCAGCAGGTCTTGCTGGGTTTTCAGCGCGGCAATTTCCTCGTCCCACAGGGCCAGCAATTCGGCGGCCCGCGCAGTCTCGTTTTCAAGGATCAGGGTTTCATCGGCCACCAGCGCATCGATCACCGCATCGACCGGCGCCGGGATCTGCGCGCGGGCGGCGGCGTCAAAGGTGAACCCGGTCTGCCCCGCCACCTGCGCCGCAAAGCGGGCGTTGCGCACCGCCAGCGTGGCGATCTGCTGGTTCAGCGACAGCACCTGCCCGGCCAGATCGGCGCGTGCCCGCGCAATCTGGCTGCTGTCTACCCCGGTGATCCGGCTGCCGCCCGACAGGCCAAGCGCCGTGGCCACGGTCAGGTTCGGCACATAATCATAGCGCCCCGGCGCGCCGACATCGCCGGTGATCAGCACCGGCGCATAGTCGGTCACCCAAACCGTGGCCTTGGGGTCGACAAACAGCCCCGCTGTCACGATTGCGGCCTCGATGGCATCTTCGGTGCCATCCAGCGTCAGACCGGACACCCGCACCACGCCGATGCCGGGCAGGCGGATCTGGCCATCCACATCAACCCGCACTGTCACCGGCGCCTCGGCCCCGATATGGCTGATCTCGATCTGGTCGCCGGGGGCAAGCTGATACAAGTCCTGCGCCAATACCGGGGCGCTGCACAGCACCCCCGCCAGCAGAACGGCAAATCCGCACTGGGCGGCCATCAGCTCAGGTCCGAATTTCATAGCTGCCATTCACCCCGTAAGCCTCGTCCACGTCATGCGGATCGACAATCGAAATCACAAGGCCAGCAGGCCGCGCCGAGGTTTCGCCCAGCCGTTTCAACGCATCCCGCAGCGCCTGCCGCCGCGTGGTGCCCTGCTTGACCAGAACCACCACCGCATCGACATGCCGCGCGATCAACAGCGTGTCCGACACCACCAGCACGGGCGGCGAATCGACGACAACCACCTGAAACCGCGCTTTCAGCGCATCAAACAGCGCCGTTATCCGCTCTGGCGTGGTTTCATCCACCAGTCCGGGGTCGGGGCGCAGCGTGGTCAGCAGCGAAAAGCGCAAACCTTCGGGGCGTTGCACGGCATCCTCGACCGTACAGATCCCGCGCAAACAGGCGGCCAGATCGCCGCGCCCTTCGGCATAGCCAAGCTCGGAGGCAAGGTTCGACCGGCGGGCGTCGAAATCGACCAGCACCACCGATTTCCCGGCCAGCGCCTCGACATGGGCAAAGGCGATGGCGGTCGAGGTCTTGCCCTCACCCGGAATGGACGAGGTGATCAACACGGATTGGCCGCCGAAAACCCCGGACCGCAAGGACCGCGTGCTGCGCAGCGCAAGGGTGGTGCGCAGGTTGCGGACCTGTTCGGTGAAGGACTGATAGGGATGGTCGGCCATCGCCTGCAACATCTGCCGTGGCGTCTGCCAACGCCCGCGCGGCAAGATGCCAAGCACCGACAGCCCGGTGGCGCGTTCGACATCGGCCTTGCGGGCGTAGCCCACGATGGTCATTTCCAGCAAGAACAGCGCCAGAACCCCCAGTGACAACCCGGTCGCGCCACCCAGTGCCGTGAACAGCGAAGTGCGCGGCGCGGACGGCGCCCCTGGCACGACCGCCTTTTCCACGACGCGGGCATCGGCCCGCTGAAACTGCTGCGAGGATTGCGTTTCGTTCAGCCGCGACAGCATCAGCTCATAGCTGCCCCGCACCGCCGTCGCCTCGCGTTCCAGTTGCCGCAACTCCAGTGACGCGCGCGACACATCGGCAACCCGGCTTTCCAGATCGGCGACCGAATCCTGCAAGGATTTCACCCGCAATTCACCCACGGCCACGTCATTCTTCAACTGCGCCACGATCTTGCGCACCTCATCGGCCAAGTCCTTTGTGACCAGCGCAATCGAGGCCCGCAGCCGCTGACGGTCGGGGTGTTCGGGGCCAAGCTGGGTGGCCAGATCGGCGTCCTGGCGCTGCGCTTCGGACAAGCGCTCGCGCAGCGACAGAACGAAAGCAGAGCTGAGCAGTTCGGACGCGGCCTCGATGCCCTTTTCGGCAATGACCTGTTCGATCTGCGACGAGGTTGCCTGCGCCGCCGACAGATCGGCACGCGACAGCGCCAGTTGCGTGCTAAGCCCCAGCAACTGCTGCGACATGGTGTCAAGCGACATGCCATCCAGCGCCAGTTGTTCGATCTTGAACTGTTCGACAGCACTTTCTGCGGCCTCGACCGTGCCGCGCATTTCATCCACCCGGCCCGACAGGAACGTGGCAGCCCCACTGACGGCGGCGGTGCGGGACTCGATCTGGCTGCCGATGTATTCGTCGATCAGCGTGTTGGCGATATCGGTCGACAGCGCGGCATTTTCCGTCTCGACCGACACCGAGATGACATAGGACTGCCCTTCGCGGTACACGGTGATGCTTTGCCGCAGGGCATTGACCAGCCGCCGCATCTGGCGGTCTTCGCCATTGGCGATCTCCTCTGCCACAGGTTCCGCCGCCTGCGACCCGAACAGCCAGTCCGACCAGCCGGGGTCCACCGGCGCCATCGACGGGTCCAGCAGCGCCAGCTCCTCGGGTGCCAAGGACTGCACCACCCGCTCCAGCAGCAGATTGGACCGCAGCACCGCGGCCTCGGTGTCCAGCAGCGGGTTGTTCAGGTTCAGTTCGGACAACACGTTGTCAGACGACAGCACCTGCACCGACCGCGCATCCAGCATGACGCTGGCCCGCGCGGTATAGCGCGGCGTCACCAGCGAGCTGGCCGAGAACGCCAGCGCCGCCCCCGCGACCGCCGCCCCGATCGCCACCCATCGCCTGCGCCACAGGTGCTGTACCAGACTGCGCAGGTCGACACGGTCGCTATCGGCGTCGGGGTCCGGCAGGGCCGGGTCCGCGTCCATCGACAAATGCAGCGAAGGCTTCAAATCTTTCTCCAAAATCCATCCGGGACCATGCCCCTTGATTTTGACTAGAATGCCGGGTCTGTGTCAGACCGGTAATGCCCAAATGAATTTTACATGGCGCGCTGCGGCCGTATCGCCTTAAAAACGGGCAGTTCGGCCAAATTCGTCGCAGAAACCGTCACTTTCGCGCGCGCCAACCCCACCGCCGCCCCGGCCATGGCAAAAAACAGCACATCCAGATTGGGCGAGGCCTTGACCACCAGCGCCCGGATCAACAGGCCCAGACAGCCCACCTGCAAGGCGCGGATCATCACCGTGACTGGCGGGGTGGCCCGCAGCGACCGCACCCGCAGAACCGCCCAGACCCAGGCCATGATCAGACCGGTGCCAATGGCCCCCAGGGTCGCAAGGCTGGCGATGATCCAGTTCGACGCCCGCACGCTGCCCAGACCCGCCCCCAGCATCCAGGTGTCCAGAAAATTGCGGAAGGCCTGGGCGTTCCAGCTCATCCGTTCGACGCCGGAATCGCTTTCCATCTTGTTCAGCAGGGACCGGTCCAGAAAGGCCCGCACCCCCGGCATGGTTTCATAGGCCCACAGCACCGACAGCACCACCACCGGCACCAGCGCCAGCACGACCCCGATCACCCAGCCGATCCGCCGCGATACTGTGCTGCCCATGCCCCCCGACAGCAGCGCCCGCATCGTCAGCACCAGCACCAACCCCGCCCCGGCCACATAGGCCGACGACGAGGTGGACCGCAGCAGCACAGCCACAGTCAGCAACAGATAGAACCCGGTCGCGCGATCATTCGGTGACGACAGCCAGAAGCGCAGCCAGAACCCGAAGATCCCGAGGGTGAAATAGCCAAAGGCCGAAGCTTCGGGAAAGCCGCCGATCATGCGTTTGACGCCCGACATTTCATGGTTGACCGTCAGGGTGTAATTGGCGGTGCGAAACACCTCCATCAGCCAGCCTGTGCCCGTCGCATAGGTGGCCACATCCATCACTCCCAGCCCCGCATGCACCAGCGTCGCCGCGATCATCGCGCGGCGGATGGCCCCCACATCGGGGTTGCGGCGGAACACCGTGGCCATGGTCACGAAGGCCAGCGCCGACAGCATCATGCGAAACAGTTGCGACAGGTTGCCGCCATCGGGGCGCAAGGGGCGGATCACGATGCCAATGGCATTGGCGACCCGGCCAATGCCGAACACATCGGTCTGGCCTTCAAACACCCGCGGGAAGAACAGGGTGGCAAGCGTGGCATAGACCATCAGCAACAGCAGCCAGAACCCCGGCTGCCCCGGCCGCAGCGACCCCGCCATGTCCGCCAGCCCCTGTGGCCGCAGCGCCAGACTGCCGAACAGCACCAGAATGGCCAGATCGGAGGCCGTGATCGTGGCCCCGCCCACCGCAGGTAGATTGAACGCCGCCATCGCGCCCATCGGCATGACGCCAAAGAAGATCACCAGCCCGCGATACGGCCCGCGCACCGCCATCAGGGCGCACAGGATCAGGGCGACAAGCGTACTGGACACGATCTGCATAATTAATGTCCTCGTTTGCCCGTAAAAGCGGCGGTCGGAATGCGGGCGCAGCATAATGCCGGGCCAGACCTGCTGTCATGGTAGTTTCTTTTGCTGCGTGTGCATAGTAGTACTGCACCAATTGCGAGCAGGAGCGGATCGTGCAGGATCAGAGTCGCGATTCCCAGCCCCCCCCCAACCCGCGCCGCAAGGCGGGGCAACGTGGCTTTGACGCGATATTTGCCTTTACTGCACGCTCTTTGCAGCAAATTGCCACTTTTATAATCACCATATTGGCCGCCGGATTTTTGCTGCCTGCCGAGTATGGCATCTACACTTTGGCGGTGGTGTTCATAACTCTGATACAAACCCTGACCTACACCGGGTTTTATCAGTTCATCATCACCTCGAAGAAGGACGATGCCACGGTTCTGGCAACCTCATTCTGGATGATCACCGGACTGTCCCTGCTGGCGTCGCTGGTATTGGCGCTGTGCGCCCGCCCGATTGCCTGGATGTACGATGCACCGGATATGGAACCCGTAATCTACTACATGGCCGCCATTCAGCCGATCTCGTCGGCGGGGGCGTGGTCCTCTGCGGTTCTGCTGCGGCGTCAGCGGGTCCGGCTGCACTTTGGCGTCATGTTCTTGCAGAACATCGCGTCGCTGATCGGCGGGGTGGCGCTGCTGTGGTGGTGGCAGTCGCTCTATGCGCTGGTTGCGTTCCGCTATATCCGCGTGCTGTCGGGCACGTTGCTTTACGCGGTCTTCATGCCCGAACGCCCGGCCCTGACCTTCGACCGGGGGATGGCGAAAGAGGCCACCGCCTTTTCCGGCGGGCTGTATGGGTCGCGGTTGCTGGGGTTTCTGGCGCGCTACGGGGCCGACCTGATCCTTGGGCTGATGTTTTCCACCGCCGAATCCGGCCTCTACCGCTTTGGCAACCGGGTGGCGACGGGGGCGACCGACATCGTGGCACAACCGATGCGCAGCTTTGCCCTGACCCAGTTCGGCGCCGCCAACCGGGCGGATCACGACCTTTCCCCGGTGTTGGAACGCTTTGCAGGCACGACTATGCTGCTGATCGGTGGCGTGGCCGTGGTGATCGCGGTCTTTGCGCAGGACGTGGTCGCAAACTTTTTCGACCCGGCTTATGGTGCGGCCATCGTCGTGACCTATGCCCTTGCCGCCCGCGCCTTTGCCGCCATCGGCAGCGAGCTGCTGGAGCCCGTGATGTCCGCCCGGCACCGCACGGGCGTGTTGATGACCTATAATCTGGTCTGGACGGTGCTGACCGTCGGGGCCGTCTTTGTCGCGGCCCCGTTCGGGCTGGAGGCCTTGGCCTGGGTTCAGGCCGCCGTGGCGCTGGCCTCTACCCTTGTTGCGCTGGTCGTGATCCGGCGGCAGGGCCAGACGGCCATCAAGGGCGCGCTGCGGGTGATGGCAATATCGGTGGCGCTGGTTGCCGCCTATGCAGTGGTGCTGTGGTTTGGCTGGGGCTGGCTGCGCCCCGCCCTCGCCCCCCCCGGCCTTGCCCTGACCGCCGGGCTGGCGATGGCAACGATGCTGGGTCTTGCGATGCTGGCGGCGGGTTACAAACTGCGGGTGTTCTTCCTGCGCGCGTTTTCAGGATGATGATATTGCAGCAAAAAAGGATCTTGCCGGTATGAGGTATGCTCCGATACCGGGGGTGGCATTCGTCCATATCCCCAAGAACGCCGGCCAAAGCGTGCGCAACGCCCTAAGGGCGGTGACGCCCCTGTCCTACGCCCCGCTGGCCACCGATCTGGGCGTGACCGAGGCCGAGGCAGAGGATGCGGTCGAGCGGGGTTTCCCCCATGAAACACTTGGAGAAATTCACCCGGCCCATCTGACGTTGCATCTTCTGTCAGGCCATTTCCCGGCGTCCTGGGCCGCCCTGACCACGGCCCACAGCTTTGCCATGACCCGCGCGCCGCGGGCAAGGTTCGTATCGGCGCTGATGCAGCGCATGAAGGAATTCGGCAAGGCGGGCGATCTGCGCGCCGACGACCCGGCCCTACGCAGCGAGGCCGCGCAGGTGTGCGACTGGCTGGCGGGGCGGGATCACTTTTCCGACCTGCCCTACATCCATTTTACCCGGCAGACCGCCTTCACCGACCTGAACGGCAGTCGCATCGTCTCGGCCGTGTTCCCGGTCGACCGGATGGATGCCCTGTCGCACTGGCTGACGGCCACGGCGGGGCTGACCATCGAGGTCACCCATGACCACGCGCGGCGGCAGCCCAAACCCATGGCGCGGCTGCTGACCCCGGTGGTGCGCCTTGCCTCGCGCACCCTGTTGCCCCGGCCCGTCCGGCGCGTCCTGCATCCGCTGTGGACAGGCAGCCGCCTGTTCGACACCGCCGCGAAAGGTTACGCAAAACTGGACTTCGGCCCCGAGGTCGAAACCTTCATCACCCAGTACTATGCCGCCGATACCGCCCTGCATGACGAGGCCATGACAGCCGCAAAAATCTGGGGCCAGACTGCCCCCGCAAGCATGGGGGACAAGTCGCCATGACCCGCATCGTCATCAACGGCAAATTCATCGGCCATGGGCTGAACGGCGTGCACCGGACCGCCGCCCATTATGCGGCGGCGCTGATGGACCGGGCTGTACCGGGCCGGGACATTGCGTTGCTGACCCCGCGCGCCACCGCCCCCGACCCCGATTTCCCCAGCCTGACGCCCGATGTGCGCCCCGGCCTGTTTGGCGCCGGTCAGGGATGGGAAATGCTGACCCTGCCAGCCCTTGCGCGCGGGGCCTTGCTGGTGAACTTCTGCAATCTGGCCCCGGTGCTGCATGGCAACTCGGTCGTGATGATCCATGATGCCCAGACATTTCTGCATCCGACCGATTATTCCGGGCGTCAGGCCACGGCCTACCGCGCGCTGCTGCCCCTGATCGCGCGGCGGGCGCGGCATATTCTGACGGTGTCGGACTTTGCCAAGCAGTCTCTGGTGGCGCATGGGATTGGCACGGCAGACAAGATCAGCGTCGTCCATAACGGCACCGACCATATCCTGCAAACGCCCGCCGAGCCTGACACACTTGCCCGCCATGGCATTGAATCCAAAGGATATGCCTTGGCGCTTGGGTCCACCAAGGGCTACAAGAACCTGTCGCGGTTGTTCGACGTGTTCCAGGCGGACGCGCCGCAAGGTCTGCGGCTGGTCGTGGCAGGGGGGCCACCGCGCGACCGCTATCTGGCGGCGGGCATGACCCCGCCGGCCGATGCGATCTTTACCGGCTTTGTCAGCGACGGCACGCTGCGCGCCCTGTATGAAAACGCCGCCGTATTCCTGTTTCCGTCCCTGACCGAAGGCTTCGGCCTGCCCCCGGTCGAGGCGATGCACTGTGGCTGCCCCGTCATCGCCGCCCGCGCCGGGGCCATGCCAGAGGTCTGCGCCGATGCGGCTGTGCTGGTTGATCCGGGGGATTCCGATGCGTGGCGGCAATCCGTGGCTGCGGTACGCGCAGCCCCTGCGCCATGGATCGAAAGGGGCCATGCCCGCGCCGCAAGCCTGACTTGGGCCGCAGCGGGGCAGCGCTTGTGGCAGGTGATCGCGCCGATGACGTGACCGGGGCGCAGGGCATCACCCTGCGCTGCATCCTGCGCAAAAACCCGTCAGCCCGGATCAGACGCAAACGGGCCACCAAACCGGTGGCCCGCGAATTTCAGTCCTGCAGATGGATCAGAACAGGTCTTCGACCGCTGTGGTGTAGATCACGTCAGCCGCTGTCACGAACTCGTCCAGAAAGGTCACGGTCGTCGTGCCATAGACCATCACGGTGTTGCCATTGGCAAAATACGTAAAGGTCGCAGCCACGCTGCCGTCACCCAGAAGGGCCACCTTGTCGAGGCCGCCCTCAAAGTCGAACACCTTGTCGCTTCCATCGGCGGTATCAAAAACAAAGAAATCGGCAAAGCCTTCGTCGTCGTTCCCGTCGGCACTGTCACCATAGAGGACATCGTTGCCATTGCCGCCCTGAAGCGCATCGCCGGCATCGCCGCCATACAGCTTGTCATCGCCTTCGCCGCCGTCGATGCGATCACGCCCGTCGCCGCCATAGGCGCGGTCATTGCCGTCACCTGCAAACATGCGGTCATTGCCGCCGTCGCCGTAAAGCTTGTCTGCCTGCTGGCCGCCATAGACGTAGTCAACGTCGCCGCCGCCTTTCAGCACGTCTTCCCCAGCCCCGCCGACAAGCGTATCCTTTCCCTGCTCGCCAAGGACAGTGTCGCTGCCCCCCTGAGCGTTGATCAGATCATTGCCGGCAGTACCCACGATATAGTCATCTGAACCTGGCATGTTAATTCCCCACAATAATATTTCACAATCGCAGCGCCAATGTCGACAAATGCAGCTCTGAAGACGCCGGCCTTGTCCGCTCGATTAAGGCCATTTTAAGGTATCATTGTGACAATTCGTCAATGCAGTCGCAGAAAGATGGCTTAAAATACAATCATGGGTTGCATTCGCCTTTCTAAAAATAACCCAATGATTGAATTCGCCGGATTCACAAAGCCCAACACAAAGGCAGTCTCTAAAATCGCGCTTAAAATGATTGCTTACGGTTTTTGCCACTCGGGAATGGCCTCGTCCAGCAAGGTTTCAAACGCAGCGATTCGCGGCTTGAAATAGGTCGCAAGCTCGGCGCGCACGGCGCTGTCGTCGATGTCGGACCGCTGATACTGCACGGTTGCGGCGCGGCGCAAGCGGTTGATCGCGGCCTTCGGCAACAACCGCCGCGCCTGCGCCCACAGCGCGGAATCGCGCACCGTGCGCACCAGCGGAAACCGCGCGTTGCGGCTGGTTGGCGGGGATGTGTGCCGCTCGGTTATCTGGTCGTCGGACAGGGCGACCGCGTCCAGTTGCAGCCAGTCGAAAATCCCCGCCAGCACCGCGCGCCGCTGCGTGCGCAGGCGTTCTGCCACCACCACATGCACCTGCGCGCGCGGGAAGACCGCCAGATACTCGGCCAGTTGCAGCGCATAATCCGATGTGTCGCGGTACAGCGGGTTGTCCCGCAGCGCCTGATCCAGCGGCAAGGGCTCCTGAAATTCCTTGGCGCGTTGCCAGTAATGGCCGATGGCGCGGCCCACGGGCTCGCGCACCAGATAGAGGATGCGGGCATCAGGGGCGGCGGCGGCGATCCGGGCCGCGACGCCGCTGCGATGCGGGCTTTGCGAATAATAGACGCTGCCCTCGCCGCGATAGCGCGCGCCCTCGCCGCCCTTCCACAGGGTCAGATAGGCGTCCCAGTCCTGCGAACAGGCCTGCCGCGCCATGATGGGCCAGGCCTCGGCAAGTTCGGCCCGGTCCACGAAAAAGCACGGCTCCTTTTCGTCGCTCATGCGGATGGCGGGGTGGGCGCGCAGATAGGCATGCAGGGCCGATGACCCGGCCTTCGACGCCCCGATGATGAACAGGTTGGGCATCAGCGCACGTTTGGCGGGGTCGGTGGGGATCATCGGCAAAGGCCTTTCAATCACAGTCACAGGGTCAGTATCCGGCCCGGATCGGCGCGGCCGCGCAGAATGTCGGCCAGCCCGATCCAGTTGCCCCGCGCGCGGGCCAGACGGTCGATCCAGGGTTCGGGGCGCAATCCGCGCCAGTGGTTCGCGGCCATGTTGCGCAGGGCCAGGTTCAGGGCAAACCGGGGCCGCATGGTGCCCTTGCGCACCAGATACCAAGGGTTCACGATCTGGCTGTAGCCCAGCCGGGCACCTGCCGTTTCGCGCCCCGACTTGATCCCCAGATGCACGCCGGCAAAGGCATCGGTCTTGATCCGGCCACCGGGGATGCGGGCGGCAAAGTCGATGTCCTCCTGCCAGCCGTACAGCGGCAGGGCCTCGTCGAACCGCTGTGCACCGATGGCGGCCATCCGGTAGGCCATGTTGCAGCCATACAGCCCCGCCAGCCCCTCGCGGCGCACCTGCACCGGGCCGTCCTGCGGCGTGGCATCATGGCGGGCCAGCATGGCCACGGCCTCGGGCACGCCGATGCCCGGCCCGCGGATGCCGTCGGCAATCAGATGCCCGGTCATGCCGTTGACCTGCGGCAGTTCGGCAAAGGCTTGGGCGATCCGGGCCAGGGCATGGCGCGAGGGCAGGAAATCATCGTCAAAGAACACCACCAGCCCGCAATCCCCGGCAATGGCGTTCAGGCCATGGTTGCGCTGACGGGGCAGGCCCTTGGGGGAAATCACCACCTCGGCGGCAACACCCGGCCCGGCCCAATGGGCGATGTCGGGAGGGGCATCTTCGGCGCGGGGCACCACGAACAGCAGGCGGTCGGGCTGACGGGTTTGCAGGGCGATGCGTTCGGCAAAGGGGCGCAGGCACTCGGGTCGCCCGGCAGAACAGACGATCACCGCGATCCGGGTCGCAACCTGTGCCGGGTCCGGGGTCTTTGCCATCCTCGTCTGCATCTGCCCGCCACCGCTGTTTTCGCCAATGCCTGTCTGTTGATCTATCTGCCCCTTTTTCGTCAATCATGCGACAGTCAAGGCGGTTGCCCGCACCGTCACGCCCCGCTGCGATGCAGCTTGAAGCGAAAACGATGGTTCATGCCACTGATTCAGGCATCGTGTAGGCCAACATACGTCCACAAGGCAGGCAGACATGGCCGATCACGAAATCCATCTTGCCCCGACCCATGCCACCCTGCCGCAGCAGCGCCAGGATGTGATCGTGCTGGGCGCGGGGCCCGCGGGGCTGACGGCGGCGGGCATTCTGGCGGCCTCGGGGCGGCGGGTTCTGGTGCTGGACGCGGCACGCCATATCGGCGGCACCCATCGGTCGCATGAGATCGGCCCCTATACCTTCGATGTCGGCAGCATCTTTTACGAAGATCAGGCCCGGCTGTTCGACCAGTTTCCGGGCACCCGCGCCCTGTGCCCGCCCGCCGCGCGGGTGCAGCGCCGCATCGCGCCCGACGGGCAGGTGCTGCACTATCCGGTCGAGCCGCGCGACATTCTGGCCTGGCCGCCTGTCCGGCTGTGGGGGGCGATTGCCGATATGGTCTGGTCGCGCCTGACCACCCGCACCGACGGCACGGTGGATACCGCCTGCCGTGCCCGGCTGGGCCGCCGCATCTATGAAGGGTCGGGCCTGCGCAGCTATATCACCCGGTTCCACCACACCCCGCCCGAGACGCTGGACGAAGAATTCTTCTACCGCCGCATGGGCTTCATCGAAAAAAAGACCCGCACCGCCGAAATGGCCAAGATGCTGTGGCGGGCGCTGCGGCGCAAGCCGGTGCGGCGCGGCCCGCCTGCAGCACTTCGGGTGCGGCCCCCTTCGGGGTTCACCACCCTGTTCACGGAAATCCGCACGCAGCTTGAAGCCCAGGGCGTGACCTTCCAGCTGGGCCAGACCGTCAGCGCCGTGACGAAAGAGGGCGAGGGCTTTCGCGTGGCGACCGCGGGTCAGTCCTGGCAGGCCGGGGCCGTGGTGTCTGCCATGCCGCTGCATCTGATGCACAGGGCGGTGTTCGGCACGGATGCCGGGTTGCAAAGCCTTGATCTGCTGACGCTGTTCGTGTCGGCGACCGGGGTGGCCAAACCGCTTGGCAATGTGCTGTTCAACTTTCACGGCGAAGGGCGCTGGAAACGCGCCACGCTTTATTCGCGCATCTACCCCGGTCTGATGCAGGATCGTGACTTCATGTCGGTAGAGGTGACACTGGCCGCCGGATCGCCGCCCGACCCCGACGCCGCCTTTGCCGATTTTTGCAGCCATGTCCGGGGGCTGGGGCTGATCACCGGGGATATCGCACTGGAAGGACATGATGTGGTGACCGATGCCTACCCTTTGTACCTGAAAGGCCGGGCCGATGCCGCCGCCCCGATCCTTGCGCAACTGACTGCCTTCGGCATCGTGTCTGTGGGGCGGCAGGGGCGGTTCGAGTATTTGCCCACCGCCTCTGGCGTCATCCGCCGCGTGGCGCAGGAATTGCAGGCCGCATCGGTGGCCGCAGGATGAGGGCGGTTCTGGCGGTGATCGCGGGCCTCTGCGCCGGCATGGCGCAGGCCGAGGGGGCCATCGCCCCCCGGCTTGGGGCGGCGTCCAACTTCAACCAGGGCGCGCAGCCTGCGGTGCTGGCGGCCCTGCCCGGCAACGGCATCCGCGATCTGCGCGACGGGCTGAACTGGAACCGGGCCGAAACCACGCCTGGGGTCTATGATTTCACCGGGGCGCGGCTGGCCTATCCGGCCCGCGTCGCGGCAGCGGGCGCCAGCCTCAGCATCACGCTGAACTGGGGGAACGATCTGTATGACGGGGGCGACACGCCCCATACCGCTCAGGGCATCGCGGGTTTTGCCGCCTTTGCGGCGGCGGTGGCGGCGCAGTATCCGGGCGTCGATGCGATCGAGGTCGGCAACGAATTCAACGGCACCAACTTTGTCAAAGGCCCGCTGAAGGACATGCGCCCCGCCGACCGGGCCGCGGCCTATGCCCGCATTCTGGCCGCGACCTATGTGGCGGCCAAGGCGCTGCGGCCCGATCTGCGCATTCTGGGCGGGGCCACCCATTCCATTCCCGCAGGCTATCTGTGGCAGGTGCTGGACGCCGGGGGGGCGGGGCGAATGGATGCGCTGGCGATCCACCCCTATACCACCCCGCCCGAACAGTTCGTGCGCCAGATTGCCGTGCTGCGCCGCCACCCCGACGCGGCCCCCCTGCCGCTGGAAGTCACCGAATTCGGCGAACCCGATGCCGCGCTGGCCGTCGGCTATTTCCTGCGCAACTACTGTCAGTTCGCGCTTGGCGGGGTGACGCGGGCGGTGTGGTTTCCGCTGACCGCACGGGGTGACGGGTTCGTGCCGCTGTTCGATGCGGGCGGCAGGGCGACCCCGGTGGGCAGCGCCTACCGCTATGCCGACCAGAATTTTGCAGGCAAGCCCGTGGCCGATGTGGCCCCTGACGCCTTTACCTATGGCTGCCGGTTCGGGCCTGATCATATCGTGCTCTGGGGGGCTGCCCGCGCCGTGGTGCCTGCCGCCGGTGTGGCGGTGCTGACCGCCACGGGGGCTGTGGCGTCAGGGCCGCTTGCGCTGTCGCCCACCGACCCGCTGATCTTTCATCGCGCTGGCGGCATTGATCTGGCCCGCGATCTGGCGCTTGGCCCGCAGACCGTGCTGGCCGACAGCTTTGACCAGTTCGGCTACCCCGCCGCCGATGGCACCCCGCCGCTGACCGACGGCTTCGTGGCGCTGGCCCGCAGCAATGGCCGCGATGTGGCGCTTGTCACCCGACCGGGGCAAGAGGCCCCCGGCACGCCCTGGACCCCCTATGTCACCGCCAAGGGTCAGGATGCCGTGCGACTGACCGCCGAAACCCTGCTGCCCGGCCCCAGCACCGATCTCGTCCACCGCTATACGGCGGCCAGCGACGGCCCGGTGACCCTGACCGCGCGGTTTGCGCCGGGTCAGGCCAGCGTGGATGGCATCATCGCAACCGTCACCCTGAACGGCGACGCGCTGGCCCAGGGGGCGGGCAAAGACCCCATCGACCTGTCGCTGCCCGACCTGCCCCTTGCGGCAGGCGATGTGGTCGAGGTCACGGTCAGCGCCGGGGCCACCGCCAAGGGCGATCTGACCCGCTATCGCATCACCGTGACCCAGCCCTGATGCCACCGGAAGGATACCATCTTGACCCCCGATCCCACCCGCCGCCCGCCCAGACTGCTGTGCTTCAATGCAAAGTTCAGCCCCAATCTGGGCGATGGCCTGCTGTCGGAGTGTCTGGAACAGACCCTGTGCGCGGCGGGGGCCGATGCGGGCACCACTTCGGTCGATCTGGCGGCGCGTAACGCCTATGGCGATGCGATGCCGGGGCGCAGCACGGTGATGGCGGTGCTGCAAGCCCTGCCGCCCGCGCTGCGGCAAGCGGCCGTTCGGCTGCCACTGGCGATTGCCGCCCGCCGCAGTTGGGGGCCGCATTATGCCCGCGCCCTGGCGGGGGGCGACGGCGTGGTGATCGGCGGCGGCAACCTGATCGCCGATCTGGACCTGAATTTCCCGACCAAGCTGGCTTTGGCGGTGGACAGTGCCGCCCGGCTGAACCTGCCGGTGGCGATCTATGCCTGCGGCATGGCTGCGCATTTCACCAAGACCGGGCTGGGCATGTTCGCGCGCGCCTTTGCCAGCCCGAACGTCAAGGCGGTGTTCCTGCGTGATACGGCCTCTGCCGCGCTGTGGGACCGGCATCTGGCGGACAAGACCGGCCACCGCGCCCAGGTGGTGCGCGACCCCGGCCTGCTGGCATCACTGGTCTTCCCGCAAGCCCCCCGCCCCGCCCGCGCGCAAAAGGTGGTGGGCTTGGGCCTGATGAGCCATCTTGCCATCCGCTATCATTCCGACTCTGCCCCCGCGTCGAGCCGGCTGGACCAGTGGTATCTGGACGTGGCCGCAGGGTTGCTGGACCAAGGGGCCATCGTGCAGGTCTTTACCAACGGCAGCCCCGAGGACCGGATCTATGCCGCCCGCATGAAGGACGCCCTGCTGGCGCTTGGTGCCAGACATGGCGGCGCGTTGCAGATGCTGGATCAACGGACCCCGGCGCAGCTTTGCGCGCATCTGGCCGGGTTCGACGCGCTGATCGCCTACCGGATGCACGCGGTGATCGGGGCCTATTCTTACGGCGCGCCCGCCATCGCGCTGGCATGGGATGCCAAGCTGGCCCAGTTCATGGACTCGGTCGGTCGCGGCGACCACATGCTGGATGTGGCGAAAACTCCTGCCGCCGATTGTGTGACCCGCGCCCTGCGCGCCGCAGAGGTCGGCCTGCCCGCCGCCGATGTGGCGCGCGTGGTGGCCGAGGCCCGCGTCGGGGTGGACCGGCTGTTCGCGATGTTTCAGCCCTGACCTGACAGCCCCCGGCACAAGACCTGGCGCAAGGGCCGCGGAATCATGCGCCCCATGGCCCGTGGTGAAGCGGCTTGCCGTCCAGCCTGTCAAACCCGTGCGCGCCAAAGAAATCGCGCTGGCCCTGGATCATGTTGGCGGTGCCGCGCGCGGTGCGCATCAGATCAAACCACGACAGGCCTGCCGAAAGCGCCGGGGTGGCGATGCCGTTCAGCGCGCCTGCCGCGACAACGCGGCGCAAGGCGGGCAGATGCGCCTCGATCAGGTTGGCAAAGAACGGCGACAGAATCAGGTTGCGGCCTGCGTCCTGCTCCAGCGCCTCTGCCATGTCGTTCAGCATGGCCGACCGGATGATGCAGCCCGCCCGCCAGACCCGCGCGATTTCGGGCAAGGGCAGCGCCCAGCCAAAACCATCGCCCGCCTTGGCGGTCATCGCAAAGCCTTGGGCATAGCACAGGATCTTGCCTGCAATCAGCGCCGATTCCAGATCGGTCAGCGCCATGTTTTCCGGCAACCGCCGTGGTGCAGGCCCGAACCGCGCCTCGCCTGCCTTGCGCTCCTCCAGCCGGGCAGATGCGTTGCGCGCCATCACCGCCGCCTCGATCACCGGAACCGGGGTGGCCAGATGCTGCGCCTCGATCGCGGTCCAGCGCCCGGTGCCCTTCTGCCCCGCCGCATCGACGATCACATCCAGCATGGGCGCCCCGGTTTCAGGGTCGATGGCGGCGGCAACCGAGGCCGCAATCTCGATCAGATACGACCGCAGCACGCCGTCGTTCCAGCCCGCGAACACACCCGCGATGGCCGCAGCCTGCATCCCCATGCCATCGCGCATCATGCCGTACACCTCGGCAATCATCTGCATGTCGGCATATTCGATGCCGTTGTGAACGGTCTTGACGAAATGCCCCGCCCCTGCCGGACCCATCCATGCCGCACAGGGCGTGCCATCCTCGGCCTTCGCGGCAATCGCGGTCAGCACCGGGGCCATGCGGTCCCAATCGGCCTTGTCGCCGCCCGCCATGATGGCGGGGCCGTGGCGCGCGCCGTCTTCGCCACCCGACACACCAATGCCCATCACATGAAACGGCAAGCTCGCGGCGGCGCGGCGGTTGGTGTCGTGCAGGTTCGCGTTGCCTGCATCCACGATCAGGTCACCCTTGCCAAGGAACGGGGTCAGGGCGGCGATCTGGTCATCCACCGCCTGCCCCGCCGGCACCATCAGAATGATCGCGCGGGGCGGTTTGATCGCGGCCACCAGATCCTTCAGGCTTTGCGTCGGCACGATCCTTGCGGCCAGATCGCCTGCATCCTTGTGGAACGCAGTAGTGACAGACCCTGTGCGGTTCCAGACCGCGATCCCGAACCCCTTTTCGGCGATGTTCAGCGCCAGCGCCGCCCCCATCGTGCCCAACCCGATCAACCCGATTTCCGGCATCCTTGCAGTCATGGCCATTGCATTCCTTTGCGGTTCAGCGCGACCGAATAGAGGCTGGTCGTGGCGGTGATGTACAACTGATGCTTGGCCCGCCCGCCAAAGCACAGGTTCGACACGGTTTCCGGCACGAAGATCTTGCCCATCAGATGCCCGTCAGGCGCGATGCAATGCACCCCGTCGCCCGCAGACGACCACAGGTTGCCGTCAGTATCAATGCGGATCCCATCGGCACAACCCACCCCGACCTTGTGGAAAACGCGCCCCTTCGTCGGCCTGCCTGCGACCATATCAAACGCCAGGATATGCTGCGGATCATTGCCGAACATCGCCCCGGTATCGGCCACATACAGGACGCTTTCATCCGGGCTGAAGGCAAGGCCATTGGGGCAGGCCATGTCGGTGATCACCGCCTCGACGGTGCCATCCGGGTCCACGCGGTAGACGTGGCAGGGCTGTTCCTGATCGGCCTGATGGCCTTCGTAATTGGTCATGATCCCATAATGCGGGTCGGTGAACCAGATCGCCCCATCCCGCGCCACGATCACATCATTGGGCGAATTCAACCGCTTGCCGCCATGGCCATCGGCGATGACGGTAATGGTCCCATCCCATTCGGTGCGCGTCACCCGCCTTGTGCCATGCTCGCACGACACCAGCCGCCCCTGCCGGTCGCGGGTGTGGCCGTTGGTATGGTTGCAGGGCTGACGGAACGGGGTGATGCCATCGGGCGTCCAGCGCAGGATGCGGTTGTTGGGGATGTCGGAAAACAGCAATGCCCCGGCATCGCCAAACCAGACCGGGCCTTCGACCCAGTCAAAGCCGGTGGCCAGCCGTTTGACCGGCGCGTTGCCCATGACATAGCGACCAAAATCCGGGTCGATCACCTGAAAGAAACTCATGCCACCGCCCCCCCTGCCTGCCCCCGTGGGGGTGGTGGCAAGGTAGTGACGGTTTTCCCTGCCGCCAAGCCGCAATCACCGGGGCATCGCGCCTTACACTACGGGCGTCAGCAAGGGCCGTCCCGCGAAATGCGCGGCCAGATTGTCGCGCACCAACTGGCCCATGGCGGCGCGGGTTTCCACCGTGGCGCTGCCCTGATGCGGTTGCAGCAGCACATTTGGCGCGGTCAGAAAGCGCGGGTTCAGGGCGGGCTCGCCCTCAAACACATCCAGCGCCGCACCGCCCAAGGCCCCGCTTTCCAGCGCGTCCAGCAAGGCGGCCTCGTCCACGTTCGCGGCCCGGCTGATGTTCACCAGCAGGCCCTGCGGCCCAAGGGCTGCCATCACCTCGCGCCCCACGATGTGGCGGGTATCGGCGGTGGCGGCCAGCGCCACCACCAGAATATCGGACCGCGCCGCCAGCGCCACCGGGTCGGGGATGAACTGCCAGCCTTCGGCCCCCGGTTTGGCCACCCGGCTGGAATAGGCGATGTCCATGCCGAACGCCGCCAGCCGATGCGCGATCTGATGCCCGATCCGCCCCAGCCCCAGAATACCCGCCCGCGCGCCCGAAACCTTGCGCTGCAACGGCAAACTGCCCTTGGCCCAGGCGCCGCTGCGCACATGGGCGTCGGCCTGCACGATGCCGCGACACTGCGCAAGGATCATGCCAACCGCAAGGTCGGCCACATCGTCGGTCAGCACCCCCGGCGTGTTGGTCACGGCAATGCCGCGCGCGCGGGCACAGTCGATATCGACGGCATCGAACCCCACGCCAAACACCGCAATCAGCTCCAGCCGGGGGCAGGCCGCGATCAGATCGGCACTGGCCCCCAGATCCCCCCGCGTGGCAATCGCGCGCACCTGTGGGCCGACCTGTGCCAGAAAGGCCGCCTTGTCGGTGGCCTCGAAATACCGGTGCATGGTGTAGGCCGCATCAAGCGGGGTCTGGTCCCTGTCGGCATAGCTGCCGATCTGAAGGATTTCGGGTTTGGGCATGGAGTCTCCGGGCCTGACAGAGGCGCTGCTTGACGGAATATGGTAACGATAACATAAAACTGCTTTGCAGACCAAAGCCAAGGGGCGCAGCATGGGACTTCAGCTTTTCGATCTGGCGGGGCGGCGGGCACTGATCACCGGGTCCTCGCAGGGCATCGGCCATGCCTTGGCAGTCGGACTGGCGGCAGCGGGGGCCGAGGTGGTGCTGAACGGGCGCGACGCGGCCAGGCTGGCGACGGCAGCGGCGGATATTCCGGGCGCGCGGGTTCTGGCGTTTGACGCGACCGACCACCATGCGGTGCGCGCGGCGGTGGACGGGTTCGAGGCGGACGTAGGCGCCATCGACATTCTGGTGAACAACGCAGGCATGCAGCACCGTGGCCCGTTGGAGGATTTTCCGCCCGAGGCCTTCGAGAAGCTGCTGCAAACCAATATCGCGTCGGTGTTCCATGTGGGTCAGGCGGTGGCGAGGCACATGATCGGGCGCAAACGCGGGCGGATCATCAACATCGCCTCTGTGCAGACTGCGCTCGCCCGGCCGTCGATTGCGCCCTACACGGCGACCAAGGGGGCGGTCGGCAACCTGACCAAAGGCATGGCGACCGATTGGGCGCGGCATGGGCTGACCTGCAATGCCATAGCACCGGGCTATTTCGACACGCCGCTGAATGCCGCGCTGAAGGGCGACCCCGATTTCAACGCATGGCTGGAAAAGCGCACTCCGCAGGGTCGGTGGGGGCAGGTACAGGAACTGGTGGGGGCCTGCATTTTCCTTGCCTCGGATGCGTCCAGCTTTGTGAACGGGCATATCCTTTATGTCGATGGTGGCATCACGGCGTCGCTGTGAAGGCACGGATCGTGCTGATGGGGGTGTCGGGCTGCGGCAAATCCTCGGTCGGGGCGGCGCTGGCCCTGCGCACGGGCCTGCCCTACCGCGACGGCGACGACCTGCATTCCGCCGCCGCCGTGGCCAGGATGCGGGCAGGCGTGGCCTTGACCGATGACGACCGCTGGCCGTGGCTGGACCGGGTGGCACAGGTGCTGCATGACGAGGCCCCGGTGATCATCGGCTGTTCCGCCCTGCGCCGGGCCTACCGCGACCGCATTCGCGCAGGCGCAGGGCCAGTGCAGTTCGTGCATCTGGCGGGCAGCCGCGCGGTGATCGCGGCGCGGATGGAGGCGCGAGCCGGGCATTACATGCCCGTGTCGCTGCTGGACAGCCAGTTTGCCACGCTGGAACCGCCGGGCCCGGACGAGGCGGTGACGGTGGATATCGACCAACCGCTGGACCAGCTTGTGACGGACATCCTGCACCGTCTGGGCCAGCCGACCGCGTGACCTGATCGCACAGCCCGGCAGGGGCTGGCGCGATTATTTCATGCCGCTGCGGAACCTTGCACACCCAGCCCGCGTTGATCTGCCGTATCAAAGGAGACTCCCCATGAAAGGCATCGTCGCCTACTTCCTCGGCATCCCGGTCGTCGTGATCATCCTGTTCTACGTTCTCGACATCTTTTGACCGGGCGGGGCGGTGCGCCCCCTCACCGCCCCCCCAAAACCCTACCCTGCGATCCGGGCCTTGAAGGCTGCAAGCTCGGCCGCATCCATCCCCACCACATGCCGCGCCTCGGGGTAGGCCCCGGACGCCACATCGGCGATGAATTCGGCATAGGCCGCGACCCGTTCGCGCTGCAACCGGTCGAATTCGGCGGCAAAGTTGCGATAGACCTTGGCGTGGCGCGGCATGTGGCCGCGGTTTTCGCCAAGAATATCTTCGGAAAACAGATACTGCACATCGCAGCCCGGCCCCGCGCCCATCGACCACAGCAGGATGTTTACCCGGCGGCTGATCTCGGTCGCAACCTCGACCGGAACCACCTCGATTTCCACCGCAAAGGCCCCCGCAGCCTCGTAGGCCTGCACCTCGGCCAGAAGCGCGACCGCCGCATCCGCCGTCTTGCCCACCGCCTTGAAACCACCCGTCCAGGTGTTGCGCGAGGGCACAAGGCCGACATGACCCACCACGGGGATATGCTCATCCGCCAGAAACCGCACGGTCGCAAGGCTGCCCGAGCAATAGATCGCATCGGCGCCCGCGTTCAGCATCTGGCCGGAAAAGCGCAGGTAATCGTCCCGCGTGCCTGCGGACCGATGATCCACGCCTGTCATCGAAAACAGGCTGGGGGCCACCTCGCGGTAGCGCGGATGCGTAACCAGTTCGGGCGGCACCGACACCACATCGATCCCGGCCTCCTCGGCGGCGGCGGCCTCGTCGAGCGTGAACAGGCGCAGCATGGTCAACTGACCCTTGCCCTTTTTCGCCCGCAGATCGGCGACCGTCGGTTTCTTGCGCATGTCCTACCCCAGTTCGATTTCGACGCGACCGCCCACCACCCGCACCGGATGGCGTTTCAGGTCGACACAGACCGGCGCGCGCAACGCGGCCCCGGTGCGATAGTTGAAACGGCCGTTGTGCTTGGGGCATTCGATGGTGTCACCATCGACCAACCCATTGCACAGATGCACCTTTTCATGCGTGCAAAGCCCGTCGGTCGCATGAAACGTCCCGTCCGGCGCGTGGTAGATCGCATAGGTGCCGCCGCCATGATCAAAACGGATCAGGTCTTCGGCGTCGATGTCATCCACCGCGCAGGCATCAATCCAGGCCATGTCAGACCCCTTCTCTGGCAACTTCGATGTCGTGAAATTCGTCGCGGTAGGGCCGCGCCGTCGGGGGCAGCGCCTTGCGGTGGTAGTGCGTCGGATCGTGACGTTGCCGCAGCAGGGCGCGCGTCATCTCGACATAGGCATCCAAGATCGAGGTGTTGGGCGCGGGCAGGTCGTGCTTGATCAGGTCGTGCAGGCGCGGCAGCGCGTGATAGGGCACCATCGGGAACATGTGATGTTCGACGTGGTAATTCATGTTCCAGTAGATCCAGCGGCTGACCGGGTTCATATAGCAGGTGCGGCTGTTCAGCCGGTGGTCCACCACATCCTCGGCCAGGCCCCCGTGCTGGATCAGCCCGGTCATGTACATGTGCCAGCAGCCATAGACCCGCGGCCCGCCAATCAGCATCAGCGGCAGCCACGACCGCAGGCCGACCGCCGCAAGGATCGTGGCCGCATAGATGGCGATATGCAGCCGCGCCCAGAACACCGCCTTGGGACGTTCGCTTTCAGGGATATAGGTCTGCTCGCCCGCGTTCAGCCCGACGAAGGCATGCCGCAGCAGGGTGCGCAGGTCGTAGAACACATAGGGGATGCCGATGAAATTCAGCGCCGCCATCACGATGCGCGGCGGACGCATGAAGCCGATTTCAGGGTCCAGCCCCACGGTGATGGTGTTGGTGTGGTGGCGCGCATGGCTCCACCGCCAGGCTGTCGGGTTGCGCATCACCATGAAGCTGGCGATGTGATAGACCGCATCGTTCATCCAGCCGGTCTTGAACGCCGTGCCATGCCCGGCCTCGTGCCAGCGGCTGTCGCAGGCCGACCCGTAGAGCACCCCGTAGACAAGGAAAAACGGCACGCAGGCCCATGTGCCCCAGAACGCCACGCCCCCGATGGCGGTCAGCACCAGCAACCCCAGCCAGATCGCGGTATCGCGGATCGCGGGGCCGTCGCTGCGCTTCATCAGGTCTTTCATCACCTTGCGCGGCACGTCGGAATGATACCATTCCGCCGAGGAAAGCCCGGTTTCCACCGCCTTGCGGCTCGACTCTCCGACAAGGCCATAGTCGCGGGGGGCATAGGTTTTGGTGGCAGTTGTCATGGGATGCACCTGTCCTTCATGGAGTCGGCTGTGGCCGTCCGCCCAGGGGCGGAAACTGGCCAGAGGGGGGGGGGAAATCATCGGGCGGCTGCACCGCAATGGCGCGGATCGCGGCCTCGGAGGCGGCAATCCGGGCGGCCCCGTCCAGCACGGCAAAGCGGGTCTGGTAGGCGCGGCTGTCCTGCGGCCCCAGCCAGATCATTTCGCCCCTGTCGCGGGCTGCGGTGTTGCCCAGAACGTGGTGGGTCGAGGGTTCGATCCCCATGACATAGGCCCCGGACTGGTAATATTGCCACTGATAGGCGCAGGGAAACTGATCCTTGCGGGTGGTCACTTCGATGCCAAGGCCAAGGCGGTCATTGACCAGGGCCACCGGAACCTCGCCGCCCGCATCGGCCATGTCATGCTGCCAGACCTGTTCGGCAAAGCCATCGGTCGGGCCGGGCGCGCGCTGATAGCCGACGCCCTGCGTGTGGTAGCGGTCGCCATGCGCCGCCCAGATCACATCCCGGATCGGGGCCAGATAGCGCGCGCCTGCGTCCAGCACCGGATGGCCGATGTTGATGTGGTAGAACATCATGTGCGGCGTTGGCAGAAAACCTTCGTTCACCACGCGGTCGGTCAGGCGGATGTCATCGCCGCCCAGATCGGCCTCGATCCGGCGGTACAGCACCAGAGTTTCGCCAAACACTGTGGCTTGGCGCACCACGCCTTCGGCCCACAGGATGCAGCGGTCGCCGTCCCAAGCCTCGCCATACCCGGTCAGCCGCGCGGGGATCGTGCTGACCCGCCCGTGCAGACCATGGCTGGCCGTCTTGCGGCCCGGATAGTTGTAGCTTTCGGTCGACACGGTTTCCGGCCCCAGAATGTGATCCAGCCCGCAGGTCACCAGAAAGCCCGAAAAGCTGCGTGCCCAGCCAAAACCGCCCTCGGCTTCCACATCATGCAGGCCAGGATGCCGAAAGCCCGCCGCCGAATGCCAGCCAATCGCGCGACCCTTGTGTTCGACCTCGGCAATATCCATCGCCCGGTCCACCAGCACGGTAAAGCGCAGGCCGGACCCGGTGCGAAACTCCAGCATCCGCAACCCGCGTTCCAGCCCGTCGGCCAGCGTCACCAGCCGGACGCCGGCGAATTGCGACAAAGCCCCCGCCCGCGCGGCAATGTCCTGCCGCGTCACTGACTGTCCGAAAAGCTGCGGCACACCAACCTCCTGCAAAACCGGGCGGCGCGTCATGGCGCCGCCCGCGTTGTCTCAGACCCCGTGGGCCGCGAATTTGCCGTCCATGAAGGATTTGGAACGCGGCACGTCCGCTTCATCCAGATGTTCAATGATCATCGGAATGTTGGGGTGCTTCTTGGCCAGCAGTTGCAGGTAAAGATCATAGTTCAGCGACCCCGTGCCCGGCGCGTTCAGCACGATCTCGCCAACCCCCCGGAACGTGTGCGAGGCCAGCGCATCGTCATCGCCGATATCCGCGTGCTTTTCAGACTTGTCATCGCCCGCCCGCGCCACATCCTTGGCATGCGCAATCTTGATCTTGTCCGACAGCGTGTCGAACACCTGATGCAGGATGCCGTCCATGTTGTCGATGTTGTGCGATTCAAAGTAGTTGGTCGGGTCCATCAGCAGGCCCAGCCCCGGATGATCGACCTGCGCGAACATCTTGACGGTTTCCTCGACCGACCCCACCACGTTGTTCACATAGGTTTCCAGCAGGAACATCGACCCGTGGTCATAGGCCTCTTGCGCCAGTTCGGCGATCACCTTGCGGCAGGTTTCAAACCCTTCTTCGGTCTTGTTCTTCGGGTCCGACATCCATTCGGATTCAAGGTTGTAGGTGCCGGTTTCCGAGATGACATAAGGCGTGCCCAAAGCCCGCGCATTGCGGATGATGTCCTTCAGACGGTCCACATTGGCCTTGCGATGTGCAAGGTCCGGGTGAATGATGTTGGTATAGCCCGAAATACAGGAAATCGGCAGATCATGCGCGCGGAACGTGTCGCGCACACGTTTGCAGTTGGCCGCCGTCAGGTTGCCGTGGCTCAGGTCAATGTCCTTGAAATGCAGGTCCAACTGCACGGTGTTGAAGCCGTGGCCGCGGATTTTCTTGGCGGTGTCTTCCAGACCATAGGGGAAATACCCCGAAAAAATACCCAGTTGCATCATGGTGGTGTTCCTCCCTCAGTTCGTTGAAATTTCAGACAGTTTGACGGTGCGCCCCTCGGCGATCGAACGGTATCCCGCCTCGATCAACGCAACCGTATGCACGTTGTCGGCCACCGAAAGCGCCGGGGGCGTTGCGGTCTGCACCGCATGTTGCAACTGTTCCATCACGCCGATGAAGGCGTGGGGGAACCACATGGTATCCCATGTCGGTGTCACCCATTTGCCCGCAGTAGCGGTTTGCGAGGCATAGGTCAGCGTGCTTGCCGCCCCTGTGGGCCAGCCGATGCTGCCTTTGGCCACGCCTGCCGTGCCTTCCACCCGGAAGGTGATGCTCTGGTCATTGTCATAGCCTTCCGCACGCGGGCCGGACCAGACATCCTCCAGGCTGACCGCCAGCACGCCGGACGCAAAGCGCAGGGTGGACACCGTGATGCCGTCGGCATGGTCAAACGTGGTGCGCGGGTCTTTGCGGGTCTGGGTGGTGATCTCGACAGGTTCGCCGAACAGAAACCGCAGCACGTCCAGATGATGCACCGACATGTTCGCCAGCGTCAGGCGGTCATACCCCGCCAGAAACCCCTGCCAATGCGGGATGGCGTGCATGTCGATCTGCGCAAACACGATCTCACCCAGATCGCCCCGGTCGATGATCTGCTTCAGCACCCGCATCGATTGGTCGTAGCGCATGTTCTGGTTGACGCTCAGCACCTTGCCCGCCTTGGCCGCCGCATCGCGCAGGGCAATCGCATCGGCCAGCGTCAGGGCGAGGGGTTTCTGCGCAAGGATCGCCTTGATATGCGGCTGTTTCAGCGCGGCATAGATCAGCGCAGGCTGCTGGTCGGGCGGATAGGCGATGTCCAGCACTTCGATCGACGGGTCGGCAATCAGCGCCTCCGGCGTCGCATGCACCTTCGGGATGCCCCAACGTGCGGCCACCGCTGCGGCCTTGGCCTCGGTCCGGCTGGCGATTGCGCCGACCTTGAAGCCCGCCTCGTGATAGGCCGCCAGATGGCATTCGGCCATGATCATGCCTGCGCCGATGCAGCCGATCACCAGATCCTTGCTGCGCACCACCGGATCGGGCTGAAACCCCAAAGCGTCGCTCATATCCTGTCCCCTCCCAAGGATCTGGGCAGCGCTGCACCGCCCGCCCCGAAATACATCACCCGCGCAGGGTCGCAGCCAAGCCCCACCAGTGCCCCCACCCGAATATCCGGCTGCCCGCGCAGCATTGCCCGCAACGGCTGCGGCCCGGCGGTCAAGGTCACCACGGTATACCCACCCAGCGGTTCCACCTCGGCCACCGTGGCAGGCGTGCCAGCGCCCCCCTGCCACGGCGTCACCCGCAGATCCTCGGGGCGCAGGCCCAGTTCGGTGGCACCTGCGCTGTGGCCTTGCACCTGCAACGCCCCGCCCGCAGCCTCGAACCCTGCCCCCGTCGCCTGCACCGGCAGAATGTTCATCACCGGGCTGCCCAGAAACCGCGCCACATATGTCGTGGCCGGATGGTCGTAAATCTCCACCGGGGCGCCAATCTGGCGGATCGCCCCCCCCTGCAAAATCGCCATCCGGTCGGCGACCGACATGGCTTCTTCCTGATCATGCGTCACATAGATCAGTGTCCGCCCGGCCTCGCGCTGGATGCGCTTCAGCTCGACCCGCGTTTCCTCGCGCAGACGCGCATCCAGCGCCGAGATCGGGTCATCCATCAGATAGGCCGCCGGATCGCGCACCAGAGCGCGGGCAATCGCCACCCGCTGCCGCTCGCCCCCCGAAAGCTGGCCGGGCATCTTGTGCAGGATATGGGTGATGTGCAGCTTTTCGGCCGCGTCGCGCAGTCTGGCCTCAATCTTCGCGGGCGCTTCGCGGCGTTCCACCAAGGGGAATCGCACGTTGTCCGCCGCCGTCATATGCGGGAACAGGGCGAGGTTCTGGAACACCATCGCAATATTGCGCGCGGCGGGCGAAACTTCATTGACTGGCCGCCCGTCAATCAAGATCTCGCCGCTGTCGGGTTTCTCCAGCCCCAGGATCAGACGCAGGATCGTGCTTTTGCCCGACAGGGGCGGCCCGAAAAAGCAGAAGAATTCATTGTCGGCCACGGTAAAGCTGGCATCATCCACCGCCAAGGTCGCCCCATAGCGTTTGGTCACGTTGCGAAAGGCAATCTCGGCCATGTCAGTGCCCCCGCAACGCAGCGCCGGATGCGGCATCGAACAACCGCACCGCGCCGGGGTTCGGGGCAAAGTGCAATGCCCCGCCCATCTCGAACCCGGCGTCATTTTCAAACACCGTCTTGGCGCTGGCCGCCCCATCCCCCAGATGCAGGATCGTGCGCGCGCCGATGCGTTCGACAAAGCTGACCTTCATCGCCATGCCCTGCCCCGCCTCCACCCGCGCTGCCTGTTCGGGGCGAAAGCCGAAGACCACATCGCCCTTGGCGCGGCGTGCCGCCGCCGCCTGCTCGGGCGCCAAGGGCAAGGAATGCCCCAAGGCCCCCAGATCAATCGCCATGCTGCCCGCGCTTTCGATGGGACGCCCCTGCAACAGGTTCATCCCCGGCGATCCGATGAACCGGGCCACAAACAGGTTGGCGGGATCATTGTAAATCTCCAGCGGGGTGCCGACCTGCTGCAACACGCCGTGGTCCATCACCGCAATCCGGTCTGCCATGGTCATCGCCTCCAACTGGTCATGGGTCACATAGACCATGGTCTGCTTGAAGCTGCGTTGCAGGCCCTTCAATTCGGTCCGCATCACCGCGCGGAAGGCGGCATCGACGTTCGACAAGGGTTCATCCAAAAGGAAAATCGCAGGCTCCATGATCGCAGACCGCCCGATCGCCACCCGTTGCAGGATGTTCACCGACAGGCCCGCCGCAGGGCGGTCCAGCATCGGGGTCAGTTGCAGCAATTCGGCCATTGCCGCTGTGCGCCGCGCCACCTCATCCGCTGGCCTGCGCGTGGCGCGCAGGCCATAAGACAGGTTCTGCCGCACCGTCATATGGGTGAAAATCGCGTAGTTCTGAAACACGAACCCCACACCGCGCCGCCCCATCGGCACGCCTGCCATGTCACGCTCGCCAAACAGGATGCGGCCTTCGGAAGGCGTCTCCATCCCCGCGATCATGTTCATCGTGGTGGATTTGCCGCAGCCCGATGGCCCCAGAAGGGCGACAAACTCGCCATCCGCAATCGTCAGGTCCATCGTCTTCAGCGCGGTAAAGGCACCAAAGCGTTTCACCAGATGTTCCAGCCGGATCATGCTCATGCCTGCACCCGTGCCATGCGCTTCAACGCCCAGACGCAGACTGCCGACAGCACGATCAGGATGGCCAGCGCGATGGCCGCGACATAGCCCCAGATCAGATCCTGAGTGGCGATCTTGTAGATGTAAACGCTGATGGTTTCGGTCGCGACCCCCGGCCCGCCCCCGGTCATGATGAACAGGGTGTCGAAAATCTTGAAGCACTCGATCACCCTTATCGCCAGTGCGATGCCGATGATCGTCTTCATCCGGGGCAGCACGATCGAGGTGAACCGCTGCAACGGACCCGCCCCCAGCAAGGTCGCGGCGCGGACCTGATCTTCGGGCACGCCCACAAGACCTGCCAGCAGGATCAGAAACATCAGCGGCGTCCATTGCCAGATGTCGGCGACCATCACCGCGACCAGCGCAAGGTTCGGATCGGACAGCCAGGCGATGGTGACGGGCGATCCTGTGAACAGCGACAGAATGTCATTCACCGGCCCGCCCGACTGGAACAGCATGAAGAACATGTAGCCGGCAACAGCAGGCACCACCATCATCGGCATGATCAGGATGGAATAGGCCAGGCGCTTGGCCGGAAAATCATCCATGAACAGGGTCGCCAGACCCAGACCCAGCAGAAATTCGATCGGCACGCAGACCGCCATCACCAGCGCCGTCCGCCCAAGCGCCGACCACAGCCGACCGTCATACAAAAGGTCGGCATAGTTGGCAAAGCTGTTCCACATCTGCCAGGCGGCGGTCCAGTTCAGGCCCGACAGCGGCGACCAGTCGGTCAGCGAGATGTAAAGCTGCATCAGCAGCGGGAACGCCGAGATGAACAGCACAAGGATTTGCGCAGGCAGCGTCAGGCGAAAGCCCAGTTTGGCGGATTCGGTCTTCATTGCTTCAACGCTCCGAATGTCAGGCCGCGCACAAGGTGCTTCTGGATCAGCACGCCCAGCACCACGGGGGGCACGGCGGCGATCAGGCCAAGGGCGGCTTTGGCGCCATACAACTGCCCGGTCATCGAAGATGACAGCGAGGCCATGTAGACCGGGATCGTCACCCATTCGCGCGTCGTGAGCAGCAGGGCGATCAGGTAATCCGACCAGTTCAGGATGAACACGAACAGCGCGGCGGATGCCAGGGGCGCACGCATCATCGGCAGGGTGATCCGCCAGAACACGCGGGCGCGGCTGCACCCTTCGACCAGGGCGGCTTCCTCGATTTCCTTCGGCATATCGTCGAAGAAGGTCTTCATCAGCCAGAACGCGAAGGGCAGGGTCACGATGCCGTAAACCAGCGCCAGCCCCCACCAGGTGTCGGTCATGTTGAAAAACGCCCACATGATCATCACCGGGGTCATCACCGCCATGGGCGGGAACAGGCGCAACTGCACCAACGCCAGCGGCAGATTCGCGCCCGACCCGAACCGCGACAGGCCGTAAGCGGCAGCGGTGCCCGCCGTCATCGCAATCAGTGTCCCGATGCCCGCCGACAGGAAGGATGACAGGATCGGCTTCAGCGCCGTGCGGTCCAGCGCCACGATCAGGTCGGAATTGCTGGTGCCAAACACAAAGCGGAAATTGTCCAGCGTGGGGGCCTTGGGCCACCATGTCAGCGCGGCCCCGGTGGCCTGCCATTCCGGGATCGGCTTGAAGGCCATCGACGCCATCCACAGAATCGGGATCAGCGCCAGCGCCAGGGCCAGCAGGATCGCGGTGTAACGAAAGGCCTCATAGGCCGGCGAGCGGGTCATTCTGGGGTCCGATGGTCTGAATTTGGGGGGGGTCGGTCGGCGCGCAGGGTCCGCGCCGACCTCTTTCTCCTGCCTGAGACGAGGGGCGCCTCAGACCGGATCAAGCACCGTGGGCCATGCGGCCTTGTTCGCCTTGACCGCCTCGATGATCTTGTCCTCGCCGGTGCGGCGGGTGATCTTCTGCCATTCGGTCGCGGTGTCGGCCATGGCTTGGGCGGCCGTCTTGGTGCCGGTCAGCGAGGCCATCAGGTTTTCGTCCAGCGCGTTGTGAAAGGCGGTGGCACCGGGGTAGTTGATGGTGGGCACGGTCCGCGCGACCGTCTCGCGCACCATGTCCATGTGGTAGGCGTGATAGGTTTCGCGCACCAGAGGATCGGCAAAATCGGTCAGGCTGAACGGGTCGAGATAGCCACCGGGGTTTGCCGTCATCCAGGCATAGATCCGGCTGGACCCCAGCCATTGCAGCAGCAGATAGGCGGCCTCGGGGTATTCGGACTGCGACGATACCATCCCCGTCAGGCTGAACCACAGCACCGACCGGCTGACGATCTTGCCGTCGACCTCGCGCCCCGGCGGCAGCATGGTGCCGACCTTGCCGGTGACGGTGGACCCGGTGTTGCCCGCGTTGTCCAGAAACTTCGGCAGGTTGGAAAAGGCGCAGGTCATCGCCGCCCCGCCGCTGCCAAAGTTGCCGTACTGTTCCGGCCAGCCCCAGCTGATCGCGTCGGGGGAATGGTGGGCAAGACTGTCGATATATTCCTGCGTGGCCGCGATGCCCTGTTCGCTGTCGATCAGCGGTGCGGCATCATCGCCAAACAGGAACTGGTTGGGCGACGCCATCGACGTGTAACGCTGATACCAGTTGGTATAGCCCCAACCCTGATTGCGCAGATCGGTGGACCCGAACAACCCCTTGTCCGGGCGGTGGAAAAACGCCGCCACTTCGGAATGCTGCTTCCACGTCTTTGGCGGAGCAAGGTCATAGCCATGCTTGTCCTTGAACGCGGTCTGTTCGGCCGCATCGCCGAACAGGTCGGTGCGGTACACCCAGGTCTGGAAATCGCCGTCCAGTGACACGCCATAGGTGCTGCCGCGATACTGGTTCAGCAGCGCCACACCCTGCGCGCCATTGACATAGCCGCGTTCCACATTGTCCCATTCGGGTTTGTGCTGGGCGACGTAATCGTCCAGCTTGGCGATGCCGCCCGATTCCGCCAGATCGCCCAGACGGTTCCATTCGACGGAATAGATGTCATACGCCCCGCCCTTGGTGGAAATGTCCTGCATCGTCTTGGTGAATTCCTGCCCGTTCGGCAGGCCGACGATTTCCAGCGTGATGCCGGTTTCCTTTTCCCACAGCTCCTTGATGCTGGGCGCGCCTGCCGGGAAGGGCTGGGTCAACTGGCCGATGGACCCGTCCGACAAGCCGATCACGATTTTGGCCGGGGCCTTGCCTGCGCCCTTCAGCGCCTTGGCAGCCTCGATGGCGCGGCCTTCGGGGGTGTCGGGACCATATTGATAGCGTTCCGCGCCCGGAAACCCGGTGGGGCCGCCGATCATGTCGGGGGCCAGCGCATCAGCAGCCTGCGCACGGGCCGGGCGGATGAATTTCGGGGCAAATCCGATGGCTGCGCCGTAAACGGCCAGCGTGCCGCCCGCCGACAACAGGCGGCGCCGCGACATGCGGTTCATATGGTCCATGAGTCCCTCCCAAGACAGTGAAGCGCATACGTTGATGCCCCCGGATGATGTTTTATGATTATATATGATGCGCAGTCAACATCATTTTACAGCAATAAAGGCAGGACAGCACGGGGCGGTCGTTCTGAAGCAGGGCGCCACAGCGCATTAAATATTGATTTTTCAGTGAAAAACTAAAATCCCGCATCACTCGCCGCACGCCTCGGCCCGAAGCGGGACGCAGCGCCCTTCGCATTCGCAGCAATATCACATCAAAAAACATCATTTACAGCACCTCAATTCGATGGCACTAGAGTCGGCACAGGCCCCGAAACCGAACCCGTGACGCATGACAAAGCCCCCCGCCGCCCCCCAAAAGATGACATTGCACGACGTGGCCCGCGAGGCCGGGGTGTCCCCGGCGACCGTGGACCGGGTGCTGAACGGCCGTGACGGCGTGCGCAGCCGGACGCGGGATGTGGTGCTGGGTACGGCGCGCAGGTTGGGCTATATCTCGGACCCCGCAGCCCCCGAAGTGCAGGCCGCCGTTCAGCTGGTGTTTCTGCTGCCTGCCGGGACCAATGCCTTCATCGACGCGCTGCACCGCCAGATCGAGGCCGCCGCAGCCACCCGGCCCGAACTTGCAGTCACCATCGAACGGATCGAGGGGTTCAACCCGCAGACGCTTGCCAACCGTCTGGCCGACCTGCGCGGGGCGGCGGCGGGGGTGGGTCTGATCGCGCAGGATCACCCGGTGGTGCGCGAATCCATCCGGGCACTGGCGCAGACCGGCATCCATGTGGTCACGCTGGCCTCGGACATTCAGAACGTGCCGCGTCTGGCCTATGTCGGCATCGACAACCGGCAGGCCGGGCGGCTGGCGGGGCAGTTGGTGGGGCGGCTGTTGCCCGCAGGCAAGCCTGCCAAGGCCGCGCTGTTTGCCGGGTCGCTGTCCTACCGGGGGCATGAGGAACGCGAGATGGGCTTTCGCCACATCCTGCGCGACGAATTTCCCCATATCCAGATCCTGGAACTGCGCGAGATCATGGACGACCGGCAAAAGGCCGTGGTGGAAACCCGTGCCCTGCTGGACCAGCACCCCGACCTTGCCGCCATCTACAACGTGGGCGGCGGCACGGCGGGCATCGCGACCGAACTGGCGGCGCGCGGGGTTGGCAACCGGGTGATCGTGGTCAGCCACGAGGCCACCGACAGCAACAAGCGGTTCTTGCTGGATGGCACCGTGGATGCGGTGATCGACCAGAACCCGCGGGTCGAAGCCCGCGAGGCGCTGAACATCCTGACCGCCGCCGTGCGGGGCGAGGCTTACGCCTATATCCCGCCGCGCCTGCAACTGATCCTGCGGGAAAACCTGCCCGACGAATAGGGGTCAGTCAGTCTGGCGTCAGTCTGTCAGGGCTGACGGGTTTTCCACGATCACCGCAATGCCCTGACCGCCGCCGATGCACATGGTCGCCAGACCATAGCGCCCGCCCGTGCGCTGCAATTCATGGATCAGCTTGATCAGGATGATCGCGCCCGACGCGCCGACCGGATGGCCCAGGGCCACCGCCCCGCCATTGGGGTTGACGCGGGCCGGGTCAAACCCAAGCTGCGCCGTCACGGCACAGGCCTGCGCGGCAAAGGCCTCGTTCGATTCGATCACCGCCAGATCACCGACCACCAGCCCCGCCCGCGCCAGGGCCTGCCGCACCGCAGGCACCGGTCCCAACCCCATGACGCCGGGGGCCACGCCGCCCAGACCATAGGCCACGATCCGCGCCATCGGCACCACGCCCCGCGCCGCCGCAACCTCGGCCTCCATCAGCACCAAGGCCCCTGCCCCGTCATTGATGCCGCTGGCATTGCCTGCCGTGACCGATCCATCCTTGCTGAAGGCCGGGCGCAGCTTGGCCATGTCTTCAGGCGTCACGTCGGGGCGCACATGTTCGTCGGTGTCGAACATCACCTCGGCGCGGCCTTTCCTGACCGCAACCGGCAGGATCTGCGCGGCGAACCGGCCCCCGGCAATCGCGCGGGCCGCGCGGCGGTGGCTTTCCACCGCAAAGGCATCTTGCGCCGCCCGGTCGATGCCCGCGCCGCGCGCCACGTTTTCGGCGGTCATCCCCATGTGGCCGTTGCCAAACGGGTCGGTCAGCGCGCCCAGCATCATGTCGGTGGCGACCACATCGCCCATCTTTTGCCCGCTGCGCCCTTGGGTGATCAGATGGCCCGCCCGGCTCATCACCTCGACCCCGCCTGCAAGGGCAATGCCTGCATGGCCCAGCAGGATCTGTTCCGCCGCCGTGACCACCGCCTGCAACCCCGACCCGCACAGCCGGTTCACCGTCAGCGCGGGCGAGGTGTCCGGCACGCCCGCGCGCAGCGCCACAAGGCGCGAGATGTACATGTCTTCGGGCGCGGTGTGGATCACATGACCGATCACCGCCTGGCCGATGTCCGCCCCGCTACAGCCTGCCCGCGCAATCGCTTCGCGCGCGACAGTGGCCCCCAGATCGCCGGGCGACAGCGACGCCAGACTGCCTGCGAAACCGCCGATGGCGCTGCGGACGCCCGAGGCGATGATGACGGAACGGGTCATGGCTGGCTCCTGAATTGCCGCAGGGTCCGGCCCCGCCATGGCGCGCAGCATCGCCCGGACAGGCCGGGTCCGCAATGCCCGCAACGGTGGACTGCCGCAAAGGAACGGCCCGCCGTTTCATGCCACGGGCATCTTTGCGACGGGCGGGCCGATGCGCCAAAACACCCTGCAAGCGGGGTTGTGGCTGCCGTCTGAATTTCTTAGTATATTACTCTACTATCACGAAGCCCCGCCCTGCAAAGTTCCCCGCCCTGCCAGACCTCGGGCGGGCCTCCCATGATCGGATACGACACCTCCCTCCCGGCGCCTTGTCTGGCGCGGCCCCCGGCGGATCCCCGCCCTTGACCCCCTTCCCTGCCAGCAAGCCTTGTACGGCACCGCCAGCACCAGCAGCAGCCATACAGGAATGCCTCCATGTCCTCTCTCTTTTCCGGCTTTGGCCGAAGCCCGTCCTCGCGTCGCCATGGCCCCACCACGGCACTGGCGGTTCTGCTGTCATGCACAGCGCTGTTCCCCGCGACCAACGTCCTTGCGCAGGAACCCGTTGACGCCGAGGGCGACACGATCCTGCTGGGCAAGATCTACATTCACGGGGCGTCCGTTCTGGGCGCCGATGACACCATCGTTGCAGGCTATACCGCCACCGGCAGCAAGACCCCGACCGAGGTGATCGACCTGCCGGCCCAGGTTTCCATCGTGACGCAGAAAGAGATCGAGACGCGCGCCCCAAGCGATCTGATGCAAGCGCTGGCCTACACGGCCAGCGTGTCGGTCGATGAATACGGGTCGGACAACCGCTATGACTACTACCGCATCCGCGGCTTTTATCAGACAGGATCAGGCACCTACCGCGACGGGCTGCCGCTGCGGACCTTCAACTTCACCGGCGGCAAGATCGAACCCTATTCGATCCAGCGCGTCGAAGTGCTGAAAGGGTCGACCTCGACCCTGTTTGGCATGAACGGGCCGGGGGGGCTGGTCAACGTCATCACCAAACGCCCGCAGGATCTGGCCTTTGGCGAAGTGTACACCACCCTTGGCAAGGATCACGCCGAAACCGGGTTCGACTTTGGCGCCCCGCTGTCTGACGGGTCGGCGCTGACCTACCGCATCACCGGCAAGCTGCAGGAGGCCAGTCAGGGGTCCGAATACCTTGACGACGATCGCGGCTATCTGGCCGCGGCGGTGACGTGGAAACCCACCGATGCGACCTCGCTGACCCTGCTTGCGAATTACTACGATCTGGACGGCAACACCGGCAACAGTGTGCCGGTCGGGTCCACCGCCTCGCATGACACGTTCTTTGGCGAGCCTGATTTCAGCGCGATGGACCGGGTCGAGCGCAGCTTTGGCTATGAGTTCAGCCATGATTTCGGCAACGGGCTGACCTTCCGCCAGAACGCCCGCCAGTCCAATATCGAGATGGTCTATGAACAGGCCTATCTGGACGGGTCTTCCCCCACCGGCCGCTATGCCTATCTGATGAATGGCGAGATCGACCGTTTTGCCATCGACAACCAGTTGCAATACGACGCCGATCTGGGTGCCGTTGCCACCCGCACGCTGTTTGGCATCGATTACACCCGCGACGATCTGTACGAGCAGACCTATTTCGGGCTGGCCGGGGCGATTGACCCGAACACCCCGGTCTATTGCGGCCTGTCCTGCATCAACGTGTCGCCCTACACCACCACCGACATGGTGCAGAAAACCACCGGTATCTATCTGCAAGAAGAACTGACCTTCAACGACCGCTGGATCCTGACCCTTGGCGGGCGGCAGGACCGGGTTGAGACGGAATCGGCCACCGCGTCGGAAAGCAACACCCAGACCGCCTTTACCAGGCGGGCGGGGCTGACCTACAAGGCAACCGGGGATCTGGCGCTTTATGCCAACTATTCGGAATCCTTCGATCCGCTGGCGGCAGGGTACAGCGCCTATACCACCTCGCTGCGGCCGCAAGAGGGCACCCAGTATGAAATCGGGGCCAAGTATCGCCCGGCCAACAGCGATGCGCTGTTCACCTTTGCGCTGTTCGACCTGAGCCAGACCAATGTGCCACGCTTCAACCCCGATTTCACCGTGTCGCAGATTGGCCGGATCGATGTCAAAGGGGCCGAGTTTGAAGGCCGCATGGCGCTGGACAACCAGTTGAACCTGAATGTGGCCTATTCCTACTGGGATGCCGAAATCATCGACGGGGCCACCGCAGGCAACCGCCCGTTGCTGACGCCCGAACATACGGCTTCGGTCTGGGCGGATTACACGCTGGCGGATGGGCCGCTGGCGGGGTTGCGGCTTGGCGGCGGGGCGCGTCTTCTGGGGTCGCGCTATGCGGATGATGCCAACACGGCCAAGATAGGGTCGTCGGTGGTGTTCGACGCGATGGCCAGCTATCCGCTGACCGAAAAGACCGAACTGGCGGTCAACGTGACCAACCTGTTTGACCGCGACTATGTCTCGTCGCTCAGCTTTGATCAGACCGCCGTGCTGTATGGCGATGAACGCACGGTCAAGGCCACCCTGCGCCACCGCTGGTAACGGCCATCCGCAACAGCACCACTGACGGCCCCGGTCCGACCGGGGCCGCCGTTCCACTCTGAAAAGGCCATCAACATGACAACGCGCCAGAAAACCGCCATTGCGCCGCCCGCCTTTGCCCTGAACCGCCGCGCCGTTCTGGGCGGGCTGCTTGGGGCGGCGGTCGCACCTGCCGGCGCGCGCGCGCAGACCGCAGAAGTCTGGCCGCAGCGGTTTGCCCATGCCTTTGGCGAAACCGTGCTGGACCGCCCCGCTGCGCGGGTGGTGTCGCTTGGCTATACTTCGCATGATGCGCTGCTGGCGCTTGGCGTGGTGCCGCTGGCGCTGCGCTACTGGTACGGGGATGCGCCCTTTGGCGTCTGGCCTTGGGCGGCCGATCTGCTGGCGGGGGCGGAACCCGTCGTGCTGACCGGCGAAAGCGGGATCGAAACGGTCGCCGCCCTGCAACCTGATCTGATCATCGGCATCGGGTCGGGCATTTCGCAGGCGGAATATGACGTGCTGTCGCAAGTGGCCCCGGTGCTGATGCACGAGGCCGACAGCCCGATCTACGGCATGGGCTGGGATGCGCTGACCCGCATTCTGGGCCGCGCCACCGGCAAGGCGGACCTTGCGGAAACCCTGATCGCGCAGACCACCCAGGCCTTCGCCGATGCCCGCGCGCGCCATCCCGACTGGCAGGGCAAGACCGGCACCGCCGCCTATCACTTCAGCGGCGAGATCGGGGCCTATGCCGCGTTCGATGGCCGGTCCCGGTTTCTGACCGAACTGGGCTTCCGGCTGACCCCGGCGATCGAGGCCTATCAGGGCGAGGCCTTCTATATTCCCATGTCGCCCGAGGATCTGTCGGGGCTGGAGGCCGATGTGCTGCTGTGGCTGTCGGGCACCGACACTGACGATGATCTGGCGGCGCTGCCGATGCGGCGGCTGCTTGCGTCCCACGCCCAAGGGCGCGAGGTGTTTGCGGGCACCCTGACCGCGGCGGCGGTGTCTTATGGCAGCATCCTGTCGCTGCCCTTTGCCCTGCAACGGCTGGAATCCGAAATCGCCCTTGCCGCCGATGGCGATGCGGCAACAGTGGTGCCATCCTCGGCCAAGGCCGGGCTTGCGCCTTGAGGCTGATGTGTCTTGCCATGCTGTTTGCCGGCGCCATCGCCCTGACCCTTGGGGCTGGGGTGCAGTCGATGTCTTTGGCGGCGATCTGGGGGGCGGTGGTCGCGTATGACCCGACCGACCCGCTGCACGTGGTGCTGGCCGAACTGCGCCTGCCCCGGCTGGCCGCCGGGTTGATCGCCGGGACGGCGCTGGCGGTGTCGGGCAGCGTGATGCAGGCGCTGACGCGCAATCCGCTGGCGGACCCCGGTTTGCTGGGGGTCAATGCGGGGGCGGCCTTTGCGGTTGTGGTGGGCGCGCTGCTGATGGGGCAGAACGCGGCCTGGGCCATTGCGATGCTGGCCTTTCCGGGGGCGGCGCTGGCGGCGGTGGCGGTGTTCTTGCTGGGCGGCGGCTTGTCGGGCGAACCGGGGCCGATCCGCCTGACGCTGGCGGGGGTTGCGGTGTCGGTGCTGCTGCTGTCCCTGGTGAATGGCATCGTGCTGATCCGCAGCGACGCGCTGGACGTTTACCGGTTCTGGGTGGCGGGATCCTTGGCGCAGGCGCTGCAAAAGCCGCTGGTAATGCTGGCGCTGGTGACGGTGGCGGGCTGGCTGCTGGCGCTGTGGCTGGCGCCGCTGCTGGACACGCTGGCGCTTGGCCGCAATCTGGCGCGCGGGTTGGGAGCCAGCCCGCTGCGGGTGCAGGGCGGGGCCTTGCTGGCGGTGACGCTGCTGACCGGGGCGGGGGTGGCGGTGGCCGGGCCGATTGCCTTTGTCGGGCTGATCGTGCCGCCGCTGACGCGCCGCCTGACCGGGTGCCACGATCTGCGGACCGAAGTGCTGGCGGCCCCGGTGGTCGGGGCCACGGTGCTGTTGCTGGCTGACGGGGTGGGCCGACTGGTGCTGGCCCCCGCCGAGGTGCGGGTGGGGGTGATGACCGCCATCATCGGCGGGCCGGTGTTCATCTGGATCGCCCGCACCCTGCGCCCCGGAGAGCAGCGATGAAAGGGGCGCTTGTCCTGACGGCCCTGCTGGCCGCGCTGTCGATGCTGTCGATCCTGTGGGGCGAGGTCCGGGTGCCGCCCGGCGATCTGTGGCGCGGCCTGATCACCGGCGAGGGACCGGGCGCCCTGACGGTCCGGGTGCTGCGCGGCCCCCGGCTTGCGACGGCCCTTGGGGCCGGGGCGGCCCTTGGCCTGTCGGGGGCGATCTTTCAGACGCTGCTGCGCAACCCGCTGGCGGCCCCCGATGTGATGGGGTTCAACGCAGGCGCGGGCCTTGCCGTCATCGCCACGCTTGCCGCCGGTCTGACCCTGCCGATGCCGCTGGTTGCGGCGGCGGGCGGGGTGGCGGCGGCGCTGCTGGTGGCGGTGCTGGGGCATCGCAAAGGGCAGGCTGATACCGCGCTGACGCTGATCCTTGTGGGCTTGGGCGTCGGGTTCACGGCCACCGGGCTTGCCACCTTCCTGTCGCTGACGATCAGCGATGCGCTGGCGATCGAGGCCCGGCGCTGGATCACCGGGTCGCTGGCGGCGCGCAGTTGGCTGCATGCGGGGCAGGTCTGGGGCATGGGGCTTGTGCTGTGCCTGCTGCTGGCCGTGCAGGCGCGGGCGCTTGGGCTGCTGGAACTGGGCCGCGATCTGGCGACCGGGCTGGGCCTGAACGCCGCACGCGCACGCGCCGGGTTGCTGGCGACCGGAGTTCTGCTGGCGGCTGCAGGGGTGGCCGTGGCGGGGCCTGTGCCGTTTGTGGCGCTGATGGCCGGGCCATTGGGGCGGGGCCTGACCGGTGCCCGCAGCCCTGCCCTGCGGCTGGCCGCCGCGGCGGGGGCGGGGGCTGCGATCATGGCGGCGGCAGATCTTGTCGCCCGCAGCGCCCTGCCCGGCATTCAGTTTCCCGTCGGTGTGATGACCGGCATTCTGGGGGCGCCCTATCTGCTATGGCTGCTGTCCCGCGCATTCGGAAAGGGCGAGGCATGAAGCCCACACCACCAAACCCCGGCCTGCGCGCCGAGGGGCTGACCCTGGGCTATGGCAGCCGCCGGGTGATCGACGGGCTGGATCTGGACCTGCCCGCAGGCAAGGTCACGGCCATTCTCGGCCCCAATGGCTGCGGGAAATCCACCCTGCTGCATGCGCTGGCCCGCCTGACCCCGCCATTGGCCGGGCGCATTATGCTCGATGGGCAGGACATCCGCGATCTGCCCGCCCGCGCGCTGGCGCAACGGCTGGCGATCCTGCCGCAAGCCTCGACCGCCCCCCCCGGCATCCGGGTCAGCGATCTGATCCGCCGGGGCCGCGCGCCGTGGCGGGGGCTGTTGCAGCCGTGGAACGCAGCAGATGCCGCCGCATGCGAACAGGCGATCCGCGCCCTGGGGTTGCAGAAGATCGCAGACGACAGTCTTGACGCCCTGTCCGGCGGGCAACGGCAGCGGGCCTGGCTTGCGCTGGTGCTGGCGCAATCCAGCCGGTACCTGCTGCTGGACGAGCCCACCACATGGCTGGACCTGCCGCATCAGATTGAGATTCTGCGCCTGTTGCAGCGCCTGAACCGGGATCAGGGGCTGACGGTGATTTCTGTGCTGCATGACCTGAACCTTGCCGCCCGGTTCTGCGACCATCTGGTGCTGCTTGGCCGCGACGGGCTGGTGGCCCTGGGCACGCCGCAGCAGGTGATGACCGAAGCCAATCTGGCACAGGCCTTCGGCCTTGCCGCCCGCGTGCTGCCCGACCCGGTGACAGGTGCGCCGATGGTCTGCCCGCTGTAACACTCAGGAAACCCGCCCATGACCTTTGCCGCTCATGCCCATCTGCCCCTGCCGTTCGATCAGTTGCGCGACTGGCTGCTGGCCGCCCCGGTCTTTGCCGAAAGCGGACGGCAGGAATCCGATGGCAGCCTGCATGTGACATTCGAGGTCGGCGTTCTGCGGGTCCGGCCAGCGGATGGAATCTCGGCCCTGGCGCTGGACTGCGGCGATGCCCAGGGCCTGCAGGCCCTGCGCGATTTCGTGACCGAGGCCGCTGTGGCCGAAGGCATCACCCCGATCTGGACCGAACGTCACAGCCGGGGGCGCCCGGCCAATCTGTGCGTGGCGCGGGTGATGCGGGTGGACCGCATCAGCCCCGCCTTTCGCCGGGTCTGGATCCGCCACCGCGATCTGGCAAACCTGCTGCGGGGGGGGCTGCATTTCCGCCTGCTGTTTGGCCCGCAAGACGCGGACTGGCCATGGCTGGACGAAACCGGCGTGACCAACTGGCCCGGCGGCATCGGGGCATGGCACCGCCCGGTCTACACCGTGCGCAGCATCGCGCAGGACGGGGACAGCACCATTGTCAGCTTTGACATCTTCTTGCATGACGGGGGCCGGGTCACGCGGTGGTCCGATCACCTGCAACACGGGGCCGAGGTGGGGATCATGGGGCCATCGGGCGGCGATCTGCTGACCAGTGCCGCCGCCACGCCGTGGTTCGGCCTGTTCGGCGATGAAACCGCCCTGCCCGCGATTGCCCGCCTGCTGGCAACCCTGCCCGCATCGGCCATCGGGCAGGCGGTCATCGCCATTCCGCAGACCGCAGACAGGCAGCAACTGGCCCACCCTCCCGGCATCACGCTGACCTGGGCCATACGGGGCAGCACCGCCCCGCTGATCGACATGTTGCAGGCTGCCACACCGCCCGCCCGCGACCGGTTCATCTTTTTCGCGGCCAGTTCCTCCGAGACGGCGCAGGCCCGTGACGTGATCCGCGCCAAGGGCCTGGACCGGGCAGAGTTCCGGGCGCAATCCTACTGGAAGCCCCCCGCCGCCGATCAGCCGGCCTGACGGATGTGGCGATAGGCGGCGGCTTCGGCATCGGACAGGGCCTTGCGGGCGGGTTTGTCCTCGAACACGGCGGCATAGATTTCATTGCCAAGGATGCGCTCGATTTCCACATATTCCGGCACGGCAGGGCGCGACCATGTGTTCAGCTCGTTGCGCCGCGCCATGCGGTCGATGAAGCTGACGATGGGCGAGGAGGCCAGCGCCTCGGGGTCGGCGCAGACCGAAAACCGCGGGGCCACCGGAAAGCCGTTGCGGACATGCGCCTTCATCGCCTCGGGCGAGGCCATCCAGGCGATGGCGTTGATGATCTCGCGCTTGCGGTCGGCCGACACATAGGCGGGCACCGTCAGCAGAAACCCCCCCACCGGGGCCGTCACCTGCCGCCCGCGCAGCACGGGGGGCGTCAGATAGGTGACACGGCGTTTGACGCGAGAGCTGAGCTCATGTTCAAACCGGGCGGCGCGCATGGTCCAGGCATAGCTCATGGCGGCATGGCCCGACATGAAACAGTCCAGATTGCGTTCTGAATCGAAATTCTCGATGCCGGGCGGTGACACTTCGCGCAGTTGTTTCATGTATGCGATGGCCTCCAGGCCCTCGTCGCTGTTGATGCGCAGGCGGATGTTGCGGGCGTCAAACCCGTCGGACCAGTTTTCGCCCTTGCGCGGAATGTCGATCACCGACCCCTGCGACGAGGCCATGAAGAACATGAACGCATGTGCAATGGTCATGCCCCGCGCGCCGTTCCACGACATGCCGTAAATCTCGCGGTCGGGGCGGTGCAGGGCACGGGCGGCGGCGATGGTTTCGTCAAAGGTGCGCGGATAGGCAAGGCCCGCCCCCTCGAACAGATCCTTGCGGGCGGTCAGGATCTCGACCGTGCAATAGATGGGAATGCCGTATTGCCTGCCGTTCCAGCGCCCGGTGCCCCAGACCGAGGGGTGAAAATCCAGCGGGTTGATCGCGGCCTGCGGCAACACATCGTCCAGATCGGCGATCAGCCCGGCTTCGGCAAAGCGGCCCAGCCAGGGCATGTTCAGCGACACCACGTCATAGGCGGTGGCCTTGTCGTTCAGCACGGTTTCGCATTGCCTGTAAAGATCGGGCAGCGACCGCAGATCAAAGCTGCTTTTGCGGCCGATGTCGTTGCGGAAATCGGACCACATGTTGCGCATGCTGGCGAAATAGTTGTCGTCGTGCAGCAGGAACCGGATGTTGCGCAGCGCGCTGGAGCTGATGTCGCTGCCCTGCACCGGGGCGATGATATGGGCGGCAAAATACGACCCGCCGAAATAGTATTCATCGGTTTCCGCCCCCGACCGCAGGCCGAAGGTCTTGGCAAGATGGGCCTTCACCTCACGCGCATAGCCCACGAAGGCGTCCAGCAGGCGGTCACTGGGGGCCAGGAAGGCGGTCTTGTGTCTCGGCCCGCGCGGAACCTTGGTGATCAGCCCGTCGTCGATCATCCGGTTGATCAGCCGGTTGCCGCTGCCATAGCTGGTGCCCGACAACTGGGTCAGGCTGGTCATGTCCAGGGGGCGCTGCTGCAAATGGCCATCCACCAGTTCCAGCACGACATTCCAGTAGGGGTCGGGTTCCGCCCCCGGCACCCGGTCATCGAAAGGCTGCCGGATCTTGCGCAGGAAATCGACCACCCGCGACAGTTCGTGATCCGACAGTTTCGTCTGCGCCTTGGTCATGCCCGGTTCCATGATATGTCCCGCGGCGCCTGCCGTCCGCCCGTCAGTCGCGGTCGCCAAGATCGCCAGCATCTGCGGCAAGATCCGCAGCAGGGTTGGCCGCATTGCGCATCCACGCGAACAGGGCAAAGAAATCCTGCTGGGAATAGCCCGCGTTGGCTGCTGAAGTGTATTGCTGCAAGATCAGGTTCGCAAGGAACAACGGCACCTTCTTGTCGCGCGCGGCATCCGAGATCAGGTCGAAATCCTTGATCATCTGCGCGACCGAAAAGGCGGGGCTGAAATCCATCTGCGCAATCATGTCGCGCTTGTACTTGATCAGCGGCGAGGCAACCGCGCTTTCGGCGATGACATCCATCATCTGCGTGGCCGTCAGCCCGCCCTTTTCCCCCAGCACCAGCGCCTCGCCCAGAATGGAGGAGGTGGCCCCGACAAGGGTGTTCAGCACCAGCTTCATATAGCGGGCTTCCTCGCCCGCCCCCAGATAGAACTTGCGCATGGCCAGAATGTCGATCAGCGGCGACACCTCCTCCCAGGCCTGCGGATCACCCGAGGCCAGCGCCGTCAACCCGCCATTGCGCGCAAGGGCCGTGCTGCCGGAAACCGGGCAGCGCAGATAGCGCACGCCGCGCCGTTGCAGATCGCCCGCGATGCGGGCAGACACGTCGGGCGATACCGTGCTCATCTCGACCAGCACGGTGCCGGCCGCCACGCATTCCAGCAGCCCGCCGCCGCCGTGATCCCTGTAGATCATCTGCAACAGGACGGCATCATTGGGAATCGTCGAAAAGATGACCCGACAGGTCGCCGCGATTTCATCGACAGACTGCGCAATCGCGGCCCCCCGCGCCACAAGGCTGGCACGGTTTTCGACCGTCGGATCGCAGACGGAAATCTTGTGGCCGGCCTCGATCAGCCGGGTGGCCATCGGGTTGCCCATTTTGCCGACACCGATCCAACCGATCCTGTTTGGTTCAATTTGCAGGGGTGACATGGCACAAACTCCGCTTCCACACTTCTCTGCCTGCACGATAGGCAAGCTTGGCACGGGGCGGCGGCGCCATTAATCCAAACTGGACAAGAAAAGGCAGGGATGGCCTGAAAACTTTGCTACCTGTCTTGCAGCCGATGGTCGCTGAACCAGCACCAGAGCACTGAGAGGTTCGCCGGGAGGAGCCGGCGCGGCCCTGTCAACATTGGAGGAGGTTGCAATGAAATTCAGAACCGCTTTGGCGGCATTGGTCGGCTATACTGCGCTTGCAGGCTCGATGGCCTTCGCCCAGGGATATGAAGGCATCCCGCGCACCTACCTGTTCAACCCGGCGTCGGAAACCTGTTTCAAGGACACGTCGCAGTACAAGAAGGACGGTCCCTATGTGATCGGCTTCTCGAACGCGGGTCTGGGCGACAGCTGGCGCGTGGTGATGCTGCACAGCCTGCAGGCCGCGGCCGCCAGGAACAAGGACAAGATCAGCAAGCTGATCATCACCGATGCAGGCCATGACGATGCCAAGCAGGTCGCCGACATTCAGGATCTGGAGGCCCAGGGCGTCGATCTGCTGATCGTGTCGGCCAACACCCAGCAGGCGCTTGACCCCGCCGTCACCCGTGCGATGGAAAGCGGCATTCCGGTCGTCATGGTCGACCGCCGGATCGAGAGCGACAACTTCGTGACCTTCGTGACGGCATCGGATGCCGTGATCGGCCGGGTCTTTGCCCAGTGGATCGTGGAAAAGCTGGGCGGCAAGGGCAATGTCGTTGTCCTTGCGGGGCAAGCCGGGTCCAGCCCGTCGGAACTGCGCGAAAAGGCCGCGCGCGAGGTGTTTGCCCAGTACCCCGGCATCACCGTGCTGGAAACCGTGTATTCGGACTGGTCGCCGGTGAAGGGCAAGCAGGTCATGCAGGCGATGATCCAGAAATATGGCAAGGACATCAACGCCGTCTGGTCGGCGCATGGCTTGCAGACCCCCGGTTCCATCGAGGCCTTTGTCGAGGCGGGCTATGCCAACGGCGAAATCCCGATCCACACCAATGCCGATGTGAACGGCGGCCTGCAACTGGCGATCAAGTATGACATTCCGTTGGTCGAAGTGGGCTATCCGCCGTCGATGGGCGGCACCGCGGTTGATGTGGCCTTGCAGGTTCTGGCCGGTGCGCCGGTGCCCTGCACCTACACGATCAACGCGCAGATCGGCGTGACCGAAGGCGATGAGACCGCATCCGTCAAGGCAGACATTGCCATCGAAAACATGGTCGTGGCCGATGGTCCGCCCGACATGCTGATCACCTCGGGCCTTGGCCCGGACTATGACCCGGCGACCTACACTGTCGATTATCCGCAGTAAGGCCGGGTTTGCAGCCAGTGCCGGGGGGCTTTGCCGCCCCCCGGTTCCGCAATCAAAGGAGAAGATCATGCTGTCCCTGTCGGCGATCCAGAAATCCTTTCCGGGCGTGCGCGCCTTGGGCGGCGTCGATCTGGACGTGCGGGGCGGCGAGGTTCACGCGCTGGTGGGCGAAAACGGGGCCGGCAAGTCGACGATGATCAAGATTATCGCCGGGGCCTATCAGCCCAATGCCGGCACCATCCGCCTGGCGGGCGAGGTGGTGCGCTGGTCGGGGCCAGAGGCCGCCAAACGCGCGGGCATCCATGTGATCTATCAGGAATTCGTGCTGTTTCCCAACCTGAGCGTTGCCGAAAACATCATGGTGGGCAATGAAATCCGGGGCCGGTTCGGCCTGATCGACCACAAGGCCACCGCTGCCGCCGCCGCAAGGATACTCGACCGGCTTGGCGTACGGCTGGACGTGGCAGCGCCCGCAGGCAGCCTGTCGATTGCCGATCAGCAGATGGTCGAGATCGCCAAGGCCCTTGTGCATGAGGTGCGGGTTCTGATTCTGGACGAACCCTCCGCCGTGCTGTCGACCAAGGAGGTTGACCTTCTGTTCGGCGTCGTGCGCCAGTTGCGCGCGCAGGGCGTGGCGGTGATCTATGTCTCGCACCGTCTGGACGAGATCTTTGCTCTTTGCGACCGGGTCACAATCCTGAAAGACGGGCTGAAGGTCGCAACCCGCGCGATTGCCGACACCGATCACGATGGTCTGGTGCGGCTGATGGTCGGGCGCGATCTGGCGCAGTATTTTCCGCCCAAGGCCGCCAATCCCCCGGCTGACGGGCCAGCCGCGCTGGCGTTTCGCGGGGTGTCGGTGCCGGGGCGGGTCAGGGATGCCACCCTTGCGGTGCGCCCCGGCGAGATCGTCGGTCTGGCGGGCCTGATCGGTGCGGGGCGCACCGAACTTGCCTTGGCCGCCTTCGGGATCTTGCCGATGACCGGCACCATCGAGGTCAAGGGTCAGGCGCTGCGACGCGCCGATGCGCAGCACCTTATCCGGGCCGGCGTCGGGTTCGTCACCGAAGACCGCAAGGGCCAGGGGCTGTTCATGAACCTGGATGTGGCGCGCAATGTCACCGGGGCCTCGCTGTCCAGCTATCTGCGAGGCGGCTTTGTCAGCGACAAGGCCGAGCAGATCGCGGCCAGGGAAGAAATCGCCCATTTTGCCGTTGCCTGCCGGGGGCCTGCGGGCGCGGTCGACAGTCTGTCGGGCGGCAACCAGCAGAAGATCCTGTTCGGTCGCTGGACCCGCGCCTGCCGCACCGCGCTGATCCTAGACGAGCCGACCCGCGGGGTGGACGTGGGGGCCAAATCGGAAATCTACCGCATCATGCGGACCTTGGCCGACAGCGGCGTCGGCATTCTGATGATCTCGTCGGAACTGCAAGAGGTGGTCGGCATGTCCGACCGCGTGGTGGTGATGCGCGAAGGCGCGATCAGCGGCGAGCTGACGGGCGAGCGGATCACCGAGGAAGACATCATGAAACTTGCCGCGCAATCCGGGAGGAAAGCCGCGTGACCAGCCTTGACCCCCCGCATCAGACACCGCCTCAGACGCCCCGCCAGAACACCCGCCTGAAACAGGCCTTCGGGCGCAATGCCCCGCTGCTGGTGGTGATCGTGCTGATCATCGCGATGGTGATTGCCGGCGCGCTGATGACCGACCGTTTCCTGACCCTGCGCAACTTTACCAACATCGTCGAACAATCGACCGGGCTGGGGCTGGTCAGCCTTGGGCAGACCTTTGCCGTGCTGACCGCCGGGATCGACCTGTCGGTCGGATCGGTGATGAGCCTGGCCTCCACCCTGGCTTCGGGGCTGATCGACAAGGATGTGGCGCAGGCGGCCTGGGTCATCCCCATGGTTCTGCTGCTGTGTGCGCTGATCGGGGCGACCAACGGGTTGCTGATCCATCAGCTTGGCATCCACCCGCTGATCGTGACGCTTGGCACCGGCACGGTTCTGCAGGGGCTGACGCTGCTGTATGCGCTGTCGCCCGTGGGCGGCATGCCAAGGGCGCTGGAGTTCGTGGCCTATGAAACAGTGCTGGGCGTGCCCATCGGGGCGGCCATCATGATGCTGCTGTTTCTGGCGGCGGCGGTGTTTCTGGGCCATACCCGCGCCGGGCGCGACATCTATGCCTTCGGCGACGATGCCGAGGCGGCCCGGCTGGTGGGCATCAACCGCGCACGGGTGCTGCTGACCGTTTACGGGTTCAGCGGGCTGATGGCGGGGATCGCGGGGGTTTATCTCGCGATCCGGTTCGGCGTCGGCCAGCCCTATCTGGGGGTGAACTATACCCTGTCCTCGATCACCCCGGTCGTGGTGGGCGGCACCATGCTCAGCGGCGGGCGCGGCGGGGTTCTGGGCACCTTGCTGGGGGTGTTTCTGGTGGGGGTTCTGAACAACCTGCTGAACTTTCTGCAAGTCTCGACCCATTTCCAGCTGGTGGCACAGGGCGCGATCATCATTGCCGCCGTGTCCATCTATGTCGACACCCGCAGGAGCCGGACATGACCGACGCCGACACGCCCCCCCGGATGCGCTCCGATCTGGTGAAATCCGTGCTGGCCCGACATGGGGTGGTGCTGTTTCTGGCAGGTCTGCTGCTGATCGGTGGCCTGCTGCAACCCAGCTTTCTGGGCGCGGGCAACCTGAACAACATGCTGCTGCAACTGGCCCCGCTGTTGCTGGTCGTTGTGGGGCAGACCTTCGTCATCCTCTCGCGCGGGCTGGACCTGAGCGTGGCCTCGGTCATGGCGACGGCGGCGGTCTTCACCACCCTGTTCAGCGCCGATGACAGCGCGGTGGTCAAGATCATCACCCTTGCCCTGCTGGTCGGGATGGGGGTCGGCCTTGTCAACGGGCTGCTGGTCACCAAGCGCAGCGTGTCACCGTTTCTGGCCACGCTGGCGACGGCGATCATGTTGCAGGGCATCCGCTTTGCCCTGACCTCGGGGGCACCGTCGGGCAATATCCCGCCGTTCTTCAAGACCATCGGCACCGGGCGCATGGCAGGTGTGCCGATTTCGGTGGTGATCGCGATTGTGGTGGCGGTGGTGTTCGGCATCATCCTGCACAAGATGGCCTACGGTCGCCGGTTGCTGATCGTGGGGGGCAACCCGATGGCCGGGCGGCTGGTTGGCATCAACCCAGACCGCACCATCCTGTGGGCCTATGTGATTTCGGGCGGGCTTGCCGCCTTGGCCGGGCTGACGCTGGCGGGGTTTGCCGGGGTGGTCGACAACAATGTGGGCCGCGGGTTCGAGCTGGACAGCATCGTCGCCGCCGTCATCGGCGGGGTGGCGCTGTCGGGCGGGCGCGGCACCATCGCAGGCGCGCTCAGCGGGGCGGCCATTCTGGTGGCCGTGTTCAATCTGGTGCTGCTGGTCGGCGCGCCGATCCAGTTCCAGATCATCATAAAGGGCACTGTCATCATTCTGGCTGCGGCATTCTATGTCCGCCGGACCATCCACTAGGCAGGGAGCCTTTCATGTCTGACGTTTTGCAAGGCAAACGCATCATCGTGACCGGGGCAGGGCGTGGCCTTGGCGCAGAGATCGCCCGCGATGCCGCCCAGAAGGGCGCGCGGGTGATGATTGCCGACCTGAACGCCGATGCCGCGCGCGGTGTGGCCGACAGCATCGGGGCGGCGGCGCTGTGGTGTCAGGTCGATGTGGCCAACCGTGCCAGCGCCCGTGCGATGGTGGCGCAGACGGTGGCGGGGTTCGGCGGGCTGGATGTGATGTTCAACAACGCAGGCATCAGTCAGGCCTGCCCGTTCATGGATGTGACCGAGGAAGACTTCGACCGCATCATGGCGGTGAATGGCCGGGGCGTGCTGATCGGCACGCAGGAAGCCGCGCGCCAGATGATCGCCCAAGGCACCGGCGGCAAGATCATCAACACCGCGTCGATTGCGGCCAAACAGGGCTACCCGCTGTTCGCGCATTACTGCGCCTCCAAGTTTGCCGTGGCGGCCCTGACGCAGGCCGCAGCGCGGGCTTTGGCGGAACACAGGATCACCGTGAACTGCTTTGGTCCCGGCGTGGTGCGGACGGAATTATGGGAACAGCTGGACCGCGAATTCATCGAACGCGGTGTCACGTCAAAACCGAACGAGGCGGTGGATGGCTTTGCCGAAGGCATCCTTCTGGGCCGGGCTTCGACACCCCGCGACATCATCGGCGTGACCGGGTTTCTTGCGTCTGCGGCCAGCGACTACATCACCGGCCAGACCGTGATGGTTGATGGCGGCATGGTTCTGATCTGAAGGGGCGGGAAATGGGTCTGCGGGTAGAAGACAAGGTTGCAATCATCACCGGCGGCGCGCGCGGCATCGGCGGGGCCACCGTGCGCCGCATGGCCGAAGAAGGCGCCAAGGTCGCCATCTTCGACGTGCTGGACGAAGGCGAGGCGCTGGCCGCCGACCTGCGCGCCACGGGGGCCGAGGTGGTGTTCGTGAAGGTCGATCTGACCCGCGAGGCGCAGGTCAAGGCGGCGGTCGAAACCGTGGTGGCCAGCCTTGGCCCGATCGACATTCTGGTCAACGCCGCAGCCACCCCCGGCGTGAACAAGCTGGTGCATGAGATGACCGAGGCCGAATGGGACTTTGTGTTCAACATCAACGTGAAGGGCACATTCTTCATGACCAAGCACGTCCTTCCCGGCATGATGGCGCGCAAGGCGGGGTCTATCGTCAACTTCTCGTCGATCTATGGCCTGATCGGCTCTGCCGACCTGCCAGCCTATCACGCGACCAAAGGGGCCGTGCTGCTGATGACCAAGACCGACGCCATCTGCTATGCGCCCTACGGCATCCGCGTGAACGCGGTGCATCCGGGGTCGACCAAGACCGAACTGTTCATGCAGGCGGCGGACTCTTGGCCCAAGGGGCGCGACGACTATCTGGCGATGATGGGTGAAAAGCATCCGCTGACCCTGGGAGAACCCGTCGATGTGGCCAACTGCGTTTTGTTCCTCGCGTCTGACGAAGCCCGCTTTGTGACCGGCGCAAGTCTGGTTTGCGACGGCGGCTATACCGCACAGTAAGGAGACGAAGATGAGAGCCGCAAGATTTCATGCCGCCCGCGACATCCGTATCGAGGAGGTGGCCCCGCCCTCCGACGTGCTGGCCCCTGATGACGTGCTGGTCGAACCGATCATGACCGGCATCTGCGGCACCGATCTGCACGAATACATCGCAGGCCCCATCGTCACCCCGACCGAACCGCATGTGTTTACCGGGGCGACCAACCCGCAGATCCTGGGGCACGAGTTTTCGGCCAAGGTTCTGAGGGTCGGCGATGCGGTCAGCCATGTGAAGGCGGGCGACCGGATCTCGGTCCAGCCCTTGGTGATGCCGCGCGGCGATTACTATGGCAAGCGCGGGCTTTACCACCTGTCGCCGCAGATGGGCTGCATCGGGCTGAGCTGGGCCTGGGGCGGCATGGCCGACCGCGCGGTGATCAAGGATTACAACGCGCAACCCGTGCCCGATGCCGTGACGGACGAACAGGCCGCGATGATCGAACCGGCTGCGGTGGCGATGTACGGGGTGGACCGGGGCGGGATTACCGCAGGGTCCACGGTACTGGTATCGGGGGCCGGGCCGATTGGCGCGCTGACGGTGCTGTGCGCCAGATCGGCGGGGGCGTCGGTGATCATCGTGTCGGAACCCAACCCCAACCGCCGCCACATCCTGGCCGAGATCGCGCCCTATGCCGTGATCATCAACCCGCGTGAAGACAACCTGCTGTCGGTGGTGCGCGATCTGACCGAAGAAGGCGTGGGCGTCGATGTGGCGCTGGAATGTGTGGGCAACGAGATGTCGCTGAACACCTGTGTCGATGCCGTGCGCCGGGGCGGCAAGGTTGTGCAGGTCGGCCTGCACATCAAACCCGCCAGCATTGACGCCATGCTGTGGGCGCTGAAGGACATCAGCGTCGAGGCCACCTGGTGCTATCCGGTGCAGATCTGGCCCCGCCTTGCCCGCATGATCGCGGCAGGCAGCCTGCCGGTGGAAAAGGTCATCACCGCCCGCATCGACGTGGCCGATGTGGTTGGCAAAGGGTTCGAGGCCCTGCTGAACCCCTCGGGCGAACATCTGAAAATCGTAGTACGGACGTAAGGAACAAACGAATGACCTCCTCTGAAACAGCCCTTGTGATCGGGGCCACCGGCCTGTCGGGCGGCTATCTGGGCCGCTTGCTGAAAGACAAGGGCTGGACCGTCATCACCGTGTCGCGCGGTGCGGCGGTGCCCGATTTTTCCGACCGCCACATTGCCGTCGATCTGGAAGATGCCGCCGCGACCAAGACGGCATTGGCGGGCGCGTCCGATGCCACCCACCTGTTCTATTGCACCTGGACCCGCCGCGCGACCGAGGCGGAAAACGTCGCAGCCAACGGCGCTATGATCCAGAACGTGATGGACGCAACGGTGGACGCGCCCTTGCGGCATGCGGCCCTGGTCACCGGGCTGAAGCATTATCTTGGCCCGTTTGAAAGCTATGCCAAGTCGCGGCCCTACACCCCGTTTCTGGAAAGCCAGCCGCGCCTGCCGGGGCTGAACTTCTATTATACGCAGGAAGATGTGCTGTTCGCGGCGGCAGCGGCGCGCGGGTTCACTTGGTCGGTCCACCGCCCGCATACGATGATCGGCCTTGCCATCGGCAATGCGATGAACATGGCGCAGACGCTGGCCGTCTATGCCTCGATCTGCCGCGAAACCGGGCGGCCCTTCGTGTTTCCGGGGTCGGTCGAGCAGTACAATGCCGCAACCGACGTGACCGATGCGGGCATTCTGGCCAAACAGCTGCATTGGGCCGCCACCACGCCTTCGGCCGCGAATACCCCCTTCAACATCGCCAATGGCGAGGTGTTCCGCTGGACCTGGCTGTGGGACCAGATCGCAGGCTATTTCGGGCTGGAAGTGGGCGACTACCCCGGCCACCCGGTGCTGCTGGAGGATCAGATGGCCGATGCCCCGGCGATCTGGGCCGGCATGGTGCAAAAGCACGGGCTACAGGCGCTGGACGTGAACCGCATTGCCAACTGGTGGCATTCTGACGCCGATCTGGGCCGCACGCTGGAATGTTTCAGCGACATGAAGAACAGCCGCGAGCGTGGCTTTACCGACTGGCACTACACCCCGCACAGCTTTTTCGCCGTGTTCGACGCCCTTCGCGCGCAAAAGATCATTCCGGGCTGACGCCCGCACAGGAGGAAAAGATGCACTACATCATTCACTGTCTGGACCGCCCTGCGGCAGTCCAGTTGAGGCTTGCACATTACGACGCCCACAAGGCCTATCTGGCAGTCGCGCCGATCAGGACGCTGATTTCCGGCCCGCTGATGGCGGATGACAACGAAACCATGATCGGGTCGTGCTTTCTGGTCGAGGCCGACACGCTGGCCGAGGCGCAGGCCTTCAACGCCAACGATCCCTTCCGCGCGGCGGATCTGTGGGAAACGGTGTCGATCCGCCCCTTTCTCAAGCGTGTGGACAACCGGACATGAGCGCGCCGGTACGGATGGCGATCATCGGCCTTGGCTGGTGGGGACAAAAGATGGTGTCGGTGCTGCAAGGGGCCGGTGCCGACATCGAGCTGGTGCGCGGGGTGGAACCCAACCTTGCCGCCGTGCAGGATTTCGCCGTGTCCAAAGGGCTGACGGTGACGGCGGATTACGCCGATGCGCTGGCCGACCCCATGGTCGAGGCGGTTGTGCTGGCCACCCCGCATGACCTGCACGAAGACCAGATTGCGGCGGCGGTTGCGGCGGGCAAGCACATCTTTTGCGAAAAGCCGCTGGCGCTGACCCGCGCCGGGGCCGCCCGCGCGGTGCAGGCCTGTGCGCAGGCCGGGCTGCAACTGGGCATGGGGCACGAACGGCGGTGGGAACCGCCGATTGCCAACCTGCTGGCCCGCGCCGATGCGGGCGATCTGGGCCGGGTGCAGCAGATCGAGGCCAATTTCAGCCATGACAAGTTCCTGTCGCTGGACCCGTCCAACTGGCGGCTGCAATCGAATCAGGCCCCGGCGGGCGGCATGACGGCGACGGGGATTCATCTGCTGGACCTGTCGGTGCGCCTTCTGGGGGCTGCGGCGGAAACCACGGTGCATTGCGAAACCCTGTCGTCGAACCTGCCGCAGGGCGACACGATTGCCGCCTTCACCCGCTTTGCCAATGGCGGTACGTCCTATGTCTCGGCGTCACTGGCCAACCCGTTCTTTTCGCGCTTTGCGGTGTTCGGCTCGCTTGGCTGGATCGACATCCGCGACAAGGCGCATGTGGAAAGCCCGGATGGCTGGGTGGTGACGACCGGCTTCAAGGGCCAGCCGATCACCGTGACCGAGGTGCCCAAGGCCGAACCTGTGCGCGACAATCTGGTGGATTTTGCCCGCGCGATCCGGGCAGGCGGGGGCTATCCTGTCACCGGGCAGCAGATGGTCGATACGATTGCCCTGCTGGAAGCCGTCTTCACCTCGGCCCTGTCGGGCCGCACCGAAACCGTTGGAACAGGAGGCACCGCATGAAGGCGCTGATCTTCAAGACCCCGAACGACCTGCAGGTGATCGACGCGCCGATGCCGTCGATCACGGAAAATGAGGTGCTGGTGCGGTCCCGCCGGGTTGGCATCTGCCATTCGGATTATGAACTGCTGGCAGGCCGCTACATCATTCCGATCAGCTATCCCGTCACCCCCGGCCATGAATGGGTGGGCGAGATTGTCGAGGTGGGCCGCAACGTCAAAGGCCTGCGTGTGGGCGACAGGGTGGTCGGCGAATGCGTGATCCGCACGCCGGACCGCATTCACCACTTCGGGTTTTCGATGGACGGTGCCGACCGCGAGTTTTTTGCCGCCCGCCCCGAATGGCTGCATATGCTGCCCGACGAGGTGGATGACGCCAGGGCCGCGCTGATCGAGCCTTTCACCTGCGGCTATTATGCCGTTCTGCACAACGGCGGCACCAATGCGTCGGAAACGGTTGTGGTGTCGGGTGGCGGCACCATCGGCCTTGTGTCGGCAGCGGCGGCCATCGGCATGGGCGCGCGGGTGATCGTGGTGGACCCGATCCCGCTGCGCCGCGAGGTGGCGTTGCGGCTTGGGGCCGATGCGGTGATCGACCCGACCGGCGGCGATGCGGCGGGCCAGATCGAGGAGATGACCAAGGGCGGCGCCGATCTGGTGGTCGAGGCGGCAGGCCATGCGGCCTCGCTGGCCTCGGTGTTCGACTATGCCCGCCCCGAAGGCCGGGTTTCCATGGTCGGCATCAACATCGGGCAGAAATTCCCGGTAGAGCTGGGGAAAATCCAGATCAAGGATCTGACCGTCAAGGGCTGCATCGGGTCGCCCGGTGTCTGGCCATCGGCGGTGCGGTTTCTGGGGCGGACGGGGATTGACCTGTCGCCGATCCAGACCCACACCCTGACGCTTGGCGAGGCGGCGCTTGGGTATGAGATCGGCGCGAAACCTGCCGAGGCGGTCAAGGTCACGCTGACCATCGGCGATTGAACTGCTTGGCCCCGGACCGACCGGGGCCAAACTCTGGCGGGGGGCGCCGGACATGCACGGCCAAGGCAGGACACCCGATGCCAAACCTGAAGATCTATGTCGACGAGGCGATCTACCCCGCCAGCCGCGAGGCATTGGTGGGCACGTTGGGCGACATTCACCGCCTGCTCTGCCGTGATCTGGACGTGCCCCCGGCAGCCTGTCAGATTGCCATGCTGCCTGTGGTGGCCCTGCCGGACCTGCCCCGTATCGGGGTGGAACTGCACATCCTGCCCCGACCCGACCGGACGCGGGACATGCTGACCGACCTCAGCCTCCGCCTGCGCGACCTGCTGTTCGCGGCAAGCGGGGTGGCGGTCGCGGTGCGGGTCAGCCTGCTGGACCCGCAGACCTGTGTGGCGCTGAAATGACGGGGCGCGGATGGACGGGGCGCGGATGGGCCGTCAGACCCGTTCCAGCGCCACCGCGATGCCCTGCCCCACCCCGATGCACATGGTGGACAGCGACCGCCGCGCCCCCGTCAGGTGCAGGTCAAGCGCCGCCGTTCCGGTGATGCGCGCGCCGCTCATCCCCAGGGGGTGACCCAGGGCGATGGCCCCGCCGTTGCGGTTTACCCGGTCATCGTCATCGGCGATGCCCAACTGGCGCAGGGTGGCGATGCCTTGGGCGGCGAAAGCCTCGTTCAACTCGATCACGTCGAAATCGGACTGGGTCAGCCGCAACCGCGCCAGCAGTTTTTGCGACGCAGGCGCAGGACCGATGCCCATGATCCGGGGCGGCACGCCCGCGGTGGCCCCGCCCAGAACGCGGGCAAGCGGCGTCAGACCATGGCGGCTGATCGCCGCCGCATTGGCAAGGATCAGCGCCGCCGCACCATCATTCACGCCGCTGGCATTGCCGGCCGTGACCGACCCGCCCGCAAACAGCGGTCGCAGCCTGGCCAAAGCCTCGGTCGTGGTGGCGCGGGGGTGTTCGTCGCGGTCCACCACCAGCGCCTCGCCCTTGCGCTGCGCCACGGTGACGGGCGTGATTTCCCGCGCCAGCCGCCCATTCGCCTGCGCCGCCGCCGCCTTGGCCTGCGACGCCAGCGCCATGGCATCCTGTGCCGCGCGGCTGACGCCAAAATCATCGGCCACGTTCTGCCCGGTCTGGGGCATCGAATCCGTGCCATAGGCCGCGTGCATCGCCGGGTTCACAAACCGCCAGCCGATGGTGGTATCGTGAATCTCGGCATTGCGGCTGAAGGCCGCATCGGCTTTGGGCATCACCAGCGGCGCGCGGCTCATGCTTTCCACGCCGCCTGCGATCATCAGATCGGCCTCGCCCGCCGCAATGGTCCGCGCGGCCATCAGCACGGCATCCATCCCCGACCCGCACAGCCGGTTGATCGTGGTGCCCGTGACCCCGACCGGCAGACCCGCCAGCAGCAAGGACATGCGCGCCACATTGCGGTTGTCTTCGCCCGCCTGATTGGCGCAGCCAAAGATCACGTCATCGACCGCGTCCCAGTCGACCCCGGCATTGCGCGCCATCAGCGCCCGCAGCGGCACCGCCCCCAGATCATCGGGCCGCACCGATGACAGGCTGCCACCATAGCGCCCGATGGGCGTGCGGATATAGTCGCAGATGAAAACGTCAGTCATGGTCACACCTCGGGTACGGTCAGATCGGTGACGGCGCCGTCCAGATGCAGTCTGGCGCCGGTCAGGTTTTGCAGATCATCCAGCGACAGGCCGGGCAGTTTTTCACGCAGCACGAACCGCCCGCCCTGAATGTCGATCACCGCCAGCGACGAATAGACCCGCGTGACGCATCCCACCCCGGTCAGCGGCAAGATGCAACGGGTCAACAGCTTGGGCTTGCCATCTTTGGTGACGTGATCGGTGATCACCGCCACCTGTTTTGCCCCATGCACAAGGTCCATCGCCCCGCCCACGGCGGGCACGCCTTTGGGGCCGGTGGACCAGTTCGCCAGATCGCCGGTTTCCGCCACCTCGTAGGCCCCAAGGATCGCCACATCCAGATGCCCGCCCCGCACCATGGCAAAGCTGTCGGCGTGGTGAAAGAACGCGGTGCCGGGCTTGAGCGTGACGGCCTTCTTGCCCGCGTTGATCAGATCCCAGTCCTCGGTGCCGGGGACCGGAGCCTCGCCAAAGCCCAGAATGCCGTTCTCGGTGTGAAAGATCGCCTCGCGGCCGGGGGGCTGAAACCTGGCGACCATTTCAGGAAAGCCGATGCCAAGGTTGACATAGGCCCCATCCTGAATGTCCTGTGCTGCGCGCCATGCCATCTGGGTCGGGGTCAGTTTGAGGGTCATGCTGCGGCCTCCGGATAGGTTGCGCGGGCGCGGTTCAGGTCTTCTTCCTGCAAAGGGTGCGGCACCTCGACCACGCCCTGCACGAAGATGCCGGGGGTGATGATCGCTTCGGGGTCCAGCCCGCCGGGGGCGACGATGCGGCTGACCTGAACGATGGTGGTGGCCGCCGCCATGCACATCAGCGGGTTGAAATTGCGCGCGGCCATCCGGTAGGTCAGATTGCCCAGCCGGTCGCCCAGATGCGCCTTCACCAGGGCGAAATCGGCCTTCAGCCAGCGCTCCTGAACGTAGGACCGGCCCTCGAACACCGCGACCGGCTTGTCCTTCGCCAGATCGGTGCCAAAGCTGGTGGGGGTGTAGAACGCGGGGATGCCCGCCCCCCCGGCCCGGATGCGTTCGGCCAGCGTGCCCTGCGGCACCAGTTCCAGTTCGATCTGACCGGACTGGTAGCGGTCGGTGAACACCACCGGATCGGCGGATCGCGGGAAGGAACAGATCAGCTTGCGCACCATGCCCTGTTCGATCAGTGCCGCCAGCCCGACATGGCCGTTGCCCGCATTGTTGTTCACCACGGTCAGATCCTTGGGACTGCCCGTCGCACGGAACCGGTCGATCAGGGCATGGATCAGTTCGATCGGCGCACCGGACCCGCCAAAGCCGCCGATCATTACCGTCATGCCATCCCTGACCCCGGCCACCGCACTGGCCAGATCGGCAACTGTCTTGTCCATCCCGCATCCCCCTTCGGTCGGGCAAGTCGCCGCCCGTCTGGCGCAGAAATAGGCGGCGAAGGCGGCTGTCGTCCATGTGATTTGTGCTATATGCTTCATTTGTTGACATAGCGCACATACGGCAGGCCCCATGACCATCACCGACAAAGACACGATGGGCGGTCTGGCCAAGGGCTTGCGGGTGATCGAAACCTTCTCCGCCGACCGCCCCCGCCAATCCATTGCCGAGGTGTCCGCCATCAGCGGGCTGGACCGGGCGACGGCGCGGCGCTGTCTGCTGACCCTGGCGCAGCAGGGCTATGCCGATTACGACGGCAAGTTCTTTACCCTGACGCCCCGTGTCCTGCGGCTTGGCACCGCCTGCCTTGCGACCATGCCGCTGCCGCAGATCGTGCAGCCCTTGCTGGACGAGATGTCGGAGCGCATCGGGCAAAGCTCGTCGGTCGCCATTCTTGACGGGGCGGAGATCGTCTATGTCGCCCGCGCGGCGCAGCGCAAGGTCATGTCCATCGGCCTGATGCCGGGGTCGCGGCTGCCGTCCTGTTGCACCTCGATGGGGCGGGTTCTGCTGGCGGCGCTGCCGCTGCCCGAGGCCACGGCCATCCTGCACCACGCCCCGCTGCGGCCCCGCACCGCCCACACCCTGACCGACCCGCAGGCCATTCTGGCGGAACTGGCGCGGGTGCGGGTGCAGGGCTATGCGATCAACGATCAGGAAATCGAGCTGGGCCTGCGGTCCATCGCGGTGCCGCTGCGCAATTCACGGCGGCAGGTGGTGGCGGCGATCAACGTGGGGGTAGGCGCGTTTCACCAGACAATCGAGGAATTCCGGGACGCCTACCTTGCCTCGCTTTTGCAAGTGCAGGCCAGTCTGGCCAGTTTGCTGCGATAGGCCCAACGGAATCCTTGCACCGGGGCGTTCAAGGCGCAGATTTGGCACAGAGCCGTGCCACAGCCAGCCGAGGATGCCATGCCGACACACCCCCTGCACATCACCCGCCTTGCCGCCGTCCTGATCTGCTGCGCCAGCTTTGCCTTTGCGCAGGACGCGCCCACCGGGGGCGGGCCAAAGGTGAACGACACGCTGTTCCGTTCGGCGGATATTGCGGGCATGACCGCTGTGACGCAGGTTTTCGGGCGCAGCCAGAATGTGGTTGCCGTGATCGTGGAATTTGCAGCCCCCGTCGCGGCGGATCTGGTCACCGCCGCCAGCTTTGTGGTGGAAGACCGCAGCATCCTGTCGGTCAGGGTGACAGCCACCGCAGAGTTGGACGCCCCGCAGGCCGACGGGCGCTTTGTGGTGATCACCCTCGATCCGGCCGATGCAGCCTCGGTCGTCTATGCGGGCGGCGTGGACACGGCCCCGCAGGTGGTGACGCGGATCGCGGCCCCGGTGGCGTTGGTCGGGGGCGCGATGGTGCAGCCAGGGGAAAAGGGCATCCTGGCCACCCGCATCCGCAATCTTGTGGTGGATGACTTTCAGCAGTTCCGCTTTGCCGATCCGGTCAGCGGGCTGTTGCTCGACTACAACCTCTATATCCCCAAAGACTACGATCCCGCCCGATCCTACCCGCTGGTGCTGTTCCTGCACGATGCGGGTGTCACCGGGTCTAACCCCCGCCGCACGCTGCAACAGGGCCTGGGAGCGGTGGCCTTTGCCAGCGCCGAGGATCAGGCCCGCAACCCCGCCTTCGTGCTGGCGCCGCAATTCCCGGTGCCCTTGGCGAATGACGCCTCGCAAACATCTGTCTATGTCGACCTTGTGCCCCGGTTGATCGACCAGATCGCCCGGACCTATGCCGTGGACCGGGACCGGCTTTACACCACCGGCCAGTCGGGGGGCTGCATGACCAGCCTGGCGCTTGGGATTTCCAACCCCGACCTGTTTGCCGCCACCTTCTGTGTGGCCGGGCAATGGGATGCCGCACAGGTGGCCCCCTTGGCGGATGACGCCCTCTGGGTGCTGGTGTCAGAAGATGACACCAAGGCCTTCCCCGGCATGACCGCCATCATGGACACCCTGCAAGCCAATGGTGCCGCGGTGACGCGGGGCCGCCTGGATGCCAAGGCCCCGGCGGGCGAACAGGCCAGGGCGGTGGCCGCGATCCGGGCGCAGGCCGACAAGGACAGCCGGGTGTTCTTCACCACCTTCACCCCCGGCAGCGTGCTGGACGCCGGGGCCACCGAAGGCGGGGCCGGGCATGTCAACACCTGGGTCTATGCCTATGCCATCCCCGCGATCCGGGACTGGCTGTTTGACCAACGGCGCTGACGCCCGGCACCAGCCCCGCCATAGGGTGGACAGTTGCCCCGGATTTTCGGACAGCGGCTGAAAAACGGACAAGTGGCCTGCAAACTGCCGCAGGAACCGGCGCGGCAGGGCATCGCCTGCCGGTCAGGGCAGGCAGCCTGCGGTACGGTTGACAGCGCGCATCTGTTGCGTCACCCTTGCGTCAGACATGGCGAAAGCCAAATGGCAAACAAGCCCCGAATGCAGCCCTGCGTGGTCCTGCGTCGGGGCTTTTTGTTTGGAGCATCGAAGTGAAGCCTCAGATCGAACTTGGCCTCTTGTTTTCGCGGTCGGGCAGCTATGTCCGCATCGCCGAGGCCTGCCGCACCGGCACCATGGCGGCGATTGCCGCGTTGAACGCCGATCCGGCCTGTGCGGTGACCTTCGTGCCGGTGGAACGCGACCCGCGCGGCAATTTTGACCTTTATGGCCCGCTGTGCGCCGACATCCTGAAGACTTCGGGCGCGCGGCATGTGGTGGGCTGTGTCACCTCGTGGAGCCGCAAGGAAGTGATCCCGACGCTGGAAAAGCACGGCGGCACCCTGTGGTATCCGGTGCCCTACGAAGGGTTCGAGACATCGGACCATGTGGTCTACACCCACGCCTGCCCGAACCAGCATCTGCTGCCGCTGCTGGCCTGGGCGATGCCCGCCCATGGGCGCAACGCTTACCTCACCGGATCGAATTACATCTGGGGGTGGGAGATGAACCGCCTTGCGCGTGAAACCGTGACCGCCGCCGGTGGCCGTGTGCTGGGAGAGCGCTATCTGCCGATAGGGTCGTGCGAGGTGGGGCGGATGATCGACGAAATTCGCCTGACACGCCCGGATTTCATCCTGAACTCGCTGATCGGGCCATCGTCCTATGAATTTCTGGCGGCCTACCGCGCCCTGGGTCTGGAAGACCCGCAGTTCCGCGCGGATCGCTGCCCGGTGCTGTCGTGCAATCTGACCGAATGCGAATTTGCCGAACTGGGCGAGGCTGCCGAGGGGCTGATCGCGGCGGGGCCGTATTTCCGGGGGGCGGCGGGCTGGCCCTTTGCCGGGGATTTTGGATCGTCGCATGAGGCTGCGTCCTTTGCCGCCGTGCGCGAACTGGCGCGGCTGCTGTCGCAACAGCCGGGGGCCGGGGATCACAGCCTTGCGCAACTGCTGGCGGCTGATGGCAGGCCCGGAGGCATCATCGACCCCGACACCCACCACACCGCCCTGCCGGTGCTGATCGCGCAGGTGCGTGGCGGCGCGTTTCAGGTGATCGCCAGCCGCCCCGCCGTCGCCGGTGACCCCTACCTCAGCCGCAGCCGCGAGGCCGTGCGCCCTGCGCCCCAGTTGCGGGTGGTCTGATGACAAAGCGGGTGCATATCCAGAACCTGGGCGGGGCTGTGGCCCATATCCTGCACCGGCCCCACCCCATCGTCGGCGCGCTGACCCGGCAGTTGACCGCCATCGGCCTGACGGTGATCGAGGCCTGGCCCGACCTTGGGCCGGGGGCAATGGCCGCCGATTTCGTGTTCTTCGATGCCGACATGGGCCATGACGACCAGTTTCCCTGGGGGCCGGGCGAGTCGCTGATGCCGATGATCGCGCTGATCGGGTCCGAAGCTCCGGGCCGGGTGGAATGGGCGCTGCGGGCGGGGGCACATGCGCAACTTCTGAAGCCCATCGGCGACCATGGGGCCTATTCCGCCCTGCTGATCGCGCGTGAGGCCTTTCACGCCCGCCGCGCCCTGTCGGCCGAGATCGCCGATCTGCGCCGCCGTCTGGAGGCCCGCCAGACCGTGGTGCGGGCGGTGGCGATGCTGGCGGCGCGCGGCAAGACCGAAGACGAGGCCTATGGCCAGTTGCGCCAGATGGCGATGGCCTGGCGCGTGACCATCGAGGATGCCGCCGCCCGGATCGAAAACCGCCAGACCGACGGAAAGGGTGATGATGACCAGTTCCGCCATAAATAATCCGCCCGGCGTGCTGGTGCGGCTGATGCAGCGCAGGCTGGCCTGCTTTGGCTTTGCGCTGATCGTGCTGGTGGTTGGCGCGGCAATCGCGGCCCCTTGGCTGGCCCCCTTCGCGCCGGAGGAACAGTTGTTCGACGGGCTGACCATCGAAGGTGCGCCGCTGCCGCCCGGCGGGGCCTACCCGCTTGGCACCGATCTTCTGGGCCGCGATCTGCTGTCGCGGTTGCTGTATGGCGCGCGGACATCGCTGGTGATCGGGGTGCTGGCCAACGGGATCGCACTGGTCATCGGGGTGGTGGTCGGGCTGCTGGCCGGGTATTTCCGGGGCTGGGTCGGTGCGGTGCTGATGCGGTTCACCGACCTGATGATGGCCTTTCCGGCGCTGCTGCTGGCGATCTGCCTGTCGGCGATCTTCGAGCCGTCGCTGTGGATCGTGGTCATGGTCATCGCCCTTGTCAGCTGGGTGCAGACCGCGCGGGTGATCTATACCGAAACCACGTCACTGGCTGAACGCGATTTCATCGCCGCCGCGCGCACGCTTGGGGCGGGCACCGGGCGCATCCTGGTCCTGCATATCCTGCCGCATCTTTTGCCCACCATCATCGTCTGGGGCACGCTTGGCATTTCCACCACGGTCCTGCTGGAGGCAACGCTGTCATTCCTTGGGGTGGGGGTGCAGCCGCCGACCCCAAGCTGGGGCAACATCATCTTTGAAAACCAGACCTATTTCCAGTCGGCGCCCTGGCTGGTGTTCATCCCTTCGGCGGCGATCATCGGGCTGGCACTGGCGTTCAATCTGGTGGGCGACGCGCTGCGCGATGTGCTGGACCCGATGCAGCGGGGGCGGGTCTGACATGGCATTCTATCTGATCCGGCGGCTGGTGCAGGCGGTGCTGATCCTGCTGGGTGTCAGCTTCATCACCTTCCTTTTGCTGTATGTGCTGCCCGCCGATCCGGTGCGCCAGATTGCGGGCCGGTCGGCCACGGCGGAAACGGTGGAAAACATCCGCCAGCAACTGGGGCTGGATCAGCCGTTTCTGGTGCAATACGGACGCTTTCTGGCCGGGCTGGTGCAGGGCGATCTGGGGCGCAGCTATCTGCAAAAGACCGAAGTGGCGGCGCTGATCTGGTCGCGCCTGCCCGCCACGCTGCTGCTGATGGGCGCGGGCATCCTGTCCGAGCTGATCCTTGGCATTGCCATGGGGGTGGCGGCGGCGCTGTGGCGGGGCCGGGCGCTGGATCAGGCGCTGATGATGACCTCTTTCGTCACGGTATCGGCCCCGCAATTCGTGGTCAGCCTGCTGTTGCTGTATGTGTTCGCGGTGGAACTGCAATGGTTTCCCATCGGCGGTTACGGCACCACGGCGCATCTGGTGCTGCCTGCGGTGACCCTGGGGATACTCGGGTCGGGCTGGTACAGCCGGATGATGCGGTCGTCCATGATCGAGGTGATGGGGGCCGATTACATCCGCACCGCCCGCGCCAAGGGCCTGACCCGCGCGCGCGTGATTGCGCGGCACGCGCTGCCCAACGCGATCCTGCCGATCATCGCGATGATCGGCATTGATATCGGCGTATTCATGGGCGGCATCGTGGTGGTGGAATCCGTGTTCGGCTGGCCCGGCATCGGCCAGCTTGCCTGGCAGGCGATTCAGCGCGTCGACACGCCCATCATCATGGGCGTCACCCTTGTATCGGCCTGCGCCATCGTTCTGGGCAACCTGCTGGCCGATGTGATCACCCCGTTCATCGACCCCCGCATCAAACTTCGCTGACATGCCTTCGCCACCCCGGCGGCAACAGACCGCCGGGCAAAACCAACAGGAGAGAGTAATGAACCGTTTTCTGACCACCACTGCCCTTGTGATGTCGCTGGCCCTGCCCGCCTTCGCACAGGACTACACCCCCGATCCCGCCGCCAAGGCCGGCGGGTCGATCACTGTCACCTACAAGGATGACGTGGCCACGCTGGACCCTGCCATCGGCTATGACTGGCAGAACTGGTCGATGATCAAATCGCTGTTCGACGGGCTGATGGATTATGTCCCCGGCACCACCGACCTGCGCCCCGGTCTGGCCGAAAGCTATGAGATCGCGCCCGACGGCATGACCTTTACCTTCAAGCTGCGCCCCGGCGTGAAATTCCACAACGGGCGCGAAATGACGGCGGAAGATGTGAAATACTCGCTGGACCGGGTGACCAACCCGGCCACCCAATCGCCGGGGGCGGGGTTCTTCGGGTCCATCGCGGGCTATGACACCGTGGCCGATGGCAAGGGCCTGTCGGGCGTCGAAGTGGTGGATCCCCTGACCGTCAAGATCACCCTGTCGCGCCCCGATGCGACCTTCCTGCATGTCATGGCGCTGAACTTTGCCAGCGTGGTGCCGAAAGAGGCGGTCGAGGCCGCAGGCGACGATTTCGGCAAACAGCCGGTCGGCACCGGCGCGTTCAAGCTGGCGGAATGGACGCTTGGCCAGAAGCTGGTCTTCGCCAAGAACGCCGACTACTGGCGCGAAGGCGTGCCCTATCTGGATCAGGTGCTGTTCGAGGTGGGCCAGGAACCCGTCGTCGCCCTGCTGCGCCTGCAAAGCGGCGAGGTGGACGTGCCCGGCGACGGCATTCCGCCCGCCAAGTTTACCGAAGTGATGGGCGACCCGGCACAGGCCGCGCGGGTTGTGGTGGGTGGGCAGTTGCACACCGGCTATATCACGCTGAACGTCACCATGGCGCCGTTCGACAAGGTAGAAGTGCGCAAGGCGGTGAACATGGCGATCAACAAGGACCGGATCGTCCAGATCATCAATGGCCGCGCGACACCTGCAACCCAGCCGCTGCCCCCGTCGATGCCCGGCTATACCGAAGGCTATGCGGGCTATGCCTATGACGTGGAGGGCGCCAAGGCGCTGCTGGCCGAGGCGGGCCTTGCCGACGGGTTCGAGACGGAATTGTTCGTGATGAACACCGACCCCAACCCGCGCATCGCCCAAGCCATCCAGCAGGATCTGGCGGCCATCGGCATCACCGCCAGCATCCAGAACCTTGCCCAAGCCAACGTGATCGAGGCGGGCGGGGCCGGCACCGCGCCGATGATCTGGTCGGGCGGCATGGGCTGGATCGCGGACTTCCCCGATCCGTCCAACTTCTATGGCCCGATCCTTGGCTGTGCGGGCGCGGGCGATGGCGGCTGGAACTGGTCCAAGTTCTGCGATGCGGGCCTTGATGCCAAGGCGACCGAGGCCGACAGTCTGGCCGACCCCGCCAAGGCGGCCGACCGCCTGAAACTGTGGTCAGATGTCTATGTCGGCGTGATGGAACAGGCCCCCTGGGTGCCGGTGTTCAACGAGGAACGCTATACGATGAAGTCCGAACGCATGGGTGGCGCGGATGCGCTGTTCGTCGATCCGGTGTCGATCCCGGTCAACTATGACTATGTTTTCGTGAAGTAATCATGTGCAAGGTCTGCGACTATACCATTCACGCAGCGCAGCATCACTTCGGCTGGGACAATTCGCTTGTCCCGGCCGAACGGGTGGCGCCGGGATCGACGATCCTGTTCAAATGCCATGATTCATCGGCGGGCCAGCTTGGCCCGTCGTCTACGGTTGCCGATGTGGTGACGCTCGACTTTGGCAAGATCAACCCGACCTCGGGGCCGATCTACATTGACGGCGCGCAACCCGGCGATGCGATCAAGGTGACCATCGACAGCTTTGCCCCGCAGCGCCACGGCGGACGCGGCTTTGGCTGGACAGCGAACATTCCGGGCTTTGGCCTGCTGGCCGATCAGTTTCTGGAACCGGCGTTGCAGGTCTGGTCCTATGACGCGGGCCAGATGGGGCCTGCAATGTGGGGGCGCGATGCTGCGGTGCCGCTCAAGCCCTTTGCCGGCACCATCGGCAACGCGCCCGCAGCCCCCGGTGTGCATTCTGTCGTCCCGCCCCGGCGCGTTGGTGGCAATCTGGACATCCGCGATCTGACGGCAGGGGTGATCCTCTATCTGCCGGTCGAGGTGGAGGGGGCCCTGTTCAGCGTGGGTGACACCCATGCAGCCCAGGGCGATGGCGAGGTCTGCGGCACCGCCATTGAATCGCCGATGGATGTGGTGCTGACCCTTGATCTGGTGAAGGGTGCAAACCTTAAGACCCCGCGCTTCACCACGCCCGGCCCGGTCACCCGGCATCTGGATGCCAAAGGGTACGAGGTGACCACCGGCATCGGTCCCGATCTGATGCAGGCGTCGCGCGATGCGGTGGCCAACATGATCGACTTCCTTTGTGCCACGCGCGGCATGGCGGCGGTGGATGCCTACATGCTGGTGTCCACCTGCGGCGATCTGCGGATTTCCGAGATTGTCGACATGCCGAACTGGGTGGTCAGCTTCTACTTCCCCCGCTGTGTGTTTGAATGACGCAAAGCCTGCCCGCTGATGCCCCCGTTCTGGCCGTATCGAACCTGACTGTGCAAGTCGGGTCCGGTACGGCGCTGGTGCAGGATCTGTCCTTCACGCTGGCACGGGGGGAAACGCTGGCGATTGCGGGCGAAAGCGGGTCGGGCAAGTCGATCACTTCGCTGGCGATCATGGGGTTGTTGCCGCCGAATGTGCGGATCACCACGGGGTCGGTGCAGTTTGGCGGCACCGACCTTGCCACCCTGCCCGAGGCGCAGATGCGCCCTTTGCGCGGCAACCGCATTTCGATGATCTTCCAGGACCCGATGAGCAGCCTGAACCCGGTGCTGACCATCGGCGCGCAACTGACCGAGGCCATTCGCGCGCATGACCCGGTGTCGCGCGCCACCGCCCGCACACGCGCGCTGGCGGCGCTGACCGCCGTGCGCCTGTCGCAGCCCGAGCGGCGTCTGAACCAGTATCCGCATGAATTGTCAGGCGGCATGCGCCAGCGCGTGATGATCGCCATGGCACTCGCGCTGCGGCCAGAAGTGCTGATCGCCGATGAGCCGACCACCGCCCTTGACGTGACCGTGCAGCGCGAGGTGCTGGACCTGCTGCGCGATTTGCAGCGTGATCTGGGCACCGCAATCATCCTGATCACGCATGACATGGGCGTGGTGGCCGAAATGGCCGACCGGGTGATCGTGATGAAATCGGGTCAGATGGTGGAACAGGCCAAGACCGCCGACCTGTTCGCCCGGCCCACAGCGCAGTACACCCGCGACCTGCTGGCCGCCGTGCCCCGCATGGGGGCGGGGGCGGTGCGCGCGCCCGTCGACACCGCCCCCGTCGCCCGCCTGACCGACGTTGTGGTGCGCTTTCCGCTGCGCAGCGGGCTTCTGGGCCGGGCGAGCCATTATGTTCATGCCGTCGAACATGTGAGTTTGGACATCCGGCGCGGCGAGACATTTGCGCTGGTGGGCGAGTCCGGTTGCGGCAAATCCACCATTGCCAAGGCGCTGGTCGGTCTGGTGCCGCATCAGGGCCGGATCGAGGTTGCAGGCCAGCCGCTGGCCGGGCAGACCGCCGTGCAATGGCGCGCCATGCGCAGGCGGGTGCAGTTCGTGTTCCAGGACCCGATGGCCTCGCTGGATCCGCGCATGCGGGTGGGCGACCTGATTGCCGAACCGCTGGTCATTCACGGGGTCGGCACACCCGCTGACCACCGCGCGCGCGTGGCAGACCTGTTGCAGCGGGTGGGGTTGCCTGCCGCGATGATGGCCCGCTATCCGCATGAGTTTTCCGGGGGTCAACGCCAGCGCATCTGCATTGCCCGCGCGCTGGCCTTGCAGCCCGATCTGATCATCGCGGACGAGTCTGTCTCGGCGCTGGATGTGTCGGTGCAGGCGCGGGTGCTGGACCTGTTGGGCACGCTGCAAAAGGAATTCGGCATCGCCTATCTGTTCATCAGCCACGACATGGCGGTCGTCGAAAACATATCCGACCGGGTGGCCGTGATGTACCTTGGCCAGATCGTCGAGATGGGCAGCCGCGCGCAGATTTTCGGTGACCCGCAGCATCCCTACACCCGCCGCCTGATCGAGGCCGTGCCGGTCCCCGACCCCAGCCATCGCCGCAGCCCGGCTGTGCGGTTGGCGGGTGACATCCCCAGCCCGGTGCATGCCGCAGGGACCGGCCCTGCCCGCGCCGTGCTGCGCGATGTCGGCGACGGCCACATGGTCTGGCAAACCGCCTGACCATGGCCCCGCGCATGTAGGTTTCAGACCAAAGAAACGGTCCAGAATGTGGCAAACCCACATATCTCCGGTCTGAAATAGCTGCGCTACTTGGCCCCAGCCAGACCGGACCACAGGGTCGGGCGGTGACGGGGGGATGGAATGTCAGGTATGGGGCGTTCGCTGGCACTGGATGCCCGCGACATGCGGGTGCTGGTGACGGCAGGGGGCAGCGGCATCGGCCGCGCCATTGCCGAAGTGTTTCTGGCCGCAGGGGCCAGGGTCCATCTGACCGACATTGCAGAAGGCGCCCTGACCGAAACCCTTGCCGCGTTGCCGGGGGCGACCGGCACGCTTGGCGATGCCGCCCGCGCGCAGGATGTGGACCGGGTGTTTGCCGATGTCAGCGTCGCCTTGGGCGGGCTGGATGTGCTGATCAACAACGCAGGCATAGCCGGGCCGACAGGCGGCGTCGACAGCTATGCCGATGCCGATGTCGAACGCACCATCGACATCAACCTGAAATCGCAGTTCCTTTTTCTGCGCCGCTTCGTGCCCATGCTGAAAGTGTCCCGCACCAACCCGTCGATCATCGCCATGAGCTCGGTCGCAGGCAGGCTGGGCTACAGCTATCGCACCCCCTATGCGGCGACGAAATGGGCGATCGTCGGGCTGGTCAAATCGCTGGCGGCAGAGCTTGGCCCCGACGGCATCCGCGCCAATGCCATCCTGCCGGGACCGGTGCAGGGCGACCGGATGGACCGGGTGATCGCGGCGCGGGCTGATGCCCTGGGGGTCAGCTTTGATGCGATGCGCGAGGAGTATCTGAAGAAGGCCTCGCTGCGCCGGATGGTCGATGCGGCGGATGTGGCCAATCTGGCGCTGTTTCTGGCGTCGGATCTGGCGCGCAACATCAGCGGGCAGATCATAAGTGTTGATGGCAACGTGGAATATACCTGACATGAAAACGCCCCGCAAAGTCATTGTCACCTGCGCCGTCACCGGGTCGGTGCATACGCCGTCGATGTCGGACCATCTGGCGCTGACCCCCGACCAGATTGCAGAACAGGCGATAGATGCGGCCCGCGCCGGGGCGGCGGTGCTGCACCTGCATGCCCGCAACCCGGTGGACGGGCGGCCCACCCCCGACCCTGCGGTGTTTGACCAGTTCGTGCCGCGCATCGCCGCCGCCACCAATGCCATCATCAACATCACCACCGGCGGCAGCGCTGCCATGACGCTGGACGACCGGCTGGCCTATCCGTTGCAGGCGGGGCCAGAGCTGTGTTCGCTGAACATGGGGTCGATGAACTTCAGCTTTCACAAGGCCGGGCGCGGCATCACCGACTGGAAATATCCGTGGGAAAAGGCGCATATCGAAGGATCGGAAAACACCATCTTCCGCAATACCTTTGCCGACATAAAATCAGTGCTGGCCCGGTTGGGCGAGGCCCATGGCACCCGGTTCGAGTTTGAATGCTATGATGTGGGGCATCTGCACAACCTCAGGCATTTTGTCGATGAGGGGCTGATCAAGGGCCCGCTGTTCGTGCAATGCGTGCTGGGCATTCTGGGGGGGCTGAATGCCGATCCCGAAAACCTGTTCCTGATGCGGTCGACCGCCGACCGGCTGTTCGGGCGCGAGAATTACGAGTTTTCCGTGCTGGGCGCCGGGCGGCATCAGATGTCCTTGATCACCATGGGGGCGATCATGGGGGGCCATGTGCGGGTCGGGCTGGAGGACAGCCTGTTTCTGGGGCGCGGGCAACTGGCCCCGTCCTGTGCGGCGCAGGTTCTGAAGATCCGCTGTATCCTGGAGGAGCTGTCGTTGGAAATCGCCACCCCCGACGAGGCGCGCGCGATTCTGCAGACCAAGGGTGTCGGCGGGGTGACCCTGCATGGCTAAGGAAAGGGGCCGCAAGGGCAGCCTGCTGGAATATGTCGTGATGGGCGTCACCGTGGCGCTGTTGGCGGTGTTTTCCGCCACCGTGCAGGGCTTTGCCAGTTGGGGTAACCTCAGCGTGGCCGCATCGAACTCGGCGGCGCTGCTGATCCTTGCCTGCGGGATGGGGGTGGTGATCCTGTCACGCGGGCTGGATCTGTCGCAGGTGGCGGCGATGGTTTCAGGGGCGGCCACGTTCGGGATGCTGATTGCCGGCGGGCTGCCGGGTTGGGCGGCCTTCGGGCTGGCGGGGCTGGCGATGGTCGGGGTCGGGCTGCTGAACGGCTGGCTGATCGCCTATGCCGAAATTCCGGCCATGCTGGCCACGCTGGCCACCGCCATGGTGATCGCCGGGGCATTCCGGTTCGGGCTGTTGCAGGGCGAGTTTCTGCTGCTGCCCGCCACCGACCCCACCGTGCGGCTGCTGTCGGCCGATCTGGTGCCGGGGGTGGGGGTGCCGGTGGTCCTTGCCATGGCGGTTTTCGGGCTGAGCTGGCTGTTGCTGCGCCATACCACGGCGGGGCGGGTGACCTATGCCATGGGCGACAATTTTGCCGCCGCCCGGCTGTCAGGGTTGCCGGTGCGCACGACAACCCTGCTGATCTATGTTTATGCCGCGCTGACCGCGCTGTTGGCCGGGCTGGTGTCGGCGGCGGCCAGCGGCACGGTCGATTTCCGCTCCGTCACCAGCGGCAGCCTGCTGTTCGAGGTGATCCTTGTGGTGGTGCTGGGCGGCATCCCCCTGCGCGGCGGGCGCGGCGGCATGCGCAACATTCTGGTCGGCATCGTGCTGGTCGCGGTGCTGCGCAACGGGATGACCCTACTGAACCTGACCACGCAGGTCCAGGACATGCTGAAAGGCGTGGTGCTGATCATTGCCATCGTGACCGACAATTACCTGAACCCGCGCGACACCGAAACCGACACGGTCGGCGATCTGTAACAAACGACAAAAACAGAGGAGGAGGAAACCATGCTGAACTTCAACAAGTGGCTGCTTGGCCTGACACTGGCTGCAAGCGTTGCCTTTGGGGGCGCCGCGCTGGCCCAAAGCAAGACCGCCGGCAAGAAGGTGATCTTCGTGCCGATCACCATGGGCATTTCGCTGACCGAGGCCTGGGTCAAACGCATGCGCGAACATGCCGAACTGGGCGGCTATACCATCGACATCAAGGATGCAGCCTTCAACACCGGGGTCATGTCGGAACTGCTGGCATCGGCGATTTCGGAAAAGCCCGATGTGTTGGTGGTGCACAACCCCACGGTGCAACTGCTGGCGCGCCAGATCAAGCAGGCCGAGGCCGAGGGCATCAAGGTCGTGCAGATGAACCTGCAATCGAACCAGCCATCAACCGCCTTTGTCGGCGCCAACTGGGACAGGATCGGCCGCGAGATTGCCGAGGACATCGTCAAGGAATGCGGTGCAGGCAGCGGCAAGTCGGGCAAGGTTGCGATCATTCCGGGGCAGTTGACCGCCGCCGACAGCGTGATCATGAACGAAGCCGCCTTCAAGGTGTTCGCCGAAAGCCCCGAAATCGAGGTGGTGTCCAATCAGGCGTCTGACTGGGATCCGGAAAAGGCCCGCCAGATCACCGCAACCGTGTTGCAGCAGAACCCCGACCTCTGCGCGATCTTTGGCCATTGGGATGTGCATACCATGGGGGCCGGCAAGGCGGTGCAGGATGCGGGGCTGGCAGATCAGGTGCTGGTCTATGCCACCGGGGGCGGCGATGACGTGGCCTGCAAGGCGATCGAGGATGGCATCCTGGACCGCGAATGGAGCTATGATGCCGATGGGCAGGGCCGCGATGCCGCCACGATGATCGACCTGATCTTGCAGGGCGTGGCGACGGCGGACGGATCGATGATGGTGGTGGACTCGCCGCTGAAGGTGATCAAGGCCGGTGATGGCTATGACGCCAGCCTGTGCTTCAAGCCCTGACCGAAGCGGCGGGGCCGCGACCGGCCCCGCCCTGCCCAAGTTTGCCCGCCCTTCCCCAGACGATGGAAACCCCGTGACCACCCGCACAGATTTCAACAGCTTGCCCCGCCAGCCTGTGCCGCGACTGGTGCTGTCGCCCCGCCGCATCCTGTCGGACGTGCTGTCCAGGGGCGGGGTGGAAAGCATCATCCCGTTTCTGGCCCTGTCAGCCACGGTCATCGGCATCGTGATCGCCACCGACGGCTATTTCGCGGCATCGAACCTGCGCAATCTGGCGCAATATTCGGCGGATGGCGGGCTGGTGATCCTGGCCATGCTGATCGTGGTGGCGGTCGGCGGGCTGGACCTGTCGGTGGGGTCCAGTTTTGCCATGTCGGCCTTTGTGGCGCTGTACGGCTTTCACATCCTTGGCTTGCCGGTGCCCGCCGTTCTGGCGCTGAGCATGGGCAGCGGGCTGCTGGTCGGCATGGTCAACGGCGTGCTGGCCGGGTTCATCGGCTGTGGCGCGCTGCTGACCACGCTTGGCACCATGATCACCGTGCGGGGGATTTTCACCCTCGCCTCGCAGGCGCAATTGGTGGACATCGCGTCCAGCGCGCGGATGGATGATCTGTGGGACTGGGTCGGGTTTGAACGGGTGCTGACCCTGCCCATCGGGTTCTGGGTGCTGGCCGTGGTGGCGGTGCTGGTGTTCGTGATGTTTCGCCAGACGCGGTTCGGCTGGCACATTCTGGCGGTCGGCGGCAACCGCAAGGCCGCCCGCAACGGCGGCATCGGGGTCAGGCGCACGATCTTTGCCGCCTATGCGCTGGCAGGCCTGATCGTCGGCATTGCCGGGTTCCTGTTTGCCGCCCGACAGAACAGCATCGCCGCCGATACCGGCATCGGGATGGAGTTTTTCGTGCTGACCGCCCTTGTCGTCGGCCTTGGCGGCTTTGTGCCGGGGCGCGGGGCGGTGGTGTCGGTCCTTCTGGGCTTTGCGACCATCTACATCCTGAACAACGTGATGGTGAATTCCGGCTATCGCGGCGATTTCGTGCAGCTTGCCATGGGGTCGATCATCCTTGTCATCCTTGCCATCGACGTGCGGTTCCGCAAGAACCGCCACCGCTTGCTGGCCTCCAGCTATCTGGACCCGGTGGCGCTGCGGGTGGCCCCGGTGCAGGGCATGGACGGGATGATGCCGGATCAGATTGCCCCGGCGCTGGCCGCGGCCACCGTTCTGGGCGCAGGCCGGGTGGACGGGCCGGAAGATGTGCTGCTGGACGATGCGGGGAACCTGTATTGCGGCACGCGCGATGGCCGCATCCTGCGGCTGGCGGCCCCCGATTTCATCCAGGTGTCCGAACTGGCCAAGATCGGCGGCCGCCCGCTGGGTCTGGCGTTCGATGCGGCGGGCCGCATCGTGGCCTGCGTGGCGGGCATGGGGCTGGTGCGGGTGACGATGGCGGGCGAGGTTGCGCTGCTGACCGACCAGACCAGCCGCAGCCTGTTTTCGGTGCAGGACGACACCGCCATCCGCATGGCCGACGATCTGGAAATTGCCCCCGATGGGGTGATCTATTTCACCGATGCCAGCAAACGCCATGACATTGAAAACTGGGGGATGGATCTGCTGGAGGCCCGGCCCAACGGGCGGCTGATCAGCCATGATCCGCGCAGCGGCAAGACACGGACGGTCTGCGACAACCTGATCTTTCCGAACGGGGTCTGCGTCACCCATGACGGCAAATATCTGCTGGTCGCCAGCACCTGGGCCTGTTCGATCCTGATCTTTGATCTGGCCAATCTGGCGGCGGGGCCACGGGTGTTCCTGTCCGGCCTGCCGGGATACCCTGACAACATCAACCGCGCGTCGGATGGCGGCTATTGGGTTGCGCTGGCCGGCATGCGCAACCCGGTGATCGACGCCGCGATGACCCTGCCGGGGGTGCGGCGGCGGATGTCGAAACAGGTGCCGCCGACCAACTGGCTGTTTGGCAACCTCAACATCGGCGGCGTGCTGAAACTGGATGCGGCAGGGGCGATCGTGCAGGCGCTGTGGGATGCCCCGGACGGGCCGTTGTACATGATCACCTCGATGCGCGAGCACAAAGGCGCGCTGTATCTGGGCGGCGTGACCAATGACAAGATCGGTCGGCTGGACCTGCCGGGGGCGGATGCGGGCTGGACCGGTGCGGGCAGCTATCGGGCAAAGGGGTAGGCCATGTTCTTTCGCCGCAAGATCACCGCCCCGCCCGCCCTGACGCTGGAAGGCGCGCTTGGGCCGAACGACCGGCTGGACAGGGCGCCGGCCATCGCCGTGCCATCGCCGCAGGCGATGTGCCTGGCCGACGGCGCGCTGCTGGTATCATCGGGGCAGAATGTGCTGCGGCTGACCAGATGGGGCGATGCGCCGCAGGTCTGGCACCGCTTTGACACCGCCGTCACCGCACTGGCCAGCCACGGGGACCGGGTCGCCGTTGGCCTTGGCACAGAGCTGGCGGTGCTGGAGGCGGGCGACCAGGTGCCTTGGCCCGCCCCGCAGGCGCGCAGCATCGCCGACCTTTTGTTTCTGTCCGGGGATGAACTGGCCGTGGTCGACCCCGGCTATGGCCCGGATCAGCCGATCCTGTCGCTGGCCCCTTGGGATGATGTGGCGCGGGGGCAGGTTCTGGGCATCCGCGCAGGCGGAGAGGCGCGCCAGATCGCCCAAGGGCTGCATTGCCCGATGGGGATGGTCGCCGAAGGGCAATCCCTGCTGATCACCGAACTGGACCGCGCCCGGATTGTCGATGCCACGGGCAAGGTGCGGCTGGCGGGTTTGCCCGGCTATGCCGGGCGGTTGTGCAGAACGGCGCGGGGCTATGCGCTGGCCTGCCTGTCCCGCCGCGATCCGCTGATCGAGTTTCTGAAAACCGAGCCTGCCTTCGTGCGGCTGATGAAAGACAGCATCGCCCCGCAGCACTGGATCGCCCCGCGCACCAGCCCCGGCTTCGCGCATGATCTGCCGATCACTCTGGGGGCCACGCGGCTGCACGGGGCGATCAAGCCTTGGGCACCGTCATTTTCCTATGGGCTGGTGATCGAGCTGGACGCCACGCTGATGCCCACCGGGTCCGCCCATTCCCGTGCCAACGGGCTGCGCCATGCGATCAGCGATGTCTGCGACTGGAACGGTGATCTGATCGCGCTCAGCCGTGCCAGCGGCGAAATTCTGAACCTTGGTGCCGCATGACCCAACAGCCCCTTGTCCGCCTGTCCGGCGTCACCAAGAAATACGGCGGCATATCGGCGCTGGAAGCCGCCGATTTCGACCTGTACCCCGGCGAGATTCACGCATTGGCGGGTGAAAACGGCGCCGGGAAATCGACCCTGTGCAAGCTGATTGCCGGGGTGATCGCGCCCTCGCAGGGCCGCCTGTTCATCGACGGCCGCGCGGTTTCGCTGACCGCGCCCAAGGATGCGACCCGGCTGGGCATCTCGATGGTCTATCAGGAAACCAGTCTGGTGCCGCAACTGACCGTGGCGCAGAACATGGTGCTGGGCCGCGAACGGGCGTTCAACTCGGTGCGCGGGGTGCGCAATGCCGCGCGGCAGGTGTTGCAGCGGCTGAACTTCAACGTCGATCCGCAGCAGCTTGCAGGGTCGCTGTCGGCGGCCAAACGGCAGATGGTCGAGATTGCCCGCGCCGTGCTGAACGACGCGCGGGTGATCATTCTGGACGAACCCACCGCCGCCCTGACCCCCGAAGAAACCGCGCATCTGTTTGACCTGATGAAGACGCTGCAACAGCGGGGCGTGGCGATGATCTTCATCAGCCACGCGCTGGAAGAGGCCCTGACCCATGCCGACCGGATTTCGGTGCTGCGCAACGGGCGGCTGATCACCACCGGGCCTGCGGCGGGGTTTGACCGGGGCAGTCTGATCCACCACATGGTCGGGCAGGATCTGGCGGTGCAGACCGCCGCCCCTGCCCTGCGCCGGTCTGGCGTTCCGATCCTGCGGGTGGAAAACATCCGCATGGGCAACATGGTCAACAACATGTCCTTTTCGGTGTTCCCCGGCGAGGTGACCGGCATCGCCGGGCTGATCGGGTCGGGCCGGTCCGAGGTGGCGCGCGTGATCATGGGCCACACCAAACGCAACTTTGGCGGCGGGCGCATCTGGCTTGACGGGCGCGAAGTGCGCTATGCCCTGCCCGCCCAAGCCGTGCGCGACGGCATCGCCTATGTCAGCGAGGACCGCAAGCTGGACGGCATGTTCGACAGCCTGTCGGTGGGTGACAACATCGGGCTGGGCTGGCTGGCCAAGTTTGGCCGGGGCCGCGCGATTGCGCCTCTGGCGCGCATGGCCGCTGTGGCGCGGGATTGGTCTGACAGGTTGTCGATCCGCCGGATCAGCGAGGGGCAGCCGGTGATCCATCTGTCGGGTGGCAATCAGCAAAAGGTGGTGATCGCCAAATCGCTGGCGCAAAACCCCAGGCTGGTGATCTTTGACGAACCCACGCGCGGGGTGGATGTCGGGGCGATTGCCGAAATCCGCCAGATCATCCGCGCCTTTGCGGAAGGCGGCGCGGGGGTCGTGCTGATCTCATCCTATCTGCCAGAAATCCTTGATCTGTCCGACCGGATTCTGGTCGCCAAAAGCGGCACCATCGCCGCCGAATTCACCCGCGCCGAGGCCAGCGCCGAAAAGATCCTGCACGCGGCGATTCATTAGAGCGGGATGACGTTTGATGGACCGGGCCTGTTTTCCAGCGTGCCTATCAAGCAGCCCGACGAGAGGGCAATGCCCGACCGCCGGGTGGGCAAGCAACGCTGGTTCTACGCGGTTTATGGGTCAATTTCTCCCACGGATTTTCTGCTGGTGACGTTGAGGAATGCCCGCCCGAGGGGGGTGATGAGCAATCAGAAATCGTCCAGTGGACGATTTCCGCGAAGAACGCCCGGCCCGTGGCCGGGCCGGGAGGCGGGCATTGCCCGGCGCGCTTCGCGCTTGATTCCGGGCGGAAAAGGGTTGGTTCAGTAAGGGTTGTCCTACTCTAGCCCATGATCTCGTCCAGCCGCAGCGCGACATGCAGTTCCAGCGCGGCCACCGGATCATCCCAGCCGCCGGTGATGTCGCGCAGGGTGTCCAGCCGCTGGCGGACCGTGTTGATGTGGATGCCCAATGTCTCCGCCGTGCGGGCGATATTGTACTGGCAGTCAAAGAAACACAGCAGGGTCTGCTTCAGCCGGGTCTTCTGCCGGGGGTCGCGGTCTTCGATCCGCGACAGGGTTTCGCGGGCATAGCGGGCGATCCGCCCCGCATCGCCGCCCTCGAACAGCCTGGCGAACAGGTTCACCTCGCGCTGCGCCAGAAACCGGCCCAGCCGCCCCATCTTTTGCAGCACCCGCAGCGCCTGTTCCAGCCGCGCATATTGCGCCGCCGTCTGCGCCATGTCGGTGAACGGGTCCGACAGGATACCCCCTACGCCGGACTGCCGCGCCAGCCGGTCGACCAGACTGCGCACAGGATCTTCCGGCCCGATGGCAAGGTAGGTGTCATCGACCAGATCGACCAGCAGGTTCAGCCGCGCCGCCGCCGTGCGGACCATTTCGGTCTGTGCCGCGCGGTCCAGTCCGGTCACCGCAATCAGCGCAAGTTGCACCGGCTGATCCGACCGCAGCGCCAGCCGGTCGCGGATGGCCGACAGAGTGGACAGATCGGGCGGGTTCACCAGGATCAGGTGGCGCAGCAGGGTCGAGGTCGCGATCAGCTTTTCGGTTTCGCGCCTTTCCGTCCAGAGTTTGGCAATCGACAGCGCCACGGTGCTGCGTTCCAGATTGCGGATGTCTATGGCGTCCAGACTGCCGCGATGGCAGACGATCAGGCTTTCCCCCCGCCCGCCCTGCCCGCCGCTGCCGCCATGCAGCGCAATCGCCAGACAGCGTTCATCGCCCTGATCCAGCAGCACGACCGACCGCCCCGACTGCCGCGATTTCGCAATGCCGGACAGCAGCAGCGCCGGGTCCATCCGCCCTTCGCGCAGATCGCCCGCCAGATGCCCCTGATAGGCCGCCGAGGCAAATTCCTCGCGCACCGCCTGCGCCCCGTCAACCAGCAGGATGGCCCCGTCGATCTGATTTGCCATCCGCTGCATGAACACCGGCAGGTCGGCCCCGCGCGCCAGCAGCGATGTCATTTCGTCATGCGCGGCGGCCGATGCCTCTACCCGCTGGATATGGTCGATCAGTGCCGCGCGGGTGCGGTCTGCCTCGGCCAGCGCGTCCGACAGCAGGGTAAAGGCGCGGGCGTTGCGCATCGCCGCCCCGGCATGCAGCGCGAATGACCCCAGAACCGAGATTTCGCGCCCCGACAGTTTGCGCCCATAGCGGTCGGCCACGAACAGCAGCCCCTGCACCTTGCCTTCGGACAGGATCGGAAACCCTGCCAGCGACATGATCTTTTCGGCCCGAAACGCCTGATCCAGTTCCGGCATATGGCGGAACCGCTGATCGGCCAGATAATCCTGCGTGTCGAAAAAGCTTTTGGTCTTCATTATCAGGCTGACCGCGCCATATTCAAACCGGCTGGTCATTTCTGCCGTGGCCGGTGACAGATGGCCTTCCGCGGCCACCATGCGAAACACGCTGTCGTCTTCGTCCAGAATGGTCAGCCAGGCGATATTCGCCGCCACAAGGCTGCGCGCCCGGCTGACGATGGTGCGCAGCAGATCCTGCAGCGACAGGGTGCTGGACAGATCATGCGTGGTGTCGATCAGCAGGTTCAGCCCGCGTTCCGCAAGGCCCGCATCGCGGACGTTCCGGGCAAGGCCGGCAAGCTGGCGCTGCAAACGGTCCATCGCCTCGGGCGGGGCATCCAGCGCGTCGCACAGGGCAGCGGTCAGCGGGGCCATGGCATCGTCGGTGGCCCCGAGGGCGATCTTTTCCAGAACCTCGGACCACAGCGGCAGATTGGCGTTCGGCATGGCGATCCTCTTTTCCGAAAGCGTATCTTACACCTATAAAATAGCCATCTGTATGTCAGATCAGGCTATAATTTTCTGCGCTCTGCCCCTGTAGCACCTGAGACAGGCCAACAGGGGGACAGGCGACATGGACAAGGACTTCACCGGGCGCATCGCCATCGTCACCGGGGCGGGGGCCGGACTGGGGCGGAGCCACGCGCTTGCCCTTGGCCGTGACGGTGCGCGGGTAGTGGTCAACGACCGCGACGCGGCACAGGCGGCGGCTGTCGCGGCCGAGATTTGCGCCATGGGCGGCGATGCGGTGGCCGCGGTCGCCGATGTGGCGGCCCCTGATCAGATCGCCGCAATGGTCGCCCGTGTGATGGGCCGGTGGGGCCGGATCGACGTGCTGGTCAACAACGCGGGGCTGTTGCGCGACAAAAGCTTTGCCAAGATGGACATGGCCGATTTCGACCAGGTGGTGGCGGTGCATCTGGGCGGCAGCGCTGCGTGCTGCCATGCGGTCTGGCCCATCATGCGCGCGCAGAGTTACGGGCGGATATTGCTGACCACCTCGACCTCGGGCCTGTTCGGCAACTTTGGCCAGGCGAACTATGGCGCGGCCAAGGCCGGGATGGTCGGGCTGATGAACGTGCTGCACATCGAGGGGCAAAAGCATGACATCCGCGTCAATTGTCTGGCCCCGACTGCCGCCACCGCGATGACCGACGGGCTGGTGTCGGCAGAGGATGCAGCCCTTCTGGCGCCGGAAGCCGTGTCGCCCGCCGTGCTGTTTCTGACCGGGCGGGATGCGCCGTCGCGGGTGATCATGGGGGCGGGAGCCGGGGCATTTTCGGTCATCCACATTCTGGAAACTGCCGGGGTGTATCTGGCCCCGAATGACCGCACCGCCGCCGGGATCGCGCGGCAGTTTGCCGCGATTGCCGCCATGCCGGGCGCGGCGAGCCTGCCATCGGCCTTTGATCAGACCGCCAAGTTCGTGGCGCTTGCCCGTGCGGCGCAGAATGCGTGATCCGGTCATCGTCTCTTACGCCCGCACGCCGATTGCCAGGGCGTACCGGGGGGCGTTCAACGCCACCCCGTCGCCCAGCCTTGCGGCCCATGCGATCACCGCCGCCTTGACCCGCGCAGGGGTTGATGCTGCCGAGGTGGAGGATGTGGTGCTGGGCACCGCCATGCAGATGGGCACCGCCTTCATGAACAGCGCGCGCCAGGCCGCCCTGCGCGCCGGACTGCCGGTGACCGTGCCGGGCCAGACCATCGACCGCCAATGTGCGTCGGGGTTGATGGCCATTTCCATCGCATCGGACCAGATCCGCAGCGGGGCGATGCGGGTGGCGGTGGCGGGGGGGGCCGAGTCGATTTCGATGAACCAGACCGCCGAGGCCTTTGTGCGCCAAGACCCGTGGCTGGTGGCGCACCGGCCCGACATCTACATGTCGATGCTGGAAACCGCCGAGGTGGTGGCCGCCCGCCATGGCATTTCGCGCCGCGCACAGGATGCCTATGCCTTGGCCTCGCAGCAGCGCACCGCCCGCGCCCAGACCGCCGGGCTGTTTGACGCCGAGATTGCGCCCATGACCACGGTGATGCAGCGGCGCGAGGCGGATGGCACGAGCCGCGACGCCCGCGTGACGCTGGCCCGCGACGAAGGCAACCGCCCCGACACCACGGCAGAGGGTCTGGCCGCCTTGATGCCCGCCTTCAGGGGCGGCCAGCGCATTCAGACCGGCCAGTGCATCACCGCAGGCAACGCAAGCCAGTTGTCCGACGGGGCCGCAGCCCTGGTGCTGATGGACGGGGCCGAGGCCGCCAGTCGCGGGTTGCGACCCCTCGGCGCGCTGCGCGGCATGGCCGTGGTCGGGGTCGCGCCGGATGAAATGGGGATCGGCCCTGCGGCGGCGGTGCCAAAGCTGCTGGCCGCGCAGGGGCTGAGAGTGGAGGACATCGGGCTGTGGGAATTGAACGAGGCTTTTGCCTGTCAGGTGATCCATTGCCGCGACCGGCTTGGCATTCCCGATGACCGGCTGAACGTGAATGGCGGGGCGATTGCCATGGGCCACCCCTACGGCATGTCAGGCGCGCGGATGGCGGGGCATCTGCTGCTGGAAGGCCGCCGCCGTGGGGTGCGGCTTGGGATCGTGACCATGTGCGTGGGCGGCGGCATGGGCGCTGCGGGGCTGTTCGAGATTTTCGCCTGACAGGGCTGCCGTGCGTCAGTATAGCCCGCCGACCCGCCCGCGCAGCGCGATCAGGGCCAGCACGGTGTCGATGGTCGGCGTGGGCGTTTCGGTCAGCCGCCCCAGTTCCTGCACAGACCCCACCAGCGCGTCAATTTCCATCGGACGGCCGGCGTCAAGGTCTTGCAGCATCGACGTGCGGTGCGCGCCCACCGCCGCCCCGCCATCGATGCGGCGTTCCACGTCGATGGGGAAGGTCACGCCCAGCTTTTCGGCAACCGCCTGCGCCTCGACCATCATCCGCCGCGCCACGTCGCGGGTGCCGGGGTCGGTGCACAGCACATCGAGCGTGGCATGGGTCAGCGCGGAAATCGGGTTGAACGACAGGTTGCCCCACAGTTTCACCCAGATCTCGTCGCGCAGGCGCGGGCGCACTGGGGCCTTCAGCCCCGCCGATTGCAGCGCTTGCGACAGGGCCACCGCGCGGTCGGATTTCGACCCGTCCGGTTCGCCCAATGAAAAGCGGTTGCCCTCGATGTGGTGGATGGTGCCGGGGGTGCTGACCTCGGCCGCCGGATAGACCACGCAGCCGAGCACCCGGTCGGGGCCAAAGCCGTTCCATTGCACATCGCCGGGATCGACGCTGTGCAGGCGGGTGCCGTCCAGCGGGCCGCCGATCTTGTGGAAATACCACCAGGGCACGCCGTTCACGCCGCTGACGATGGTGGTGTGATCACCGATCAGGGGCTGCATCGCGCCCACCACAGCCGGCACCGAATGCGCTTTCAGCGTGACGATCACATAATCCTGCGGGCCAAGGTCGGCGGGATCGGCACTGGCGCGCACGGGCAAAGTTACCGGGTCCGCGCCATGTTCGATCAGGGTCAGGCCTTTGGACTGGATCGCCGCCAGATGCGGGCCGCGTGCCACAAGGCTGACATCGGCCCCGGCCTGCGCCAGTTTCGCGCCCATGTAGCCGCCAATCGCCCCCGCGCCGAAAATGCAGATCTTCATGCGCTACTCCTGCGCCCCAAGGCCCAGCTTTTCGGCAAGGCCGATCCGTTGCAGCTTGCCCGTCGCCCCTTTGGGAATTTCCTCCAGAATGATCACCCGGCGCGGCACCTTGAAATCGGCCATGCGGGTGGCGCAGAAATCACGGATCTCGCGTTCTGTCGCCTGATGGCCTTCGCGCAGCACCACCGCTGCCGCCACCTCTTCGCCCAGTTTGGCGTGCGGCATCGCAAAGGCCACCACCTGCACGATGGCGGGATGGTCCAGCAGCACGCCGTCCACCTCCAGCGGGCTGATCTTTTCGCCGCCGCGGTTGATGATTTCCTTCAGACGGCCGGTCAGGCGCAGATAGCCTTCGCCATCAATCGCGCCCTGATCGCCGGTGCGGAACCACCTTTGCCCATCGACCATGAAAAAGTTCCTGGCGTTGGCGTCCGGGTTGCTTTCATAGCCCGGCGTCACGTTGGGGCCGGAAATCACCACCTCGCCGGTGCCACCCGTCAGCCGGTTTTCCACCTCATGCGCCACGGCAAGCTGCGGCCCTGCGGCTACCCCCACCGACCCCGGCTTTTGCGCGCCCGGCGGCAGCGGGTTGCTGGTCATCTGATGGGTGGCCTCGGTCATGCCATACGCCTCGATCACCGGGGCCTTGAACGTATCGGCCAGCGCCAGCATCACCTGTGCGGGCAAGGAGGCCGAGGACGACCGCAGGAACCGCAGCGGCACGGCGGCAATCACATCGCTGTTGCGGGCCGCGCGCGACAGGATCGCCTGGTGCATGGTCGGCACCGCAGTATACCATGTGGGCTGCGCGTCGCGCATCCAGCCAAAGAATTTCAGCGCATCGAACCCCGGCGCGCACCAGACCGAAGCCCCTGCCGCCAGCGACGCGGTGACGGCAGCGATCAGCCCGTGGATGTGGAACAGCGGCATCACGTTCAGGCAGCGGTCGGCAGGGGTCAGCGCCAGCGCCGCCTCGATGTTGCGGGCCGAGGCCACAAGGTTCGATTGCAGCAGCGGCACGATCTTGGGCCGCGATGTGGTGCCCGAGGTGTGCAGGATCAGGGCCGTATTGTCGGGGCCGGGGGTGGTATAGGGGGCCGGTGTGGCCGGACCGCCGGAAAGGCTGAACTGCCCGGCAGGCAGATCGGCGCTTGTGTGCAGCCGCAGCACGGCCATGCCGCAGGCATTGGCCGCCGCCAGCGCAGGTCCGTCATAGCCGGCCAGAACCACCAGCGCCTTGGCCCGCAGGTCGGACAGGTAGAACGCGTATTCCTCCTGCTGATAGGCCGGGTTCAGCGGGGCTGTGACGGCGGCCTGCGCGATGGTGACAAAGGCCGCAGCCATTTCCGGCCCGTTGGGCAGCACGATGGCCACCCGGTCCGTGGCCCCGATGCCAAAGCCGCGCAGGCTGACCGCCACGTCGGCCGCCAGCGCGCGCAAGGCGCCATAGGTCAGCCAGTCGCGCCCCGGCGCGCCGATGGCCGGGGCGGTTGCGTCCTGATCGGCCAGAAGGGATGCAAGCGTTGCTGTCATGTCCTGCCTCATGTCCTCACGTTTCAGCGCGCAGCGGCGTAATAGGCGACCTTGCGTTCCAGATAGGCCAGAAATTCCGACAGGGTGAAGGCAAGCCCGAACAGCACGATCAGCACCGCCCAGAACTCTGCCATCAAGAAATTGCCGGAATAGGTTTCAAACAGCGCGCCAAAGCCGACAATGGAAATCAGCAACTGCCCGATGATCACGCCTTTGACCGCGCGGATCACGCCGATGCGCACGCCGCCCAGAATCTCGGGCAAGGCCGCCCAGAAGTAGATCTTGAAGAACGCGTCCATCGGGCTGGCCCCAAAGCTGCGGGCCATTTCCACCAGCGACCGGTTGATCTGCTTTACCCCGGCGCGCGCGTTCAGAATGATGATCCAGATTGCAAACAGCGTGGTGGTGATGATCACGGTCTTGGTGCCGAACCCGAACAGCACCATCAGCACCGGCACCAGCGCCGTCAGCGGGGCCGACAGAAAGATGTTGACCCAAGGCAGCAGCAATTCGTCCAGCAGACGGCTTTTGCCCATCAGGATGCCGACCGGAATGCCGATCACCACCGAAAAGAACACTCCGGCCCAGAACGCATAGGCGGTGACGCCAAGCGCGTTCAGGAACACCGGCGTCTGCACCAGACCGAACAGCGTGACCATCACCTCGGACAGCGGCGGGATGAAGAAGGTCAGGCCAAGCTGGCCCACCACCTCCCACAGCGCGGCCCAGATCAGCAGCGACGACATGGCAGGCAACCTGTATCCAAATGCGGTCATGCCCGGTTACTCCACATAGCTGCGCAAGGACGCCCAGATCTGATCGACGATATCCAGATATTCCGGGTCGCGGCGGATGTTGTCGACACCCTTGCCCCGGAAACTGGACGGGCGGATGATTTCCGACACCCGGCTGGGGCGCGGCAGCAGAATGGCGATCTGGTCCGACACATAGACCGCTTCCTCGATGGAATGGGTCACGAAGATGAAGGTCTTCTTTTCGTTCTGCACCAGCGCCAGCAGGTCTTCCTGAAACTTGCGGCGGGTCTGTTCATCCACCGCCGAAAACGGCTCGTCCAGCAGCAGCACCTGCGCATTGACCGACAGTGCCCGCGCCAGACCCACGCGCTGCCGCATGCCGCCCGACAACTGATGCTGGAACTTGGCCTCGAACCCCGCAAGGCCGACCTCGCGGATGTATTTCTCGGCAATCGCCTCGCGTTCCGATTTGGCCACGCCGCGCAGCTCCAGCCCGAAGGCCACGTTGCGCATCACGCTCGCCCAGGGCAGCAGGGCGAAGTCCTGAAACACGAAGGACCGGTCCGGCCCCGGTTCGGTGACGGTCTTGCCTTCCACCTCGATGCTGCCCGAATCCGGTTTCAGCAGCCCCGCGATGATTTTCAGCAGCGTGGTCTTGCCGCAACCCGACGGGCCAAGCAGCGAGGTCAGCTCGCCGCGCGGAAATTCCAGCGACATGTTTTTCAGCGCCTGCACATCGCCATAGGTCTTGGAGACGTTCCTGACCGACACGGCACTGTCGACTGCGGGCATCACCGCGCTGCGCAAATCCGTATTAATCTGAGACATAGCCACGGTTATTCCCTTCAAATAGGTAGTTTTCCAGCGATTCAAGCAGGTTCAGGAACAGAACCGCCAGAAGGATGATCGAGAAGATGGCCGCATACATGCTGGGGTAATCAGCAATCGAACGGCTGTAGGTGATGATGTCGCCCACCCCTGTCGGGGTGATCTTCAGTTCGGACAGGATGGCCCCGATGAACCCCGCCGACACGCCAAGGCGCAGACCGGAAAAGATGATCGGCGAGGCTGCGGGCAGGATGATCTTCAGCAGCACATCATGATCCTTTGCCATGAAGGACCGCGCCATTTCCTTGATCGACGCAGGGGTGTTGCGCACTGCACTTGCGGTGTTCAGCACGATCACCGGCATGGCCATGATGCAGACGACAAAGACCTTCGAGGTTAGGCCGATGCCGTAGATCATCACCAGAAGCGGGATCAGCGCGGCCAGCGGGGCCGCCTGCATCACCACGAAGATGGGCGAGAACAGCCAGTCGAACCGTTCGCTAAGCCCTATCCACAGGCCCATGCCGATGCCGATGATGGCCGAGATGATCAGCCCCACCCCAAGCGGGCGCAGGGTTTCGCCGTAGGCCACGAAGATCGACCCGTCAAAGGTCATCCGGGCCAGCGCGGCCATGGATTCAAGAAAGGTCGGAAAGGCATAGCTGACCGGGATCCGGCCCGCGATTTCCCAGGCCCCGAACACGATGGTCGCGGACAAGAGCTTGAGCAGCAAAGAGCGATGTTTCATTGATCCATGTCCCAAAGGGCATCTGTGCAGAAAACCGGGTGTCGGCCGGGCAACCGGCCGACACCCCCGAAATCGTGCCGGATCACTTCACCACGGCATCCAGCGGCGCGAAGTACCAGAAGTCTTCGGCGTTCAGCGTGGCAGGATCGCCTTCAAGCTGGCCTGCGCCGGCGTACCATTCCAGATCGGCCGCCGCAGCCTCGCGGCCACCGCCGTTCGGGTCGTAAAGCCCGCCCTCGACCGCGTCCTTGTAGAACCCGTCCAGCTCGGCCAGAACCTCGGCCGGCAACTGGCCGATCGGGCCGTTCGGGTCGGTTTCGCGGCTGATGATGGTGGGGTCTTTCGCCATGTCCTGCCAGGTGCTGTGCAGGGCGGCGACCAAGGTGTTCACCGCGCCCTCATTGGCCTGAATCCAGTCGAGGTTGGCAAACAGGGCCTCGTCGCTGGCCTTGACCTCGAACATCGGCAGGGCGTGGAACCGGTCGGGGGCCTCGGCCACCAGTTTGTTCTTGTTGGACAGATCAAGGATCGTGGCCTTGCCCTGCCCCGCCAGCATCGCGACAACGCGCTTGTCGGACCCCGGCACATAGGACCGTTCGCCCAGCTTGATGCCCGCCTTGGCCTCGATCACGTTGGCGATGGAATCGGTGCCGCCGCCGCGCGAATGCAGCATGATCGGCTGGCCGTCCAGATCCTCCAGCTTGGTGAAGTCCTTGGTGGTGACCGGAAAGAACACCAGCTTGGACAGCTGATAGATGATCCGCACCGGTGCCTTGGACCGCTGCATCGCGGCGTAGGGCGTGCCAAAGGCGATGTCCATGTCGCCGCTGAGAACCGCCTGAATGGCCAGTTCCTCTTCGGCAAAGGCCGTCCATTCATAATCCAGACCGTTGGCCTTGGCCCGGTCCAGCGCGACGAAGAAAGCCGCCAGTTCATCCGACGGCGGCTCTGCCAGCGCGATGCGCACGGTTTCGGCATTGGCAGCCGCGGCCATCATGCTGGTGACAATGGCCAGTCCGGCCAGTTTCTTGACGAAGGTGTTCATGGTTCTCCTCCCTGAGAATTCATGTGAAGTTCTGTGTCTTCCCCGGCCCGGACGTTCCGTCTCTGGCGTGCCGTGTCGTTTTCCCTGCCGTGCTACGTCTCGCCGAACAGGCGCTGCGACACCGAGTTCAGGTGCCTGCGCATCGCATCATAGGCCGCCACCGGATCGCGGGCCTCGATGGCGGCCGCGATTGCGTCATGTTCGCCAAAGCTGGAATGGTCCGGCAAGGGCCGGATGCTGCGCCGCGTCACGCTGCCCCAGGCCACGGCACGGCGCACCTCGTTCAACTGGTCAAACAGCGCCAGCAGCAGCAGGTTGTCGCTGGCCTCGGCGACCGTGCGGTGAAAGATGTCATCCTGCGCCTCATACTCGGCCCAGGTGGCCGCCGCCTTGGACCGGCCGATGGCCCGCTGCATCCGCATCAGCGCATCGCCCGACGCATTGACCGCCGCTTCGCGTGCAATCGCAGGCTCTATCGCCATGCGCGCCCGCATCATGCGGAACGGCGTCAACTGCCGCCCGAGTTCGACCATCGCCCCCGTCACCGGCTGCGCGCGACCATCGGCCACGAAGGTTCCCTTGCCCACATGCCGCCAGATCACCCCGTCCCGCTCCAGCGCGTCCAGCGCCTTGCGCAGCTTGGCACGGGTCATGCCCAACTGGTCTGTCAGATGCCGTTCGGGCGGCAGACGGACCCCTTGGGCAAACCCCCCCTCCGAGATGTAGCTGCGCAGCCGCGCCACAGGATCGAAGTTGTCGGCAGCCTGTTCGGACATGAACCATTTCTCTCGCTATTGGTTGACCAATCCTACGCATGATTCGAGATTTTATTCAACAAAATAATAGACCAATGCCAAATTGGTTTGGATTGATCTGATTTTATTGGCATTGATCGGGATTGATTTCACAAAAAGCCTGCGCTACGGTCTGCCCCAATATCCATACCCAAGAGGTGAACCATGGCCGATTTCGTCATCCCCGCCCCGCCCGTGCCGTCCATTCCCGTTGCGGGCGGGGGCGCGTTTCCTGTGCGTCGTGTCTATTGCATCGGGCGCAACTATGCCGCCCACGCGATTGAAATGGGCCATGACCCCGACCGTGAGGCGCCGTTCTTCTTTCAGAAAAACCCCAACAACCTGGATGCCTCGGGCGAATTTCCCTATCCGCCCCATTCGTCGGACGTGCATCACGAGGTCGAACTTGTCGTCGCGCTGAAATCGGGCGGCACCAACATCAGCCTCGATGACGCGCTGACCCATGTCTGGGGCTATGCCGTGTCGCTGGACATGACCCGCCGCGATCTGCAGGGCGAGGCGAAAAAGCAGGGCCGCCCGTGGGAAATCGGCAAGGCGTTTGAACGGTCGGGCCCGGTTGGCCCGCTGAAGCCCGTGTCCGAAGTGGGCCATCTGCCCAGTGGCCGGATCGAGCTGAAGGTCAACGGCAAGGTGCAGCAGGAAGGCGACATGAACCAGATGATCTGGAAAGTGCCGGAGATGATTTCCTACCTGTCCGAGTATTTTGAACTGGAGGCGGGCGACATCATCATGTCGGGCACCCCGTCGGGCGTGGGTCCGGTCGTCAAGGGCGACACGATGGAGGCAATGATCGAAGGTCTGGGCGGGCTGACTGTCAAGGTCGTCTGATCGGGTAAGGTCGTCTGACTGCGTTTGCCGACTGTCGGGGCCAATGGCCCCGACATTGCACGTGTGTCGGGTGGTATTGGCGGCAATGTCAGGTGGACCTCGGCCTGCGCGTCCCTTACCATTCGCGCGCAACATCAAGACAGGTTGAACAAAATGACTGACCGTTCCGTCCCCGACATCATCTACACCAAGGTCGACGAAGCCCCGCAGATCGCCTCGGCATCGCTGTTGCCCATCATCCGGGCCTTTGCGGCTGCGGCCGGGGTTTCGGTCGGCACCAGGGACATCTCGCTGGCCGGCCGCATCATTGCGGCCTTCCCCGAACGGCTGACCGCCGCACAGCGCCAGCCCGATGATCTGGCCGAACTGGGCGAGTTGGTGAAGACGCCGGACGCCAACGTGATCAAGCTGCCCAACATCTCGGCCTCGTCGCCGCAGCTTGTGGGGGCAATCAAGGAATTGCAGGCGCAGGGCTATGACCTGCCCGATTACCCCGAAGCCCCCGCCAGCGCCGATGAAAAGACGATCCGCGCCAAGTATGACGCGATCAAGGGGTCGGCGGTGAACCCGGTGCTGCGCGAAGGCAACTCGGACCGTCGCGCCGCGATTGCGGTCAAGAACTATGCCATGGCCAACCCGCATTCGATGGGGGTCTGGGCGGCTGACAGCAAGACCTATGTGTCGACCATGACCAGCGGCGATTTCCGCAGCAATGAAAAATCGGCAACCCTGACGGCAGCGCAGGCAGGCCCGGCGCGGATCGAACTGACCAGCCTTGATGGCAAGGTCACGGTCCTGAAAGACGCAGTCAGCTATCCGGCGGGCACGGTTGTCGACACCACCTTCATGTCGGCAAAGGCGCTGGCCGCGTTTCTGGCCGAACAGATCGACGGGTCCAAGGCCAATGGCGTGCTGTTCTCGATCCACCTGAAGGCCACGATGATGAAGGTGTCGGACCCAATCATCTTTGGCCATGCCGTGCGGCAGTTCCTGAAGCCGGTGTTCGACAAGCACGGGGCCGCGTTGCAGGCCGCCGGGATCAACCCCAACTCGGGCCTAGGCACCTTGCTGGACCGCGTGGCGGAAATGCCGGAAAAGGACGTGATCGAGGCTGATATTGCCGCCGTGATGGCGCTGCGCCCGCCGATGTACATGGTCAATTCCGACAAGGGCATCAGCAACCTGCATGTGCCGTCCGACGTGATCGTCGATGCGTCGATCCCGGCGCTGCTGCGCGCGGGCGGCAAGGGTTACGGCCCCGATGGCAAGGCGGCTGATACCAATTGCGTCATTCCCGACAGCAGCTATGCCGCGATCTATGACGAATCCGTCAAGTATTTCAAGGCAACCGGGGCGCTGAACCCGGCCACCGCAGGCACGGTGCAGAACATCGGCCTGATGGCGCAGAAGGCCGAAGAATACGGATCGCACCCGACCACTTTTGAAATCCCGCATGACGGCACCGTGCGTCTGGTGCTGGCCAACGGCGATGTGCTGCACGAACACAAGGTCGAGGCGGGCGACATCTGGCGCGCGGCATCGACCCGCAAGGCCCCGATCGAAGACTGGGTGAAGCTCGCGATTTCGCGGCAGAAGGCCGAAGGCTACCTGTCCATCTTCTGGCTGGACGCCAGCCGCCCGCATGACGCCGAGCTGATCAAATATGTCAAACCAATCCTTGCCGAGGCTGGCGTTGCGGACAAGTTCCAGATCCTCGCCCCGCGCGAGGCCACCCGCCTGTCGCTGGAAACCATCCGCAAGGGCGAAAGCTCCATCGCCATTTCGGGCAACGTGCTGCGCGACTATCTGACAGACCTGTTCCCCATTCTGGAACTGGGCACCTCGGCCAAGATGCTGTCCATCGTCAAGCTGATGCAGGGTGGCGGCATGTTTGAAACCGGGGCGGGCGGGTCTGCGCCCAAACATGTGCAGCAGCTGATGGAAGAAAACCATCTGCGGTGGGATTCGCTGGGTGAATTCTGCGCGCTTGGCGAAAGCCTGAAATTCCTTGCCGATGCCAAGGGCAATGAAAAGGCGCGGGTTCTGGGCAAGGCTGTGGATGCGGCAACCCAGGGCGTGCTGGACCACAACAAATCCCCCATGGGCCGTGTGGGCCAGACCGACAACCGCGACAGCCATTTCTACTTTGCGCTGTACTGGGCGCAGGCTCTGGCGGCGCAGACCGAGGATGCCGCCTTGGCCGCGCATTTCGCCCCGATTGCCGCTGCCTTGGCGGAAAACGAGGCCAGGATCGTGGCCGAGATTGCCGCCGCACAGGGCAAGCCTGCCGATCTGGGGGGGTACTACCACACGGACCCCGCCAAGACCGAAGCCGTGATGCGCCCCTCGGCGACCTTCGCACAGATCATCGGCTGATGATTGGCCCCGCCGTGACAATCCCACGGCGGGGCACCTTCCCCTTTACCAGACGGACCTTGCAATGAATTGGGCGCGCATTCAGACACAAGATGGGCGCGTGCTGACCGGCATCGTCGACGGCGACCATCTGTTGCCGCGTGCGGGGCTTGGGGCAGATACCCCTGCCGGGCCAGCGGAACCCATGGCCGGGGCCACTGTGCTGCCGCCCTGCCAGCCAGGTAAGTTCATCGGGCTGTGGAACAATTTTCACGCCGCTGCCGCCAAGAACGGCTGGGCGGCCCCCAGCCACCCGCTGTATTTTCTGAAACCCATCTCGTCGCTGGCCGGGCCGGGGGCCATCGTCCCTATGCCCGCAGGAGCCGGGCGCATCCTGTTCGAGGGCGAGCTTGGCATCGTCATCGGCAAGCCCTGCCACAACGCAGGGGCCGAAGCTGCGGCAGAGGCCATCCTTGGCTATACCTGCGTCAATGATCTGACTGCGATCGACATTCTGAATGCCGATCCCAGCTTTGCGCAATGGACGCGGGCCAAGGGGTTTGACGGGTTCGGCGTGATAGGCCCGGTGATTGCCACCGGGCTGGACTGGCGCGATCTGACCGTGCGAACGCTGGTCAATGGCCGCGAACGGCAATCCTATCCGGCGGCGGACATGATCCTGTCGCCCGCCGAAATCGTCAGCCGCCTGTCTGCCGACATGACGCTATATCCCGGCGATGTCATCGCCTGCGGCACCTCGCTCGGGACACGCCCGGTCAAGGAAGGCGACATCGTGGCCGTGGTGATCGACGGGATCGGCTCGGTCGAAGTCACGATGGCCGCAGCCGGGTAAGCGCGGGTTTCCGGCCTGACAGCAGCGTGATCAGAGCCGCGCGCCCCAGCTTGAGATACTCAGCCATTTGGCACCCCGTCGTCCGGTTGCGCTGTGCCGACGGTTGCACAGGCTCTTGCGGGGGCTGTGACGAGCCGGAGGCGTCGCGGCCATATCCGTGCTATTCTGGGTCCATGCAGGGACGAAGGAGCACATGCCATGGCCTACAAATCCATTCTGACCGTTGCAACGAACACAACAGGGCTGGCGCCGGTGCTGCAAGCCGCCAGCCGGATTGCCCTGCGCGAGGACAGCCATCTTGAGGTGCTGGTGGTCGGGGTCGATGTGCTCCAGCCCGCGTTTTATGGCTATGCCGATTCCATCGGCCTGATGCAGGACACGCTGGATCAGGCCCGCGCCGCGGCCGAAGCGACCGAGGCCGCAGCCAAGGGCCTGCTCGGCGCGGAAAGCCCGGCCCTGCGCTGGTCGGTCGAGGCCGCAACCGCCCTGGCCGGAAACCTGCGCGATCTGGTGGCGCATCACGCGCGCTTCAGCGACTTGGTGGTCCTGCCGCAGCCCTATGGCCCGCACAGCCCGCAAGAAGCGGTGGCGGTGCTGGAGGCCGCGCTGTTTGAAGGGCAGGCCGCGGTTCTGGTGCTGCCCGGCGGCCGCCCTGTGCCGGATGCCTTTGGCACCCGCATCTTGGTGGCATGGAACCAGGGCCGCGAAGCGCTGGCCGCCATACGCCGTGCGATGCCCTTGCTGGTCGCCGCCCGGCAGGTCGGCATCGTGGTGATCGATCCCCCGGTCCATGGCCCGGAACGATCCGATCCGGGCGGGCGGTTGTGCCAGATGCTGGCGCGCCACGGCGTGCGCGCCGAAGTGGCCGTGCTGGCCCGCACCGAACCCCGCACCTCGGACGTGCTGGCGCGGCACATCCGCGAACAGGGGGCTGACCTTCTGGTGATGGGCGCCTATGGCCATTCGCGGCTGCGCGAATCCATTCTGGGCGGAACCACCCGCAACATGCTGCACCATGCCGAAGTGCCGGTTCTGCTGGCGCATTGACCGCGCCGACCGGAACAGCGCCGCGCGGGGGCAATTGTTGGGCCATGCGGGCACCGGAATTGCGCCTGTCTGCCTGCCGAATTCTGGCAACAATGTCGCATGGCCCATAAATCACTGGAAATTGCGGCAAGTTCTTGACGGCATTTCTGCAAGCGCGCAGTCTGCAATCATAAATTTAATGATCGGCCCTGTTTTGCGCGTGTCGGATCTTGTCGCAGACCTTACCGGCACAAGCCGGGTCCGCGCGGGGTCGTCCCCTTGTTTCAGAAGACGGACAGTCGAATGCATGATCACCCACAAAGACAACTCCGCGCCATCTGCCTGTGCCCGGCCCTTGTGCTTGCGGCGGCCCTGACGGCGGCCCCCGGTACGGCACTGGCGCAGGACGGCAGCAAGTTTCTGACATTGCAGAACATCTCATCCGCAACCGTGGCCCCGAACGGCACGGTGTTCGGGTCGCTGACCGGTACCTCGCGCCGCACCGGCCCCGGCACCGGGCGCACGGGCGACGGGTCGATGGAACTGGGCTTTGGACTGGGCAGCGCCGAAGACAGTGTCGGCGTGCAGGTCAGTGCCACGATCACCTCGCTGAAAAGCAGCTTTGCCGATTCCGGCTATCTGAACCTCAAATTCTCGCGCCGCATTCTTGCGGGGGCGAATCCGGCCTATATCAGCATCGAGGCCAATCATCTGGCCAATTGGGGCGATGCAAAACTGAAAGACCCGCGCGGCAAGATTGCGGTCACCACTTTCGGGCTGGCGCAATTTTCGGCAGGGGGTGACAGCTATCCCTACATGCTGACCCTTGGGGCCGGGACAGACCTGCGCAACAATGACACCGATCCGGGGATCTTTCTGGGCGGCGGCATCGGGGTGACGCCATCGATGGGCCTCAGCGCGGCCTGGACGGGCGATACCTTCGACATGGGCGTGTCCTACCGCGCGACCGGCCTGAAGAACCTGTCGTTCAATGCCTCGGTCAATGACGTGTTCGACAATGAGGACGACCGCCGCGTGACCCTGTCGGTCAACTGGTCCTTGGCCAACGTATTCGGGGGAATGTGACGATGACAGCCTGGATGATCAAGCTTGCCGCGGCGGTGGTGGTCGTGGCCCTTGCGGGCACAGCTCCCTCCCTCGCCGGCGAAGAGGCCGCGGGGGCCAGCCCTTCGGTCTTTGTGCCGGCCTTTGCCGGGATCGCGGGCGTCAGCCCGGCGCAGCGGGCGCGGGCGGCGACTGTGCCGGCGACTGTGCCGGTGCAGGTCGAATTGCCCGGCGAGGCCGAGGTGTTCTCGAACTCCAACACCAATCGCGTGGTGCGGATCCTGAATTCGGGGCAGGCGTTCTGCGCCAGTCTGGCGGACGAGGCCTATGCCATCGACTGTCTGGCCGAACGGATGGAGGCCGCGGCCGCCGCCATGCCCGAAACCGGCGATTACGCCGATGCGCGGGCGGCGCTGTTGCAGGGGGCCGCACGGCTGAACGCGCTGGCGGTTGCCAATGCCGACCCCGCGCTGCCACGCGCCACCGCCCGGCAGGCCGGGGGTGACGGCATCCGCACCTCGCGCCCGCTGGTGCCGGTGCGCAAGGACAAGCTGGCCGAAGTGGCCGTGCAGGCCCAGCAGATCGTGACGGAAACCGAGACGCTGCTGCTGCGGTCCAGCGAGGCGTCCAGTGCGCGAAAGGTGCATTATTCGCGGATCTCGGCGGCTGTGGGGTCCAACAAGGTTCTGCTGCGGTCGATTTGAACACCTTGTTCATGGATTTTCGCCATGGTGATGTCCTGATTCCACTGTATCAATTGGTGCAGGATCAGGCTCCACCTGCCGAAAGGATGTGACGTGTTGCGCCATGACATGAGACGAACCCTGTGGGCGGCCCTTGTTCTGGTCGCCACAGCCTTGGGCTTCGGGCAAATCGCCGTGGCACAGGACAGCCCTTTTGCCAGCGGCTGGACCTTGCAGCCCGCGGCCTCCTCGCTGCGGTTTCAGTCGGTCAAGAACGAGGTCAAGGTCGAATCCAGCCAGTTCGCCACCTACTCTGGCGAGATTGCGGCAGATGGCACGGCAACGGTGAAGATCCTGCTCGATTCCGTCGATACCAAGGTCGATCTGCGCAATGTGCGGATGCGGTTTTTGTTCTTTGAAACATTCCAGTACCCGCAGGCCGTGATCACTGCCAGGCTGGACCCCGCCGCCTTTGCCGATCTGGCGCAGGTGCGGCGCAAGACCGTGACCCTGCCCTATACGCTGGACCTGCATGGCGTGACCAAGGCGTTCGAGGCCGATGTGGTGGTGACCTATCTGTCCGACGATCTGGTCGCGATTTCCTCGGGCGCGCCGATTGCGGTGGCCGCCGAGGATTTCAACCTGACGGCGGGGGTCGAAAAGCTGCAAGAGGCGGCGAATGTGCGGATCATTCCCTCTGCCACCGTCAGCTTCGACTTCATGTTCGCGCGCAATGGCGGCGCGGCAGCAGCCCCCGCCACAACCCCGGTCGAGGCTGCGGCCCCCGCCACCGCAGCGCTGGAAGCCGAGGGCAACTTTGACGCCGAGGCCTGCAAGGGCCGGTTTGAAATCCTGTCGCGGTCGGGCAACATCTATTTCCGCTCCGGCTCGGCACAGCTTGACGGCAAGAGCGCGCCGTTGCTGGACAGTCTGGCCGACATCGTGACCCGCTGCCCCGGCATGGTCATCGAAGTGTCGGGCCATACCGACAGCGACGGGTCGGATGTCGCCAACCAGCGCCTGTCGGAACAGCGCGCGGGGGCCGTGGCGCAATATCTGACTGCCAAGGGCATCGACGCCGCCCGGTTCACCGTGGTCGGGCGCGGCGAAAGCCAGCCGGTCGCCGCGAATGACACGGCGGCCAACAAGGCCAGGAACCGGCGGATCGAGTTTCAGGTGGTCAATGGCTGATCGTGGTTTTGTCGGGCGTCTGTTGGCCCTGATGTGGCTGGCCCTGCTGCCGTCGCTGGCCATGGCGGAACCCCGGATCGCGCTGATCGTGGGCAACGGGGCCTATACGGCGGTGGCGCAACTGGACAATCCGACACGGGATGCGGCGCTGATTGCCAAGGCGGTGGAGGCGGCGGGGTTCAGCGTGACCCTGCTGACCAATGCCGATCAGGCGACGCTCAATCAGGGCATCGCCCGGTTCGGCCGCGATCTGCGGGCCGCCGGGCCCGATGCGACCGGGCTGTTCTTTTATGCCGGGCATGGGGTGCAATCCTTTGGGGCGAATTATCTGCTGCCGGTGGATGCCGCCCTGACCGATGCCGCCGATCTGGGGCTGGTGGCGATCCCGGCCGATACCGTGCTGCGCCAGATGGGCTCGGCGCGCAACAAGACCAACATCTTCATCCTTGACGCCTGCCGCAACAACCCGTTCGTCGACATTCCCGACATGGACGACAACGGCCTGGCCGAAATGAAGGCCCCGACCGGCACCTTTCTGGCCTATGCCACCGCACCGGGGGCCGTGGCGCTGGACGGGCTGACCTCGAACAGCCCGTTTACCGCAGCCCTTGCCACCGAAGTCCTGGTGCCGGGCCTTCCGATCGAGCAGGTGTTCAAACAGGTGCGGGTCAAGGTGCTGGCCGAAACCGGCGGGCAGCAGACCCCGTGGGATACCTCGTCGCTGACTGCGCCCTTCGTGTTTCAGCCCGCACAGGTGGAATCGGCCGCCGATATGGCCGCGCGGCAGTTGTGGGACTCGGTCAAGGCCACCAATGACCCGGTGCAGATCATGCTTTTCCTGCGCGCCTACCCCGACAGCACCTATGCCGAAGACGCCCGTGCCGCGCTGACCCTGGCGATGAACAGCGTGCTGGAACCCGGCCCCGCGACGGCAGCGCCGGTGACGCGGGCCGCCCCCGCCCCCGTCCCTTCCCCCGTCCCTGCCGCCCCCCCCGCCGACCCGCGCGAGGCCGAGTTGATCGAGGTCGCCCGCACCAGCGGCGCTGCGGCGGATTACGAGGCTTATCTGGCGGCCTTCCCCAACGGCACCTATGCCGAACTTGCGGCGTTCGAGCTGACCATGCTTGCGGCCAATCCCCCTGCCCCTGCGCCAGAGGCAGCCCCGGTGGCGGCCGAAACGCCCGAGGGCGGGGCGGTGGTGGACGAACCCGACACGCTGACCTTTGCCACCCCGCTGACTACGGGGGGCGCGGGCGTGGCGGGGCTGACCATCGAGGAACTGGCCAAGGGATCGCCGCTGTTTGCGCCCATCGAAGGCATCCCCGAGGAAATGTGGAAGGGCCAGACCTGCGCCAACTGCCATGCCTGGACCAAAGAGGCGCTGTGCGATCAGGGCAAGACCTATGTCAGCCAGTCGGGCGAACGCGCGCTGACCAAACCGCATCCTTATGGCGGGTCGTTCAAGCGGGCGCTGCGGGTCTGGGCGAAGGGCGGCTGCAAATAGCGGTTCAGGGCGCCGTGGTGACAAAGAAATACACCCACTCGCCCTTGAAGTCCGGCGTGTTCGCCCGCGCCTGCGCCACCGCCTGTTTCAGGAACTCGAGGTAAGGTGCGGCAGGTTCCACCGTCGGGCGCACCCCGGCGTACAGCGGCACTGATGCCGCAAAGGCCACCGCGATTTCCTGCCCGTAAGGCGGCCCCACGATCAGTTGCAGCGCAGGCACGCCCGGCGCATCCTGCCCCACGGCCAGCGTGCTTTTGGCAGGCGACAGCACCGCAGGCACCTGATCATTCGGCTGCATGTGCAGCACCGACCCCGCCGCATCGAAGTAATCCACATAGATCACCGCCGGATAATCGGGGGCCGTCATGTCGAACACCAGCCGCTGCCCCGCCGTCAGGCTGTAATCGCGCACGAAAGTATCGGCCCCGACGACGCGGGGGTTGGTGTCCTGTTCGGTCGATTGTGCAAGCCCCACATCGGCAATGGCCGTCAGCGCCTGACATTGCGGGCGCGGCAGCAGGCGCAGCCGGTCCGTCACCGGAATGCCGCTGCCGACCTGTGCTTGCAGCGCTGCCAGAACCGGGGCGCGCAGGCCGTCTTCGGGCAGGTGGCCGCGCAGGTCAAGACTGCCGGTTTCGGGATCAAAGCTGGTTTGCAGCCGCGCACAGGGCACGGCGGCCAGCGTGGCGGCAATACCGTCGCGCACCTGGCCCGCGTTGGTGCCAGAGGTTGCCAGATCGCCCGGCTGCATGAAGGCCTGAATGGCCGCAAGCGACACCGGATCCAAGGCCGCATCGCCCCCGGTCCAGGCCAGTGACGCGGTGCCACGTTCGCCTTGCGCGGCAAGGGAAGGGGCGGGCTGGCCCGTGACGGCGGCCGGGGCAGCGGCGGCGGCGTTCAGGGCGGCGGCGGGCAGCGGCGTGCCGGGGCTTGGCACGGCGGCAGCAAGATCGGCGGGCAAGGCCGCAGCCGGGGTCGCAGGCGGCACCGCCACCGGGCGGGCGACGGTCGCCTGTGGCAGCAGCGGCGTGGCGATGGATTGCGGAATGGCCGCATCGCCGACGACCGCCCCTTTCGGCGACGCCGCATTGGCGGCTTCGGGGGCGAGCGCGGCGGGTTTCGCCGTGCTGGCGGTCACCGGCTGATCGGTGATGTTCAGGCGGGCTTCGGGGCGGGCCTGCGGGGCAAAATCCTGCGCCCCCCATTGCAGCGCCACCCCTGCCAGCAGCGCGCCATGGGTGCCGACCGACACCGCGATGGCCAAGGGCCAGACCCGCCGCATTCAGCCGCCCTCCGCTGGCGTCACGACCAGCACCACATCGCGCGCGCCCATGCCGTCAATCTGGGCCACCAGCGGCAGGATCCGGCGCAGTTCGGCCTGCTGATGTGCGTTGATCCGCACCAGCAGACCGGGGGTCGCGGCCAGCAGGCGGGCCAGCCCGTCGCGCAGCGCCCCCGCCTCCATCACCGTGCCATTCAGCGCCAGATCGCCGGCGGCGCTGACCGAAACCGTGGCCCCGCCGCCCGGCATTTCGCTGGCGGTGCTGGCGACGGGCGGGGTGACGACGAAGGGGGCGGTCGCATCCATCCGGCCGATCAGCATGAAGAACACCAGCAGGAAGAACACCACGTCGATCAGGGCGACGATGGTTTCGGGGTGGCTGCGCCGCGCGGGCCGCGTCAGCCTCATGGCCGGGCCTCCAGCCGCAGGATGCGCAGGGTCTGCACGCCGGACAGTGTGGCCAGATCCAGCACCGTGACCAGCGACTGCGCGCTGGCATTGCCCGAGGGCAGCACCATCACCGGGGCGGCAGGGGACGTCGCCAGATGCGCCGCAAACAGTGCGGTCAGAGCCTGCGGCGTCTGCGGCTGACCCCGCACCCGCGCCACCCCGTCCGGCCCGAGCCGGATCAGCAGGGTGCCCCCCGACGGGGCCGGGGCCACAGACTGCGGGGCCACGGTCTGCGGGGCCGGGTCATCGCGCTGTTCGGCCATCGGGATCATGCCAAGGTTCAGATAGGTCGACGTGACCATGAAGAAGATCAGCAAGATCATCAGCACGTCGATCATCGACACCAGCGAGATCTGCGCCGTCCGGGTGTTTGACCGCCTTATCCGCATCGCCCCCCCCTTTGCTGCGCGCTACCGGCGCGCGTCATCCGCCGCAAAGAACTGCCCCACGGCGGCCTCGATCATCTGGGCCGCCCGGTCCACCCGTTCAGCCAGCAACCCCGCCGCGATGGCCGCAGGAATGGCGACCATCAGCCCGGCGGCGGTGGTCAACAACGCCTCCCATATGCCGCCCGCCAGCAGCGAGGCATTGGCCGCCCCTTCGGCGGCGGCAAGGCTTTGAAAGGCCGAAATCATGCCCAGCACGGTGCCCAGCAACCCCAGCAAGGGCGCAACCATGGCGATCAGTTCCAGCAGGCGGATGTGGCGGGACATGCGCGTCACCTCCTCGTTCCCGCGCCATTCCAGATCGGGTTCCACCGCCGCGCGCCGCCCGCCCGCGTTCACCGCCTCCATCGCGGCCTTCAGCACCCGGTCGGCAGGCGCGCGGGCGGGCAAGGCGGCGATGGCGGCGGCCCGGTCGCCGCTGGCCCACAGCCCGATCGCCGCCGACCGCGCCGCTGCCCCCGACAGCACGCCGCGCAACTGCATGATGCGGGTCACAATCACCGCCAGCGACAGCACCGACAGCACCAGCAGCTGCCAGACAATCGGCCCGCCGGAACGCAGCAGAGAGGCGGCATCGGTCATGGCCTATTGCACCAGTCTTGCCGAGGTGCGGCTGCTCAGGTCCAGAATCGGAAAGCAGTCCATCTCCTCGGCGTTCTGCGGGCGGCAGGCGGCCAGTTCATGCAGCAGGATCTCTGAAATGCTGTCGCAGGATGTTTCGGGAATCTCGAACAGCTTGAGCGTGGTGCGCGCCACCGGAAGCGGGGCCGCATCGATCGTCAGCAGCCGGCTGATCACGCCCGACGTGTCGAGAATCGCCAGCGACATCTCGAACCCTTCAAAGGTCAGGCCGGTCTGGTTGCGGAACAGAAAGAAGGCCCGGCAACCGCCGCTGGCATCCGGCTCGAACTTGTTCAACTCGACCGTCAGTTTGCCGGTCTGGGCCTGCACGGCACCGCCTGCGCCGAAAATGCCGCAGAACACCACGGCCAGCCCCAGTCTTTGCACGATCTTCATGACGAACGCCTTTCGGAACTGCGCCTGACGCAAAGCAAAGGCCAACAACCGGCATGGGTCAAGCGGGCATTTGCGACAGCGGATGGCGGGCAATGTGACGGCGGACAAGCCCCTGCAAAAGCCGATGATTCAGGGAGTAGATTTGTGCAAAGTTTCTGCTAACGTCGCGTCATTCGCGAGTAGTACTGTGTTTCACACGGATCATTTTATCTGGGGATACCATGCGGCTGGACGACTATTCCACCGAACGGGCCGATGGTGGCCCCAGCGGAGAGAATCTGGAGTATGATCCGGATTTCACCGCGCTGATGCTTGCGGCCCAACCCAGGGAAGAACGTCAGGCCGGCAAGGAGATCATCCCCGGCGAAGACCCCGATTTCAAGGAAGTGTCGGAAAAGGCCCTGTCGGTTCTGGCGCGCAGCCATGATCTGCGGGTGGGGATGGTGCTGGCGCAGGCGCAACTGGCGCTTGGCGGCTATGACGGGCTGGCCGGGCCGCTGGCCTATGTGCGGTCCTGTCTGGAACAGTTCTGGGACAGTTGCCATCCGCTGCTGGATGCCGATGACGACAACGATCCCACCATGCGCATCAATGCGGTGGCCGGGCTGGCCGGGGCCGACATGCTGCGCCGGCTGCGGCTGGCCCCGCTGACCGACAGCCCGACCTTTGGCCGCCTTGGCCTGCGGGATGTGGCGATTGCCGATGGCGAAACCCCGGCCCCGGCGGGGATGGCAAATGTGCCCGACAAGGCCAAGCTGGCCGCCGCCTTCATGGACACCAGGCCCGAAGTGCTGAAGGCCCGCATGGCCAGCGTGCGCGCGCTGGTGGCGGACACCGCAGCGATTGGCGCGGTGTTCGATGCGCAGACTCCGGGGGACGGGCCGAACCTTGACCCGCTGCTGCGCCTGCTGCGGCGCGCGGCCAAGGTGCTGGCCGAAGCGATCGGTGAACCGGAGGTCGAGATGCAGGCCCAGGACGCGGACCCCGCCCAGCCCACCGCAGCCGTCGCGGCCCCCGTGACGGTTCCGGGTGCCATTACCTCGGCGGCCGATGTGCGCCAGACGCTGGACCGCATCATCGACTATTACGGCAAGTTTGAACCTTCCAGCCCGCTGCCGTTGCTGCTGCACCGGGCACGGCGGCTGGTGGGGGCGGATTTCATGACCATCATGAAGGACATCGCCCCTGCCGGGGTTGATAGTGTCAAGACGATCAGTGGCCCAGAAGAGGTCAAGAAATAGCCAAGACGCCTGCGCCGCGTAACGGGCGCATGGCACATGTATCGCACAAAAGGAGACAGGGATGGCCAGTTCACAGAAGTTCATTGCGCGCAACCGCGCGCCGCGCGTCCAGATCGAATATGATGTCGAGCTTTACGGTGCCGAAAAGAAGGTCCAGTTGCCCTTCGTGATGGGCGTGATGGCCGATCTTGCCGGCAAGTCCGAGGTGCCGCAGCCCGGCATCGCCGACCGCAAGTTTCTGGAAATCGACATCGACAACTTCGACAGCCGGATGAAGGCGATGAAGCCCCGCGTGGCGTTTCAGGTGCCCAACACCCTGACCGGCGAAGGCAACATGTCGGTCGACATCACCTTTGAAAGCATGGACGATTTCACCCCCGGCGCGATTGCCCGCCAGGTCGGCCCGCTGAAGGCGCTGCTGGAGGCACGCAATCAACTGTCCAACCTGATCACCTACATGGACGGCAAACCGGGGGCCGAAGAACTGATCGCCAAGGCGATGGCGGACCCGGCGTTGCTGGCCTCGCTGGCATCCGCCCCCGCGCCCGAAACCGAAGGGGAGGCATGATCCATGGCCGAAGAAGCAAAACAAGCCGAAGCCGGTGCCACAGGCTTTGCCGACAGTGATTTCGCCAGCCTGCTGTCCAAGGAATTCCGCCCGCGCACCGAACAGGCGAAATCCGCCGTCGAAACCGCTGTCAAGACGCTGGCTCAGCAGGCGCTGGCCAACACCGCGCTGATTTCCGACGATGTGGTCAATTCGCTGCAATCCATGGTCGCCGAGATCGACAAGAAACTGTCCGAACAGGTCAACCTGATCCTGCATCACACCGATTATCAGCAGTTGGAAACTGCGTGGCGCGGCCTCAGCTATCTGGTCAACAACACCGAAACCGACGAGATGCTGAAGATCCGGGTGATGGCGATTTCCAAGAAGGATCTCGCCAAGACCATGAAGAAATTCAAGGGCACGGCCTGGGACCAGTCGCCGATCTTCAAGAAACTGTATGGCGAGGAGTTCGACGTTCTGGGCGGCGAGCCTTATGGCTGTCTGGTGGGCGATTACCACTTCAACCACACCGGCCCGGATGTCGAATTGCTGGCGGAAATGGCCAAGGTGGCGGCGGCGGCGCATGCGCCCTTCATCACCGGCGCCGACCCGTCGCTGATGCAGTTTGAAAGCTGGCAGGAACTGTCGAACCCGCGCGATCTGACCAAGATCATGAACACGCCGGAATATGCGGCGTGGAAAAGCCTGCGTGAAAGCGAGGACAGCAAATATGTCGGCCTTGCGATGCCGCGCTTCTTGGCCCGCCGCCCTTACGGTGCCAAGTCGGACCCGGTGGAGGAGTTCGCCTTCGAGGAAAACACCGGCAACGCGGAATCGGAAAACTTCGCCTGGGCCAACGCGGCTTACGGCATGGCGACCAACATCACCCGGTCGTTCAAGGAATACGGCTGGTGCTCGCGCATCCGTGGCGTGGAATCGGGGGGCACGCTGTCGAACCTGCCGACCCACACCTTCCCCACCGACGATGGCGGGGTGGACATGAAATGCCCGACCGAAATCGCCATTGGCGACCGGCGCGAGGCCGAACTGGCCAAGAACGGGTTGATGCCGCTGATCCATCGCAAGAACACCGACATGGCGTCGTTCATCGGCGCGCAGTCGCTGCACAAGCCGGCGGAATATGACGACCCCGACGCCACCGCCAATGCCAATCTGGCCGCGCGCCTGCCCTATCTGTTCGCCACCTGCCGCTTTGCGCATTACCTGAAATGCATGGTGCGCGACAAGGTCGGGTCGTACAAAAGCCGCGACGAGATGCAGCGCTGGCTGAAAAAGTGGATCGACCAATATGTCGATTACACCGCCGCCCATTCCAGCGAGGCCGAAAAGGCGCGCAAGCCGCTGGCCGCCGCCGATGTGGTGATCGAGGAAGACGAGTCGAACCCCGGCTACTACCGTTCAAAATTCTTTCTGCGGCCGCATTACCAACTGGAGGGGCTGTCGGTGTCCCTGCGTCTGGTGTCGAAACTGCCAGCCGAGAAAAAATGAAGACTGGGCCGGGCGTGGCGGCGCGCCGTCGCCCGGCCCAAGACAAATTGCAACCGCCCCACGGGGCATATCAAACGATGGGAGATTTAAATGGCTGTTGACATGTTTATCAAGATTGAGGGTGTTCCGGGCGAGTCGCGGGACTCGGTCCACGCGGCAGAGATTGATGTTCTGGCCTGGTCCTGGGGCATGTCGCAATCCGGTACGACCCATACCGGCAGCGGCGGCGGCGCGGGCAAGGTCAACGTGCAGGATCTGTCGTTGACGAAATGGGTCGACAAGGCCTCGCCCTTGCTGATGCTGTTCTGCTCGAACGGCAAGCACGTTCCCACGGCGACGCTGACGGTCCGCAAGGCGGGCGAAACGCCGGTCGAATACATCAAGATCACCATGACCGATCTTATCATTACCTCGGTCAGCACCGGCGGTTCGGGCGGCGAAGACCGGCTGACGGAAAATATCAGCCTGAACTTTGCCGAGGTTGCTGTCGATTACATCGAACAGAAGACTGACGGATCCGAGGGCGACAAGCCTGCCTACAAGTGGAAGATCGCCGAGAACATCGCAGGCTGATCCTTGCCGCATTGCAAAACGATGCCGTCCCTGTCGGGGCGGCATTCCTGCCAAGACATTTGATTTCGGGGGACAGGGTTTGGGCACATCAGCATCCGAGCTTTTGCGGGCGAACGATCTGGACGGCGCATTGGCGGCCTTGCAGGCGCAGGTGCGTGCGAACCCCGCCGATGCCAAACTGCGCATCTTTCTGTTCCAACTGCTGTGCGTGACCGGCGACTGGAAGCGTGCGATCACCCAGTTGAAGCTGTGCGCCGATCTTGACCCCGCCGCCCTGCCGATGGCGCAGACCTACCGCGAGGCGATCATCTGCGAGGTGTACCGCGAAAAGGTGTTCGCGGGCGAAAAGGCCCCGCTGATCTTTGGCGAACCGCAGGAATGGCTGGCCCTGCTGATCGAGGCGGTCAAGGCCTTGGCGCAGGACAAGCCGGACGAGGCCGCCGCCCTGCGCGCCCGCGCCTTTGACGCGGCCCCCGCCACGACCGGAGAGATCGACGACCAGCGGTTCGAGTGGATCGCCGATGCCGACCTGCGGCTTGGCCCGGTGCTGGAAATCATCATCAACGGCAAGTATTACTGGATGCCCTTTGCCGCCATCGCCACCCTGCGCTGCGACCCGCCGCAGGATCTGCGCGATAGCGTCTGGACGGCGGCGAACCTGACCCTGCACAACGGCGGCGAATTCGTGGCGCTGATCCCGACCCGCTATCCGGGCACCACGACCAGCCCCAACCCTGCGGCCAGACTGGCGCGGGCGACCGAATGGGCCGATGCGGGGGCCGAAACCTTTGTGGGCACCGGTCAGCGGTTGCTTGCGACCGATGCGGGCGATGTGGCGCTGATGGACCTGCGGGTGCTGCGCATGGATGCCCCCTCGGGGGCTGCATGAACGGGGTAAAACGCGATGGCCGATAAAACCATATCGGAGCGTTTGCAGCCGTCCTTGCTGGACCGCCTGACCGATGACGCCCCCGACAACCCGTCTGAACGCCGCGATGACCGGGTGATCGACGTGCGCCGCCTGCGCGACATCATCTCGCGCGATCTGTCCTGGCTTTTGAACAGCAACAACGCCGAAAGCGTGATTGATCCCGACCGCTATCCGCACACCGCAAATTCGGTGCTGAATTTCGGAGTGCGCGAAGTGTCGGGCGTGTTTTCCACCGTGGAACGGGCCGGGCTGATCCGGTCCTCCATCGCCCGCGCGATCACCCAGTTCGAACCCCGGATCAAACCCGGCACGCTGGATGTGGGGCTGCACACCGAAGACCGGAAATCGCACGCCACCGTGGTCTTCGACATCCGCGCCGACATGTGGGCGCAGCCGATCCCGATGGAGCTGTATCTGCGGTCCGAGGTGGACGTGACCACGGGCCAGGTCGCGCTGGAACGGAAGGCGTAAGGCATGGATACCCGCCTGCTGCGCCATTATGAAAGCGAGCTGTCCTATCTGCGGGAAATGGGCGCGGAATTTGCGCAGTCCTTCCCCAAGATCGCCGCGCGTCTGGGCATGGACGGGGTCGAGGTGCTGGACCCCTATGTGGAACGCCTGCTGGAAGGCGTGGCCTTCCTGTCGGCCCGCGTCCAGCTGGAACTGGATCTGCAATATCCCAACTTCACCAGCCAGTTGCTGGAAATCGTCTATCCGCATTACCTGACGCCCACCCCGTCGATGATGGTGGCGGCGATGGTGCCCGACCTGTCGAACCCCGCGCTGGCCGACGGGTTCGTGTTGCCGCGCCACACGCCCATCCGGTCGGCGCTGGCCGAAGGGTTGCAGACCGCCTGCCAGTTTCGCACCGCGCATGACTTGACCCTGTGGCCGCTGGAAATTGCCGAGGCCGAATACATCGACGGGCGCGGGGCGCTGGTGGCGGCGGGGGTGGCCGTGGGCGCCAGCGATGCACGCGCCGCGATCCGGCTGCGTCTGCGCCGGTCTGGCGATCTGCCGATCGGGGCGCTGCCGCTGGACCGGCTGACGCTGTTTCTGGGTGGCCAGTCGGCCAAGGGCTGGCAATTGCACGAAATGCTGTGCAGCGATGTGACGGCGCTGGTCGCGCGGTCCACCGACCGCCGCGCCGACTGGGTGCTGCCCTTGCGGGGGCGGGTGGAACAGAAGGGTTTCGCCCCGGACGAAGCTTTGCTGCCCACCCCGCGCCAGTCCTTTGACGGCTACCGCCTGTTGCAGGAATACTTTGCGATGCCGGAGCGGTTTCATTTCGTCGATCTGACCGGGTTGTCCGGCGGTCTTGCCCGCGCGGCAGGGTCAGAGGTGGACATCTACCTTCTGCTGCGCAACGGGCGGCCTGACATCGCGGCGGGCATCACGCCCGATGCCTTTACCCTGCATGCGGTGCCCGCGATCAACCTGTTTGAAAAGCGCTGCGACCGGGTGCTGATGTCGGATGCCGACACCGAACACCACATCGTCGCCGACCGCACGGCCCCCCTGGATTTCGAGGTGCACAGCCTTCTGTCGCTGACCGGCATCCTTGGCGAGGGCGAGGAGGACCGGACCTTCCGCCCCTTCTTTTCCGCCGATGACTTCACCGCGGCCGGGTCGGGCTTTCCGGCCTATTACACCGTCAGCCGCAAGATGCGGCAGCGCACCGAAAAGGAACGCCTGCAAGGCGCGCGCACCAGCTATCTGGGGTCCGAGATGTTCGTGTCGCTGACCGACCCGAACAATGCGCCCTACCCTGCCGGCATCAAGCAGATTGCCGCCCGCGCCATGGTCAGCAACCGCGATCTACCGCTGCTGCTGGCCTCGGGGGCGAAGGACATGTTCCATCTGCCCGATGGTGGCCCCGTGTTGTCGGTGCGCACGCCGGTTTCGCCCACCCGGCCCCGGCCCACGCTGGCGCAGGGCGATGCGGCCTGGCGGATCATCGGGCATCTGAGCCTGAACTACCTGTCCATCGCCGATACCGGCGCGGGGTCGGGGGCTGCGGCGCTGCGCGAGTTGGTGGGGCTGTATGCCCCGCTGGCCGACCGCGCGACCGAAAAGCAGATCGAAGGCATCACAGCCGTCGCCAGCCGCCCCATCGTGCGCCGGATCAGCGACGAGGTGCTGTCCACCGCCGTCAGGGGTCTGGAAATCCGCCTGACGATGGACGACTCGGCGTTTGAAGGCACCGGCTGCTATTTGCTGGGGGCCGTGCTGGAACGGTTCTTCCGCCGCTATGCCACGGTCAACAGCTTTACCGAAACCGTGCTTGCAACCCAAGCCAGAGGAGAAATTGCCAGATGGCGGCCCGAGACGGGTCTGGGGCGGATGATCTGACGCATTACGACCGGTTCTGTCAGACCCCTCAGGCGTTCCACATCTTTCAGGCCCTGCGCATCATCGAGGCGCAGTTTCCGGCTGCGCCGCCCTTGGGCACATCCAAGCGCCCGGCCGAAGACAAGGTGCGCCTTGGGCAAGAGGCCGAACTGGCGTTTCCGCGCAGCACCATCCGCAGCTTTACCCCGCCGGGGGCAAGGCCGGGCGTGCTGACCAACCGGTTCTTCGGCCTGTTTGGTCCCAACGGCCCCTTGCCCACCCATCTGACCGAATATGCCCGCGAACGCGCGATGAACAGCCGCGACCCGACGTTCCTTGCCTTTGCCGACATGCTGACCCACCGGATGATGAGCCTGCTGTACCGGGCCTGGACCACCGGCCAGCCCGGCCCCGGCAATGACCGCGGGCCGGGCGGGCAGTTTGACCGCAAGGTGGCGGCGCTGGCGGGTGTCGACGGGGCGGCGCTGCGCGGCCGCGATGCCATGCCCGATGCCGCCCGCCGCCATTTCGCGGCGCATCTGGCCGCAGGCCCCAAACATCCCGACGGGCTGGTGGCGATGGTGCAGGCGTTCTTTCACGCACCTGTCAGGCTGCAACAATTCGTCGGATCCTGGCTGGATCTGGAACCGGGCGACCGCTGGCAGTTGGGGTCGATGGCCGGGCTGGGCCGCGCCACCAGCATCGGCACAAGGGTCTGGAGCCGGGGGGCAAAGTTCCGCCTGCGCATCGGCCCGCTGAGCCTTGAGGATTACAAGCGCCTGCTGCCGGGGTCGGCCTCTGTCACCCGGTTGACCGCCATCGTGCGGGCGCATGTGGGCGATGCGCTGGATTGGGACGTAAATCTGGTGCTGCGCGGCGATCAGGTGCCGCGTGCCACATTGGGCGGTGACACAAGGCTGGGCCAGACCAGCTGGATTGGCCGCCGCGACCCCGCCCGCCCCGCCGATGACCTTTATCTTTCGCCGCAAAATCAGATTGAAACGGTCGTGCGGGCTGCCCCCGCCACGGCGCAAAAAGGGATGGTTCCATGACCGAGATCAGCCGCGTCGCCCTGTTTGGCAAGCTCAACCGTCTGGGGTATCAGGCCGTCGAAGGGGCCGCCGTGTTCTGCAAGATGCGCGGCAACCCCTATGTCGAGGTGGTGCACTGGTTTGCGCAACTGCTGCAATTGCAGGACAATGACATCCTCAAGGTGATCGCGCATTACAAGCTGGACAGCGGCAAGATCGCCGCCGACATGCAAAAGGCGCTGGATGCCCTGCCGCGCGGGGCGACCACGATTTCCGACCTGTCGCCGCATCTGGAAGATGTGGTGGAACGGGCCTGGGTTTACGGCTCGCTTTTGTATTCCTCCAGTCAGGTGCGCACCGGGCATCTGATTCTGGGGATGCTGAAAACCAAGGGTCTGAAGAACATCCTGTTGGGGATTTCGGCGGAATTTGGCAAGATCAACGCCGATGATCTGGCCGACAATTTCCACAAGATCACCGATGGGTCACCCGAAGATCAGATGGGCGCGCAGGATGGGTCGGTCACGGGCGGCGGGGCGGCACCGGGGGAAACCTCGGGGGCTGTGGCCCCGCAGGCGGGCAAGACGCAGGCGTTGAAGCAGTATTGCACCGACCTGACGCAGCAGGCGCGCGACGGCAAGATCGACCCGATTGTCGGGCGGGATGAAGAAATCCGCCAGATCGTCGATGTGCTGATGCGCCGCCGCCAGAACAACCCGATCCTGACCGGCGAGGCTGGCGTGGGAAAAACCGCCGTGGTCGAAGGGTTTGCCCTGCGCATCGCGCGGGGTGACGTGCCGCCCGCGCTGCGCGAAGCGCGGCTGCTGGCGCTGGACGTGGGGCTGTTGCAGGCCGGGGCCAGCATGAAGGGCGAATTTGAAAGTCGCCTGCGCGCCGTGATCGACGAGGTTCAGGCGTCGACCGTGCCGGTGATCATGTTCATCGACGAGACGCATACTCTGGTCGGGGCCGGGGGGGCCGCGGGCACGGGCGATGCGGCGAACCTGCTGAAACCGGCCTTGGCGCGCGGCACGTTGCGGACCATCGGGGCGACGACCTGGGCCGAATACAAGAAGCATATCGAAAAAGACCCCGCCCTGACCCGCCGCTTTCAGGTGGTCGCGGTGGAGGAACCCAGTATCCCCAAAGCCATCATGATGATGCGCGGCATTGCGACGATGCTGGAAAAACACCACCGGGTGCAGGTGCTGGACGAAGGGCTGGAGGCGGCGGTGCAGATGTCGGCCCGTTACATCCCCGCGCGGCAGTTGCCGGACAAATCGGTGTCGGTGCTGGACACCGCCTGCGCCCGCGTGGCGATCAGCCAGCACGCCGTGCCCGCCGAGGTGGACGATGCCCGCAAGCGGATCGAGGCGTTGCAGACCGAGTTGGAGATCATCGGGCGCGATGAAACCGCCGGGTTCAACGTGGACGTGCGCCGCGCCGGCGTCACCCTGATGAAAGACGCTGAAGAACAGCGGCTGGCCGAACTGGATGTTCGGTGGGAGGCCGAGAAGGCCATCGTGACCGAAATCCTCGACCTGCGCGCCAAGCTGCGCGAAGGCGGGGCCGCCGTGGACGATCCGGCAGCACAGGCCGAGGCCACCGGGGCACGGGCCGCGCTGATGGAGCAACTGAAGCACGCCAACGCCCGCCTGTCCACCGCCCAAGGCGACCATCCGCTGATCCTGCCGATTGTCGATGCGCAGGCGGTGGCATCCGTCATCGGCGACTGGACCGGGATTCCCGTGGGCCGGATGGTCAGGAATGAAATTGAAACCGTGCTGAACCTGGAACAGCATCTGGCCAAGCGGGTGATCGGGCAGGATCACGCGATGAAGATGATCGCCAAGCGGATCCAGACCAGCCGGGCGGGGTTGGACAACCCGTCCAAACCCATCGGGGTATTCCTGCTGGCGGGCACCTCGGGCGTGGGCAAGACCGAAACCGCGCTAGCGCTGGCCGAGGCGATGTATGGCGGCGAGCAGAACGTCATCACCATCAACATGAGCGAATACCAGGAGGCGCATACCGTCAGTTCTCTGAAAGGTGCCCCCCCCGGCTATGTCGGCTATGGCGAAGGCGGCGTTCTGACCGAGGCGGTGCGGCGCAAACCGTACAGCGTGGTGCTGCTGGACGAGGTGGAAAAAGCCCATCCCGACGTGCACGAAGTGTTCTTTCAGGTGTTCGACAAGGGCGTGATGGAGGATGGCGAAGGCCGGGTGATCGACTTCAAGAACACCATGATCTTGCTGACCTCGAACGCCGGGTCGGACATGATCATGGACATGTGTTCCGACCCTGATCTGATGCCCGAACCCGAAGGCATCGCCAAGGCGCTGCGCGAGCCACTTCTGAAGATTTTCCCTGCGGCACTGTTGGGCCGTCTGGTGACGATCCCCTATTACCCGCTGTCGCCCACCATGATCGGCCAGATCACCCGGCTGCAACTGGACCGCATCAAGAAGCGGGTGATGGCCGCGCATGGCGTGCCCTTCACCTATTCCGATGCGGTGGTCGATACGATCGTGTCACGCTGTCAGGAGCTGGAATCGGGCGGGCGGATGATCGACAGCATCGTGACCAACACCATGCTGCCCGACATTTCCGCCGAATTCCTGCGCAGGATGATGGAAGGCAAGACGGTAGAGGCTGTGACCATCAACGTCAGGGATGGTGAGTTTGTGTATGGGTTTGACGCCTGACCGCTGAGGTCAGGCACAGAGAAGGATCGCGGTCATGCCAGAGCAAGGCGCAATCGTCACGACGACTTCGGGGGCTGCCTTCAAGGAGATGCAGCTCAAATGCGCCATCGTCGAAGAGGGCTTCAGCGAGCTGACCTGCGCGCGGGTTGAACTGCTGTCCAAGGACCGCGCCATCGCGTTGCAGACCCTGGTGGGCGAGCCGCTGGAGCTGACCGTCTCGGGCCGCGCGGGGGAACAGCGGCTGTTCAAGGGCACCTGCGTCTCGGCCGAATATCTGGGCCGGTTCCGCGATTGGGGCCGCTATCTGGTCGAGGTGCGGCCCAAGCTGTGGTTCCTGACGCGGGGCCAGCAATGCCGGGTCTATCAGGACAAGAACGTGCCCGACATCGTGCAAAGCATCTTTGCCGATTACGGGCTTTCGGCGTTCTTCAAGAAAAAGCTGTCGGCGACCTATGCCGTCCGCGACATCTGCGTGCAGTACCGCGAAACCGACCTTGATTTCATCAAGCGCCTGCTGGAGGAGGAGGGCATCTATTTCTTCTTCCTGCATTCCGGCGAGGCCGAGATCTTCGTGCTGGCCGACGGGGCCACCGCGCATGAACAGATGCCGGGCGACCCGGTGATCGAATATCACGAACCGCAGGATTCCTTCGACCCCAGCAAGGAACATTTCGCCGAAGTGGTGGCCAAGGAAGGCGCGACCACCGGCAAGGTCACGCTGACCGACTACAACTTTGAAACCTCGGCGACCAGACTGCAGGCGACGCGGGACATGGTCAAGGGCAGGCATGGCCAGAACGGGATCGAGAAATACGACTATCCCGGCCATTTCCGCACCGAAGCCCTGGGTGTCGACCGGGTGAAGGTCCGGATCGAGGCCGAGGCCATCAAGCATGTGACATGGACCGCCGTGGGCAACATCGTGCGGCTTGCCGCCGGGCAGACCTTTCAGTTGAAGAACCATCCGCAGACGCGGGGCGAAAGCAATTTCCTGTGCACCCGCGCGACCTATTACATCCAGTCCGACCCCGATCCGCAGGCCCCGCCCGAGCCGAGGTCCTTTGTGTCGGGCGGGCTGGAGTTTGACCCCGCCAACAGGGATCTGTTCCGGGCGGTTTACGAGATCGTTCCTGAATCCTCGCAATACCGCGCACAATTGCTGACCCCCTGGCCCGAGGTGCAGGGCATCCACACGGCAGTCGTGGTCGGCCCGGCGGGCGACGAGATTCACACCGACAAATATGGCCGGGTGAAGATCAAGTTCCACTGGGACCGCCGCGCGCCCAAGAACGATACCATCAGCGTCTGGGTCCGCACGATGATGCCCTGGACCGGCAAGGGCTGGGGCATGATCCACATTCCGCGCATCGGACAAGAAGTGGTGGTGCAATTCGAGGAGGGCGACCCCGACCGCCCCATCGTGATCGGCATGCTGTACAATGACGCCACGATGCCGCCCTATACGCTGCCCGCCAACATGACCCAGTCCGGCATCAAGACCAATTCCTCCAAGGGCGGGGCCGGGTTCAACGAGTTGATGATGGAAGACAAGAAGGGGGCCGAACTGGTGCGGTTCAAATCCCAACGCGATTACCTTCAGGTCGTGCAGAACGACGCCAGGATCACCGTGGGGCTGGAAACCAAGGACAAGGGCGACATGGAACTGACCGTCCACCGCCATCTGACCGAGACGGTGAAGACCGGGGATCACACGTTCAAGGTCGAAACCGGCAACCAGGCCATCGAGATCAAGGTCGACAAGACCGAAAAGATCGAAGGCAAATCAGACCTGACCCTGACCGGCAACTTTACGGAAACGGTCGAAAAGGGCAACGTGACCCGCGACGTGAAGATGGGCAACGAAAAGACCACGCTTGATATGGGCAATTACGACGTGAAGACCTCGCTTGGCAAACAGACGTTCGAGGCGATGCAGTCGATCACGCTGAAGGTCGGGGCAAGCTCGATTGTGATTGACCCGATGGGGGTAACGATCAAGGGTCCGATGGTCAACATTGAAGGCACCGCGATGTTGACGGCCAAGTCGCCGCTGACGCAGGTAAAGGGCGATGCACTGGTGATGATCAAGGGCGGCATCACGCTTATCAACTAGAAAGGGTCAGCGATGTCAGCACGATTTGCGGACCTGAAGAAGGTTCCGAAAGACCCCGCAGCGCGGATGCTTGCCCTGGCAAACACCAAGCTGCAGACCAAGATCAAAAGCCCGGCCAGCGCCGGGGTGTCGGACGTGTTGGCCGAACTGGCCACCGTCGATGCCTATGTCGATATGCTGCGGCTGATCTCGGTCGCCCTGCCGCCACGCGAACGCACCTGGTGGGCCTGCCTTGCCGGGCGCGATGTTCTGGGACCGTCGCCGGAAAAGGTGCCGCCCACCCTGGCCGCCGCCGAGAATTGGGTGCGCAAACCCACCGATGCCGCAAAGGCGGCGGTGCGGGCGGCGCTGGATACGGTCGAGGTGGACGACGACACCGCGCTGTGCGCCACGGCGGCGATCTTTGCCGACGGCACCTTGGGGCCGGGGGAACTGGCGCATCACGCGGCCCCGCCCGGTGCCGCGCAGGCCGCGGCCTTCGGGATGAACCTGATGGCGATTGGCACCGGCACACGGGATTTCGCCGCCGAGGCCAACCGGCTGATCGACCGCGCGCTGGATATTGCGCGGGGTGGCAATGGCAAGCCTGCCGCCCGTGGCGCTGCGGAGGGGTTGTCATGAGCTTTCCCCAGGCCCGCATGACCGACCTGCATGTCTGCATGCCGCCGATGCTGCCCGCGCCCACGCCGATCCTGCCGCCCTGCGCCGTGACCGTGCTGGTGAACTGCCTGCCCGCCGCCCGCATGCTGGACATGACCGTCAGCACGCCGATGCCACCTGCGCCACCGATCCCGGTGCCGCATCCGTTCATCAAGGGGTCGGCCACGGTGATGATCATGAACATGCCCGCGCTGCGGCAGGTGGTGGACCCCTGCGCCTTGGGCGGCATGTGCGTGCTGGCGTCGTTCACTGTGATGACGGGGGGCTGAGGCCAGATGCCGGTGACGTTGCGATTTCAGTCGACCGGGGTGGTTCCGGGCAATGCACAGCCCATCGTGATGCGGGGCGGGTCGCTGACCATCGGGCGCGGCGATGAAAACGATGTGGTGTTGCCCGACCCCGACCGGCTGATCTCCAAACGCCATTGCGCGATAGAGGAGGTCGGGGGGCAGGTGTCGGTGATCGACTTTTCCACCAACGGCACCTTTCTGAACTATGGCAAGACGGCGCTTGGCCGGGTGCCCTCGCCCTTGAACGACGGCGATATCCTGACGATGGGCCCGTATGAGTTTCTGGTCGAGGTGATGTCGCCGCGCCCGCGGGGTGCCATCCCGGACCCGCTGGAGGATGGCCCCGTATCGCATGGCAAGGCCGAGGGCGGGATGGTCGGCCTCAGCCTGCTGGACGATCCGGCCCCCGGCGGCGGGGTGGATTTTCTGGATGATCTGCTGGGCGGCGGTGGCCCCGGTGGCCCGTCGCGGGTGCAGCGCGCAGCGCTTGGCGATGACGGGCTGTTGCCGCCCTTGGGCGGGGATGACGATTTTCTGACCCCGCCATCCGACCCCGCCCCGCTGCAAGGCGCCAGCCGGTCCTCGCACAGCCCGGCGCTGGAGGATCATTTCACCCCGCCGTCGCGGGTGGCCTCGGCCATTCCCGACGACTGGGATGATTTTCTGGAACCAACCGGGGCCGCGCCTGCCACCCCCGCCCCCGCGCCCGATTTCCCCGACATTGCCGGACCATCGGACGAACCGTTCGCCAAGGCCGGCAATCCGGTGTTCATCCCGGATGATCCGCTGGACGATGGCCCCGAAACCGAACCCGCGCCAGAACCCGACGATTCGCCCTTTACCACCCTGCCCCCCGCCCGCATGGCCCCGCCACCGGTGCCAGAGGTTGCGCCGGTTCCCCCTGCCGCACCGCAACCGATGCCCGCTGCCCCATCCGACGATGCCGCCGCCCGCGCCTTTCTGGCCGCGCTCGGGGCCGATCATCTGGCAATTCCGGGCGCTGACCTGACCCCCACCCTGACCCGGCTGGGCCATGTTCTGCGGATCATGGTGCAGGGGTTGCGTGAGGTGCTGATGACCCGCACCTCGATCAAATCCGAGTTTCGGATGCAGCAGACCATGATCACCGCCGGGGGCAACAACCCGCTGAAATTCTCGATCAGCGCGGAACAGGCGGTCGAGGCTTTGGTCAAACCTGCCACCCGTGGCTATCTGGACCCGGTTCAGGCGGCCGAGCAGGCGCTGCGCGACATCAAGGCGCATGAGGTGGCGATGATGACCGGGATGGAGGCCGCACTGAAGGGCATCCTGAAACGGCTGGACCCCGAGGTTCTGGAAGGGAAAATCGAGACAAGCAGCGGCTTTGGCTCTATCCTGAAGGGCAAGAAGGCCCGCTACTGGGAAGTCTACGAGAAGATGTATGCCGAAATTTCGGATCAGGCCGAGAATGATTTCCATGAACTGTTCAGCAAGGAATTCGCCCGCGCCTATCAGGACCAGCTTGAAAGACTGAAATGACAGATCAGGGCGGAAACTGACGATGGCGTGGGATAGCACAGTGCTGTGGACCGAGGGGATGTTCCTGCAACCCCAGCATTTCCAGCAGGCCGACCGCCACGCCGAGGCGATGCGCGCAGGCCTGGCCCGCCGGATGGTGCCTTATGCCTGGGGGGTCAGCGACCTGGAGATTGACATTGACGTGCTGAAGGTCGGGCAATTCGCGCTGAAATCCGCGTCTGGCCTGTTTCAGGACGGCACGGTGTTCCGCATTCCCGGTGCCGAAGATCACCCCCCGGCGCTGGAGGTGCCGCCCGGCACCAAGGATTGCGTGGTCTATCTGTCGGTCCCGCAGCGCCGCCAAGGGGCTTTGGAGGTGGACATGTCGGGGGCGGAACTGTCTGCCGCCCGCCTGCGCCCGGCGGAACTGGAAGTGACCGACACCATGGGCGCGGGGCGCAAGCCCGTGACGCTGGCCGTGGGCAAACTGCGGGTGCAGTTTGCCTTGCAGGTCGATGATCTGGCGGACCGGCTGGTGATTCCGGTTGCCCGGATCGTCGAGGTGCGGCCCGACCTTGAGGTGGTGCTGGACAAATCCTTTATCCCGTCCTGTCTGGACCTGCGCGCCGCAGCCCCGCTGGACGGGTTCTTGCGCGAACTGGAAGGGTTGCTGGCCCACCGGATGACCGCCCTTGCAGGCCGGATGACGGCGGGCGCTTCGGCACGCGGGGCGGCGGAAATTCAGGATTTCCTGCTGCTGATGGGCATTAACCGAATGCTGCCCGTGGTGCGCCACATGTCCACGATGGAAAACCTGCACCCCGCCACCCTGTTCCGCGATTGCGTGGCGATGGCGGGCGAACTTGCCACTTTCATGGCGCCCGAAAAGCACGCCCCCGACTTTCCGCCCTATCGCCATCAGGATCTGTCCACCACCTTTGTTCCGGTGATCCGCACCCTGCGGCGCTATCTGTCGGCGGTGCTGGAACAGACCGCCGTGTCGATCCCGCTGGAGGCGCGGAAATACGGCATCTCGGTTGGTGTTATCGCCGACCGCAAGCTGATTGGCACCGCAGGCTTCGTGCTGGCGGTCAGCGCCGACATTCCGGCCGAAAACCTGCGGCGGCATTTCGCGGGGCAGGCCAAGCTGGGTCCGGTTGAAGAAATCCGCCAACTGGTGAACTCGGCCCTGCCGGGCATCGCGCTGCGCCCGCTGCCGGTGGCGCCGCGCCAGATCCCCTACATGGCGAATGTGGTGTATTTCGAGGTGGCGTCCGACAGCCCCTATTGGTCGAAGATGACCACCTCGGGCGGCATCGCTGTGCATGTGTCGGGCGATTATCCGGGCCTGAAGATGGAGCTTTGGGCGATCCGGCAGGGATAGGAGGCGCAGATGTCCGACGAAGACCCCTTTGCCGAACAGGATGACACCGAAAAGACGGTGATCCGGCCCAATCCGGCAGGCAGGCGGGCGGGCGTTGCAGCCCCGGTGACGCGGGCTGCGGCCCCGATGGCCGAGCCCGAAGCGGCCCCCCGGCGCGGCACGGAACCGGTGATCGAGGCCGGCATGACGGGCATGAACCCGCTGAATGCCGCGGCCTCGACCCTGTTCTCCCTCGTCAGCCGCATCCGCAACCGCGCCCAGCATCTGGATCCCGAGGCCTTGCGCCGGTCTGTCGTGGCCGAGGTGCGCGGGTTCGAGGCCCGCGCCTTGCAGGCCTCGGTCGATCCGCAGGCGGTCAAGGTGGCGCGCTATGCGATCTGCGCGACGCTGGACGATGTGGTGCTGAACACGCCCTGGGGCGGCACATCGGTCTGGGCGCAGCAAAGCATGGTCGGCACCTTTCACCGCGAAACGGTGGGGGGGGACAGGTTTTATGATCTGCTGGCCCGGCTGGAACAAGACCCCAACCGCAACATCGACCTGCTGGAATTTCTGTACATGTGCCTGTCCCTGGGGTTCGAGGGGCGGCTGCGGGTGGAACAGGGCGGCCCGGAAAAACATCTGAACATCCGCGCTGGCCTTGCCCGCATCATCCGCACCCAGCGGGGCGAGATGGAGCGTGATCTTTCCCCGCATTGGCCGGGGGTGGTGAAACCGCACCGGGCGCTGTCGGCGTGGAAGCCGTTCTGGATTGCGGTGGCATCCGTCGCGGCCCTGCTGGGCACCGGGTTTGTGGGCCTGAGTTGGGCCTTGTCCAGCAACACCGAACGCCTGCTGGGCCAGATCAGCACGCTGGACCCCGGCGGGGCGGCCAGCCTCGAACGCCGCGCCCCCCCCGTGGTGCCCAAGCCGACGGTGGATGATCAGGCCGAAATGACACGGGTTGCCGGGTTTCTGGAGGCCGAGATCAAGGAAAAACTGGTCACGGTGTTTCAGGATGCCAACACCATCACCATCCGTCTGGCGGGGTCGGGCATGTTCGGATCGGGGTCGGACAGTCTGAAAAAGGCGTTCAACCTGCCGCTGGAACGGGTGGCAGCGGCGTTGAAGGATACCAAAGGGCCGATCATCGTGGTCGGCCATTCCGACAATCAGCCGATCAAATCGGCGCGCTTTCCGTCGAACATGCACCTGTCGCTGGCACGGGCCGAGACGGTGAAGGCCACGCTCGCCGGGCTGATCGAAGATGACTCCCGGCTCAAGGCCGAAGGCCGCGCCGACAAGGAACCGATCGTGAAGAACGACTCTGCCGAAGGCCGCGCCACCAACCGGCGCATCGAAATTCTGCTGGTGCGGGAGAAGAACGAATGATCCGCAAAGCCCTGCGCGCGGTGTTTTCCGGCATTGGCATAACGGTCCTTGTGGCGATCATCCTGTCGCTGTGCCTGTGGTTTCTGGGCGGCTTTCTGGGCTTTGGCGAGGCTCGGCCGTTTGATTCCGTGACAGGCCGCCTGGTCGGGATGGCGGTGTTGTGGATTTTCGCGCTGCTGGTGGTGCTGGTCATTCTGCTGACCGCCTCCAAACGCGATCAGGTGCTGGCCGAAGACATCGTGACCGCCGCCGACCCGGTGTCTCTGGGCGATGATGTGGTCAGCGGCGAGCTGGCCGAAATGCGCGCCAAGCTGAAGACGGCGCTGGCCAGATTGCGCAAATCCAAGGGCGGGCGGCGGCATCTGTACGAACTGCCGTGGTATGTGATCATCGGCCCACCCGGCGCGGGCAAGACGACGGCGATTGTGAACTCCGGTTTGCAATTCCCGCTGGCCGATGAAATGGGCGCCGGAGCGATTGGCGGGGTGGGGGGCACGCGCAACTGCGACTGGTGGTTCACCAACAACGCCGTGCTGGTTGATACCGCCGGGCGCTATACCACGCAGGAAAGCGATGCCGAGGCCGACAATGCCGCCTGGCTGGGCTTTCTGGCGCTGCTGAAGAAGCATCGCAAACGCCAGCCGATCAACGGCGCGGTCATTGGCATCAGCCTTTCTGATCTGTCGATGCAGGATGAGGTGACGCAGAAGGCCCATGCCGGGGCCGTGCGCCGCCGTCTGCATGAACTGCGCGAAAAGCTGGGGGTGCGGTTTCCGGTTTACGTTTTGTTCACCAAGGCCGATCTGATCGCCGGGTTTACCGAGTTCTTTGACGGGCTGGGCAAGGAAGACCGCGAACAGGTCTGGGGCTTTACCCTGCCCCTGCCCAAAGGCCGGGGCGAGGCGTCACCCGTTTCCGCCTTTGACGAGGAGTTCGGGCTGCTGGTTGCCCGTCTGAACGCGCAATCACTGGACCGCATCCAGGCCGAGACGGACCCGCAGCGCCGCAGCCTGATTGCCAGCTTCCCGGCGCAGGTGGCGTCGGTCCGGCAGGTGGCACGGGATTTCCTGACCGAGGTGTTTCAGGAAAACCGGTTCGAGCATCGCCAGATGCTGCGCGGCGTCTACCTGACATCGGGCACGCAGGACGGCACGCCAATCGACCGGCTGATGATGGGCATGGCGCGCACCTTCGGCATTGGCCGTCAGGCCATCGGGTCGGGCCGGGGCACCGGGCGCAGCTATTTCCTGACGCATCTGTTTGACCGCGTGATGTTCCCCGAGGCAGGGCTGGTGTCAGCCGATGACAAGGTGGAACGCCGCTATCGCTGGACCCAGCGGGCGGCGGTGGCGGCAACCGTGCTGATCGCGGTCGGCATGGGGTCGCTGTGGGTGCGCAGCTATCTGGGCAATGCCGCCCTGCGCGATGCGACGGCGGCACAGGTTGCCGCCTATCAGGCCGAGGCAGCGGTGATCCCCGGCAGCCCGATCAAGGACAGTGACCTGTTGCTGGTGGTCCCCGCGCTGGACATTCTGCGTGCGATGCCGGGGGCCGATGGCAACCCGCCGGTGGTGCAGGCGGGCTTGGGCTGGGGCCTCTATCAGGGCGATGTGATCGCCAACGAGGCCCGGCAGGCCTATCGCGCCGCACTGAACCAGCATTTCCTGCCCCGTCTGCTGCTGCGGCAGGAAGACCTGATGCAAGGCAACATCAACGACCCCGACGCGCTGTTCGAGGCGTTGAAGATCTATCTGATGCTGGGGCTTGCAGGCCCGATGGACACGGCGCTTGTGACGGAATTCATGACCACCGAATGGGAACGGTCCTATGGCGGTGCCGCGCGCGACGATCTGCGCGCCACGCTGGCGCTGCATCTCGACGCGCTGCTGTCGCAGCCGATGGAAGCCATCGCCCTGAACAATGATCTGGTGACCCAGGTGCAAGGCATCCTGACCCAGATGCCGCAGTCGCAGCGGGTGTATAACGGCATCATCAATTCCGAAGAAGCCAAGGCCCTGCCGCAATGGCGGCTGACCGATGTGGGCGGGCCGGCCATCGCCCGCGCGCTGGTACGGTCATCCGGCAAGGAGCTGAACGAGGGGATCGAGGGCATCTTTACCTATGCCGGGTTCCACGATGTGTTTCTGGAACAGGCGCTGAAGGTCACGACGCAGATTCAGCGCGACAGTTTCGTGCTGGGCGATGCGGCGACGGTTCAGTCGGATGCCGCCCTGCTGGCGATCAGCCGCGATGTGCTGGCGATCTATTTCAACGATTACGTCGCCCGCTATGACCAGATGCTGGGCGACATTGACATCATCCCGATGGAATCGCTGGCCCATGCGGTCGAGGTGACGAACGTGCTGTCCGGCCCGGCCTCGCCTTTGCTGAACGTGCTGACGGCGATTGCCGATGAAACCCGGCTGACCGAGGAACGCCTGCCCCCCGAAGAACCGACCGATGCCGCCGCCGACGCCGCCACCGCTGCGGCAACCAAGGTGGCGGGGGCCAAGCTGAAAAAGGTTCTGCCGCCTGCGTCCAAGGCCTTTATGGATCAGTTGACCAAACCCCCGGCCGATGGCAGCGGCGGCGAGGCAAAGCCCTTGGGCGCCTATGTCGAGGAACGCTTTCAGCCCTTGCAGGAACTGGTCGCGCGCAAGGACGGCCAGCCGTCGCAACTCGATAGCCTGATCGCGGTGCTGGTCGAGGTCAATCAGGAGTTGAACAAGCTCAGCTTTGCGGGCGGGGTCGGCAATCCGCAGGGCGAGAATACCGCCGTCCAGCGGTTGATGGAAACCGCCGCCCGCCTGCCCGGCCCCATTCAACGCTGGGCCGCGCAGATCACCACCGGATCATCGGGCATCACCGCAGATGGCACGCGCGCTGGTATCAACGCGCGCTGGCAATCCACCGTGCTGCCGTTTTGCGAACAGGCGACGGCCGGCGCCTATCCGTTCGACAGGCGCGCGCGGGCGGATATTGCCATGGGCGATTTCACCAAGCTGTTCGCGCCCGCCGGCTTGATCGACACGTTCTTTACCGAAAATCTGGCGAAATTCGTCGATCAGCGCGCCCGGCCCTGGACCTTCAAGAAGGTGAACGACGCCGATCTGGGGATTTCCCCCGCCGTGCTGCAACAGATGCAGTTTGCCGCCGAAATCCGCGATGCGTTCTTTGCGGGCGGCCCCGCGCCGCGCGTGCAGTTCCAGATCACCCCCGAGGCGCTGGACCCCAAGGCGCAGGGCATCACGCTGGAAATCGATGGCCAGCCGGTGGCGTTCAAGCACAGCGACGGCCAGCCCCGCCCGGCGGCGATTGTCTGGCCGGGGGCCGTGGGGCTGGCGCGGGTGGCGTTCGATCCGGCAGCGCAAGGGTCGGAAAGCACGCTGTCGCGCGATGGGCCGTGGGCGTGGTACCGGCTGCTGGATGCGGCAGAGATTCGCAAGACCAACGTGTCCGACCGCAGCCGCCTGATCTTCAACGTGGGCGGCAGGATCGCGATTTTCCAGATGCAGTCGGGATCGGTGCTGAACCCGTTCAACCTGCCTGCCCTGGGGAAATTCGCCTGCCCGAAGTCGTTCTGATGAAAGGGCTGTGGTGATGGCAGGGTTCGGCGCCTTTGGAAAGATGCCCAGCCTGGGGGATTTTTTCCGCCTGTCCCTGCCTGCCGGTTTTGAAGCCCCTTGGGACCGTTGGGTGCAGGACGGGCTGTTGGCGGCGCGCGCCAATCTTGGCGACCGCTGGCAGGCCTGTTACTTTTCCGCGCCGATCTGGCGGTTCACGCTGGCCTCCGGTCTGGCAGGGCCAGCCGTTCAGGGCGTGCTGATGCCCTCGGTCGACCGGGTGGGGCGGCAGTTTCCGCTGACGCTGGTCGGCAGTCTTGATCCGGCACGGGCCGCTGATGTGGCCGCGGCGCATGTGGCGGCCGACGGGATCTTTGCAGCGCTGGAGGATGCAGCCCTTGACGCGCTGGACGACGGCATGACCCGCGAGGCCCTGGCCGATCGGTTGCAGGCGATTTCCCCGATGACGCCCGCCCCCGCCGCGCCGGGGGATCTGGCGGCGCGCATCGCGGCACAGCCTGGCAGCGGCGGGGCGTCCTCGGTCTGGACGGCGATCCTGCATGGCGAAACCCGGCTGGTTGTGCAGAACGGCCTGCCGCCGCCCGCCCGCATGGCCGATTTCTATGACAGTGACGCGGCCCTCTGGCAGACCGCGCAGGCAGAGGGAGCGCCCCCATGAGCCAGGTTCGCCACAGCGCCACGACCCATGTGGGGCGGGTGCGCAAGATCAACGAAGACAGCATCCTGTCGCTGCCCGATCTGAAAATCTGGGTGGTGTCTGACGGCATGGGCGGCCATGCGGCGGGCGATTATGCCAGTCAGACGGTGGTCGAATCCATCGCCGCCCTGCCCCCCGACGTGCCCCCGACCGAGCTGATGCACCTGCTGCGCGGCGCAATCCTTGCGTCGCATGACACCATCCGCGCCGAGGCCGCGCGCCGGGATGCGGGCATCGTGGGCGCGACCGTGGTGGCGCTGATGCTGGCGAACGGGCATTTCGTGGCCTTCTGGGCCGGGGACAGCCGCCTCTACCGGTTCCGCGACGGGCAGATCGAAATGCTGACCACCGACCATTCGATGGTCGCCGGGCTGGTGCAGGCCGGCATCATGGATTGGGACGAGGCCGAGCATCACCCGCAGTCCAACGCCATCACCCGTGCCGTCGGCGTGGGCGAGGTGCTGGAGATCGACAAGGTGCGCGGCGAGGTGCGCCCCGGCGACCGTTTCCTGTTATGTTCGGACGGGCTGACGAAATACGCGGGCTTTCAGACCCTGCGCCGGGCGGTGGTCGGTGCCCCGCTGGAAACCCTGTGCGACCGGCTGTTGCAGATGGCGCTGGACGGCGGCGGGGCCGACAACATCTCGGTGATCGTGGTGGATTCGCTTTGACGGCCGGGCGCGTGGCGTGGGGGGCTAAATGTAGGAGGACCCTTCACTGAACCAACCTTCTTCTGCCCGGAATCAAGCGCGAAGCGCGCCGGGCAATGCCCGACCGCCCCCTCGGGCGGGCATTCTGCAACGTCACCAGCAGAAATTCGGTGGGAGAAGTTGACCCATAAACCGCGTAGAACTGGCGTTGTCTGCCCACCCGGCGGTCAGGCATTGCCCTTTCGTCGTGCATGTCAACAAGGCACACAGGAAAACAGGGGCTGCTTCCATGAAGGGTCATCCTTCTCTACGGCTTGGCCGTGGTCAGAATGCGGCTGTCCATCGACGCCACGGGAACGGTCAGCGATTTCAGCGCCTGCGCAAAGCCTTCGGCGGATTCCGTGGTGGGGCGCAGGGCATCGAAGATCGGCGTCTTTGCATGGATCACCAGAAGTCTGGTTTTGCCCAGTGACGTGTCATCCACCGTAAAGGCCAAACGGCCCAGGGCCTTGGCCTCGTCGATGCCATAAGCCACCCGCACGGTGACCGTACCGCTGCGGCCATTGCGCAGGGTGGCGATGGAATTGTCCTCGCGGTTCAGGTTGGGCAGCAGGTGGAACACGTTGCCCGACACATCCAGCGCCGAGACATACAGGAACCCGTCTGTCACATCGGCAGGAATCGTCACGTCGATCACCGGATTCTCGCCCACGAAATAGCGCGCCGTGGGGTTGGCATCGGGCCGGTCGCCAAAGCCGAAGGTCAGGTCAAACCCGCCTTGCGGCGCATTGGGCAAGGCCGCATCCACGGTGCAAAGCGTGGGGTTCAGCACCTCGACCTCCAGCCGCAGGGTGCGGGGGCCAAGGGCTGCGATCAGCGCGTCATTCAGCGCCACCTGGGTTGCGACTTCGGCCACCTTGCCGGCGATCACCACGCTGGCATCGACCGGAAATCCGGTCGGCACCGGGTTTGCCACCGACAACTCGCCACAATCGGCATGGGCGGCCAGCACCTGCTGCACCGCCTCCACCGTCAGGATGCGGGGGCCAAGTGCGATCTCGACCGATCCGGTCAGGCCTGCGGGGATCGGCAGGGCCATCAGGCGTTTCTGGTCATCGCGGGTCAGGGCCAGCCCGGTGACCTTGACCTGATTGCCGCTGGCCGCCACCCGCCATTCCGGCAGCGCCGCCACGGCGTCGATCAGGGACATCACATCCGGCCCCCAACTGTCCGAGATGGCGCCCGACGCCAGCGTCAGTTGCACCCCGCCCCCGACCGAGGCCATCCGGGCCGACAGCGCCTGTTCGACATCCGCCGAAGGCACATTGCCCACCGCCTGCGCGGTCGCATCTGCCTTGCGTTCGGCCACAAGGACGAACGGGTCCGCCACCGCAAACTGCGGCCCGAACAGCCCGGCCATATAGGCCCCGCCCCCCAAGACGGCCACCACGACCAGCGCCATCGCGGCCAGCAGCCCACCGCGCCCTTGCCTAGGGGCATCCGCAGCTTTCGGGGCAGGTTTGACCGGGGGGGGCGGCATCTGCGCGGCGGCCCTGACGGGAACCGGCTGCGCCGCCTTGCGCGGCATGATCACTGTCCGCTCGCTGTCCTCCCCCTCGTTGTCCTCGGTCGCAACTGCCCCGCGGCGGATCGCTTCCAGCACCGCCGCCGCATTGGGCAGGCGTTTGGTGCGGTCAGGCTGGGTCATCTGGTCGATCAGCGATTTCAGCGGTTCCGGCACGCCGGATGTGTCCAGGGGTTGCGCCTTGCGGGTCACCACCTCCATCGGGTTGCTGCCAGAGTCGGGAGCCTTGCCCCGGAACGTGGCCAGCAGCAGCGCGCCAAGCGCATAGATGTCGGCCCGTTCATCGGTGTTCCCGGCCAGTTGTTCAGGCGCGGCATAGGCGTATTTCCCGGCAAATTCGTTGCCGACAATGGTTTCGGCCCCCGGATTGGTGTCCTTTGCAATGCCGAAGTCTATGATCACGGCCTCGGCCGGGTTGCCGCCACGCAGGATGATGTTGTCGGGCGACAGATCACGGTGAACGATGTTCTTGGCATGGGCCGCGGCCAGACCTTCGCTGACGCGGGCGGCAATGATCACCAGATCTGCCGCCGACATGCCCCCCGATTTCAGTTTCTTGTCCAGCCCCGGCCCTTCGACATAATCCATCACCAGATAGACCGTGCCGTCATCTGTGCGCTGGTTGTCGTAATAGCGCACGATGCTGTCGTGGCGGATTTCGCGGATGTCTTCTTCGCGCCGCATCAGCGCCAGATAATCCTCGTTGCGCGAAAACTCCGACCGCAGCGCCTTGAGAGCCACCACCCGCCCCGAAATTTCGCTGCGGGCGCGGTACACCTCGGAAGTGCCGCCCCGGCCAAGGGCGGCTTCGATGCGGTAGGTGTTGTTCAGCAGGTCGCCCGGCTGAAAGATCGGGTCATGGCCGGATTTCCCGCCGCTCATGCTGCGGCGACCCGAAGAAGGGCAGGATCAACAGGTGCCATGCCGGTCAGCTGAGCGCCTGAAACTCGACCCGCCGGTTGCTGTCCGCACGCGGGTTTGCCGCATCGAACGGATAGCGCGACCCGACACCCAAGGCCTCCATCCTGTCGGCGGGAATGCCGCAATCGGATTCAAGAAAGCGCTTCACCTCTTCGGCCCGCAGCAGCGACAGCTTCTGATTATAGCTGTCGGACCCTGCACTGTCGGTGTGGCCGACGATGCGGAACAGTTTCACATCGCTGGTCTTCATCACGTTGCACAGCGATGCCAGCCGGGGCTTCTGATCCGCGCGCAGGGCAGAACTGTCAAAGTCGAAGCTGATGTTGATGTTGACCTGTTCATCCTTGGGCAATTCGGCGACCACCACCTGCGGCGCTGCTGCCGCAGGGTCGGTGGCATCGGGCGTGACGGTCGGCACGATGGACAGGCCACGGGTCTTTTGCTTCTTGAACGCCTCTGAAATTTCCGCCTCGGTCATGCCGGCGGTGCCATCGGTCTGCGCAAGGGCAGGAACGGCCATCTGCGCGGCGGCAATGGCCAGGGCGGCGAGGGTCGACAGAATACGCTGCATGGATTTCTTCACTTTCATGGATCAAATACACGACATGCCCGACGATACACCCAAGTTTGTCGTTCTGCCAATGTCTTTGGCGACCCCGTCATGTTGACTTGGCCCGTCGGGTGCCGCACCTTTCGATCAGGATTTTTCAGGACGGGCCGGGCACTTCACATGCGCAGCGTGCAGATCACCCTTGCGGCCATCGTGGTGCTGACGATTCCGCTGATCTGGCTTGGCGTGCAGACCCTGATGCCCGAAAGCCTGACCCCTGAAGGCGGTGGTGGCGCGGGCATCGACAGCGGCGCGCGGATCGAGATTGAAGTGCTGCGCCAGCAGGTCGAAGGGTTGCAGGAACAGATCACCGCGCTGGAACAGGAACTGACCAGCATCGGGTCGGGCAGCGCGTCCTATGACGTGGCCCCCCCCGATGCCTCGGCAGGGGCGGATGCGCCCGTCTTCAACGACGGCGACAATGCCATCGGCGACAGCTATCCGCAGGTCGTGCTGATCGCCAACCGCCGCAATGTGAACAAGAGCATCACCGTGGCCTCGCCCAGCTTTCTGGAAGGGTTTCTGGGCCGGCCCCGCGAGGTGCTGACCGACGATTGTGAATCGATGACGAACCCCAGGCTCAAGGAGCTTCTGATCGTCGAACAGGTGGGACCGATCAAGGTGACGATGCTGCGCCCCGCGCTCGACAGCATGAAGCGGGTGTTTGAAAAGGTGCAGGCAGCCGACCCCGATCTGTATGCCCGCATCAGCACGGCGGGGTCGCTGTGCGTGCGGCGCATCCGGGGCACCACCGACCGCACCTCGACCCATTCCTTCGGTCTGGCGGTGGATCTGAACATCGACGGGCAGTTGGACACCTTCACCGATGGCAAGACCCAGCTTGGCCTGACGATCCTTGCCGATTTCTTCATTGCCGAAGGCTGGGTCTGGGGGGCAGGCTTTGGCCGCGAGGATTCGATGCATTTCGAGGTCAGCCGCCAGCAACTGGAGGCATGGCGCGCCGAGGACAAGATTTGACCCTGCACCACAAGCCGCAGGATGTGATTTGATCGCGCGGCCCGTTGCGGGCAGGGTGATACAGGCAAGGCAAAGCCGGAAAAGGGCGAACGATGCGATGGATTCTTGTCTCTGTGCTGCTTTTGCTGCCGCTGCCGGCCATCGCCGCCGAAAAGATCGCGCTGGTCATCGGGATGGGCAAGTACGAACGGGTGGTGTCGCTGGACAATACCGTCAACGACGCGCGCGGGGTGTCAGAGACGCTGGCCGGCATCGGGTTTCAGGTGACGACGCTGCTGGATGCGACCGGTGCGGATTTCCGCGCGGCGATTGACGAATTTGCCTTCCGGTCCGAAACGGCGGACCTTGCGCTGATCTATTACGCAGGCCACGGGGTCGAGGTTCAGGGCGAGAATTTCCTGATCCCGGTCGATGCCAACATCACGTCCAATCTTGATGTGCAGCGGCAGGCGGTTTCGCTGAAAGACCTGCTCGCCTCGGTCGACAATGCCCGCAAGATGCGGATTGTCATTCTGGATTCGTGCCGCAATGATCCGTTCGGGGGCGCGCTGGAAAACACGGCCTCCGAACCCGGCCAGTCGACCACCGGCACCCGCGGCACAGGCGTCGGCGGGCTGGCCCCCGCCACGCCGGACCGCGGCACGCTGGTCGCCTATGCCGCAAAGGATGGTGCGGTGGCGCTGGACGGGCTGGGGTCCAACAGCCCCTTCGCGCTGGCGCTGATGAAAAACCTGCCGCAGCCGGGGCTGGAGATCAGCCTGATGTTCCGTCAGGTGCGCGACGATGTGCTGACCGCCACCGGCAACCTTCAGGAACCGCACACCTACGGGTCGCTGTCGGGCACGCCGTTCTATCTGGCAGGCACCACCGATGGCGGGTCGGTGGTCGAGAATGCCAACCTCAAGGTCGCCTGGTCCGACATCCGGCCAGATCAGGAAACCCAGCTTGCAGCGCTGGCCGAACAGGGCGACACGCGCTCGATGGTGGGGCTGGCCTATATGCGGCTGAACTCGGACGATCCGCGCTATGAACCCGATCAGGCGGCAAAACTGCTGATCCGCGCCGCCGAAGCCGGGTCGGCCGAAGCCCAGTTTGAACTGGCGCAACTGTATGAAATCGGCCTTGGCGTGCCGCAAAGCATTCCCCGCGCGCTGGAACTGTATCAGGCGGCGGCGGCACAGAATTTTCCCGATGCGCTGAACGATCTGGGGTTTTTCTACTTTCAGGGCGAGATGGGCGTTGCGCGCGACCCGGAAAAGGGGCTGAAATACTTCGAGCGCGCGGCCGATCTGCGTCAGCCGCAGGCGATGTTCAACTTTGCCTCGATGATCGACGATGGCAACATTCCGGGTAAAGGGGCGGCAGAGGCGGGCGAGTATCTGTACAGATCGCTGCGCAGCGGGTCGCAAGAGGTGCATGATTTGCTGATAGAACGGCCAACGATGTTCAAGCTGGAAACCCGCAAGGCCTTGCAGGCCAGGCTGGCCGAGAACGGCTTTTACGCGGGCACCCTGGACGGCAGCTTTGGCAAGGCCACCCAGAGCGCGATCACCGCCGCCTTCGGGCAAGCCGGATGAGGGCGCTGTTCCGCGCCCTTGGCGGGCTTGGCCTGGTGCTGTGCATGGCCGGCGTTGCGATGTCGCAAAGCAATGAAGGGTACAGTTCGGAAAGAACCTATGGCGGCAGCCGCGACGAGGCCCTTTGGCTGACCGATGCGGCCGCAACCCGGATCGCCGGTCAGTTGAAGAACGCCGCGAAATACTGCGAATGGGCGCCGGATGACTATGTGGTCGACTGTCTGGCCGACCAGTATACCAAGATCGAACGCAGCCTGCCCCGCACCGCCGCCTACAAGGACGTGCGCCGCGTGATCGGCGGAACCGGCAAGGCCTTGCAGGGGGTCGCCCGCAAATACAGCTATGGCGCAAAGCCCGTCACCATAAAGCGCCCGCCGCCCGGCAAGTTTCCCACCAGCGCCACCCGTGCGCTGATCCCGGTGCCGCAGGCGGCCCAACGCCGCGCGGTTCAGGCCGCAAGCCGCGTGGTGGCCGAGGCCTCGACCCTGCTGCTGCGCTCTGCCGAGCAATCCGCCGCCCGCCGTGCCCCGTTCGAGAAGATCTCTGCCGCGCTTGGCGACAGCACCAAGGTTCTGCTGCGGTCTGCGTGACACGGGCCGCCCCAGCAGGGGCAAGGCTGGCCGGGTCCGGACTGTGGCAATGGCGGTCGACCGTTGGCTTGGATGTGCATGGCATGCCCGTGCAACAGACGGGAATTGAGGATCCCGCCAAGGCAGCCTATGGCAACCCCGCGCCCCCCCCGGCGCCGCTTGTGGCGTCGGCCAGTCTGCGCTTCAGGGCCTCTCCGGTTTTCAGGATATGCGCCTTCAGCGCAGCACAGGCGCGATCACTGTCATGGCCGGTTGCGGCCATGGCGATTTCCTCATGTTCCGCCTTCACATCGCGCCCCGAGGCATGCGGCGCGGGGTACAGGTGGCGATAGCGGTCATTCATGTTGTGCAAGACCGAACAGAATGTCAGCAGCAGCGGCATGCCGCAGCCCCGGATCAGCGCCAGGTGAAAATCCGAATGGGCGGCTTCCCAGGCCGCGATGGTTTCGGGCCTTGCGCTGTCACGTTCTGTCCGGGTCAGCAGGTAAAGCGCGCGCAGCACGTCACTTTCCCAGTCCAGATTGCCACGCCTGATGCTTGCGCGCAGGGCGACCACTTCAAACTCGGCCCGCAGGGTGGTGACTTCGGCCAGGTTTTCCAACGACACCGGCACCACGCGATAGCCGCGCTGGTCCTCGAACTCGACCAGACCATCCGCAACCAGACGCGACACAGCCTCACGCAGGGGGCTGATCGAGATGTCATGCTGTTCGCGCAACCGGTCAAGATTGATCTTGGATCCGGGCGCAAGATCCCCCCGCAGGATCGCGTCCCGCAGCAGCGCCGAAATGCGGCTGGCAATGGTTTCCTTGCGAGAGGGTTCAAGCATCGGCATCTCCGGTCTGTGCGAAACATAAAGGATTAAAGGGCATATCGCAATGAAAGGCTTGGAAAAATGGATGATTGCTGGCAAGTTGACAGTCCGGATTATCATAAGAGGATAATCGGAAATCCTGTTCAGGCCAAAGGTTCCTGTCCCATGACCCAGACCTTGTTTCAGGCCACCTATGCCCGCCTGCGCAGCGACATCATCTTTGGCGTTGCCGCCCCCGGACAGCGGTTGCGGCTGGAGGATCTGCACAAGACCTATGACGCGTCGGTGCCCACCCTGCGCGAGGTGCTCAACCGGCTGTCCTCCGAAGGGCTGGTGACCTCGGAAGACCAGCGTGGCTTTGCCGTGGCGCGCATTTCGGCCGCGAACCTGCTGGAACTGGCCAGCCTGCGCAAACTGATCGAGGTTCATGCGCTGGACCTGTCGTTCCGGCTGGGAACCCTGGCCTGGGAAAGCGACGTGGTGGCCGCCCATCACAAGCTGAGCCGGATCGAACAGCACCTGATGGCCGGCGTGAAGGCTGACCGCAGCGAATGGAAACGCTATGACTTCGGGTTTCACCAGACGCTGATCGGCGCCTGCGGATCAGAGGAATTGCTGGCGTTGCACCGGACGGTGTTCGACAAATACCTGCGCTATCAGATGATCTTCCTGACCTTCCGGGGCGAGATTGCGGCGCAGGAACACAAGGCCCTGCTGGATGCTGCCCTGTCGCGCGATTTTGCCACGGCAAAGGCGGTTCTTGAACGCCATGTCGACGGGGGTGTCGAACACGCCCTGTCCGCGCAGGGCAAGCCAAACCCGTAAGCGCCGCCCTATCCATCATAGCCCATCAGGCGCGGCAGCCACAGCACCAGCCCCGGAAACGCCGTGATCAGGGCCAGCGCGACCAGCAACGCAATCAGGAACGGCACGCCTTCCCTGACCATGTCCTTGATGGCAATGCCGGTCACGCCGTTGATGACGAACAGCAGCATGCCGTAGGGCGGCGTGATCAGGCCGATCATGCAGTTCACCACCGCGAACACCCCGAAATGCACGGGATCGATGCCCAGGGCGCGGACGCTTGGCAAGAACAGCGGAATGATCACCAGAATGATCGTCGAGGCATCCAGAATGCAGCCGAGCAGCAGGAACAGCACGTTGACGAAGATCAGGAACTGCCATTTTGACAGGTCCATCGCCACCAGCAGGTTCGACAGGGCGTCGGGGATGTTTTCGGTCGCAATGATGTAGTTGAAGATCAGCGCCGAGCCGATGACCAGCCCGACCGAGGCCGAGGACCGGGCGGATTCCAGAAACACGTCATACAGCGAGCGCAGCGTGACCGACCGGTAAAACACCGCCGACACGACCAGCGCATACAGGGCGGCAATGGCGGCGGCCTCGGTCGGCGTGGTGGCCCCGCCATAGATGCCCGCAAGCAGGATGACCGGCATCATCAGCGCAGGCAGCGCGCGCAAGGTGATGCCCGGCAGGCGGCGCAGCGGCACGGCCTCTTCGGCCGGAATGTTGCGGCGGTTGGCGATGACCGAATTCATCACCATCAGCGCCAGCGTCATCAGAAGCCCCGGCACCACGCCGCCAAGGAACAGGAACCCGATCGAGGTGTCCGACACCAGCGCATACAGCACCATGGGGATCGACGGCGGGATGATCGGTCCGATGGTGGCCGACGCCGCAACCACCGCCCCCGCAAAGCCGGGGGTGTAGTGCCCGGTCTTCAGCATCATCGCGATGGAGATTTTGCCAACCCCCGCCGCATCGGCAACCGCGGACCCCGACATGCCGGAAAAGATCAGGCTGACCAGAATGTCCACCTGCGCGAGGCCGCCCTTGAACCGGCCGACCAGCGCCTTGCAGAAATCCAGCAGCCGGTCGCTGATGGCCCCCGCGTTCATGATGTTGGCCGCCACGATGAACAGCGGCACCGCCAGCAGAACAAAGCTGTCATAGACCGACTGGATCAGTTGTTCCGACGACAGCGCCAGATCCTGCCCCGACACCGCCAGATAGGCCACCGCCGACACGATCATGGCAAAGGCGATCGGCATGCCCAGGGCCGCCGACAGGCACAGCACGATCAGGCACAGCGAAAAGGCAAAGCTCATCGTCCGGACTCCGTGTCGATGATGTCATACGAGGTGATCGGGCCTTCCGGATCGGCTTTGCCCCGCAGGAAATCGGCCAGGATTCGGCCATGGCGCACCACCACCATCACCATGAATGCCAGATAGATCATGAAGACATAGTTCAACGGAATCCGCAGGGTGGCGCTGCGCTTGATCTTGTAAAAGCTGACGTAATCCCATGTCGGCAGGAAGGCGGCCACAAAGGCCACGATGATCGCCGCCGCGCAGAGCGCCGAGAAGATCCTTTGGGTCGGGCGGCTGACTGACAGGTACAGGATGTCGAACCGGATATGGTCGGACGGCCGCAGACAGAACGCCGATCCCCAGAACACGATCCACAACCACAGCGTCAGCGACACTTCGACGGTCCAGCCCAGGGGCGCGGTCATGAAATAGCGGGACAGGATCTGCAACAAGAACACGAAGAACATGGCGGCCAGCATTGCTGCCGCCACGCCATTCGCCCCTTGCCGCAACCGTTGCAGGATGCGGTCCATCGGTCTGCCCCCTAGTTGGCCAGTGCGTTGATCCGGTCAAGCATGCCGGCAGGCCAGTCCTTGGCATAGTCCGAGGCCAGATAATCCGCCTGCACCTTGGCCCGGAAGGACGCCACATCCGGCTCTGACACTTTCAGGCCCTTTTCGGTCAGAAAGGCCACCGCCTCCTCTTCCTTCTTCAACTGAAGAGTGCGGCCAAGTTCTGCCGCCGCATCTGCCGCCGCCTGCACAGCCGTCTGCTGTTCAGGGGTCATCGCGTCCCACACCGCCTTCGAGATCGTCAGATAGTTGAAGTCGACCAGATGCGAGGTCAGCACGATCTGGTCGGTGACCTCATAGAACTTGCTGTCGATGACGGTGGGCAACGGGTTGTCCTGCCCGTCAACCGCGCCGGTTTGCAGCGCGGTGTACAGCTCGCCAAAAGCCACCGGCACCGGCGAGGCCCCAAGCGCCGTGCCAAGGAACTGCCAGGCATCGGTGCCGGGCATGCGCAGCTTGATGCCGGCCATGTCGGCGGGGGTCTTGATCTCTTTGTCGCCCTTTATGTTGATCTGGCGTTTGCCCAGATACATCACCGCCAACAGCTTGACGCCAAGCTCGGCTTCGACCTTGGCTTTCAGCGGGTCCATGATCGGATCCTTGAACACGGCAATCTGGTGTTCCGCCGACTGGTGGACATATCCTGCGGTCAGAATGGTGAATTCCGGGAAAAAGCTGGAAAATTCCTGCGCCGAGGCGATGGACATATCCAGATTGCCACGGGCAATCGCCTCCAGTTCGGTGCCCTGCTTGAACAGCGTGCCGTTCCAGTGCGGCTCGAACGAGGCAAATTCCGCGACGCCGGGACCGAACTTCTCGATCAGGCCAATGGCGCGGCTGTCCGTTTCAGTGTTGACCGACGACAGGCGCAGCCTGATCTTGTCTTGTGCAACAGCGGCCCCTGCCCCCAGAATCATCGCCGAGGCAGCAACAGCCGAAAGCAGCACGCGGCGCGTGATGGTGAATGTCATGGTTTCCTCCCTGTGACATAGATGCGTCCGGCCCTCTCCCAGAGCCAACACCGCGAGACTGTCAGCAATCAGGGCACATGTCTACATGTTACCTGATGCAGGCATAAATTGTTCACTGATACGTTTACTATAGCATTTGATGAAATAATCGATTTTCATGGGCGCGTGCCAAGGCAGATGCCGTGCGCGCCGATCTGGGCTTGCCCAAGGCAGGCGCAGGCTGTCAGACTTGGGCGAAACAGGGCCGTCCGGTCTGGAAGAAGGAGCATGCGACCAATGGAAATGCCGAAGAACCTGTTCAAGCAGGCCCTGCGCGACGGGCAGGCGCAGATCGGACTGTGGTGTTCGATTGCCGGGTCAGACAATGCCGAAGCCCTGGCCGGCTGCGGCTTTGACTGGATGCTGATTGACACAGAGCATTCGACCGTCGACCTGACCACGGTGAAGGCGATGCTTCAGGCCGCGGCCCCCTATCGCACGCAGACGGTTGTGCGCCCCGGCTGGAATGACGCGGTAGAGATAAAGCGCCTGCTGGATGCCGGCGCGATGTCGGTGCTGGTGCCCTATGTCCAGACCGCAGCCGAAGCCGCGCGCGCGGTTTCGGCGGTGCGCTATGCGCCACAGGGCACGCGCGGGGTAGCGGGGATCACGCGGGCCAGCCGCTATGGCGCAGTTGACGGCTATCTTGCGCGCGCCAATGATGAAATCTGCCTGCTGGTGCAGGTTGAAACCGTCGAAGCCCTGACCAACATCGAAGCGATTGCCGCAGTAGACGGGGTGGACGGCATTTTTGTCGGCCCGGCCGATCTGGCCGCCAGCATGGGGTTTCCGGGAAACACCGCCGCCCCCGAAGTGAAGGCCGCGATCCTTGACGCCATCGCCCGCATCCGGGCCTGTGGCAAGCCTGCGGGCATCCTGTCGCTTGACCCGGATTTCCTGCAGCAGGCGGTTGCGGCGGGGTCGGTGTTCACCGCTGTCGACGTTGATCAGGCCATCCTTCTGCGCGGCGCACGGGCGCTGGTGCAGCAATGGAAGGGCTGACCGGCCCGGTCCCTGTGATCAGACGATGGTGCCTGCCCCGGATGTGGTGAAAAATGGCCCTGTCAGGCCGCGCACCAGCCCCCATCCACCGGCAGCACGGTTCCGGTGATGAAACTTGCGCCGTCGCCCAGCAGAAAGGCGGCGGCGGTGGCGCATTCCTCGGGCTGGCCAAAGCGGTGCAGGGCATGGCGCAGGCGCGAGTCTTCGCGCGCAGAGTCGGGCTGGTCGCGGAAGGCGCGCGCCATCATCGGGGTATCAATCGCACCGGGCGCAATCGCGTTGACCCTGATGCCATCGCCCGCATGATCCAGCGCCAGACTGCGGCACAGCGTGTTAATCGCGCCTTTTGACGCCGCATAGGCCACGCAATCGCGCGCGCCGACGAAGGACAGTTGCGACGAACACAGCACAATCGCCCCCCGGTTCTGCATCAGCGCGGGCAGAAAGGTCTGGATCGTGCGGACCGTGCCAAAGACGTTCACCTCGAACACCCGCTGCCAGGCCGCCATGTCCAGCGTGTCGATCCGCCCGCCCATCTCGATCCCGGCGAAGGTGGCAATGCCGTGGATGCCATCGGGGCAGCGGCGGGCGGCCTCGGCAAGTTCGGACGGGTCGCAGACATTGGTGCTGTGGCATTCGGCACTGTCGGGCATCGCGTGGGGAAAGCGGCGGTCAAGCGCCAGCACCCGCGCGCCTTCCCGGCACAACAGGCCCGTCAGGGCATGGCCGATACCGCTGCCTGCCCCCGTCACCACGATGGTCTTGCCGCCGAACCGGGCGGCGGTCAAAACGGATGCGCCTTCAGCCAGTCGACATAGGCGGCCAGCCCGCCTGCAAAATCAACGGCAGGGGTCCAGCCCAGATCCCGCGCGGCGCGGGTCAGGTCCATCCGGCCCTGCACATCGGTATCGGGCAACAGCCCCGGCCCAAGGGTGATCCGCACCCCAGGATAGTGCCGCGCGATCATCGCAGCCATCTGTCGCACGGTCAGCATGTCAGCCCCGTTGATGTTGAAGACCGCCGAGGGCAGGGTTTCCACCGCAAGCGCCGCCAGTGCTGCGCTGACCACATCCTCCACATGCACGAATTGCAGCGCATGATCTCCCCCGGCGGCAAGGTCACAGGGCTGGCCCCTGGCAGATCGCACCATCGGCTGGATCAGCGCATCGGTCACCCGCCCCGGCCCGTAAACCCAGCCGATCCGCAGGGCCGCAGCGCTCAGGCCATAGTTACCCGCATAGCTTTGGATCAGCAGGTCGGACGCGGCCTTGCTGGTGCCATAGGCGTTGGTCGCGGTCAGGGGGGTGTCCTCGTCCACCACCTGCCGCGTGCCGGTATTGCCGTAAGCCGACACGGACGACAGCCCGACGAACCGCCGCAGACCAACCCCCCGCGCCAAGGCCAGCAGACCCGCCGTGCCGCGGATGTTGATGTCGACCACCTCGGCCGGGTTGTCGGCCAGCACCATCGGGCCGGATATGCCACCGCAATGCACAATCGCATCGCAGCCCGCCACCACCGGGGCATGGCGGGTGGTATCGCGCACATCGGCCTGATACACCTCGAACCCCGTCGGTTGCGCCGGGGGGTGAACATCGGTGCCGATCACCCTGTGCCCCCGCGCCACAAGGGCATCGGCAATGCGGCGGCCAATAAAGCCCGCCGCGCCGGTAACAAGAACCGTGTCGCGCGCAACAGCCATTCGGTGCGGTCCTTCTTATCCGATGTCGGTTTCTTCACGGCCCCGCACGAACTGCGACACGGTGACCGCAAGGATCAGCGCCAGCCCGTTGAACACGCTGGTCACCCACAAGGGAATGCCCAGCATGGTCAGCCCGGTAATCCCGGTGGACAGGAAATAGACCGAGATCACCGCCCCCCACGGATTGAACCGCCCCGGAATGATCGCCGTCGCCCCCAGATAGGCCGCCGCAAACGCGGGCAGCAGGAAGTTCAGCCCCGAAAACGGGTCCGCAGCCCCCAGAAGCCCCGCATAGACGACGCCCCCCACCGAGGCCAGAACCGCCGAGGCCACCAGACAGCCGACCCGCACCCTGGACACGTCGATGCCCGACAGCCGCGCCACCTCGCGCCCGCGCCCGACAAACAGGATGCGCCGACCCAGCGGGGTAAACTCGAACACCAGCCAGATCAGCAGCGCAATCAGCATCACATAGTAGAACGCATAGGAAATGCCGAACAGCCGCCCCCGGATCACCACGTCGATCAAGGTGGGCGAGATGCCCCCGATGGTAGAGGAATTGGTCATCCACTGCACCAGCCCGGTGATGACCGAGGTGGTGCCAAGCGTCACCACCAGCGACGGGATGCGGATGTAGATGATGAAGAAGGCGTTGACCAACCCGACCACCACACCGCCCGCAAGGGCCGCCAGCACCGCCACCCCGACGGGCAGCCCCATCACCGCGTTCAGAACCCCGATCATCACCGCCGACAGCGTCAGCGTCGCCCCGACCGACAGGTCATAATCCCCCGCCGTCAGCGGAATGATCAGCGCCAGCGCCAGAATGGCCCCCGGCGTCTGGGTGGCGAACATGATGGAAAAGTTGGTCCAGGTCAGAAAGATGCCCGGCAGCGCGATGCCGAAGACCGCAATCATCACCAGCCAGACCACGACAAGTCCGAAGCGTTCGGCAAGGTTTGTCAGCCGCAGACGGCGCCGCGCAGGGGTTTCAGGCGATATCAAGAGTGGAGTGTCCATAACAGGCCTCTGCAATGCTGTCTTTTGAGATGTGATGTCCGGCAAGCTCGGTCACGATGCGCCCGCGCGAAAAGATCAGAACGCGGGTACACAGATCGGCAAGCTGTTCGGCATCGGAGCTGGCGCAGATCACGGCGGCGCCCTTTTGCGCCGCCTGGCGTATGACGCCGAAAATCTGCTGGCGGGTGCCGACATCGACCCCTTGTGTCGGCTCGTCAAGCATCAGAAGGCCGGGTTCGCGGATCATCCATTTGGCAAGCAACACCTTCTGGGCATTGCCGCCGCTCAGTTGACCAAGGCGCAGGTCAGGATTGTTGGGCCTGACCTCGTATTGGGTGGACAGATCGCGCGACCGCTGCGCCATGCCGCGCAGGTTCAGCCCGAACCGGCCCATGAAATCGTCAAATTCCAGCAGCAGCATGTTGTCACCGACCGACAGCCCCTGCACGCCACTGGCGCGCGGGCGGTCTGACGGCAGCAGCGCCATGCGGTGCGAAATCGCCAGCTTTGGCGTCATGGCGGGCAGATCGAACTTTTGCCCGTCCAGATCCAGCGTGCCGCCCTGCGCCCGAGTCGCCCCGAACATCAGATAGGGCACCCGTTCATAGCCCGAACCAAGCAAGCCGGTCAGGCCAAGTATCTCGCCCTCTGCCACCTCGAGCATTGGCACGTTCAGCCCGGCTTCCTGCACCCCTGTCACCCGCGCCTTGATCTTGCGCTGTTCGGTGGTGGCGGCAACGGTCACGCTGCGGGCGACGCGACGGCCGATGATGCCTTCGACAAACTCATCATGGCTGGCGTTCCTGGTGACCAGCGTGCTGCTGACCAGACCATCGCGCAGGATGGTCGCGCGGTCGGTGATCTCGCGCACCTCGTCGATGTCATGCGAAATGAAGATCACACTGTCGCCATGCCCGGCCACCTGGCGCACCAGTTCAAACAGCCGGTCCACGCCTTCCTTGGGCAGGAAGGGCGTCGGTTCATCCAGGATCAGCAGGCCCCGGCTGCCAGACCCGGCATCGGCGCTGCGCAGGTCTTCGGACGCCCGCATGATCGCCAGCAGCGCCTGATCGGTTTGTGACAGCGTGCCGGTCCGGGCATCCAGATCAAGCGCAATGCCGAACCGGTCAAAGGTCGCAAGCGCGGCGCGCCGTTCCGCCCGCCAGTCGACGCGCAGTCCGGGGCCGGTGATCGACGCCACCCGCATGTTTTCCAGCACCGTCAGCGACGACACCAGACCCAGATGCTGATGCACGAAGGCCATCTGGAAATCGCGGAACGCGCCGGGGGGCATCGGCAACGGCAAGTCCCGCCCGAAAACCGCAATCGCCCCGCCGGGGTCCGGCGCATGAAACCCCGCCAGCACCTTGACGAAGGTGGATTTGCCGCAACCATTCTGCCCCAGCAGACCATGCACCTCGCCCGCGGCCACATCGAAGGTAATGCCCTTGAGGGCGCGGGCGCCCCCAAAGGTCTTTGCAATTCCGGTCACCTGCAACGCAGGCACGGCAGTCGCCTTGGTCATTGTTCCAAACCTGTCCAGATCGGCGCGGTCACTTCAACTGCCAGTTTTCCTTGAAGCCTTTGACGTATTCGTCACCGTAGCCCTTGTTGGGTTCGGCCGGAATACCGGCGCTTTCGATGTTGGCAGATTCAAAGACATAGAAGGGCACCGCCAGTTCCTTGGGCATCGGCAGGCCGGCCAGATCGCGCATGTAGCCGTCAATCGTGGCACGGGCCACCCAGTCCAGGCTTTCGCCAAGGTCCATCTCGACCTTGCCTTCACGGATGAAGTCCAGAACGAAGGGCGTGCCGTTGCCGGTGGCAACCTTCACCGTCTCGCTTTTGCCGGTCAGTTCCACCGCAGGCACCACGAACTGGCTCATGCTGTCATAGATCGGGATGACGTAGTTGGTGGTGGGGTTCGACAACAGCGCCGCTTGCAGCGAGGTCTGGATCTTGGTGCCCCATTCGGTGATGCCGACGTTGATTTCCTGCAAGATCACGCAATTCGGGCAGTTCTTTTCAAACGCATCCCGGATGCCCTGCACCAGCGGCGCGGTCGGTGGCACTTCGTCGGACTTGATCACGATGGCCTGCGCCGCGCCGTCGGTCTTGTAGGTCATCCAGTTGCCCAGCAACCAGCCCTGGGTGTAAAAGCTGAACGGCAGATCGCCGGCCAGCAGCGGGTTGGCGGGCTGCGACGGGTCATAGAAATGCGAGGTGTAGACCTTGACGCCAGCGGCACGGGCAGCCTCAAGCTGCGGTTCGATCACCGCAGGGTTCACGCCCGAGATCAGGTCGACAATGTCAAAATCATTGGCGATTGCGTATTCGATACCCTGAACCCACTGGTTCGGCTGGCCCTGATTTTCCCATTCGCGCACTTCCAGGCCGATTTCCTTGCCGACCTCGATCTCGCGCTGGATGATGCCTTTCAGGAACTGGTTGGAGCTGGTGTTGGGGATCGACAGCATCTTCTTGCCACCCGCAACCGCGCGGATGTCAAACGGCTCGCCTGGGGCCTTGAAGGCCGGAACCGTGCGATGCGCCTCGATGATTTCGGTCGCGCGGGCCAGCCCGTCGGCAACCTCGTCCGCCCAGGCAGCCCCCGCCCCAAGCAGCGCCGCCAGAACGCCGGATGTAACGGCAAGCCGTGCAGTCTTGTTCGTCATGTTCATGTCATCTTCCCTGTTGGAGGTGTTGTCGGCGCCTTTCGCATGCGCTTGCAGTCAGCATTTTCCGATTTCAGTATTTTGTCAACATGCCTGTGCGTCAGGCAGGGGCGCCGTGTCGCATTCCGGGCATTTACTGTTGATTATATGGGCATAAATATTCTCACCCCACCCTGCGCCACATCTATCTTGACAGTTTGAGACAAAGAAAATGATTATGAATGCGTATTCTATATGCAGGAGATCCAATGACCGACTACCTGGAACTGGGCCTGTTCCTTCCCAGCACGCGCGGCGGGTTGATCATCGCCAAAGGCACGCCGCCACAGAACGAACCGACATGGGCGCTGAACCGCGATGTCACCCTTGCCGCCGAGGCGGGCGGCATGGACTTCGTGCTTTCCCAAGTCAAATGGCGCGGTTACGGCGGTGAAACCGGGCATTGGGATGGCGCGCTTGAATCCTTCACGCTGATGTCGGCGCTGGCCGCCGTCACCACGCGAATCAGACTTTTCGCCTCTTGTGCGGTGCGCACGATGAACCCGGCGGTGCTGGCGAAAATGGCCGCAACCGTCGACTCGGTGGCCGAGGGTCGGTTCGGGGTGAACATCGTCGCCGGGTGGAACAAGTTCGAATATGCCCAGATGGGATTGTGGAGCGATGATGACTACTACCTCAACCGCTACGAATACGCGGACGAATATCTGACCATCCTCAAACGCCTGTGGGCCGAGGAGGAAGTGACCTTCAAAGGCAAGTATTTCACGCTGGACGCCTGCAAATCTTCGCCCAAACCGGCCAAACCCCTGCAGATCGTCTGCGCGGGCCAGTCGGACGGGGCGCTGGATTTCGTGTCGCGCAAGTCGGACTTTTCCTTTGTCGGACGGCTGAATGATACGCCCGAACAACTGGGGGCCGTGGTCAACAAGATCGGCGGAATGGCGCAGGCGCATGGCCGCACCGTCAATTCCTACACCCTGCTGAACGTGATCGCCGCCCGCACCGATGCCGAGGCGCAGGCCGAACGGCAGCACTATGTCGACAACCGCGATGAGGAGGCGATTCAGGAATTTCTGCGTGCCTCGGGCATGGATGTGAACCGCGCCGATTACCTGAAGCTGGACCCGGCGACCGTGACCTTCATGTCGATCCCCTGCATTGCGGCGTCCTATGAAAAGGTCGCGGCCTATCTGGATTCGCTGGCCGAACAGGGGCTGTACGGCGTGTGCCTGACCTTCCCCGATTTCGCATCAGACGTGCCGGATTTCATCGCCAATGTGATGCCGCTGATGAAATCCCGCCCCGCCAAAGCCGCCTGAGGCCAGACGCCGTGTCAGGCCCCACAAGGCTGGGCCGGTGTCGTGAAAGGAACCACCATGGACCACCTCTGCCCCGCCCCCGATGCCGCACAGTTCCGGTCGGTGCTGTCGCATTACCCGACCGGGGTTTGCGCCATCACCACCACAGACGGCGCGGGCAGCCCGCTGGTGATGATCGTCGGCAGCTTTTCTGCCGTGTCGCTGAACCCGCCGCTGGTGGGGTTTCTGCCTGCCAAAACTTCAACCACCTGGCCCGGCCTGCGGCAACGCGGGCATTTCTGCGTGAATGTGCTGTCCGCCGATCAGGGCGCGCAATGCCTGCAAATGTCGTCCAGGACGGGCGATCGGTTTGCCGGGCTGGGTTGGCGGGCCTCGGCCTCGGGCGATCCGATACTGGACGGGGTGGTGGCGTGGATCGACTGCACCCTGCATGCCGTCAGCGATGCAGGCGACCATGATTTCGTGCTGGGCCATGTGCGCGGGATGGCGGTCGAGAGCGGGAAGGCCCCGCTGATCTTTCATCGCGGCGGTCTGACCAGTGCCGAAATCAGCAAATAGAGCGGCAATATGAACCCTTTCCAGTTTCACACCACCAAAAGCCTGATTGTCGAGGCCGGGTCTGCGGCCCGTCTTGCTACGCTGGCGGGCGACATGCTGGGTCAGCATGTGCTGTTCGTCACCGATGCGGGCATCGTCCGGCTGGGCCTGCATCAGGGCGCGCTGGACGATCTGACCCGCGCGGGCAAAACCGTGACCCTGTTCGCCGAGGTCGAGGCCGACCCGTCGCGCGATACCTTGCTGGCCTGCGTTGCCAAGGGCAGTGCGGCGGGGGTGACGGGGGTTACAGGCTTTGGCGGCGGGTCGTCGCTGGATGTGGCAAAGCTGGCAGCACTGTTGCTGGGGTCGGGCGAGGATCTGGAACAGGCCTGGGGCGTCGGCAATGCCAAGGGGCCGCGCCTGCCGCTGGTGCTGGTGCCGACCACGGCGGGCACGGGGTCAGAGGCGACGCCGGTGGCCATCATAACCGTGGGCGGCGGGGAAAAGCGGGGGGTGTCGTCGCCGGTGATCCTGCCCGACATGGCGCTGCTGGACGCCGACCTGACGCTGACCCTGCCGCCCGCCGTCACCGCCGCAACCGGCATCGACGCCATGGTGCATGCGATAGAGGCCACCACCTCGACCCATGCCAACGCCAACCCGATCAGCCGGATGCTGGCGATGCAGGCCCTGCAAACCCTGTCGGCCAATATCGAGGTGGCTGTGTTTGACGGGGCCAACCGTGAGGCGCGGCAGGCGATGTTGCTGGGGTCGCTGCTGGCGGGGCAGGCTTTTGCCAACGCGCCGGTCGCGGCGGTCCATGCGCTTGCATACCCGTTGGGCGGCATTTTCCACATCCCGCACGGGCTGTCGAATGCGCTGGTGCTGCCCTTTGTGCTGGCGTTCAACTTGGCCTTCGCCCGCGCCGATTATGCCAGCCTTGCCCCCGCCCTGAACCCCGCGCTGGCACTGTTGCCCGAAGGCGAACGGGCCGAAGCGTTCATCGCCGGGCTGGCCGCGCTGTCGGCAAAGCTGGGCCTGCCGCAGCGGTTGCGCGATGTGGGGGTGCCGCAGGATGCACTTGGCCAACTGGCGGCGGATGCGATGAAACAGACGCGGCTGCTGGTCAACAACCCGCGCACCGTGACCGAGGCTGATGCGCTGGCGATCTATACTCAGGCCTGGTGAAAGCCTTGAAGCAATGAAACAAGCGCCCGAAGTTACCTTCGGGCGCCTTGTCTTTGGCTACTCTGCCGCCATCCGTTTCGGCGGGATAAAGCCGAACGAGAACGGCTCTGGCGCACCGCGAACCTCGCGCATCTGTACCCGCAGCGCCTCGGTCGCGGCTGCATCCACCGCACCCTTGTCGGTCAGCACCACGCCATAATCGGTCTTGGCCCGGTCTTTCGACACAAGGTCATACGACACATCGCGCTGCACCAGACCGGCGTCCCGGTCCAGCGGGTCGCCCCAGCCCCCGGAACCCGCCGTGATGAAGATAACCTTGTCGCCCGGTTTGACGGCCAGATTGTCGATCTTGGACGGCACACGCTCGCGTTCCGTCGCCCCCGCCCGCAGCAGCCATTTCGACGAGGTGCCACCAAACAGCCCGCCATTGATGCCCCACGGCGGCACGACCTCGCGGTCGTCGTGAATGGAAATCATCCCCGGTGCCAGCACGCGGTAGACCTTTTCGATCCCCGCCCCGCCCCGGTGCAGACCGGCCCCGCCGGAATCGCGGACCGGACGATAGCTGTCGATCAGGATGGGATAGTAGTTCTCGATATACTCGATGGGCGTTGCCGAAAACAGCGGCCACCACGCATGCCCATCCAGCCCGTCACCACGCGGACGCCCCGGCACGCCGCCGAACAGCAGTTCCATCAGTTGGAAATAACGGCCCTCGCCATCCGTTCCGGTAAAGATGAAATGCGGCGAGGTGCCATAGCCCGCCGCCATCGACAGATGCGGCGCCCGCTGGCCCAGGGCCCCGGCCTGACAGTCGAAGAACCGCGTATGGGTGTTCAGACGGTTCGACAGGGCGGCCGGGAATTTCGGGTTCAGCAGCGACCCTTCGGGCAGGATCACCTCGAACAGGTCGTAGAAGCCTTCGTTGAAGTTCACCGAAGGATCGAAGGCCATGATCATGTAGACCCCGAAGAACAGCTTGCACAGCCCTTCGTGGATGTGAAAGTTGATCGGGCCTGGGGCCTGATCATCGGTGCCGGTAAAGTCGAACACCGCCTTGTTGCCGCGCCGGTAGATCGACAGTTTCATCAGGAACGGGCCGTTGCCCAGACCGTCATCATCCACCCAATCCTCGAACACCGCCGGTTCTTCGGTGATGTATTTGTCAATCAGGATCTGCATCGCATCGCGGGTGCGCAGCATCAGCAGGTCACAGGCCGCAAGATACGTCTCGCGCCCGAACCGGCTGCACAGCTCGCCCACCCGCACGCCCGCCACCCGGCAGCCCGCGATCAGCGCCATCAGGTCGGCGCGGTTCATGTCGGGCGTGCGGCTGTTGTTCAGCATGATGTCAAGAACGCCGTCGTTCAGCACGCCCTTGCTGTAGATGCGCACCGGCGGCACCCGCAGGCCTTCTTCCCAGATGGTGCGGGCGTTGGCGGGCATCGACCCCGGCACCGTGCCGCCCACATCGTTCATGTGGCCGAAGATCGAGGAATAGCCGACATGCACCCCTTCGTGGAAAATCGGCATCATCACGCACCAGTCGTTGTTGTGCGAGATCGACCCTTTGCAGGCATAGGGGTCGTTCCAGACGAACAGGTCGCCCTCGTTGATGTCGTTGTTGAATTTCTCAACCACGGCGGGGATGTAGGAACCGAACTGCCCGACGATCATCTGCCCTGCCGGGTTGCAGATCATCGGGAATTCGTCGTGCTGTTCGCGCACCGCAGGCGACAGGGCGATGCGCACCACCACATTGTCCATCTCGAACCGCGCATTCTTCAGCGCGTTCTCGATGATATCCAGGGTGATCGGGTCAACATGCTTGGTCATGGCTCAGTTTCCCTTGTCCGCAGGCCAGATGATGAGGTTGCCGAACTGGTCAACCTCGGCGACGTGGCGGGGCAGCAGAACGGTGGTGGAATCGTATTGGCGGATGATGGCGGGGCCGGGGATCTTCAGCCCGACCGCCAGCCTGGCGCGGTCATAATTGGGCGTATCGACCCAGGCATTGTCAAACCATGCGGGCCGGGTTTCGATGACGGCGCCTGCCAGATCATGGTCGCCGCCTTGCAGCGGTTGCTGATCCACCGGCGGGGTCGCGCCGACGGCCACCACACGCAGGGCCACCATTTCGACCGGCACATGAAAGCGCACGCCATACATGCGTTCATGCAGCCCGTGGAACTGGTCGAACACCGGCTCCAACGCACCTGCACCGGCCACAAGATCGGGGTCCACCTCGACCGACACTTCATAGCCTTGCTGTTCATAGCGCAGATCCAGCGTGTAGATCAGGCGGCGATCCGCCTCGGCCACCTCTTGTTCGTCCAGCCAGGCACGGCCACGGGTGGCCAATTCACTGAACCGGTCCCAGATCATCGCCGGTTCGATGTTGCGCGACGACCGGATGAAGGTCTGCACGAATTCGTTCTTGAACTCGGCCTCCAGAAAGCCAAGCGCCGACAGGACGCCCGCATTGTTCGGCACGACGCACGGATAGCAGCCCAGCAGTTCCGCCATGGCGTTGGCATGCAGCGGGCCAGCCCCACCAAAGGCCAGAATGCCGAAATCGCGCGGGTCAAGGCCGCGCTGCACGGTGATCACCCGCAGCGCGCCCAGCATCACCTCGTTGGCGATCTGCAAGATGCCCTTGGCGGCCCCTTCGACCGACAGGCCCAGCTTTGCGCCGATCCCGGCAATGGCCGTGCGCGCGGCGTCGATGTCCAGCGACATCGCCCCCGACAGCAGCACAGGCGGCAGATAGCCCAGCACCGCGTTGGCGTCGGACACCGTGGGTTCCGTTCCGCCCCGGCTGTAGCAGACCGGACCGGGCTGCGCGCCCGCCGACCGCGGCCCGACCCGCAGCGATTTCGTCAGATCGGACACTTCGGCAATCGACCCGCCCCCGGCCCCGACCGACCGCACATCCATCGTCGGCACCTTGGCAGGGAAGGCTCCCACTTCGGTTGACCGCGAGATCGACGGCTTGCCCCCGGTGATCACCGACACATCGGTCGAGGTGCCGCCCATGTCAAAGGCCAGCAGATCAAACCCCGTGCGTTTTGATACCATCGCGGTCGAGGTCACACCCCCCGCAGGGCCGGACAGCACAGTATGCACGGGCCGGTCACCCGCCGCCCTGGCCGACATCAACCCGCCGTCCGACCGCACGATATGCAGGTGCGATTTCATATCATTGGCCGCCAGCCGTTCTTCGATCCGGTCCAGATAGCGCGTCATGATCGGGCGGACGTAATCGTTCATGACGGTGGTGATGGTTCGGTCATATTCGCGGAACTCGGGCAGAATGTCTGATGACAGCGACACCGGGATATGCGGATGGCGCGCGGCCACGATCTCGCGCAGGCGCTGTTCGTGGGCCGGGTTGGCGTAGGAATGCATCAGCGAAATGGTCAGGGCCTCGATGCCGCTGCCGCACACGTCGTCGATGGCGCGGGTGGCGGCGTCTTCGTCCAGCGCGCGGATCACCTCGCCCCTGGCTGACATCCGTTCCGGGATGCCGCGCGTGTCGTCCAGCGTCGCCAGCGGCGTCGGCTTGTCCATCACGATCCAGCCGAACAGCGGGCCGGGGGTCCAGCTTTTTGCCAGATGCAGCACATATTCAAAACCTTCGCTGGTCAGCAGCCCGACCCGCGCGCCCTTGCCTTCCAGCACGGCATTGGTTGCAACGGTGGTGCCGTGCAAGACCATGTGCAACTCTGACGGCGCGATCCCCGCCTTTTCACAGATCAGCCGCACGCCTTCGGCAACGCCGATGGACTGGTCCTGCGGGGTGGAGGGCGTCTTGGCCTGCCAGACCCGCCCCGTGGCCTCATCGTGCAGAAGAAGGTCCGTGAACGTCCCCCCGACATCAACACCTAGCCTCATTGCCGGCGCTCCCTTGCTGGTTTCGTTTTTCATCGCATCCCCACTGTACCTGACCCGGTCCAATTTAGTTATTGAATGCGCATTCAATCGAGCATAGTCTTGCCTTCAAGCACGATGCAAGAGGTTTAACGTGGCAAATCTGCAGGAGCAGCACTCAAGCGACCCCCGCCCGCCCAGAACGCTTTATGACAAGGTCTGGGATGCGCATGTGGTCAAATCCTACGCAGATGGCACAGACCTTCTCTATATCGACCGGCATCTTGTGCAGGAGGTGTCATCGCCGCAGGCCTTTGCCGGGCTGGTGGCGGCAGGCCGTGTCATGCGGCGGCCGGAATTGCATATTGCAGTTGCAGATCATGCAGTTCCGACCCGGAACCGCCATGTCGCCCTGCGCGAGGGGCTGGCGGCCGCGCAGGTTGCCCGGTTGCATCAGAACACCCGCAGGCATGGCATTCCCCATATCCCGATGCGCGACCGCCGCCATGGCATCGTGCATGTAATCGGACCGGAGCTTGGCTTTACGCTGCCCGGCGTCACGTTGGTTTGTGGCGACAGCCACACCAGCACGCATGGGGCGTTTGGCGCGCTCAGCTTCGGGATCGGGGCAAGCGAGTGTGAATGCGTATTCTCTGCCCAGGTGCTGCGCCAGAGGCGTCAGAAACGCATGCGCGTGACCATCACTGGCAGCCTGCAACCGGGGGTCACGGTCAAGGACATCATCCTGTCGCTGATCGCCCTTGTCGGGGTGGGCGGCGGGGTGGGCCATGCCATCGAATATGCCGGCCCCACCGTGCGCGCCATGTCGATGGAGGCCCGGATGACCCTGTGCAACATGACGATCGAGGCCGGGGCGCGGGTGGGCATGGTCGCCCCCGACGACAAGACGCTGGATTGGGTCCGGGGCCGCCCGCTGGCCCCCTTGCCGCAGGACGAACCCGCCGCCCTGCGCGACTGGGCCACCCTGTGCAGCGACCCCGGCGCGCTGTTCGACCGTGAAATTGCCATCGACGCCGGCGCGCTGGCCCCGCATGTCAGCTGGGGCACGACGCCCGAAGAATCCTTGCCCGTCACCGCCCGTGTCCCCGACCCCGCCGCCGTGGCCGACCCTGCGCGGCGGGCGCGGATGGAACGCAGTCTGGCCTACATGGGCCTGACCCCCGGCACCGCCCTGACCGACATCGCCATCGACCGCGTGTTCATCGGGTCTTGCACCAATGGCCGGCTAGAGGATTTGCGCCGCGCCGCAGGGGTGATCCGGGGCCGCCATGTGGCCGCCGGGGTGGCCGCCATTGTGGTGCCGGGGTCGGCGCAGGTGCGCGCCGCCGCCGAGGCCGAGGGGCTGGACCGCATCTTTACCGACGCGGGGTTTGAATGGCGCGAGGCGGGTTGTTCGATGTGCGTGGCGATGAACGACGACCGCCTGACCGAGGGCGAACGCTGTGCCTCGACCTCGAACCGCAACTTCGAGGGGCGGCAGGGCAAGGGCGGGCGGACCCATCTGATGAGCCCTGAAATGGCCGCCGCCGCCGCCCTGACCGGCCGTCTGTGCGACGTGCGCGAGGGGACGGCATGACCATTGCCCCCTTCGTGCGGCTGACCGCCATAGCCGCCCCCTTTGCCGAAGCGCAGATCGATACCGATGTGATCTTTCCGGCGCGGTTCCTGCTGCTGATGGAAAAGGCGGGTCTGGGGCGGCATCTGTTTCACGAACGCCGCGCAAGGGGCGGCTTCGTGCTGGATGTTCCGCCCTGGGACAAGGCGCAAATTCTGGTGACTGGTCCCGATTTCGGCACCGGGTCCAGCCGCGAACAGGCGGTCTGGTCGCTGGTCGATTTCGGCATCCGCTGCGTGATCGGCACCAGCTTTGGCGAGATCTTCTTTGCCAACTGTTTCCGCAGTTGCGTGCTGCCCATCGTGCTGCCCGCCGCAGATCATGCCTGCGTTCTGGCCGATGCCGAGGCAGGCCGCCCGCTGACGGTGGACCTGCCCGCCCAACGCATTGTCCTTGCCGATGCCACCACGATTGCCTTCGACGTGGAACCGCACCGCAAGGCCGCGCTGCTGGAAGGGCTTGACGAGATTGGCGCGATCCTGCGCGATGATGCGCAGGACATTGCCGCCTTCGAGGCGGCGCAAAAGGCGGCCCGGCCCTGGCTGTACCTGACGCCCGGCCAGTTGGCCTGTTTTGACGATATCAAGGAGAGCGAGGATGACTGACGATCTTGGCGAGAATTACGCTCGGGCTTATGGCGGCAAGCTGGGCTTCGGCACGCGGCCCGCGCTGATCCTGATTGACCTTGTGCTGGGCTATTTCGACCGCGACTGCGATCTGTGGGCCGATTGCGACGCGGCGCTTGCCTCGGCGATCCGGCTGCGCGATGCCGCCCGCGCAGCGGGGGTTCCGGTGATCTATACCAATGTGGTCTATCACCCCAAGGCGCTGGACGGCGGGCGGTTCTATCAAAAGGCCCTGCCACTGCGCCATTTCCTGCGCGGCAGCAGATGGGGCGAATGGGCACCGGGGCTGACGCCTTCGGACGATGAACTGGTGATCTCGAAACAATATGCCAGCGTGTTCTTTGGCACCTCGCTGGCGTCAACCCTGACCACCTGGGGCATCGATACCGTGATCCTGACCGGGGTGTCCACCTCGGGCTGTGTGCGGGCGTCCTGCGTGGATGCCAATTCGCACGGCTTTATCCCGATCATCCCGCGCGAAGCCGTGGGCGACCGCCACCCCGCCCCGCACGAGGCCAACCTGTTCGACATGAATGCCAAGTATGGCGATGTCGTGTCCGAAGCCGAAACCCTGACCTACCTTGCCGGAATGACCCCATGACCCCTGCCAAACCAAGCCTGAAAGCCGCCCTTGCCGCCGGAAAATTCGTGGCCGCCCCTGGATTGCACGACATGATCACGGCCGTCGTCGCCAACCGGGTGGGGCTGGAATTTGCCTATGCCTCGGGCTTCTGGATGACGGCCTCTACCCATGGCCTGCCCGATGCCGGGATTGCCACCTATTCGCAGATGGTGGACCGCGTGGCCACCCTGTGCCGCGTCAGCAATGCGGCGATCATTGCCGATGCCGACACCGGCTATGGCGGGCTGCTGAACGTGCATCACACGGTACGCGGCTATGAAGACGCCGGGGTGGTGGCGGTGCAGATCGAAGATCAGGAATTTCCCAAGAAATGCGGCCATACCCCGTTCAAGCGCGTGGTGCCGACCATCGACATGGTGGAAAAGATCAAGGTCGCCATCGAGGCCCGCCGCTCGCCCGAAACGCTGATCATCGCGCGCACAGATGCCCGCCAGAGCGAGGGGTTTGACGGCGCCGTTCAGCGCGGGCTGGCCTTTGCCGAGGCCGGGGCGGATGTGGTGTTTCTGGAGGCGCTGGAAAGCGAGGCCGAAATGCGCGAGGCCTGCAAACGCATTCGCGCCCCGATGATGGCGAACATGGCGGATGGCGGCAAGACCCCGATCCGCACTGCCAAAGAACTGGAGGAAATGGGCTTTGCCATGGCGATCTATCCGTCGATGACCGGGCTTGCCGCCGCACAGGCCGCCGCCAACGCGCTGGCGGCGTTTCAGCAGTTCGGCACCTCGCAAACCGCAGCGCAGCCGCTGTTCGACTTTGCCGAGTTCAACCAGTTGATCGGCTTCCCCGAAGTGTGGGAATTTGAACGCCGTTGGGCGCGCGACCGGAAGGCAGGCTGACATGGCCCGCACAGCCTGTATCGGCGCGGGCAATGTCGGGCGCGCCTGGGCGGTGGTCTTTGCGCGCGCCGGTCACGATGTGGCGCTGCAGGACGCGGACCCCGCACAGGTCGCCGCCGCCCTGCCCCTGATCGCCCGAACGCTGGGCCAGTTGCAGGCCGCAGGTCAGGTGCCGGGCGGGGTGGACGCCGCGATGGCGCGCATCCACCCGGCAGCGTCCATTGCCGAGGCGGTCGCCGGGGCCGTGCATGTGCAGGAAAGCGTACGCGAGGATCTGCAGATCAAGCGTGCCGTTATGGCCGAGATTGCCACCCACGCCCCTGCCGATTGCATCATCGCCTCGTCAACCTCTGCCCTGCGCGGGTCAACCTTTCTGACCCATATCGTGGAACCGGGGCGGGCGCTGGTGGCCCATCCGGTCAACCCGCCGTCCTTGATCCCGCTGGTCGAACTGTGCGGCAGCGGGGTCACGTCAGAGGATGCCCTGACCCGGACCCGCGCCTTCATGGTCGATCTGGGCATGAAGCCGGTGACGCTGAACAAGGAAATCGACGGGTTCCTTTTGAACCGCCTGCAATACACGCTGGTCGCCGAGGCGCTGCATCTGGTGGGCGAAGGCTATTGCTCTGCCGAAGACATCGACCGCGTGATGACCGATGGGCTTGCGCTGCGCTGGCTGTCGATCGGGCCGTTCGCCACCGCACATCTGAACGCGACGGCGGGGTTTGAAGGGTTCGTCGCCCAGCTTGGCCCGATGATGCGCCGCATGGGCCAGGACGCGCGCACCGATTACGACTGGGATCAGGGAATGGTTGCGCGCATCCATGCCGATATGGCCGCCCGCATTCCGGTCAGCGCCATTCCCGACTGGCAGGCCTGGCGCGACGGGCGCATCCTTGCCGCCCGTCAGGCGCAGGCCGACGGCACGGCCGCACAGCCAATGTGACCCTCAGGTCTGGCGCGGGATCGTATCGCGCCAGACCAGATGGCCCGGCACCTTGATGTCGATGCCCGGTTCGATTTCGGCCCCCGGATTGTCCAGATCCAGCAGCTTCAGCGTTTCATCCGCCATTTCCTCGACCGGCTGACGCACCGTGGTCAGACGGTAGGGCCAATGGGCGGCCTCATCTATGTTGTCGAACCCGCCGAACATCAGATCATCGGGGATTTTCACCCCCATCTCGCCGCGCAGCGCATCCATTGCGCCCATGGCCATGATGTCGTTGATGCCAAAGATCGCATCGGGCAGCGGCAGGCGGTCATCGCGGAACGCCCGCAGCACGGCGGCATGCGCGCCGTCATAGACAGACAGGCCCTCCAGCTCCAGCAGATTGGCGCGGGGGATGCCTTCCTCCAGCAACCGTTCGGCAAAGCCGTGCAGGCGGTCCTGGCTGGTGGTGCCCCTGGGGTCGCCCTTGACCACGGCAAAGGTCCGCGCCCCGGCCTGCAACAGCGCCTCGGCCATCAACCGCCCGCCCGCCGCATTGTCGCAGCGCACCCCCGACGCATCCGAACCGGGGATATAGCGGTTGAACAGCACCACCGGAATGCCCCTGTCGTGGCACATGCTGGTCATGCGGGTGGACAGTTGGGCCGAGGTCAGGATGATGCCATCCACCTGATAGCGCAGAACCCGCATCAGGGCATTGTCGCTGCTGGCCCCGTTCGGCACGGTAAAGGTCAGGATCTGCGTGCCCCGCGCCTGAAGCCGGTCAATCAGCGCCTTCAGCACCAGCACATAGAACGGGTTGTCCAGGTTGCCCAGGATCACCGCCACCATGTTGGTGCGCTTGGTGGTCAGGCTGGAGGCGATGGAATTGGGCACATAGTTCAGCTTGCGCGCGGCCTCCAGAATAAGCTCGCGCTTGGCGGTGGCGATGGCCGATCCGGGCGTGAAGGCGCGCGACACGGCGGATTGCGACACCCCTGCCAATGCGGCCACGTCCATCGATGTTATGCGCCCCGTGATCGGCTTCATCAAACACACTCCTTGTTGCGCGGCATGGCCTGCCTGCCTGCCCCTGCCGCCCCGCCACGGGCCGACGGACCACAGGCTGGCCCTGCCATGGCAGAATACGCATTCAGGCTTTGACACACACCGGAACGCAGCCCGAATTCAAGCCCTTATAGCAAAAAGGATTGTGATGTCGAACAGGCATGCGACCGCCCTGTCGCGGCAGCGCGACGTGCATTCGGTTTCATGCCGCCCCCGACAGCCGGGGGCGATGAAACCGGCGCCGACACGCAGGTCAGGTCAACGGGGGCCAAGTCAGCGGGGGCAGATGGCGGGGGGCAGATGGCGGCCAGGGCCTTGCAGCCCTGCCCGCCATGGTCAGCGCAGGAATGGCGTGACGCCCGGCACCCGGTCACATTTTCTTCGGGTCACCTTTTCTGCGGGTCGCCCTTGCACAGGCAGCGCCGCAGCGCGTCGGGATCGACCCCCAGTTTCCGGATCAGGTCCAGATCAAGCCCGCCCGATTTCTCAAGGCACCCGATCAGATCGCAAATCTGATCGCGCACCGTGGGCTTGGGCGGCGGGGCGTTGCCGCCGCGCCAGACGACCGCCGACCGCAATCCTTCACGCGTCCAGACAGAACCGCGCGTGGTGCGGCCGTCGCCCAGAAACTGCAACCGGTAGACACCGGGCTGTGGCGTGCCCATCAGGCCGGAAAACTCGCCATCCGCGCCTTCGGTCAGGGACAGGGTGAAGGCGGCCCCGGCAGGGGGCGTGACCCGGACCCGGACAGTCGCCCCGCGCGGCGGCGGCATTCCGTATTCTGTCACGATCGCGCCAAGCCGCACCTCGGACCCCGGCACCAGCCCCGCCTGCACCACGCCTGGCGCCATCCGCAGCACCGACCGGGCCTGGGCGACAAAGCTGTAGCGCAGACCATGGGCAAGGGTTCGCAATTCCTCGGCGCTCAGGCCATGTTCGGCGCTGGCTGTGCCCGGTTCTTCGCGGCCTTTCTTCGATTTCAGCACCTTGACGTAGCGTTCCCAGCCTTTCTTGTCGACTTCCATCACCGCGTGCCAGGGCTGTGCCGGGTCTTGCGGGCCCACGGCGGAAACTGGCAGGCTCAGCCGATAGAAAGCAAGCTGGCGGTCCACCACAAAGCGCGACTCCGGCTCGCCTGCAAGCTCGGCTGGCGTGATCTTCTGGCCATCCGGCGTTTCCAGCCAGTAGCGGACAAGATCGGGCTGCGGCGTGTGCAGCACCGCATCGACCTGCCAGTCGGTTTCATTCACGCCGAACGGGATGCGGACCGGCACGCCCGGTTGCAGCCAGCCGTCCGGGTCCACCACAATCTCCAGATTGGACACCCCGGCCAGCACCTGCTGATAGTATTTCGCCAGCAAAAAATAATCATCCGCCGTCATCGCCCCCGTCATCAGCAGATAGCCCTCGCGTTCACCGGTCAGGGTGGCCAGCGCTGCGGGCTGAATGCCTTCGGCGGTGCCAAGGCCGATGGCAAAGACCTGACCGTTGATGCTGCCCGCCGGCAGTTCCGACAGATACAGGCTTTCGGTTTCGCGGCCATCGGTCAGCACCACCATCGCCTTGATCTGATAGGCCGAGGACGCGGCATCCAGCAGGCCCTGTGCGGCCAGCACGCCGTCGCCGATTGCCGTCATGCCCGCAAGGTTGGTGTCATGGCCCGACACATGGGTCTGAAGCGCGACCCGCCCTGCCCCGAACAGGTCCGGCCCCGCGTCCGTCACCGCCATGGCCCCGGCGACATCGGCATCGCTGTCCCAGGACACAGCCCCCAGCCCGGTGTCGTCCTGCGCCAGCGCGGGCACCACGGCGGCACTGTCGCGCAGCAGTTCGATCTTCAGCCGCCCGTCGCCTGCAAGCTCATCCATGCTGCCGGACCGGTCCATCGACAGAACCAGCGCCGCGCGCGGGCGTTCCACCACATTGGCGCTGATCGGGATTGTCCAGACCTCGCCGGTTTCATCACAACTCACCTCGACGCTGCCTGTGGCGGTGTCGCCTGCCGCCGTTGCGGTATAGCGCACCCAGATGCGCGCCACCGTTGCCACGCAGTCGAACCTGCCCGCATGTGCCGCAACCCCGCCTGCATGCAGCACAAAGCTGTCTGCCGGCCCTGTGGTGGTCACCGGGCCGCTGGTGACGCGGAACGTGCGGGTGCGGCTGCTCTGGACGCGGAAGGATATGGCGCGCAGGGTCGTTTCATCCTCGGGCACGTCAAGGAACGCAAGGGTCGGGGTCAGCAGATCGACACTGGTCCGCGCGACACAGACCGCCTTTTCCGCATCGACACGGCCAAACCCGTACCAGTTGCTGTAATCTGCCACCCCGTCGCCATCGGTATCGCGCCAGGCGCCATCGGCGTCTGTATTGGCAAAGTCGATCTTGCTGGCGGTCCGCTGCAGGATGTTGCGCACTTCGGCCCAGGTCAGCGTCGGGTCCATGCTGCGCAGCAAGGCCGCAATCCCGGCGGTAAAGGGCGTGGCCGAGGAGGTGCCGCCGAACCCGTCGGTATAGTCCATCGGGCCGCCGGTGTGCCCGACAAGGTTGCCGCCACCGGGCATCGCGGTTGTCGTGATCTCGCGCAGGCCAAGCGCCGCATCGCTGCTGGGCGCGCAGAGGTCGATGCCATCGCCAAAATTCGAATAGCTTGCCTTCACGTCATTTTCGTTCGAGGCCGCAACCCCGATGGTGCGCGGATGGTTGGCCCAGGGACGCTCTGCCGCGAATTCCACATCGGCGTTGCCTGCCGAAAAGCACATGATCGTGCCGATACCGCCAAGCGCATTGTCGGTGATATCCTCGAACGTGGCCGTCATCAGCGCCGACACCGGAAATACCGCCGGGTTGAGCCCGCCATGGCTGTTGCTGATCACATCGGCCCCCCGCGCCAGGGCCGCAGGCCAGGCCGGGTCGGTCGAGGCATGCGGGCGGCCCGAGGTCCAGAGATATAGGTCGGAGAACACCGTTTCCGGCCCGCCGATCGGGGCCTGAATGGCAAGCAGGCGGCAGTTCGGCGCGGCCCCGACCACGCCCTCCTCCTCGCCCGCAACCGGCGAGGCGTTCAGCGCGGTTGCCACCGCCACGCCCGCGCACTGGATGCCGTGATCGCCGTTTGGCGCATTGTTGTTTGCCGCCATGTTGGCGAAATCAAAGAAGGTGACGACCTTGGGCTGGCCGTCCGACACCGTGCCCTGAAAGTCCGGGTGCGTCGGCGTCACGTTGCCGCCGCCATCGGTCTGCGATTCGACGCCGGAATCGACCACCGCCACGATCACCTCGGCGCGGCCAAAGCTCTGGTCGGCGGCAGACCCCGGCAGCGTGCCGGGCGGGTTGGCGTCGCGCAGGCGTTGCCAGGCCTCAGGCAGGCGCGAAACCGTCAGGTGCCACTGATCGTCCGCCAGTTCGTCGGTCGGGGTCACCGCATCAAATTCAAGACTGTAGGCCAGTTCAGGCTCGGCTGACCGCACGCCGGGTTCCTGCGACAGGGCCTCGGCTGCCAGCAGCAGCCGGTCCAGTTCGGGATCGTCCTGCATCATCACCACAAAGCCCGGCAGGGTCAGCTTGCGGGCAAGGGTCAGCCCATAGCGTTCGGCAAGCCCTCCGGCGGACCCCTCTTGACCGGGTTCCATCTGCACGACGATGCTGCCGGTGAAAAAGGCAAGCCCGCCGTCCCGGTCATAGGCGACCGGCCCGGCGGCCACCACCTCGGGGCGCTGGCGCAGCGCGCGCACCATCGTCGCCGCACGCGCAGGCGCGACATGCGCCACAAGAAGCCCCGGAGCCTTGATGGCGATACGGTCCATCCCGCCCAGTTCGGCGCCGATCTGGCGCAGGGCGGCCCCGTCCGCGCCCTTGGCCTGCCGCAGCGTCACACCGACTGCACCCTGCGGCGGGTCGAACGGCACCCTGGCACCGCTGCGCCGGTAGAAGGGCTGACCGATCTGGCCCAGAATGAAGATCGCCTCGGTCCGGGCCGGGCCGATCTCGACCTCGCGGACCTCGGCCTCCAGCCCGCTTGCGACAACCCGGACGCGGACCTTGCCCTGTGGCAGGCCCTTGGCCTCGTACTGGCCGGGCGCGGCCAGCGGCCGCACCTGGCGGCCGTCAACCTCGACCTCGGCACCGGCCAGAGGCGCGCGCGATGTGTCGAAAACGCGGATGTGCAGGCTTTGCGTGGGAGACATGATGTTCCTCCTTGATCATGCGTGTCGCACCCGCCTTTGGCGCGACCGACACAGCGGGCTGAAATGGCGCCGCACCAGCGGCCTGTTCCCGACAGGCCCGCCAGATCCGGCGAGGGGATTGCAAAATTCCTTCGGTTCAACAGGCGTCAGGATCGGGCCGGAAAAACCCCGGCCCGTCGGTCTTTGCGAAGATCATCTGTGTTCGGCAGGCCAGGATGCGGCACTCTTTACACAAGCGCATGAGGGTCGGCAAAACGCCGACTGCGCTGCAACGGGTCAGATCCATGCGGAACCGGCTTTGCCATCAGGCAAACACTTCTTTCAATCACAACACAACGCGGGCAATTCAAAATCAGACACAGCGCCTTGTGAGCGCGCAATCGGAAATCCACCTTTGAAAACATGATTCTTATACCATGGTTTCCGGCCTGCTCAAAGAATTTTCCACCCCAGATTGCACAGGCCGTTTCACCGGCATCCTGCGGCGCAGCACGCCCCGCTGCCCGCAGCGGTGCTTTACTTGTGGCGGCAAGTTCGCCAGATTGACGCGATGAAGGAACTCACCCTCCGGCAAGTTGAAGTTGTGCGTGCGGTCATGATGGCCGGGACGATTCAGGGGGCGGCAGATTTTCTGAACGTCTCGGCACCGGGGATCAGCCGTCTGATAAAGCATACGGAAGAATCCCTTGGCGTGCGGCTGTTCGAGCGCAAGGCAGGCCTGTTCATTCCCGCATCCGAGGCGCAATCCATTTTCGAGATGATCCATCAGGTCTATCGCCAGATGGAAAACCTGAACACCGCCGTCTCGTCGCTGCAAAAGGGGGCGGATGTCACGCTGTCCTTTGCCTCTGCGCCCTCCATCGCCCAGTTCATCGCCGCACGGGCCATCGCCAAAGTGCGGCATCGCTTTCCCGACCTCTATATCGATCTCGACATCCTCAAGATCGAAGAGACGCTTGACTATCTTCTGCTGGAACGTGGCGAGTTTGTGGTGATGTCCTCGCCCATCGAGAATCCGGCGGTGGAAAACACCGTGCTGGTGCAGGGCCGGCTGGTTGCGATCATTCCCGAAGGGCATCGTCTGGCGGCACAGTCCAGCATCTCGGTGCATGACATCGCGCGCGAGGCCGTGATCGGTGTCGAGCCGGGGGATCCCTACGGGCGGGCGCTGTCACAGCCGTTCCGCGATGCAGGCATCGAGCCGCGGTACACGATGCGCGGGCGGTTCGCGCAGACCCTGGTCAGTCTGGTGCGCCATGGTCTTGGCGTGGCGGTGATTGACGAGTTTTCGGTGGCCGAAGTCTATCTGCCCGGTCTGGTCCGCCGCCCGTTGAGCGAACCCGCCACGATCACCGCCTATGTGCTGAAAAAGCACGGGCGGCAATTGTCCAGCTTTGCCGAATTCACCATAGAACGGTTTCGCCGCGAACTGGTGCATGCGACCTCGCGTGAGACTTGGGACACGCTGCCGCAGGCGTCATCGTAACATGACGTTAAGGCCATCGCACTCGCGGTATTTGCAGTTATCCGTGGTCCCACCCATGCTTTGTGCGTTCGCGTGCCGTCTGGCGCTGCGGACAGGGACAGTCCTGTTCGGGTCGGGCCATGGCAAGGCCACCGTCCGGACCGCGCCCCGAAATCTGGGCAAAGGGGTCCAACCGTGAACGATACGATCCGCCTTGGCCTGATCGGTGACAACATTGCCCGATCGCAGTCGCCCCGCCTGCACCGTCTGGCGGGCGCGCAGAACGGGCGTGTGGTCAGCTATGAACCGCTGGTGCCGCATGACATGGGCCTGGATTTCGACAGCCTGTTCGCCCGCGTGGCACAGGGCGGCTATCGCGGCATCAACGTGACCTACCCCTACAAGGAACGCGCCGCCGCCAAGGTCCGGATCGACGATCCGCTGGTGCGGGCCATCGGGGCGGTCAATACCGTGCTGTTCGATGACGGCGGCCCGCACGGGTTCAACACCGACCATTCGGGCTTCATCGCCGCCTATCGCCGTGTGCTGGGCACCGCCGCGCCCGGACCTGTGCTGATGATCGGCGCGGGCGGGGTGGGCAAGGCGGTGGCCTTCGGGCTGGTCGCCCTCGGGCTGACCGAAATCCGCATCGCCGACCGCGACCTGGCCAAGGCGCAGGCCCTGGCGGCGGCGCTGGTGGCGGCGCGGCCCGGACTGACGTTGCGCTGCGGCACCGATGCGGCGGATCTGGCGGCGGGGGCGGCGGGGCTGATCAACTGCACCCCGGTCGGCATGGTGGGCCATGACGGAACGCCGCTGCCCCGCGCCGCAATGGCCGGGGCCGTCTGGGCCTTTGACGCGGTATACACCCCGGTCGACACAAGGTTTCTGCAAGATGCCGCCGCGGCAGGTTTGCGCATCATTTCGGGGTATGAGCTGTTCATCGGGCAGGGTGTCGATGCCTGGTCGATCTTTACCGGCCTGCCGCTGGACTATCAGCGGCTGCGCGACGATCTGGCCCGCCCCGAGCCGCTGTGAACAACGCCCCGGTTGCAGTGGCACGGGCCTGCGCCCGGCCCGTGGTTCACGTCTTGCCCAGGCCAGAGAGGGGATCTGCATGATCGCGGTTCTGAACGCCATCCTGCCGCTGTTTTCGGTCATCCTGATCGGCTTTGTCGCCGTGCGGACCGGCTATGTTCCTGCCGCAAACATCCGTCCGCTGGGCGATCTGGTGATCCGCATTGCGTTGCCCGCGCTGATCTTCAAGGCGGTGTCCGAGGTGACGCCGGGCGCGCAGATGAACCTTGGCTACATCCTGGCCTATGCGGCGGCGTCGCTGGCGATGTTCGGGCTGGGGGCGGCGGTGATGCGGTTCGGCTTTGGCCGGTCGGTGCCGCAGGCGGCGGTGGCGGGTCTGGGGGTTTCGGCATCCAACAGCGGGTTCATGGGCTATCCCATCGTGCTTGCGCTGATGGGGCCGTGGGCGACGACGATCCTTGCGCAGAACATGGTGGTCGAGAATCTGATCATCATTCCGCTGACCCTGATCCTGTTGTCCTTCACGGCGGCAGAGGGGGGGCGGCAGGGTCTGAAGCCCATCTTGTGGGATTTCCTGCGCAATCCGCTGGTGGTGGCGCTGGTGGCGGCGCTGGTGGTGCAGGGGCTGGGCCTGCGCCTGCCCGCGCCGGTGATGCAGACCTTTGACATTCTGGCCCGCATGTCGTCGCCCGCGGCGCTGTTCGTGATCGGCGGCACGCTGGCCTCGCTGCCACTGGGCCGCGATTATGGCGGGGTGGGGCTGCTGCTGGGGGGCAAGCTGATCCTGCATCCGCTGGCAACCTGGGCCGCGCTGTCGCTGGTGCCGGGGATGGACCCCGCCATGCTGGCGGGCGGGGTGCTGTTCGCGGCGGTGCCGATGGTGTCGATCTATTCGCTGCTGGGCCAGCGTGCGGGGCTGCAACTGTTGACCGCGACCGCCCTTCTGGCGGCCACGGTCGTCTGTTTCGGCACCATCGGCTTCTGGATCTGGGTGCTGGGCGTGCTGTAGCGCTTCAGGCCGCATCCTCGATGGACCCGCCCAGAAACAGCCGCCCCACGCGCGGATCGGCCAGAAGGGTCGAGGCGCGGTCGAACATCCGGGTTTGCCCCAGTTCCAGCACCAGCCCGTAATCCGACATCGCCAGCGCCGCCTTGGCGTTCTGTTCCACCATCAGGATGGTCACGCCATTGTCGCGCAGGCGCTTCAGCGTCTCGAACACGTCCTGAACCAGATTGGGCGACAGACCGATGGACGGCTCGTCAATCAGGATCAGCCTGGGGTCCAGCAGCAGGGCACGGGCGATTTCCAGCTGCTTCTGCTGACCGCCCGACAGTTCGATCGCCTTCTGGTGCATGCGCTGGCGCAGCATCGGGAACTGGTCCATCACCTGCTCGATCCGCGCGCGGACCTTCGCCTGATCGGGGGCGGTGATGCCGCCAAGCTCCAGATTGTGATAGACCGACAGCTGCGGCACCACGTTGCGGCCCTGCGGCACATAGGTCACGCCATGCGCGATCATCTGCACCGGTTTTTGCCGCGTCACGTCCTGCCCGTTCAGCAGCACCTGACCGGACTGGATGTTCAACAGCCCGAACACCGCCTTGAACACCGTCGACTTGCCCGCCCCGTTCGGGCCGATTACCGTGGTGATCGACCCTTTGGGGATGGTGAAGTTGACGCCGTTCAGAATGGTGATCTTGCCATATCCGCCAAACAGGTCTTTCAGTTCCAGCATGGTTCAGCCCCCCAGATAGGCGTCAATGACGGTTTGGTTGGATTTGATCTCGTCCGGCCGGCCTTCGGCGATGATGGCGCCTTCGGCCAGCACGATGATGCGGGTGCACAGCGACATCACGAATTCCATGTTGTGCTCGATCACCACAAAGGTCGTGCCATGTTCGCGGTTGAAGGCGATCAGCCGGTCCTTCAGGTTGGCCAGCATGGTCAGGTTCACCCCGCCCGCCGGTTCGTCCAGCAGCACCAGCCCCGGCCCGGCCATGAAGGCCATCGCCGCATCGACCAGTTTCTGCTGCCCATAGGACAGCGACCCCGCCCTTGTGTCGCGCAGATGTTGCAGCCGGAAGAAGGCGATCAGCTTGTCGGCCTCGGCCGTCAGCCCGGCATCGGGCGCGCCGAACAGGCGCCCCAGAAGGGTGCCCTTGTGTTCCTGCCCGGCGGCGATGATGTTGTCCAGCACGGTCATGTCGGGAAACACCGACAGTTGCTGAAACGTGCGCCCGACGCCCAGCTTGTTCAGGTCACAGGCGCGCTTGCCCGACACCGACTGGCCCTTGACCTCGACGGTGCCGGTATCGGGGGTCAACTGGCCAAGGATGCAGTTGAACAGGGTCGATTTGCCCGATCCGTTGGGGCCGATCAGGCCCAGGATCTCGCCGGGCTGCACGTCAAAGCTGACGCCGTTCACCGCCTTGATCGCCCCGAAGGTCTTGGAAATGTCGCGGACCTGCAGGATTGGTTTTGTCTGGATGTTCACAGTTGCGCCCCCTGCTGCATGTCGGCCCGCACCACGACCTTGGGAAAGAACCTGTCGCGCAGCTTGCCATAGACCCCGATCAACCCCGAGGGGCAGAACACCATCAGCACGATCACCATGACCGCATAGATGATCAGGTAATAGCCTTCGGTAAAGCGCAGCACTTCGGGCATCAGGATGACCACGGCGGCGCCCAGCATCGGCCCGTAGAAAAAGCCCGACCCGCCGACCACGACCATCAGCAGGATGCGCAACGAGTGGTGAACCGCGAACGACCCCGGCTCGATGAACTGCACCAGCGGCGAGATCAGCGCCCCCGCCAGCCCGCCATAGGCAGACCCGATGGCAAAGGCCAGAAGAGTGATCATCCGGGTGTCCAGGCCCAGGCTTTCCGCCCTGACCGGGTTTTCCCGCAACGCCTTGAAGGCCCGCCCCCAGGGCGACCGCACGATGCCATACATCAGCAGCGCCGCGATCACGAAGATCACAAGGGTAAAGTAGTAAAAGCTGATCTGCTGCCCGGTGCCAAAACCGAAGAACGACGGGCGCGGCATGCCGACCTTGCCAAGCGCGCCTCCGGTCAGCCAATCCTCGTTGCGGGCGACCAGAAAAACCAGCGTGTTGAAGGCCAGCGTGATGAAGGCCAGAAAGTGCCCCTTGACCCGCAGCGCCGGGAAGCCAAGCGCCAGCCCGATGACAAAGCAGAAGAACACCCCGATGGGGGCCGCCACCACCCAGTGCCACCCCGCCAGCGTCATGATCGCGACGGTATAGGCGCCGATGGCCATGAAGGCGGCCTGTGCCAGGCTGATCTGCCCGGCATAGCCCAATGTCAGGTTCAGCCCCATCGCGGCGATAGAAAACACCATCCACGAACACAGCGTGTAGATGATGTAATTGCCCTGCCCGATCGGGGCCAGCAGCAGCAGGATCAGGCCAAGGATGGCCAGAAGCGGTGCTTTCCAGGTGCGCAGCATCAGACGGCCCTCCCTTCCTTGGTGCCCAGAAGCCCTTCGGGCTTCAGCAGGATAATCCCGATCAACAGCAAGAGCGGCACGGCGGCGCGATACTCGGCGGTGATGTAGGTGGCGGTGATGTTGTCCACCACGCCGATCAGCAGCCCGCCCGCGATGGCCCCACGGATCTGGTTGAAGCCGCCGACGATGGCCGCGATGAAGGCGATCATGCCGATGGATTCGCCGTTGGAAAACTTGGCCAGATAGATCGGCGAGATCAGGAACGAGGCCAGCGCCGCAAGGCCTGCGTTGATCAGGAAGGTGTACAGCACCATCCGGCGGATGTTCACGCCCAGGATCTCGGCCACGCCGGGGTTCTGCGCCGTGGCCTGCATGCAGCGCCCGGTGCGGGTGCGGTTGAGGAACATCGTCAGACCGATCACCACGACCACGGCCACCACCAGGTTCATCACGTCCTGAACCGAAATGACGGCCCCGCCGATGGTGATGGCGTCCAGCGGGAAAAGCTGCGGATAGGGCTGGGCCTCGGCGCCATAGAATTCCTTGACGCTTTCCTTCAGCAAGATGCCCAGTGCCATGGTGGCGATGATCAGGGGCAAGCCGCCATCCGGCAGCATCGGCTGCACGATAACCTGCTTGAACAGCACCCCCAGCACGATCACCGCCACGATCAGACCAAAGATCAGCGCCAGCCACAGCGGCAGGCCAAGCGCGTGAATCCCGATCAGCACGAAAAAGGCGGGCAGCATCACAAACTCGCCCTGGGCAAAGTTCACCGTCTGGGCCGCCTGCCAGACCAGGGTAAAGCCGATGGCGGCCAGTGCGTAGATCGACCCGGTGGAAAGGCCGGACAGCATCACCTGAAAGAATTGAGACATGGCCCCGGCTCTCCTCCGTTGCGTGGTTGACTGTGTGTGGTGTTGGGACTGTGACGGGGCGGCGCGCCGGGCGTGCGGGCGCGCCGCCGGGGGGTCAGTTTGCGGGAATGGTACCCACGACGACCTGCTGGCCGCCTTCGACCTTGATCATGAAGCTTTCGCGCGACAATTCGCCGGTATCATCCCACGAGGTGTCCAGCAGCATGCCGGGGTATTCGGCGGCTTTCAGCGTGATCCCGTGCATCTTGTCGGCAAAGGCCTGGCCGTCAAAGCTGCCGACCATTTCGGTGACATATTTGGTGGCATAGACGGCGGTATAGCCCTTGATGCCGTTGTGGTCGGTTTCACGGCCATAGGCCGTGTTGAACTTGGCCGCGAATTCCTGGATCGCGGGCACCGGAGCCTTGGAGGTCAGGCCGACATGGGCGATGGCGCCTTCGGCGGCTTCACCGGCCAGATCAATGACCTTCTGACCCGTCAGGGTCACTTCCCCCACCATCGGCGCCGTCAGGCCCTGCTTCTTGGCCTCGGCCAGAATGCGTGCGGATTCTTCCTCGTTCAGATAGACGAACACCGCCTCGGCACCGGATTCCTTCAGCTTGGACACGTCGGCGGCGAAATCGGCCTGGCCCTGCTCGGACGGCACGTCGGCGACAATCTCGATCCCTGCGGCCGCCATCTCGGTGACGAACACGTCACGCCCGCCCTTGCCGAAATCGTTGTTGACCCAGGCCACGCCGATCTTGGTCACCTTCAGCGTGTCCTTGAAATAGCCGGTCAGCGCGGGCACGCCCTTTTGCGCGCCATAAGCGGTGCGGAAGATGAAGGGATTGCCGCCCTGGGTGATGTTCGGGGCCTCGGCCCCGGTGAATTGCGGGATGCCGGCCTGCTGGGCCACCAGCATGTTGACGATGGTCGAGCCGGAATAGACCGTGCCGATGATGACATAGGCCCCGTCGTCGATCGCCTTTTGCACCAGCGCGCGCGAGGTTTGCGGGTCGGTGGCGGTGTCGTAATCCGTCATCTCGATCTGCTTGCCCAGAATGCCGCCTGTGGCGTTGATCTCTTCGACCGCCAGCTTCGCGCCATCGCGATAGTTGGTGCCCGCCGCAGCGCCCGCACCCGACAGTTCGCACACGCAGGGCAGCTTGACGGTGTCCTGCGCCCAGGCCGGGGTCAGGGTCGAGGCCAGCATCAGCGACGATGCGGCCAGTGAAAGAATGGTTCTGCGATTCATGATGTCCCTCCCAGGGTGTCGGTCCCGCGCCTTGCTGTGAAGCCTCTCCCAAAGCCATCGGCGCGACGATGACCTAGGGTTGTCCAAATCCGGGTTAACGGCAAATACCCGTTTGTCGCCATTCGTAACATGATGTTAAAACGGCGCGGCCCTCTTGCCGGGGCTGTCCGGCAGCAGGCAGGCGCGGGCCACACGGACGACAGCAAAGACCCCGACAAGGGCCTGGCCCCTGCCGCCTGGCCCCTGCCGCCTTGCCCCGCGCCTTGCAACGTCGGCATCGGCCTACGGCTCTGGCTTGCAAACCGAAGCGGAACAGTCAATAAAACAATAAATGGAGAGTTGTAGTGAATGAGGAAGACGCCCTTCGCGGCTTTGCCGCAATCGCCCAGGAGACACGCCTGCGCATCATCCGCGCCCTTGTCACCGCCGGGGCAGAGGGTCTGGCCTCGGGGGCTGTTGCCGAGACTCTGAAAGCTTCTCCCCAGAGGATTTCCTTCCATCTGAAAGAACTGGAAAGCGCCCGGCTGGTCCAAAGCCGCCGCGACGGAAAGTCGATCATATACAGCGCCCGTTTTTCGGCGCTGTCGTCGCTTGTCGCCTTTCTGATGCACGACTGCTGCCATGGCCATTGCCGGCACTGTGACGAGGCCATCGCCCTGTTCGCCAGATGCGAAGGGCGACCGACCGGCCCGGCGCTCTGAACGCTTTGCTTTGATGATCCGTGGCCGCGCTGCGCCACTGCAAGGAAACGACATGCGTGACTTTCTTGAACGGCAACAGATCTGGGTCTACTTTGCGGCTGTCGCCTGTGCCGGGCTTGTCGCAAGTGTCGTGCCGGGCACGACCGCGCTGGAGGCCACGATCAATCCGGCGCTGGCCTTCATGCTGTTCGTCACCTTCCTGCAGGTTCCGCTGCCAGAGATCGGCAAGGGTTTCCGGGAAACCCGCTTCCTCGCGGCCCTGCTGGTCAGCAACTTTGTCGCCATCCCGATCCTTGTTGTCCTGCTGCTGCAATTCGCGGGTGACGATGTGCTGGTGCGGCTTGGCCTGCTGATGGTGCTGCTGACCCCCTGCATCGACTATGTGATCACCTTCGCCCATCTGGGCCGGGCAGATGCGCGGCTGCTGCTGTCGTCGACGCCGATCCTGCTGCTGGTGCAGATGGGGCTGCTGCCTGTCTATCTTGGCCTCATCCTTGGGGACGAGGCGGCAGGCCTCGTGCAGATCGGCCCGTTCGTGCATGCCTTCCTTTGGCTGATCGCTCTGCCGCTGATCTGCGCGGGGGCGGTTCAGATCTGGGCCGCAAGACAGCGGGCAGGCCAGCAGGCGCGCCGCGTTCTTGACCTTCTGCCCGTCCCCGCGACCGCCGCGGTGCTGTTTCTGGTGGTGGCGGCGACGGTTCCCGTGCTTGGAGCCGCCCGCGCCGATGCGCTGTCCGTTCTGCCCATCTACATCGCATTCGCAATCATCGCGCCGCTTGTCGGCTGGGGCGTTGCACGCACCTTCCGGCTGCCTTCCGCCGCGGGGCGAGCGGTGGCCTTTTCCTCTGCCACACGAAACTCGCTCGTGGTGTTGCCGCTTGCGCTGGCCGTTCCGGGCGCAATCCCCGTGCTGCCCGCAGTGATCGTGACACAGACGCTGGTCGAACTGCTGGCGCAACTGGTGTACATCCGCAAGGGACGGCCCGAACGGTGATGAACCACTCGCGGAATTCCGGTTCCTTGTCCTCGACCGGCCGCCCGCACCCGGTTGATCACGCAGGATGTTCATACCTTCACCGATGGATTTGGCCGCGCGCGGGGCGGCATCAGGGTTCTTGTCGGCGAGAAAGCGGTAGAGCCGCTCGACATCCCGCAGCGTGGAGGGCGACCAGATCAGTCGTGGCATTCAGGAGCTGCCGCCTCTCGGATGTCGACGGAAACGCAGAGGGGCGGCGTGGCACAGTGTCGATGTTCGACGGTCCGCCGCCGATGGTCATGGCATGCACAGATGCCGACCATGAGTGCCGCGTCGTCGGCAATTGGATCATGGACCGGCTGAAGGAGGGCTGCGCGCCAAGCGAGGTGGGCGTCTTTGTGCGGTCAGATGCGGAACTGAAGCGTGCCCGCGTTGCGGTGAAGGCTGCCGGTGCGCGCGCTGTTGAGCTGAACGACAAGGTCGAAGTCGAGCATGGCGCTGTCGCCATCAGCACGATGCATTTCGCCAAGGGTCTGGAATTCCGGTCCGTCGTCGTCATGGCCTGCGACGACGATGTCATCCCGCAATCGGATCGCATTGTATCGGTGGCGGATGATGCTGACCTCGAAGAGGTTTACAAGACAGAACGGCACTTGCTCTATGTGGCGTGCACCCGTGCGCGCGACCATCTTTTGGTAACCGGCATCACGCCGGTATCCGAATTCGTCGATGATTTCCTGAAAGGGTCGTGATCAGACATGGTGGCCAAGCCGGGCCGCAACGTGACAGGACTTGCGCCCCCCGCGTAAGCCACCTTTTTCGATCCGTGATGGACTTGCCAAGACCACGCATTCACCCATGTCAGCTGCCGTTCTGATCTGCTGTGCCAGATTGCGCCTCTGCTTCGAACACCAGTTCGGGCAAGACCACTTCCCACTCGTCGCGGCGGAGCAGGTGGTGAAAGTCCTCGTCCCCATCCTCACGCCGCCAGTGCAGGATGGCTGCGACCTCGCCGCGCAGGAAGGTGGTGCCTTCGGGTAGGGCGAAGGCGCGGGACAGGCGGGCAAGGGTTTGGCCTTTGGCGTTTTCGATCCGCCAGCGGTTGCCGTCGCGGATCAGGTGAATGGGGTCGCCGGGGCGGGCGGATGCGATGGCAGCATGCGACGGATCACCTGGCCGAAGACGCCCGGCAAAAGACAGGTCCACCAGCTTTGGGTCGGGGGGCACATAGCGCAGGCGGGTACGCGGAAGGACGGCGGTGTCGGGCGTGACGCGGCGCGAGAGGACCGCGTCGCCCGGACGGACAAAGGTATGGGGACCATCGGACAGCACGGTCAGGGTGGACCGTGCGCGCATCATGGCGACATAGAACAGGCGGCGCGGCGCGTCGGCATCCTCGCCGCGCGAGGGGCGGTCCCAGCCGCCGTTCAGGATCGCGACATGGTCGAACTCCAGTCCCTTGGCGCGGTGGGCGGTCATGAGCAAAAGGCCCCGCTGTTCACCCCGCACATCCCGCGCCCATTCGCCGAACCATTGCACGAGGTCGGGCACCGGGGCGGCCTTTTCGACCAGCTCGCGCGCCAGCAAGCCTACGCCTTCGCCGATCAGGTCGGTCCAGCGCGACGGGGGTTGCGCGTTCAGGAGGGCAACCAGATCGGGTATCGTCAGCAGGCGCGTCCGATCTGCCAGCAGGGTGCGGATGAAGCCCTGCATCTCGCGCATGCGCCACAGATTGAGCGGCTTCTCGTTGGCCATGTCGATGGCAATGCCAAGCGCCTCGGCATAGGCGCGGACGGGTTCCAGCCGCCGCCAATCACGGGCGATCACGGCGCAGCGACGCCAGGACCAATCGGGGTCCAGCCGTGACAGGCGCAGCAGTTCATCCAGCGCCGCGACGGCCTGAGCGGCATCGCCCCCCGCATCCAGCAGGCTGACCCGCCCCTGCGCCACAGGGTCAAGCGCCGCCCAGTCGCCCCCTGGCATCGCCTTGGCGCGGGCGCGGTTCACGGTGATGTCATGGCCCGCTTTCATGCGCGCGGCAGCCGGGGTGATCACGGCATTGGCCGCTGCGATGACATTGGCGGAAGATCGATAATTCTCGGTCAGCCAGACGGGTTTGGCGGCATAGTCGGCCTCGAACCGGCGGATGAAATCGATGCTGGCCCCGGCGAAGGCGTAGATGTTCTGGTCATCGTCGCCCACGGCAAACAGGCTGATGCGCAGGTCATCCTCCAACGACCGCCCCGCCACGGCACCAATCAGGGCGTATTCCTCGGGGCCGATGTCCTGATATTCGTCGACCAGAAGCCAGCGATAGCCCTGGATCAGCGTCTCGCGCAGGGCCTCGGCTTCGGGCTTGGTCAGCCCGTCCCCGCGCAGCAATGCCACCGCCTGCATGACGATGCCGTCAAAGTCGCGCGGGCCTTCGTGATCGCCGGCAAAGCTCGCCCCCATGAGGCGCATTGCCAGCGCGTGGCAGGTGGAAACCGTCACCCCTGCCGCATCATCGCCGATCAGGCGGCGCAGGCGTTCGCGGATCTCGGCGGCGGCGTGGCGGTTGTAGGTCAGCACCAGAATGCCGCGCGGGTCTTCGCGTTTCACGCGGATGAGGTAAGCGATGCGGTGCACCAACACCCGCGTCTTGCCTGACCCCGGCCCGGCCAGCACCAGAACGTTGGTCTGTTCGCGGTCATCACGAACAATCTCGGCCTGTACATGGTTGTCAAGCGCATCGACAATCGTCCGCCATGAGGTGCCGGTGGTCTGCCGCCGCAGTTCCGTCCCGCGCCCCGGCAGCCAGCGGCGCAGAAAGGCGTCACGGTCCAGCACGAAGTAATCCTCGGACAGGCGCTGAGCCTGATCCATCGCCTTCAGCCCCTTTTCGGCATAGGCGGCCATCACATGGGTCTGGATCGTCGTCTCGCCGTAATGTTCCTCCAGCGGCGCGAAGTGTTGGACGGTGAAGGGCCCGCCCTTGGGGTTCAGGTGCACAGTGATTGCCGCCCGGAATACCGTCAGGCCGCGGCCCAGGGTGGCCACCTGCTGTTCGTGCAGCCACAGCAGCGCGCGGTCCATCAGTCGGGTCATGTCGCGGGCGCCCGCCCGCAGCAGGGTGTCGCCGTTCAGTGCATCCAGCATTGCGCCAAGGGTGGTTTCCACCTGAATGTCCTTGCCGCGCGTGCCCTTCTTGATCTTGCCGGTCAGATGGGCCAGCAGCACCTGCGCCCCCTGTCGGCGCAGGTCTGCGGTGCGGGCGACCGTGGGCCAGGAACGCTCCAGCCGCACGAAGATCGTGTTCCGGCTGACCTTGCGCAGGGTCAGGTTCCCGCGCCCGCCATCCTGATCGCGCCCGTCCTGCGCCATGCCGCGCAGGATGGTTTCCACCAGATCGGGCCGCACCTGCGCGTGGCCCTTGTCGCGCAGGGCCTGGCAGGCCTCAGACAGGTTCAAGGGTTGCGCCTCTGCCCCTTCGGCATCCGGCACCGCCTCTTGCAGCAGGGCGATCAGGTCGGCTTCCATCCTTGCCGCGTGATCCAGACGGCGGGCCGAGGCATCCTCGACCCCCAGATGGACATAGACCGTGATGCCCGTGTCGTTGCTGGCGATCCCCAGCACCTCAAGATCGGCGAAGGCCCGGTGCAACTCGCGCGCTGACAAACCGCAGGCGCCGGTCAACTCATCCGTCGAAACTCCGGCATCGACAGGCGCATTCATCACATGACGCACAAGGTCCATCAGTTGGGTGCGCCTGACCCCGGTGATCTGCGCCCGTTCCAGGATGGCGGCCGCTTCCTCGACCGACCGGATGCGCAGCGATGAGGGGAACACCTGCACCCGGTTTTCCTCGCGGCTGAGCAGCGTCGCCTCCTCCAGCCAGGCCACGGCGGTTTTTACGCGGGTGTCGTCGGTGGTCTTGTCGCGCTCGAACTCCTGATCTTTTTCCTCGCGCACGATCTCTCCGGGCGTGGCGACCACTTCGCCGGACTTGTGCTTTTCCATCCGCCGCAGCGCCTTCAGGATCGCGCCGATCTCGTGCCTTGCCAGCCGTGAGCGGGCCGAAAGCGAGAATTGCCGCTCCACATCTTCGGGGCTGAACAACAGAACACAACTGGCGGGGGCACGGTCGCGGCCTGCACGGCCCGCCTCTTGCAGGTAATTCTCCAGAGATCCGGGAATATCGCCATGCACGACCAGCCGGATATCGGGCTTGTCGATGCCCATGCCAAAGGCATTGGTGGCGGCGATCACCCGCAACTGCCCGGTGCGAAACGCCTCTTGCACATCGCGCTTGCGGTCGGGCGGCAGGCCAGCGTGGAAGAAATCCGCGGCCAGCCCCTGCCCTTTCAGGAACTCCGCCACCTTTTCCGTCGCACTCCGCGTGGCGCAATAGACGACTGCCCCCGATGCTCCTTCAGGCGGCAGGTTCGCCTCGATCGCCGACAGGATGTCGGTCAGCTTGGTCGCCTTCTGCGTGGGCAGAACGGCAAAGGACAGGTTGGTGCGCACCGCGCCGCCATCCAGCAACACCAGATCGACCCCCAGGCGGGTCTGGAAATGGTCGCGGATGTCGCGCACCACTTCGGGCTTGGCAGTCGCGGTCAGGCACAGCACGGGCGCCGGGGCATCGCCCGAGAACTCCTTGATGAACCGGCTGACATAGCGGTAATCGGGCCGGAAATCGTGCCCCCATTTGCTGACGCAATGCGCCTCGTCCAGCACCCAAAGCCCGACCTCACGCTGTTGCAAGACAGTGCGGATCGAGGGCGAGCGCAATTGTTCGGGCGAGATCAGCAGCATCGCCGCATCGCCCATCCGCACCTTTTCCAGCGCATCATGCCGTTCGGGCAGCGACAGCATGCCGTTCACCGTGACCGCACTGGAAATCCCCGCCCGCGCCAGCCCTTGCACCTGATCGGCCATCAGGGCCACCAGCGGCGAGATCACCACCGTAAGCGCGCCCGTCTTGTCAAACCGCGACAGCGCCGGGATCTGGTAGCAGACCGATTTGCCGGTGCCGGTTGGCAGAATGCCCAGCACGGATTTGCCCGCCATCGCCTCGGCCACGATGCGTTCCTGCAAGGGGCGACCCATGTCGTCCACGGGCTGCGGGCGGAAGGACGGAAAGCCGAACCAGCGTTCGAGTGCGGCATTCGGGTTGTTCTTTTCCGCACACCAGGCACAACCCGGATCGCCGCAATTGGTGTCGCGCAGATGCCGCACAATCCGCCCCGCTTGCGGGAACTGCATCCGCACCCAGGGCGGCATCACCGAGTCCCCTCCCGCCACCGAAATCCACGACAGCGCATAGGCCATCGGCCAACCATTGCGCGGATCGGACAGGCGGCCCAGCGTCTGGTCCAGCCGGTGATTACAGGCGCGGCCGTCCAGCAGGCGACGGATTGCGGCATGGGCCGCAACCTCATCAGGCGCCACACCCCGCAGGAACCGGAACAGCGCATCGAACCCCGCCGAAGCTTCGCCCCGCGTCGTCAGGTGATGGTGGGCCAGCAGGGCATCGGGTGCCTCCTGACCCAGCCGGGTAAACGCCGCGATCTGATCCGCCAGCACCTGCAACGCCAGCCGCGCGTCCTGTTCGGGGTCATTCACATGCCCGACCTGCAGCCGCCCGTCCTGATAATGCTTGACCAGATGGTGGTACGGATTGCGGGGAAAGGCCAAGGGGTTCAACCACAGCGTATCGATCGCCGCCGCCCCCAACCGCGCCAGCCGCGCCCGGTTGGCCACCAGATGCGGCAGGTCATGGCGCAGGATGTTGTGGCCCACCAGATGCGCCGCCCCGTCGCAAAACGCCTCCAGCCGGTCCAGCGCAGGGTCCAGAGCGCCCCCTTTGTGAACCAGCGCCTGCTGACCCCGCACCGCCGCAAAGCCAAAGAGCCGCGCAGATTTCGGATCGACCTCCAGATCAATCGAAACGCAAGCCGCAAGGAATGGGGCGGAGTCAAAGGTCAAACGTCGAGCATCCGAATTCCAAGCGCCAACAAAGGCGTCCAAGCCATTGATAACCTTGTCTCGGGGATTTGATAGCCCAAGATTTCAGCCGCGAGTTGCTTTTCACACTTGGTATGCGCTTCCTGCCGCTCTGCCGCAATATGACCGCTCCGAGATGCAGACTGCCTTGACAGGCTGTGCATGTCGCCTTGACGAACAGTCTACGCCGAAGACTGGATAGCCAAGGATCATGCCGATAAGGCGATCCGATACACCCTGCCCCGAGCGTCGTCTTTTTGCAAAGCCACCACCAGCCCCAGCTTCTTGCCCAGCACGCCCCACATCGCACCACGGGCGCTATGAGCCGGCCACCCCGTCGCGGCAATGATCTCTGCCATTGCCGCCCCATTTGCGCTCTGCAACATGGCGATCAGCAGCAACTGCTTGGTCCCGGTGTGCGATGTCGGCGGCTGTCGCACGGATTTCGCCTTCACGCGTTCGTGGGCTGCAATCTGGCGCAGCAGGCTGGGGTAGTGTTCAGGGTTCCAACATCGCCCCAGTTGATCTTGTCGGGGTGAGTCTCGAAGTAGCCGTCGCTGAGGGCCTTCAGACGCTCCAGCATCACGTCGATCTCGGTCTTGGCGGCCATGAAGGCATCCTGTGCATGGTCATTCTACGTAAAGCTGCGGGTCCCGGTCCGCAGGGCGCATTCCCAAATTGTTCCAACCCGCCAGCCTGCTTCCCGAAGAGCAGACTGTACTGCTGCATCCCGCACCACATTTGCATCGAACTTGGCCGTCCAGAACGCGGGCCGTGTCGCCGGAACCATGTCATAGCGGCAGCCTGCATGGCGATGCCAGAAGCAACCATGTACAAAGATGACGGCGCGGTACTTCAGCATCACGATGTCCGGCTTACCAGGGATGCCCTTCGCGTGAAGGCGATAGCGCAAGCCGAGCGCATGCAGGGACCGGCGGAGCGCCAGTTCGGGATTCGTGTTCTTTCCGCGGATCCCGGACATCATGCGGGAGCGGGTTTGGCTGTCGACGATGTCTGTCATTTGCCTCCTGGATTCATCTGTCGGACCTAGTATACAGCCAATGATCTGAATTAGAGAGGACACTGATTTGCCAGCCACTTTCGGCATCGTCGATCTGTTTGCCGGGCCTGGTGGATTGGGCGAGGGCTTTGCTTCGCTGTGTGTGGGCGATCACTCTCCGTTTCAAATCGGCATTTCGGTTGAAAAGGAGACATCGGCGCACAGGACGCTGACCCTGCGCGCATTTGTTCGCGCTTATGCCGAAAAGCATGGGGCTTTGCCGACGGCTTACATCGATTTCCATGCTGGCAGGTCAGCAGAACCGGACTGGTCTACGGTCAATGCGGCAGCGTGGGATTACGCCACAAGTGAAGCACGTTGCCTTGAATTGGGCACAGAGCCTGCGGCAGAGGCAATCGACAGCGTTATCGCCCGACTTAGACAGGACTTCGACGACACAATCCTGATCGGCGGCCCTCCCTGCCAGGCCTATTCGCTGGTCGGGCGCGCCCGCGCCAACGGAAAGATAGGATATGTGCCGGAAGAGGACGCGCGGCATTATCTCTTTCGCGAGTACATCCGCGTGCTGGACCGACTTCGCCCGGCCGCCTTCGTGATGGAAAACGTGAAGGGAATGCTGTCATCGACAATCGAAAGCCGGATGGTCTTCGAGATGCTGATGGAAGATTTGACCTCGCTCGGCACCGGGCATGCACACCACTATAAACTCCGGGCGATCCGTCTTTCGGACGACAAGGCGAAGCTGCTGGAGCCAAAACAGCCGTCCGACTTCATCGTGCGAGCCGAGGATTTCGGAGTGCCTCAGCGCCGCCATCGGGTCATCATCGTTGGCATCAGGTCGGACCTTGCCAACCGGATATCGGGCGCCAGCATTCCTGTCACGGGCACAAGACGCACGGTCGGCGAGACGATTGGAAACATGCCGCCCCTTCGCAGCGGGATCAGCCGCGACGTCGATACCGCAACTGCCTGGCAGCGCGAGGTCGTTGAGGCCGGGAACGTTTTGGCCAGCATTTACAAGGGCAATGGAGATGACGCTCTCCAACAAGCTTTCCTCAATGTTGTGAATCGCATGCAGAATGGCTCGCCCACGCTACGTACGGACGCGAGTCTACCCGCAGGCTACGGGACCTCCAACGACGACCTGATGCGTTGGCTCGAACGACCGGACCTGCAGGCCTTGGCCCAACACGAAACGCGTGGTCACATGGCGTCGGATCTCGGTCGCTACCTTTTCGCGGCGGTCTTTGGGGAACAGCGCCAATACAGCCCAAAGGCGGCAGACTTCCCCCTCGCGCTCAGCCCCGATCACAAGAACTGGCACAGCGGCATTTTCAGCGACCGCTTCCGGGTTCAGTTGGCCCATGAGGCAGCAACAACCGTGACCAGCCACATCTCCAAAGACGGGCACTACTTCATTCATCCAGACCCAACGCAGTGTCGCAGCCTGACAGTGCGCGAGGCCGCCCGGCTGCAGACCTTTCCCGACGACTATCTGTTCCTCGGCAACCGGACGCAGCAATATGTCCAAGTTGGGAACGCAGTCCCACCGTACCTCGCGCGCCAGATCGCAGCGTTAATCCACGCATCCCTGACAAAAGCGGACACCCACGAAAAGTAAGGGGCAAACTGACGGCTTAGCTGCCAAACCCGCCCTTTAGCCGCGATATATCCGCAGGCAGGCCGACCACCCGAAGTAAAAGCGACGGGCGGCTTAGTGCGACATAGATTAGTTCATCATCAACCAACTGATCGATATCGACAAGTACCACGCATTTCGCTTCCAAGCCTTTGAAACGCCGCGCGGTGTCACACCAGATGCGGTTTTTACCGCGAGTCTCCGAGGCAGAGATCGGCAGCGCGCCGCCGATTTGCGCGTGGGAGAAAAGCCCGCATTTGTCGCGTGCGCCCCCGGTCAGGATCGCGATATCTGACGCTTGCAGTTGCGCAGTCTTGATAAGATCGGCCACAAAGGCGCTGGCGTTGGTATAGGCTTGCTCTTTGGATTTGACCTCGATCCAATCGACGGGCTGCCCAGCGGGCCCGGCCGAAATCGCGCCGCGCGCGTCATACCAGGGCGTAAGGGTGCGGTGAATCGCGCGGGTATTACGCAGATTGCGTATCAAACGGAACGACAGCTTTGGCAGTTCATCTACAAAGCTTTGCGCGCCGCCATAGATCCGCTGGTTGTCATCATAAAAGACATGGAATGTGCTGGCGTCCATGTCTTTCAAAGACAGCCGCAGGGTGTCATACCAGTCGCGTTCAAAGTCTTGGCCTTCATCGACAATGATCGCGTCATATGCAAGGTCAGGGCGGGCCTGTATCGCTTGTTCCAACACATTGGGCAGGGTCTTGCTGTACAATACTGGGCCTTGCAGATTGGGCACGGAAACTTTGGCCTGATGGGCCAGCTTGCCGCAAAGTTCATGAAACCCGGCGATTGTCAGATTCTCAACCTCACCGACAAGACCCTTCAGATGCGCCGCAAGCGCGTTGTTAAAGCACGTGAGCACAGTGCGCGCGCCTGCTTTCGCGCTACGCATGGACTTTTCCAGCGCAAGCAGGGTTTTCCCAGTGCCAGCCGCTCCGGCGATGGCCATTTGCGGATTTCCGGCCAGAGACTCCAGCACAAAGGCCTGTTCGGCGGTCAGAAGTTCGATCTTTTTCATGTCATGGGCCAGCGCGCTGGCCAGATGCGGCCGCAGTTCAAATTCGGCCGCAATGATTTCGTGAAGCGCCCTCATGCCCTCGGGGCCAAGCGGATCGCAGGCCTTGGCACCGCGCATCAGCGTTTCGCGCACCCAGTCCCCCAGTTTGCCTGCACCAATTTCATTGCCAAAGGCAAAAAGCTCCAGCGGGGCGTCGGCGCCCAAGTCTTTCGTAGGGCGGCTGTTGTCGGGCAGAACCACACCATGACACATGTTAAGTGTCCGCCTTGACAGAGCCGCAACCTTTTTGAGCCTGCGGTTCAGCTCGTGCTTGCCTTCCATCGCTTGGGTCACTGGACTGCGCTTAAGGTTATAGGGCGTGCCGCTACCCGAAACCGAAACCCACTGGCCCTGATCGTTGCAAGACACCGTGCCGCCCTTAACCTCGATCGCCAGAACCCCCAGATCGGCATGGGCCACAACGAAATCAACCTCGCCATCGCGACCGGTGCCGTCAGGGCGAAAGCGGTGCCAGGGACGCGACCAATAGACAGTGAAATCGCCCCCCAACTCGCGGTCAAGCGATTGATAAACATGCCGCTCCGCCCGTCGCTTGGGGTCGGCCAACAAAAGCTCTGGTATCTCTGACGGAACCATTCTGGCCATAAAATCAGTGTCCTGAAGGAAAGAAAGCAAGGGAGAGTGGCGTTTCGCCCTGTTGCGATTGTTCTTCGGGCGTACCGGTCACCAACGCGCGGTCAAGGTATTGGTTGAAATGCTCGCAGGCAGTTTCAGGCAGGAAGCTGCAAGCATGACAAGCCGCATGGTTGCCGCTGTCAAACAAGGCCGCCAACCCGTCCGAGCACAAAGGATCGGACGAGCACCAGCGCGTGTCGTCAATCGCTTTGCGCAGGGTCGCGCCAAAGCGTTCGGCGCGCCCTTCTCGCGACAAGCCGCCCAGTGTGCCGTCGGCCCCGGCGGCCGAGGTGTAGATCAAGAACCCAGCCATCTCGCTGCCCTCAGGCCCAGCATAAAGCCGCTCGCGGACAGAGGAGCTGGAGTAGCCGCAATCAAGCGACAGCCGGTCGATGACGGCGTGGCTTAAGGTGTGGATCAGAATGTGCCGGGCGGTTAGCGGCCAGGGGGCCACGGGCGTTCCGCCGCGCGCTTTGGCCGCCCTTTCCAACTGGGCGTTAAGATCCGCCACCCGCGCCCGCACCGGCGCGCGGATTTCCCAGTCCCGTAGCCGCGCAAGATCAAGCGCCACGAAGATCCCCTCACCAAAGACTTCCACCGCGGGCAGCCAGTTCTTTGACTTTGCGGCAAACAGCTTGGCAGGTTCGCGGGCGTGTTTCTCCTGGCCCAATGCGGTCAACCGGGTAAAGCTGGTCAGCACACGCACCTCGCGCAGGCGCTCAACCCGGACAAGGTGGCCCACAAACCCTGCCAGTCCGTTGGGGATAGCCTCAACCTCTATCTTGAAGTTGCGGTCGGTGACACCTTGGGTCGGGGGGGCGACAAGCCGGGCGTATTCTTCGGCCCGTAGATCGGTTTCCGGCCCCTGTTGATCGCGCTCAAAGATGCGGCGGATCTGCGCTTCCATTTCACGCAGGGTCATGGGGGAGCCCTGCCATTCCTGCATCAACTCATTATCTTCGATCACGCCGCGGATATGGGCCGGATCACCAAGTGCCTTGAAGGCTTTCCAATACTGTTCCTGACGGATGAATTGGGTGAATTCATCGCTGAAGGGCGGGATGTCGATGGCGCTTTGCACAATCGGAAACCAGGCATTGGACGCGCCGCGCTGGATAACAGTGGCAGGGTGAACGCAGGACTCGCGGTGGGCTAGCGGCAGCCAGGGGCGGCGGCCTGTGCAGCGCTGACCGATCCGTTCCAAGGCATGTGGTCCGTATGCCTTGGCCAAGGATTTCTCGGCGCCGCAGTCGTGGCATTTCACCACCAGACCCGCAAGGCCCGCAGCCTCGCCCACCAGCCTAAGATCGCGCCGTTTGCAGCCGTCCGCATGGCCAACCCAGGCATCCCAGGGAAACTCGTCCAGATGCCCGGCCTCGCAGGCGACGACAAGACGCACAGGCACCACAAACTGCCGCCGGGGCTTGCCCTTTTGCCCTGAGCAAACCGGGCACCAGCGGTCGGGCTTGGCCGGATCACTGGCCCAATCGCGGATGTGTTTCAGACGGTCGCAGGACGGGCAGAAACACCATTCTGGAAAACGGACGGCGGGAAGTTCGATGTCTTCTTCGATGGCATACCCTTTGGCGTCCTTGGCGCCAGTTTTGCGTTTCCCCACCGGCGGCTGGTGAAAGAAGTCCACGTTGAGACTGGCTTGCAACCGTACCTCATGGATACGCTGGCGGTGGTCCAGTTTTGCCTCTTCCCACAGCTCAAGCCCACCCGAAACCGCCGAAATCGGCGCCCCTTCGGGGCTACGAAAGTCGATGATTGCGCCGGGGCCATAGGTGCCGATCACCTGGCTGCGTCTGATCTTGCCGATTCCGGTCATGGGGGCACGCTCACATCTAATAGTCGCGCAAGGCAAAAGCAGTTGACGCCTCGACAGAGCGCAGGGAATTGGGGGTGGGGCGCGGCAAAAGCCCGACTGTGCGGCTTTTGTCCTGCGCCTCTTCGGCAGAGGTCAGCAGGCTGTTTTTCCACTTGTCCCAATATTCAGTCAGGTCCGACCGGTTGACCCAAAGATCAAGGAAGGTCCGCAATTCGCCTTCGGCCCCCGCGGTTTCAGCGGGGCTTTGTTCAACTGAACGCGCGCGCGCCACGATGCGATCAAGGATCGCCTCAAGCACGGGTCGCACCGCCATGGCTCCCGAGGGGCTTTGGCGCAGCTCGGGGATCAAGTGGCGGGCGCAGATTACAAAAGCCGCGTGCAAGGCACGTTCGCGGGCGCGTTCGGCAAAGGGGGTGACGCCGGTTGCTTCGACATCGCGGTAAAGCGCACGGTGCCAGTTTTGAAAGCTTTCATAGCGACTGCGGTCGCGCGGCTTGTTGGCGTTGCAAATCGACACAACCAACCCCGGAATGGCGGCGCGCCCCACCCGGCTGGTGGCCTGGATATATTCGGCAATCGTCTTGGGCTGACCGTTGACCACCATCACCCCCAGCCGCGCCACATCGACGCCGACTGAGATCATGTTGCTGGCCAATACCGTCGACACACACTCCGCATGGCCGCGCGGATGATCAAGCCGATCCAGGATTTCGTTGATCTGGGATGCGCTGATCCGGCTGGTCAATTCGACCGGGGGCGGCAGCTCGCGCTCATCTTCGTAGGGTCGCCTTTGGGCATATTGCTTGATCGATCGGCCAACGTCGTCGCGCGCCAGCGTCAGCGCGCCGCCTAGTTCCCTCAATGCGTTGAAATAGGCCACCAGTGTCCAATAGCCATCTGCTTGCGCCGCCGGAATCTGGGGGTTGGCCGCTGCCTGCATCAAAGAGGCCATGACCGCCTGCAAGGTAAATTTTGCCGACCGGCCGGTCGTGGTAACACCAACATAAAGCCGACCCGGATCGCTGTCATCGGTGGCGGCAAACCCCGAATTTCCGTGGTCCAGACCGGGCGGCGGAAACTGCGCTGCCTTACGGTCAAACAGGGCGCGGATTTGTGTTTCGGCGCGACGGATGGTGGCGGTTGAGCCGATGACCTTGGGCCGGTTGCCCTGATGACTGCACAACTCGTCAATGGCGATTTCATAAAGCCCTGAGATGGTGCCCAAAGGGCCCGAGATCAGGTGCAATTCATCCTGGATGATAAGGTCGGGCGGAGCATGGTTCGTGCCCAGACCGAACAGCTTTCCCGTCCTCGGCTCTCGCGCAAGTTGGGCGTATTTATCAGCGGTGCCGATCATCAGGGCGGGCAGGCGCTGATAGATCAGATCGTCCACCGTCACCACCGGCAGGGGCGAGCCCGCAAGGCTGCACTTTGCGCTGCGGCAGGTCACCTGCAGGTCGGTCTTGGCGTCATTCGGTGCCCAATGCAGCAAGCCATTGCACTGCGGGCAGCGTGTCAGGCGGCGCGGGTTTGAGGCGGGCTGATCGCCAAGGCTTTCACGGGTCAGTGCCTCGATCGCTTCGGCCAGTCTGTTGGGCACGGAGTCAGCGCCCACCCACAACCCAATCGCAATCGGCTCATCGGTGGCAAAATGGCCGGGCAACTGTGTCGCGCCCGTAAGGTCGGGACTTCTGCGCAACAGATCACAGGCCAGGATCACCGCCGCGGCACGCTGGAACTGCTGGATCGTCAAAAGCCGGAGGGTGTAGCGCATGAAAACAGTGACCCCGGCCCCCTCAGGCCCACCCGCTGCGCGCAACCGTCGCAGGAAGATCACATAGCCGGTCAATAGCAGGTAAGCCTCGGTCTTGCCGCCTCCCGTTGGGAACCACAGCAGGTCCATCACCTCGCGGTCAGGATCGGTGCCCGAGCTGGCCGAACAAAGCGTCAACAGCACAAAAGCCAACTGAAAGGGGCGCCAGATCAGCCGGTCCTTGCGGCCCTGGCGGTCCTTTTTCCAGCGGTCTTGTAGCCACATTGCCCGATTGGCCAGCCTGAACGCTGCCAAGGCATGGGGATCATGGCCCAAAAGAGCAATGCCCGCCCGGATACGTACCGCCGTGGCATGACAGATGGCCGAGTGCACCTGGAACCGGGCTCGCAACGCAGTATCCGTCAGGGCCAGGCCCTTGACCGCCTCGGCATCGATCCAAGTTTCATACAGTGTCACAAGCTCGGCAAGCCCGGCCACCATCTGATCAGCCGGGGCCTCTGACAGCCATTTGGCATCCAGTGGGCCGATCTGTCCCTCTCCCTGCCCAGCTTTGGTCAGCGCGTCAAAGATCGGATCGCCTGTTTCGCGCGGCTTGCGCACAATGGCCGTCGGCAGCCAGTCGGTGCCCAACTCCGTGACCTCGCCGCCTTCTTCGACGAACCGCGCGGCACAGGTATGGCCCACCACATAATCGCGCACATCGCGATAAATCAACGCGGCGGCGGCAAGGTCGTCGTCGGCGTCATCGCCCTGAGGCAGCGATGCGGGTTTTTCGCAGAACCGCGTCCCCGGTGCCGGGCGGGCGATCAGTTCCACCTGAAAAAACACCTGTTCGTCAGCATCAGTGCCGCTGGTGGCCGGATGCATGTTTGACACCGCCAAGGTCACCAACACCGGCCCCCCGGCAATCTGGGCGGCGCGGATGTAAAGCTGCATCCCGTTGATGCCAAGTGCTGCACCGTCCAAACGTCTCACCCCGCCTTTAGCGGCAATCTCGCCGATGGGCAAAGTGTCTTCGAATGTAACCCCGGCGCGATGCCAAACCCGGACAAGGCCTTCCGTTTTGCTCGCCCCCTTGGTCGCAGCTTTGCCCTTCCCTAAAGAAGCGTCAGCGGCAACGTAGACCCCAGCTGAAATAAAGACATCGACGGCCGCCGGACGGTCCCCCAAAGCCATGACCGCAAAGGACAGCCCTGCAGAAGATGGCTGCAGCGCAGATGAAAACGGCCTTGCGGCGTCCTGGACCGACGTATCGCTATCAACGCCTGCCGCCTCGGCCTCGTCATTCTCGATCTGGGCGATTGCGGTGCGGGGTGGGAACAGCATTCCGGTCAGATATCTGTCGGTCGGCCGGTCAGCAAAAATCTCCTGCGCGCCGTCCAGCGGGCCAATCAGATCTTCATGCAGACGGTTGACGATCAACCGGCGCGCGGTGTCATCTCTCACGGATTACTCTCCATTGAAATTGAGGCAAGGCCGCACACCACGGGAACCAAGGCGATGCCGCTGTCGTCACCATCGGTCCAAGTGCAGGTCGCAGCCCCGGACAGGAAGAAACCGCCAATCCGGCCCGGCAGTGCAGCCACGTCGCACTTTGCAATCTGCGCGATGTCGGCCACTGCCTCGGGTGAAAGCTGCCCCAGCGGCGGATCAATGGAAAGTCCCTGCGCGTTGGCCCGATAAATCGTCCAAGCCCCGTTTTGCTCATCATGCAAAGCAACACCGGGCACCGCCTTGGGCGAAGGGCCAGGTGCAGCCAGCGCTTCGGCGGCAGTCATTAAGGCCGCCGCGCGGGTTTCGGGATCAGCGGCGGGGAGGATCGGCAGCACATCGCCCGCAAGCCCGATCTCGACGCTGAAATCGCCGGTGTAACCGCGCCACAACCGCCCGCCTGCCAGCTTTTGCAGATGGCTTGGCCTTTGGCTGCCAATGTAAAGCTTGGACCTGGCCCGCGTTGCCCCGACATACAAAACCCGCGCCTCTTCCAAAGGATCAGCTTTGGTGCGGTCTTGTGTGCCGGCAAAGGGCGTATCTGGCGGCGCATAGGGCAGCATCAACAGCACAGCGTCGGCCTCTAGCCCCTTGGCGCCGTGGATCGTGCCCAAAAGGGGACCCGCATGGCCAAGAAACCGCCGCAAAAGGCGCGGTGGCAGCGACTGGCCCAGCCGCCGTTGCAAACGTGACATGTCCAACTGCGCGCCGGGGTTGTCTGCAAGATGGTTCAAATCGGTCCAAAGCTGATCCAGATCGCGTCCCTGAAGAACGGCCTGCACCCCTTCAATACGCGCCGCGATCTCGGCCAAAGGCACCATTCCGCGGCCCGGCAACCCGGCCAGAACTGCGCCAATCCAGGGCTGGATCAAATCGCCCTGACCCAAAAGGCGCAGCCGGAACGCGACACCAGCCCGCATCAACCGATGACTTTCCGACAAGATTGCGCGCCGCCCGCGAAAGAGCACCATGCTGCCTTGTGCCGGCGGCAAAACCGGGTCAAGCACCCCACGCGGCGCAGGCTTTGCAAAGCGCTCGATGCTTTGGCGGATGCGGGCATGGATCTCATTTCCGCTTTGCCCTTTGGCATTCAAATCGGCGCGGATTGCGACAAAGAAGTTCGCCAGCCCAAGATCGCGGGTCCGGTGATCGGAGCCGAGCGTCATTGTCACATAGCCGGGCTTTGGGTCCAGCAAGCTGTCCAAAGCCGAATCCCCCACCGGGGTAGTCGAAAACCCATAGATCGACTGCGCAGCATCGCCCAGGATCGTCACCCCACATCCGGGCGGCAAAAGATCAAGAAAGGCCCGCATCAGTGCCAGCCTGTCGCCCCGCAGATCCTGCGCTTCGTCAATCACCACATGGGCAACGCCCGCAAGAAATCCGGTCACAGCAGGGGGCGGATCGCCCAACATCTTTAAGGCGTCGCGCAACGCCGCATCGTGGCTTGAGGGGCGTTGAGCCCCTGCAGGCAGCGTTGCATTCACTAAGCGGCCAGCAAAGGAATCAAAGGTCGCTACATTCAACGCGCGAGCCTCGTCGGGGCGGTTGATCGCGGCGGCAATCCGGTCGCGTAGTTCTTCCACCGCCACGCGGGTAAAAGACAAAAGCCACATGCGGGGGGCTGAAGTTCCGGCCCCCAAAAGCTGCGCAAGGCGCTGGCAGACCACATGAGTCTTGCCGCTGCCCGGACCCGCGGTCACAATGGCGCGCCGGTCGACAGGCAAGGCAATGACCAATGCCTGATCGGAGTCTTGAGCTTTTCCAGGCTCTATGTCGGGCACAAGACCTGCCCAGGCCAGAACCGCCGCCGCCCGAGTAGCATCCATCCGCCACAAGCCCTGCGCCGTATCAAAGCCGCAGCACAAAACCACCAAACGCTTTTGCCAATCCGCAGCCAAATCGCGCAACAGCACCCCGTCACGAGCCCGCACAATGGCCCCGGACAATGCGTCCAGTATGTCTTGGTCCAAGGGCGGCAAGCCGATCGCCTCGGCGAAAGAGATCACCTCTTCGCCCACATCCCCCGCCTTGAAAAGGCCACCGGGAAGCGTGCCCTGCGGCTGGTCCGCATTTTGTCCAGCCGTTGCCGCAATGGGTCGGGCGGCAAGATGAACAGCTCCGACACCCGGCACCAACACGCGACGCGACGCAAGCGGCACCAAAAGTGGATGGCCAAACCCCACGCCCGTGCCAAACACCCCCACCGCCAAAAGTGCCGCCACAATCTCATCCGCAATCATCGCGGCACGGCTGCGCCAAGACTCATGCCAGCCGAGCAGACCCGCCAGCCAAGCTATGGCTTCCTGCAAAGGCATGTAGGGCGCCGAGGTGATATATACGCCAACCGCTTCGGCCAGATCGGTCGGCGAGGGGGCACGCGTCTGCCCCAAAGCCACCATCATGCGTTCAATCGCTGTGGCCTCAGCCTCAGATTCGGGCTGCGGGCGGACAGGACCAAGGAGTTTGTGAAAATGCATCGACCGCCAAACAGTATCATACCCGTCCCGGCCCCGGCCGGGCTGACCGGCGAGGACGGGAACATAAGGCACTGGATACAGCCCGCGGGCGAAAATCAAGCCTTTTTCAGGGCTTATTGACAATTTTCCACGCGCCACCCAAACTGCCCCAAACAGATTTGGATGATTATGTTTGGTCCTGCGTTAGAGTTGCTCAGACAGTTTGACCACGCGCTTGTTGCGCAATTTCAGGCTCTGCGCAGCCAGCGCGGAACCGATCCGGTCTTCCTTATCGAACATGGGCTCGACCCGGAGGCTTTGGCCAAAATGCTCCGCCTGGTCGGCGCCCATGCCCGGATGGAAGGGCTTGCACCGGCGCGCTGGCCCAATGCAACCCTGCCCCTCGCCGTGGCGATCACCGAAACCGGCTACGGCTATCGCGGCACCGGCACCGAATTCTGGCCCCGCTTGTCGCGCGATTTGGGGGTGGTGATTTCAGGGGCCGACCGTCTGGCCATGCGCGCGCTGTTTGAGCGGCTAAGCCAGCGGCTTGGCACGCCCCAGCCACACCGCAGCGATTGGGCCCGCAACTACAGCAACATCGCTTGGCCGATCCGCAACGCGCTGGCACCGCTGGAGATACACCGCCCCTTGGCCGCCGCGCTTGGCAAGGTGGCGCAGATGGGCGGAACGGGTCTGAATGATGACGAATTCTACCGGCGCCTGATCGGTATCGCCGGCGGGCTGTGGTCCGGGCGGCTGTCGGACTGGCTGGAGGACCGAGCGCTGGCCATTGCCCTAGGGCGCAGCCTGCTTACCGGCGAGGAAAGCGCGGCCCGGCTGGAACCCAAGGCGCTGGCGCGGATCGGGCGGGATATCCGGATGGATGGCGAATGCCGACAGGTCTTGCGTCAGGCGCGCCGCGTGCTGCGCAACCCGTCCCGCAAATCCGCCGCAATGCCCCCAAGAGCGACTTGGCTGGCCTCCGTCTCGATATCTTGCCGGACCGGCGGTGATGGTGGGGGCAAACCCGTGCTAGATGGGCTTTGGCTACAGGGGCCCAAGTCAGGCGAAGCGGTCCCCGACAGCCAAAGCGCGCTGTTGACCATTGCAGGGCAGGCCCAAAATCGGGTGTTTCTGCGCGACTTTCTACAGGGGGCCATCTTGGCCCTGCCCGACATCGGGCGCGCGTTTGCGCCCGCCACTATTCATCTTTCAGGCTGCTCTGACAGCGCGGAATATCTTCTGGCGGCCCTGACCCCCGCACTGCCCTCGGTTTTTCGCTGGGCCGAAACAGGCGGGCTTTTGGCGGCGCTTGGCCGAAACGATGTGGTGCACCCCGGCGAGCAGGTGCTGCAAATCCTGCAAGACCGCCCGGACGGCCCGGCAAGGCCCGCCGGGGCGCAGGTTTTGGACTGCCCAAACGGCATTTTGGCCTGGGTGGCGGAGGCCAGCACCTGCCTCATAGCCCTGACCGAAGCCGGGGTGCGTTTGGCCAACTCGCATCTGGCCGAGTTTGCCTGTGCGGGTCGCATTGTCCGTGACGGCAACCGCCTGATGCCCCCCGCCGACACGCCGCTTTTCCTGCGGGCGATGTGTGAGGGACTGCAGGTCAGCCTTGGCAAACCCGGCGCGACCGCGGCTAGCGTGGAGACGGTCATGGCGCTTGGCGATGTTGCAATTCTGCCTGCCTCTGACGGCGCCATCGCGCTGCATTTGCAGGCAGGCGGACAGGTCAGCGGCTTGGCGGAAACTTGGGAAATCGTTCCCTACTCCGACACATCCGCTGCCCCGCGTGCCTTTGCCTGCAATGCGCGTCCCGAGCAGCCCAGCCTTGCTGACCTGAGGTCGGGGGCCCTGGTCTTGTCTTTCGCAAGTCCGGTTGTGCTTGGCCCGGTCATCTTGCAAATCGGTTTGGCCCGCAACGGTGCAGTACTTGCCCGCCAAGACTTCGCCCTGTCTGGCCTGCCCGCCCGCCTGACCTTTGCCGCCCCCGAATTGGAAGAGCTGCGCGCCGCGGCCTATCAGGCCGCCGCCTATGAAGAGGCATGGTGGACCCTGACCGTCAAAGTGCCCGGGCTGGGAGAGTTTACATTCCCGCTGCCCCGGCGACCAAAAGAGCTAGACCGCGTACCGGGGCAAATCGCTTGGCGCGCGGATAACGAAGAAGATGGGGACGAAGATACGACTAGGGATGGGGCGATTATCGGGCCGGGTCTAGGCGCGCGGGCGCTGGCCCCGCTATTGAGCCAAGATGGTGCCAAACATCCCGAAGCTGTGGACGACATTCGGCTTTTTTTGCCCGATGTGCCCGGCCTTGCGGCTCTGCGGGCTGGGTTGATCGAGGGCAAGGCCCTTCTTTTCGGTCAGTCAGCCCAGCCCGCGCCCTTGACTTTGGCCCGTTCGGTTGATCCGTTTGGCGACAAACACGGGCTGGCAACACTTTGCGAGGCGCTGGTAGCCTGGATGTCGGCCGAGGCGTCAAGCTTTCTGGTTGATGCGCGGCGTACGGAGATTGTGCGGTTTCTTGAAGACAGCCTTCTTGTAGCCCTTTGTGGCCAAGACTGGCTGTCCGCCGAAGCACAGGACCGCCGCCGCCCCGACAGCCTTGCCCGCCAGATGGCCGAAGGTGCTGCGGCCGATGGACTGGCCTTGGGCCCCGAGTTTCCCCAGATCGCGCATGAAGACCAGCCACTCTTGCTAGATGCCCTGACCCAACGCTTTGCTCATGCGTTGGCATCTTTCAAACCATCTGATCGCGCGCCCGGACCGGCGCTGACCGAAGACGAGGCGGCGCTGCTAGATGCAGCGGTGGATGCGGCCTATGCCGATCTGTCAGCGAGCCTTGAACTCCGCGGCGAACCAGAGCTTGGGGAAAGCGATGCTTATTCTCCCGCCGATCGCTGGCAAAGACTGTCAGACCGCAGTTGGACCCTGCAAGCGCAGTCGCCATTCCGGCACCTGATCTTGCCCGAAAGCCGTTGGGAATCCTTGCAAGCGACGACCTATGCCCGGCTGTCCGATGATGATCTGGTCAGCCTGTTGACCCGGTGCCACATGGATATCAGCCGAACCGCCGGGATCGACTGGGTCGGACCACAGGTGCTGAGGAGCGGACTGCTGCTGTGGCTTGCCCCCAACCAACTGCTGGGAACCGAAGCCTGGCGTGACCATCTGGCGCGGCTCTTGTCCGATCGGCACACTGCACGGGCAATTCGCTATGTCGCGCTGCGACTGGGCCGGGCCGGGCCGAACGTGCTGCGGCGGACAGGATGATGCCCATGTCTGATCTGCACAGATTTGATCCCTACCACGTCTTCATTGCCACCGCCCATGCCCTGCGCCGCAGGGCCGAGCGCGGGGCGCTGGCCATGGGGGCGACCTTTGGCGTCGCCGCCGAACCCTTGCCGTTCCAACTGGCCACCGTCACCCATATCCTGTCGGATCAACGCATTCGCCATCTGATTGCCGACGAGGTGGGGCTTGGCAAAACCATTCAAGCGATCATGGTGCTGAACGCGCTGCGCAGCGTCGACCCCGCCCATCAAACCGCCATTGTCGCTCCCGAACGCCTATTGGCGCAGTGGCACGAAGAGCTTTGGACCCGGGGGCATATCCTCGGCCATGTCGTCGATGACGCCGACCGCGCCCGGATGCAGGCTTGGCTTGAGGCCGGGGCCGCCGGGCTTGAGCGCGCCGACGATGACCATCCCGCCGCGCGCCACCGCACGGCCAGCGCACTTTTGCTGCGGCCCCGGGACATTGCCGATCATCCCGACTGGCTAGACCCGGTGCGCCAGCACATGCTGTTGATCGACGAGCCGCAATCCCTCCCGCGCGACGTGCTCGACCGCCTAAGCCAAAAAGCAGACGAAAGCCGAAACGACGAAGCGGCCTATCGCCAGCTTCTGGTGCTGTCGGCTACGCCGCGGCTGGGCGATCCGGTTTGGCGCGACATTATCCTTAGGCTCTTGGAGCCGGAAAAGACCCGGCTGGCCCAAGATGTGGGTCTGACGACCGCGGCCTTTATCGAACAACAAGAACTTCAAGCTGCGCAGGCGCTGGTTGGTCTGCCCTCGGACGACCTTTCCAACGAAGGGGCAATCGCTTATCGCCACCACGCCCCGACCCGGCGCATCACCCGACAGACACGGGCGGATTGGGGGGCCTATTTCCCTGCCCGCGACAACCAACTGTGCCTGTTTGACCCGACTGTCTCAGAAATCGGTCGTCTGAGTTTGATCCAGACGCTTATTGCAGGCCACACCCGAGGTGATGGGGGACGCGGCCCCAGCCTTGATGCCGCACCCTGGACCACAGTGCGCGGTTTGCTACGCTCGCGCCGTTCGGTGCGCGACGCCATCGACCGGCTTGAACGCACGGTTCCGGGTATGGTGCAGGTGCGGAAAGACGCGTTGGAAGATTTCGGCGACTCCCGGCTTGAGGCTTTGACGGACATTCTTGCAGGCATCTTTGGTGCCGAAAAGGACCGAGAAAGCGCTGGGAAACCCGCCCGCGCACCGGAAAAGATTGTCGTCGTGGCGGGCGATGCGGGCACCATCGATATGCTGCAAGCTGTCTTGCCTCGCTACTTTCCCGACTTGGCACCAGACGGTATCGCGGCCCTGCGCCGGTCGATGGCGGCCAGCGAAAGCAGCTTTGAAGACATCCGCGCCATGCAGGAAGCGATTGAACCCTTTGTTCAGGGCCCCGCGCGCATCCTGTTGATCGGCGACTGGATTCAAGCCGGGCTGAACCTTCAACACAGCGCACGCAATATGATCTTTTACAGCATGCCATGGGACCCGCAGGCCGTGGATCAGCTGATCGGGCGGATCGACCGGCTTAGCCAGACCTCAATACGTGCTGCACGTCGTGGACAGCAGATGCCCGCTCGCATCCGCCTTTGGCGGCTGGTCATGCGAGGCTCGCCAGAAGAGGGGCTGTCAAACGCCCTTGGCGCACTGGGGGTGTTTGACAGCCCGCTGCCTCCGGTCTCGGAAGAGATCTGGACCGAGGTCAACCAACTGATTGCCCAGCTTCTGACACGTCCCGAAACCGGCAAAGGCGCAGCCTTGGCACGCCTGTCCGACCTGAATGCAACATGGGCCGGGCGCGGCCTTGTCTCGCACCTTGACCATTTCGCGCCCTTGTCCAAGGCGCATGTGCAGGCATTGGCGGACCGCGTCGGCGACATCGCAGATCGCCTGCACCTTGCCGATGAGCACGAAACGAGAGCGGCAGAGCGGGTAGAAGCGGCGAATGACGACTGGCTGCGTGCTTGCGCAAAAGCGGGCGGTTTTCTCTATGAACCCGGCCGCCCCGACAAATCCGATCCGCCGAGGCGGTATTCGGGTTTTTGGTATGCTTCTGGAAAAACAGAACCGCCCTTCCTGCTGCCCGACATGGCCCAAAGCCACGAATGGGATGACAAAACGGCGCTGCTTGTACGGCGCAAGCATATGGCCGTGCCGCCCTACCGCTTTGTGCAGTTCAACGTCACCGGCGCCCAAACGCGCGACCTGCGTTTCTTTGACCACGGCGACAGCATTCACGACGGGCTGTGTCAGGGCTGGTTAAGCTTTGGTGGCCCGCATTTTTCTGGTCAGCCCCAAGGCGAATTGGTGATCAGGGTCGGCGCCAACCATCCGGCATTGGCCTGGACCGGTCTGCCGATTGCGATCACCGTTGCGGCCAGCCAGCCCCTCGAACCGCCGCACTCTGGGGCTGCAAAAGACTTTGCCGCAGCCCTAGATTGGTTCGGGACCTCGGCCCGACAAAGTTATCTGGCACGGCTTGACGAAGGGCTTTCCGCCGACCACCGCTGGATGCAATCCCGGATGCCAACCCGCTTTTTGGCCATGGCCTCGGTCCTGACCAAGGAAGGCTGGCACCCGCTTGATCCACAGCAAACTGCAATGCTCCTGCGCGCAAGGCCCGATCCGGATGACAAAAACCGCATTCAAGGCCGGATGCAAAAACTGCTTACACCGACGGCGGGGGTCTGCAGTCAACACGTCAGCGTGATCGACGCTGACCTAAAAGATCTGCGGACCAAGGATCTGCGCCAAGTGATAAAGGCATGGACTGCCCGCAAACAGGTGATCGAGATCGAAGGTGAAACTCTTGCCCAAGGGTTCCGCAACCGCGCCGCAGCACGCGCCAGAGTGGACAACCAAAGCATGGTCAATGCTCTGCGTGGTCAAGTTGAAGCCGACGAACGCCGCGCTACACTGGCCGTTCTTATGGCCCAGACGCGCATCAAGCTTACCGGAACGGCAATTGCCGCAGCCATCCAGTCCCATCCACGCAGGCTGATGCATGCCTGTCTACGCTTTGTCGCGCCTGAAGGCGGCTAAGAGTATAGCGAGAGGTACGCCACATGCCACAACCATACGTCTCGGCGAAGTGGTCGGCACCATAAATGCGAAGGACGGGACTGAACAACTAGAGTCAGGACCCATAAATCCGCTTGATCGGCGGCTCGCGGCATGATTCAAACTCCCAAAGTGGGGAGGCATGATGAGCGATCTTTTCTGGCTGTCGGAAGCGCAGCTTGATCGGCTGCGGCCGTTCTTTCCGAAGTCTCGGGGCAAGCCGCGGGCCGATGACCGGCGGGTGTTGAGTGGGATAATTTTCATTCAGCGCAATGGGTTGATGTGGAAGCACGCGCCCGCCGCCTATGGCCCACCGAAGACGCTCTACAATCGCTGGAAGCGGTGGAGCCGGATGGGCGTGTTCGCCACGATCATGACCGAACTGGCGGCACAGGCGCAGGACACCGGGATCGTGATGATCGACGCGACGCATGCGAAGGCCCATAGGACGGCCTCAAGCCTGGCGCTTCAAAAGGGGGGCGCGGACGCCTGATAGGTCGGACGAAGGGCGGCCTGAACTCGAAGCTGCACGTCCTGGCCGACGCGAAGGGCCGCCCGATCCGGATGTTCCTGTCGGCAGGCCGTAAGCGTCCGGTCTGACCGCTATCCGTTCCAGCGCCAGGGCAGTAGGTCATCG
>JAZKGQ010000008.1:86211-149070 GCA_040385825.1 Pseudomonadota bacterium | reverse complement strand
CACCCAACATGACCTGGTCGATGGACTTCATGGCCGATCGTCTGGGGGATGGCCGGGCATTTCGGCTGCTGAACGTGCTCGATGACTTCAACCGCGAAGGCTTGGGGATCGAGGTCGACTTTTCCCTGCCAGCAGAAAGGGTCATCCGCAGCTTGGACAGGATCATCGAATGGCGCGGCAAACCCGGGACGATAAGGGTCGACAATGGCCCCGAATACATCAGCGGCAAGCTGCTGATATGGGCTGAGAAACATGGGGTTGCCATCCAGCACATCCAGCCGGGCCAACCCCAGCAGAACGCCTACATCGAGCGATACAACCGCACCGTCCGGCACGAATGGCTCGACCAATACATCATCGAAAGCATCGAGGAGGCACAGGATCACGCCACGCAATGGCTCTGGACATACAACAACGACCGCCCGAACATGGGCATCGGCGGCATCACACCTGCCCAGAAACTGAAAATGGCCGCGTAAGTTCTACGAAGGCACCCCGTTAAAAATGGGGTGATTACCGAAGGACGGCAGGCCACAGGACGGCATCCCCCCGCGCCAGAACAGGGGTTTTCGGGAAAGCTGGGTCGGTGGGTCGATCAGCATAATTTCCGATAAATACCAAGCGAAATCAAGGTGATGTGCCCGACCCAGCCCCCGAAGAAGCTGGGTCGAGGGCTGGGTCGATCACCCCCGCCCATACCGGGCGAGGATCGGCGCGAGGGACGAGAGGGCGGGGATCGTCACAACGCGCCCCTTGCCCTTCATCACCACGCGCAACAGGGTCGGGTCAGCCCCGTCGTCCTTCATCATTGCGCTGGTCTCATCATCCGACAGACGGCGGGTGTCGCCGAAGTAAGGCACAACCTTCTTGTTATCTCCGCCATCCGCGTCGGTTCCAAGAATGGCATCAATTGCCGCCTTGGTTTCCCCGGTCATGTTCCCGCGCTCGGGCGTATGATTGAGGGCTGCGACCATGTGGTGGCGCAAGATCGGCGTCGGCTGGTCATCGGACAAGGCGTAGTAGAACACCGACCCGTCAGCCTCGCGACCAGACAGCACCCCGTTTTCAAGGATGCTGACCAAACGCGCGAGAGGCCCGCGCAGCCCCATGCCAGCCTGCTGACGCAGGCCATCGGTCACAGGCGGGTTCCGCAAGCTGGTCCACGACAAATCCACTGCCTCAGGCTGCCAGTGCGTCAACTCATGCACCATCGCCTCAAGCCCGCCGTTCTCCATCTGATCATCAATCGCGCCGAAGAATCCGGCATCCTGCTTCCGGGTGTCGAGGCAGTGCAGGACGAGGAACCGGCGGGCGTCTTCGCCATCGGTCGGGACCACCCAGCTATTGTTGCTGATGAAGACCACCGCGACATAGTTCGGGCGCTCGACCAAGTTCGCAAACTTGCCTTCGATCTGGAGAGTTTCGGAGGTGATCAGGTCTTTCAGGACGCCCGCAGACTGAGTGTCACCGCCCCAGAATGCTTCCTCGCAGATAAGAAGAACCTTGCCGTCAAGGTGCGCGTTGAAGTTCCCCGTCAAGTGCCGTGCTGCCGATACCTTGAGGGCTGCGCAACCGATGCCACGGCGCAGCCAGTCAAAGACCTTGCTCTTGCCGGTCCCCTGTTCCCCGATCACGGCAAGGGAACTGGGCACCTTGACGCCGGGCCGGGCGAAGATCGAGGCAAGCCACGTCATCACCCAGTTGAAGTGATCCATGTTGCCGCCGCAAAGCTGGTCGCGGATGTGGTCGCGCAGCTTGGACCAGTCGCCGGGACGGGGCTGGACAGCAAACCCGCTCCAAAGGTTGTACTGACCCCGCCGGGCCGCGATGGCTGCCTTTGCCGGATCGGGTTCAAAACAGGTGTCGAGGAACGTATCGCGCTGGCGAGCGAAGGTGATCACATCGGCGGGCTTGATCATCTTGACCTTGGCCTTGTCGCCCTCACCTTCCCAGTAAGACACTCCGCGATTGATGAACAGCTTGCCAATGGTCTGTTCCTTCCACAGCCGCACAGCTTCACCGTCACCGCCCCGGATAGCCCACTTGGCTTCACCGTCCAGCACCACCCACGAAACCCGCGCGTTCAGGCTGGCAAACATCTGGTCCCGGATTTCCAGTCGCATCCGGGTTTCCGCGTTGTCGTCGGTCGGCTTGATCTTGTAGGCGCGGTAGAGGTGCGGCGCATCTTTGGCGCGCACCATAAAGCCATCACCGTCCACCAACCGCTCGTCATAGAGCGCGGTGAGGATAGAAGGCACGGCGGCTTCCGCGACTTCCCGGCGGGCTTCGGCAACGGGATCGTGCGTCCGATCATCGGCGCGGCTTTCAATCTGGCGCAGCACGTCCGCCGCCGCTTCCGTAACAAGGTCCGCCGCGTCGTCGGGGTCGATTCCACCTTCGGTGAGACGGGCAATTGCCACCTGGGCCGCGTCAGCGGCCAAGTCCGTTTTCCCGTCTGCCGTCACCAGATGCTGCCGAAGGATGGCGCGGGCGGTTTCCAATGCTTCCGCCTCTTCCCGGTCGGCTTCCTCTTCGGCTGCCCGGCGGTCTTCGATGTAGACGCGGGCCTTTTCAATCCGGCCTGCAAGGTAGTGGTCGGTATCGTACTTGTCCCGGCTCTTGGCCGGATCACGCGGCGCGTTGTCGATCACATCGCGCAGGATCGTGAACACCTCTTCCTCGTCGCCGTAGGGATTTGCGCGCCACCACGAAAGGGCTGCATCACGAATGGGGCCATCAAAACCCATCCGTCCGTCACCATCACCGATCTGATCGCACCACCAATCAAACCCGCCGCCACTGCGCGAGCCGAAAGTGGTCGCGATATGCTCCGAACGACGGGCTGCCCTGCGCTCGCGCTTCACCTTCGCCGTGTTCGCTTTCATCGCGGCGAATGCGAGGTCTTCCAGCCATTCGGGCGCGTCTGCAATCTCGCACTCCCAAGGTGCGCAGCCTTCGGCCCACTGATAGAAGTTCCCGGTCTTGTGGATGGACGGCGCGGCGATGATCTGTCCGCCTTCACCGCGAATATCAACGCCCGGCGCAACACCGGAAGCGGTGTTGCGGATCGGTCGAGAGGCCCGGAAGATGCGGTGCCGCCCATTACCGGACCCGGAACGGGAGTCCGGCGTGTGCGGCAACGCGCCATGCTGCGCCTCAAGCGCAGCAACCGCCGCCATTCCGTCATCGCCATCTTCATCCAGCACGAAAAGGCCAGAGCCATAGGGCAAGACAATCGACACATTGCGGGGGTAACTCGGGCGGCGGTAGGGCCACGCCTTCCCTGCCTTGTTCTCGGGATAGCGCCCGGTTCCGGTCCAAAAGGTCTTGATCTGGTCCCGGTCATTGCTGGCACGGTTCTGCCATCCCGCGCCAAGCGGCACCTTTGCTTCCCCGCTCATGCTCATGCCTGCGCCCGTGCGGGGATGGATGGCATAGGAGTCCGCGACGTGCAGGCCACATTCCGCGTAACGCAGAGCATAGGCCAGCGTCATGGCGTTGTGGTCGGCAGTGTCCGCAATCATCACGTTGCCGCGCTGCAACCCGGCGTCGATCAGCACCCGCTGCGCCTCTGCCAACCATTCGGGCAACACCTCTTCGGCGCGCTGACGCGCGGCCTCGGCCCTTTCGGTATGATAGAGGGATGCCAAGGGGGGATGACCGAAAGGACGCCCGGTCTTCGGCACAGGCAGGCGGTCCTTCGGCGGCTTCCGAAACGGAATCACATCGGCGGAACGCTTAGGCCCGTATTCATCAGCTACAGCTTCCCGGTCTTCGCCATCAAAGGCGTCGGGATCGGCATCCGGGTCATAAAATTCGGAATCCAGCGTGTAGGCCGGTTCTTCGAGGGTAGTAGTGTTGAGGTCAGTCAGGGTCACAGGGCTTCTTTCGCTCTAGGGGTTTCGAGACAGCATTTCGGCTGTCGCAGCCACTCGCCGGGCGAGGGACGCCACCACAGCGGCATTTTCCAGCGCTCCACCGATCAGCGCGCGGTCGTGCAACTCGGCAGTGAGGATCACCAGTTCGCGTTCGGCGGCTTCGCGGGCGGGCAGGTTGATGATGTTCATGGTGGTTCCTTCTTTGTGTGGTGTCGTTCAGCATTCATGCCCTATGCCGGGGGCACCCGTCAACAGGTTTCCAAAAAATAGTCGTTACCTATCATGTACTTATCGGCTTCAAGCTACATTTGAGGCTTCAAGAAGTGCCGGAATCGCAAGCGGTTCAGCTTCAAGCCGACTTTCAGATTCAGCCTAGTCGGGTAGCGTCCAAGACCGTAGCAACCCGGCAACCTGTTCCGCCATCCCCCGGCCTTCATGGCTGGCAGGCGGCGGGATTTCCGGCGCGCGGGTCACTTCGCCCGCCTCCACCCGGCGGGCGATCTCGGCGGCGATCTCCGTTGCTTCGCGTTCGTAATCCTCTGCCGTCCAGCTAGCCCGCTGGGTTGCCGCTGCGGTCCAGCGGCGATTCCGTTCCTGCCGCCGGTGGGTGCGCTCTTTCTGCTGGCGGCGATTGTCGGCGGCGGTCAAGGTGCCACCTGCATGACGTTCAGGACGCCCTTCGGGTCGAGTGCATCAAGGACCGCGCCGATACGGCCCGCGATCTGCGAAAGGTCTACACCGTCCTCAAGATGCCCAAGCGGAAGGTTGGCGGGCCGCTCGTAATATTCGCCGTCTGCATTCAGCTTGAAGCCGTTCCGGCCTGCCACGAGATGCGCCACGCGGGGGAGGTTCTGGCACACAGCGCGCCATTCGTAGGCGTCCATAAAGAGAGGCGTTGCGACATTCGGGGCGATGGCCCCCGCGAGAATTTCCGCGAGTTCGTCCACAGCGGACGCCTCCACGGTCGAATAAGTATCAGAAGCCCGGCGGGCCATTTTGGTATTCCTATGATGATGGGGAGGGTGGCGGACTCGGCGCTGGAGATACCGCCGAGTCCGCTGATCACAGCGGCATGGTCCTATGCCGCTGGGAAGTGGTGGCGCTTAACAGCGCCTGACTGACAGCCCCGCTGTCGGTCCTTCCACGGCTACCAGAGGCGGGCGCAGGCTAGAGGGTGGCGCGCGGCTGTGACGGACCGCGCGCCGATCCGGCGGGGATGGCAGGCCCCGAAGGATGTTCGGCTATCGGCGGCGGCGACGGTCGCCGCTGGCATTGGCTTCGGCAATGCTGCGGTGCTGGCGATAAGTCAGGGGTGCAGCGGGTTCGGTGCGAAGCAGGCGCTGCAATGCAATCCAGTCGTCGGGGGTGATACGATCAAACCACACAGTGAAACGGTCGCCGCCTGCGAAAGGCATCGAGACGCAGCTTTCCACCGGCTTGCCGGTCGCCCGGATGGCGGCGGCGATGGCTTCAACGGTGCGGGTCACGGCCAAACCTCAATATCCCCGCCCGGATTCACATCGGTAAGTACCATTCCGGCCCAAACCCGATTGAAAATCTCGTTAGTGGCCTTGAGGCGGAACGCATCCGGTCCAAGGCGTTCCCATGCCGCCCAGAAGGTCGGACCGGTGGCCTTGGTGATCGAAACGAGGCGATTCAGGATTTCATCAGAAGCAGACATTTCAGTATCCGTTTTTCGCGGCGGCGGGGATAAGCCCCCATGCGCGGGCGAGGCTGATCTTGCGATGGTCGCCCGGCGGCAGGGTCTGCAAATGACGCAGCTTTTCCACATCGGACAGGTGCGCATAGTCGTGCCCGGTGGGCTGCGTTTCGGTGGGCTTTCGCACCTCATTGATCCGGCGCAGGCGGTCACGGTAGCCTGCGGAACCGTCCGGGTTCACGCTTTCGGAGGTGACAGCGGGCGCGGCTGCATCCGGCTTTGCCACCTGCGGCAGGCGTTGCTTTACCTTGTCGAGGGCCTTCAACTCGCCCATGTAGTCTTCGAGGGGATGTGCCCCAAGCGCACTCGCACGGGCGCTGACCATCGAGGCCACGTCTTCGTGGTCAAGCTGCACCCCAAAGAGTTCGCGGCCTGCGGTGATCACCTGCACCGTGATGTTCGCAAAACGATCCGCAAGGGCGGGGCTGGCGTTTACCAGCGCGAAGAAAGAAGAGTTATCAGACATTTAGTGTTCCTGTTAGTAGCGGGCCATCATTCTGACGGCCTCCACATCGTTCATGGTGGCGCTGACAAACCCCTGCCGTTTCACCAGCGCATCCGCCAACCCCTCCACTTCGGCCATGGTCAGTTTGGCTGCCCGGCACAGCGCGCCGATCAGGCGGGAAGGGGAGTTCAGAGCGTCTTTCAGGTCGGTGTCGTCGCGCGTCCGGTCGAGAAATTCACATGCCCGCTTCTGGGCGAACAAAAGCTGACGCAACGCTTCAATGCGGGTGGTCATGCAGCCACCTCTGCCGGTTCATAGGCCCCGTTAACCAAGCAAAACGCGGGGGCGAATGCGGCGAATTCAATCTGACACGGGGTGCCAAGAGCGACATGCCGAAGGATTTCCGAGTGCAGAAGCACCTTCTGTTGAAGGGACTCGATCAGGGGCAGGTACGCGGCACCGCCGCGCGAATAGGTCAGACCCGACACCATTGCAGCCCGTACCCGCTGGTAGCGGTGGCGAGCCTCAGGCGTGAGACTTGCATCAAGGATGGATGCGATTGCCATCGTGACAGGTCCAGACCCCACGAAAAGGGCCGAGTCATCGGTTGCGGCGGCAAACAGCGCGGGGAGGTGGTCAGGCTTGGCGCGCGGCAGGACGGCAGCAAGAAGGTAGGTGCTGCCGTCACGACTGCGCGGGACGCCTTTCAGGCGGCGGGTGACGGTATCGACATTCACGCCCATGGCGGTGGCGATCTGGTCGCGGGTGAGGGTGAGAGGCACTAGGGTTACTCGTTAAGAAAACTGTTGACTTTCCATAATCAATTGATAACAGGGTTGATCGCGAAAGTCAAGAATCGCGCGCGGAACGGGTCACAGATTTCGCGTTGCGCTTTGGCTTGACGTGAAAAAGGCCCGCTGACGCGGGCCTGCTGTAGCTCAGAATGACGTGGACGCGATGTTGTCGGTTCAGGGTGCGACGAGTTCGGCAAGCTTAGCCGCGACCGTCGCCATCGGCTCTTCCGCAGTGCTTAGGCCACTCCGCGAGCCAAGCAAGGGGCTTACGTCGCGGAGGGCTTCGTAAGTCGTGTTGTGAACGATGGGCACAAGCAAGCTTCGGGCTAGGAGTGCCGAAAGTTCTTTGTCTGCGATGCCATCACCTTGGACGCGTTTCAGGAACGCAGGTGTCACAAGCACGATTCCAACTCGCGACTTCGCTAACCCCTTGTCGATTTCGCGCAGTAGTGACGAGCCAAGGGCTACGTCTTTCTCGCTGAACCAGACCTTGACGCCAAGTCCCTCAAGCCGGTCGTGCAAGTCCTTAGCGGCTCCCTGCCGATCATCCCACGCGTGGCACAGAAAAATATCCCGAAGGTCAGGCTGCCCCGCCCGTCTTTCGGCGTTTTCCCTGACGGGCGTAAGTTCGACCACCTGCGCATCTGTGTAGAAGACGGGCGAACTTGCGGGCGACCATTTCGGCTTTCTGGTGCCGCTCGATCCGCCACCGCCACTCCGGCTGCCGCTGCCACTCCCCGATGACGAATAGGAAGGGGGCGAGTAGGAGGGTTGCGAGTAGGACGAGGAAGAGTATGAACTATAGCCGCTGCTATAGCTGCGGGAACGCCCCCTACACGCAGGGCAGTTTGCTGCACCACTCGCTGTCCGATGACCTTCTCTTGGTGCTGTACATTGTGCCATTCGCCAAAATACCTCCGTGGGGTGCATGGTGCCGCAGCGTCAAGCATATCTTGTGGGGGTGATTTGCTCAAGTACTAGACTTGTGGTGTACGGTTCCCCTTATACGCGTCTGTTTGATCAGCCCGCGTCAGCGGTTCAGTCCAATGTTAGGAACGGTATCACCGCTTCCATGGCCTCTAGTTTTTCTTGCAGTAGGTCAGCCCCGCCATAGTTCGATTCTGTCGCGTCTTCCCCGTCTAGCCGCCCTGCGATCAGGCGACGGATTTCCGGGTCGATTTTGGCGCGGCGGGCGGCATCGGTCCAAGAGTGCCGGAAGCTATGGAACACAAGTCCATCATCCACCAGCTTGAGCGGTTTGCGGACGTATCGGCTGAACCGTTCGCCATAGGTTTCGGTGAACCGGCCACGGTCGTTCAGTTGCACTTCTCGCGGGGTCTTAATCTTCGTCCGGTTGTCGGTGTAGTTTTCGAGGAACAGCATCTTGCCGCCTTGAAGGCGACGGCGCGAAACGAAGTCTCCAAACCCCGCGTCTATCAAGGGCTGCGGAAGGGGAATGGTTCGGAAGCTGTGCTTGTTCTTGACCTTTTGATCCTCGCCCGCATCCGTTATCTTGACCACCAGTCCGTTCCCACGGTTGACCACATCAGTAAGATATAGCTGCCCGATTTCCTCACGGCGCGCGCCCGTGTAGGCGGAAAAAATGGGTGCCCAGCGGTCTAGTGTGTCCTCGTGGAACTTTGCCGCACAGTGCGGAAGAATCAGCCGAATCTGTGCCGGTGAGAATGGCTTGGTGTCATCCTCTGCCTGATCGGAATGCTTCACCTTTTGCTTGTAAATGGGGTGCTTTCCAAACGGATCGGCCTTGATGGTGCCAAGCTGATTTAGAGCAAATGATATCAGCCACCTCATGTGGTCGATGCGGGTTTGCCTGATCTTGTCGCCCATCGTTTCGAGGTTCTTGGCCTTGGCAACTTCAATGGCCTTACGGATCGGCAGGTCTTGAACGCTTTTTTCCCGCGTGATCGGAAGTCCCTTCAACGCTTCGGCAAAGTCGTGGAGGTGTGACTTTTCCCATTTGGCAATGGGCAAGTCACCGTGCAGTTCAACCCACCTGCGGACGGTGTAGCGGAGCGAGTCACGATGTTGCTTGGTGTACTGCTTGTCGTCCGCCATCTTTTCGGCAAGCTCCCGGATGCCTGTCACGCCCTCGTCAAGGAATGTTGGGGCGGGGGGCACTGCCTCGCCCAACATGGCGGCGGTGCCTTTCAGCCTGCGAAGTTCAGATGTTATCGTGTCCTGAAATGCTTGTTGAGCGGCCATTTCAGCCTTGATCTGTATGTCCCGCATAGCATCGGGCGGCAGGTCTTCATCGTCCGGGAACCCCATAGCGCCATAGCCAGCGATCAGGAACGCGACCTGCTCACGCAGGCCATCAACCGCTTTCGGAAGGTTCTGGGGGCCACCCAGCGTTTCCACGGTCGCGGCGTCGGCTGGGTCCAGCAACGTCTTGAGGCGTGCCTGATCGACCTTCCGCTGCGCGGCTCTAAGCTGAATGTCGAACACCGCACGTTGCGCTGTGACCTGCCGTTCCGCTTCCTTTGGGTCCGACGATCCGGTGCTACGCTCGAAGGCAACCTTGCCGCCGTACTCGCGCCGGATCGGCGCGGCGATAGGGATGTTCAGGTGATAATATCCACCGCGTTGCTTGGTGTACTTAACCTTGGGTAGTGTCATCATTGGCGCGGCGTCCTAGTTACTGTCCTAGTCCAGATTAGGACGAGGACTAGGACAAAAGCTAGGGAAAAGGAGCAAGTAAGGCCTTGTTTTTTCACATATCTCTACAAATCAAGGGATTAGATGGTGCTGTGAGAGAGGATTGAACTCTCGACCTCACCCTTACCAAGGGTGTGCTCTACCACTGAGCTACCACAGCGCCGGACCGGAATTCTGGTGCATCCGGTCGGATTGCGGGCTGAGTAGACTCAAATCCGGCGGGGTGCAAGGGGGTTTTCCGATCCCCGGCGCGGGATTTTTCCTGCGTGATTTTGCGGGGGCAGCGCGGGCCGTGTAACGGTCGGGATGCCGGGCGGTACAAACGGGCGGCAGGGAAGATGTTTGGGGGCGGCGCCGGTGCAGCAGCGGCTGTGTGGCTGGCAGGCGATCAGCCGATCTGGACGCAGCCGGTTCGCCAAGGTAGAGACAGTTGCATGAGCGCGGACGACAGATCAGACCCCCGGAAAGACGGCCCGGCCAAAGCGGCTTCGGGCAATGGTCCGACGGTGGCCGAATACCGGCTGGCCAGACAGAAGGCCGCACTGAAGGCCAATATGGCGCGGCGCAAGGCGCAGGTGCGGGTTTCGGGCGACGGGCCGGATGCGGGCAGCACAGACAGCAACGATAAAGAATAGGGCAGGGCGATGGATTCGATTTTGGTCAAGGGCAATGGCGCGCTGAACGGGGTGATCCCGATTGCGGGGGCCAAGAACGCATGCCTGACGCTGATGCCCGCCACCTTGCTGAGCGATGAGCCGCTGACCCTGACCAACGCGCCGCGCCTGTCGGACATCGCCACCATGACGCAGTTGTTGCAGTCCCTGGGGGCGGAAGTGGCGTCCTTGCAGGATGGGCTGGTGCTGGCGATGTCGTCGCACGCCATCACCAATCACACGGCCGATTATGACATCGTGCGCAAGATGCGGGCCTCGATCCTTGTGCTGGGTCCGATGCTGGCGCGCGATGGTCATGCGATCGTGTCGCTGCCCGGCGGTTGCGCCATCGGCGCGCGCCCGGTGGACCTGCACCTGAAGGCGCTGGAGGCCATGGGGGCCACGCTGGATCTGCGCGACGGCTATATCCACGCAAAGGCCCCCGGCGGGCGGTTGCGCGGGGCGGTGATCGAGTTTCCCTTCGTGTCGGTCGGGGCCACGGAAAACGCGCTGATGGCGGCCACGCTTGCCAAGGGCACGACCGAAATCCGCAATGCCGCGCGCGAACCCGAGATCGTCGATCTTGCCCGCTGCCTGCGCAAGATGGGCGCGCAGATCGACGGTGAAGGCACCAGCACCATAACCATTCAGGGCGTGGACCGTCTGCACGGGGCCACGCATCCGGTGGTGACCGACCGGATCGAGCTTGGCACCTACATGCTGGCCCCGGCGATCTGCGGCGGCGAAGTCGAATGTCTGGGCGGCACGCTGGAACTGGTGGGGGCCTTTGCCGAAAAGCTGGATCAGGCGGGCGTGTCCGTCACCCAGACCGAGCGCGGCCTGAAGGTGGCGCGCAAGAATGGCCGGGTGTCGGCGGTCAATGTGACCACCGAGCCTTTCCCCGGCTTTCCGACCGATCTGCAAGCCCAGATGATGGCGCTGCTGTGCACCGCCAGCGGGACTTCGGTGCTGGAAGAAAAGATCTTCGAGAACCGTTTCATGCATGCGCCCGAACTGATCCGCATGGGGGCGCGCATCGACGTGCATGGGGGAACGGCCACCGTCAGCGGCGTAGACCGGCTGAAAGGCGCCCCCGTGATGGCGACCGACCTGCGGGCAAGCGTCAGCCTGATCCTTGCGGGCCTTGCTGCCGAAGGGGAAACCGTGGTCAGCCGGGTTTATCACCTTGATCGCGGCTATGAACGGGTGGTGGAAAAGCTGTCGGCGGTCGGCGCGCAGATCGAACGGATCAAGGCATGACCGACGCCCGGTTTCAGGACGGGGCCGATGCGCCGCTGCATCTGATCGCACAGGATGCCGAAGATCTGGGCGTGCTGTCAGCCCTGGTGCAGGATGCGGTGTTCGTGGCTGCCGACCTGACCTACCGGGCGCGGCAGCGCCGCTTTGCCATTCTGCTGACCCGCTTTCGCTGGGAAGACCGTGCCGCCGCCGAGGCTGCCCGTCGCCCCTACGAACGCGTGCGCAGCCTGCTGGTGATCGAGGATGTGGGCGCGGTGCGGTCCACCGGCCTTGACCGCGACGACAAGGCGCAGACCCTGTCGCTGCTGTCGCTGACCCATGCGGCGGGGGCGGATGGCACCGGGGTTCTGACGCTGGCCCTGTCGGGCGGCGGCACCATCGCGCTGGAGGTCGAGGCGCTGGAGGCGCGGCTGGAGGATGTCACCCGGCCGCATGGGGCGGCATCGGCCCGCGCGCCACGGCACGACTGACGCAAAGGGTTCCTCGCCCCGGCGCAGGCCGGGGCCTCACCCTCTTGAGGATATTTGAGCCAATGTGAATGGCGGCTTGAGGCAAAGGGGAGGCCGCGCTATCTGGGGCGCAGCGATCCAGAGGATGTTCCGATGCCGATGTTCCTGTCCACCCTCGATGCCGGGTTTGACGCCGATTTTCAGGCCCTGCTGGGCATGAAGCGCGAAGAGGCCGAGGATGTGGACCGCGCCGTGGCCGACATCATCGCCGAGGTGCGCAGCCGGGGCGATGCGGCGGTGCTGGACCTGACCGCGCGGCTTGACCGGATGGTTCTGACGGCGGACCGGCTGGCGTTTTCCCCGGATGAGATCGCAGCGGCGGTCGCCACCGTGTCGGCGGAGGATCGCGAAGCCCTGACGCTGGCCGCCGACCGCATCCGGGCCTATCACCAGCGCCAGTTGCCGCAGGATGAAAGCTGGACCGACGGGGCCGGGGCCACCCTTGGCTGGCGCTGGACGCCGGTGTCGGCGGCGGGGCTGTATGTGCCGGGGGGGACGGCATCCTATCCGTCTTCCGTACTGATGAACGCCATTCCGGCGGCGGTGGCCGGGGTGCAGCGGCTGGTGATCACCTGCCCGACGCCGGGGGGCGTGGTCAATCCGCTGGTGCTGCTGGCCGCGCAGATTGCCGGGGTGGATACGGTCTACCGCATCGGCGGCGCGCAGGCGGTGGCGGCGCTGGCCTACGGGACCGAAACCATTGCGCCGGTGGACAAGATCACCGGGCCGGGCAACGCTTATGTCGCGGCGGCCAAACGCCGGGTGTTTGGCCGGGTGGGCATCGACATGATCGCCGGGCCGTCGGAAATTCTGGTGATTGCGGACGGTGACAATGACCCCGACTGGGTGGCGCTGGACCTGCTGTCACAGGCCGAACATGACGTGTCGGCCCAATCCATCCTGATCACCACCGATGCGGCGTTCGGCGCGGCGGTGGCGGCGGCGGTTGCGGTGCGGCTGCAAACGCTGGACCGCCGCGCGATTGCGGGGCCGTCCTGGGCGCAGAACGGTGCGGTGATCACGGTGCGCGATCTGGACGAGGCTGCCGCCCTGGCCAACCGCATCGCCGCCGAGCATCTGGAACTGCTGGTCGCCGACCCCGAGGCGCTTGCCGACAAGATCCCCCACGCCGGCGCGATCTTTCTTGGGGCATGGACACCAGAGGCCATCGGCGATTACGTTGGCGGACCGAACCATGTGCTGCCGACCGCCCGGTCAGCCCGGTTTTCCAGCGGGCTGAGTGTGATGGATTTTCTGAAACGCACCACGATTGCCAGAATGACCCCCGCCGCCCTTGCCGCCATCGGCCCTGCCGCCGAACGTCTTGCCATTTCCGAAAGCCTGCAAGCCCATGGCCTGTCCGTGCGGGCAAGGCTGGATCGTTTGAACGAGTATCCGCAATGACCAACCGCCTCTGCCACATCGGCATCAACGAGACGGGCCTCGCCCGCCCGACGCCCGAGATCGAACAGGAACGCCGGGTGGCGATCTTTGATCTGCTGGAGGAAAACTCGTTCGCCCTGCCACGGCGCGAGGACCGGGATACCCCCGAAGGGCCGTACCGGTTGAACCTTGCCATCCGCGAGGGGCGGCTGGTGTTCGATCTGGCGACGGAAGATACGGTAAAGGTTGGCGAATTTCATCTGAGCCTCGGGCCGTTCCGGCAGGTGGTGAAGGATTACTTCCAGATCTGCGAGTCCTATTTCGAGGCCGTCAAACGCCTGCCGCCCAGCCAGATCGAGGCCATCGACATGGCCCGGCGCGGCATCCACAACGAAGGCGCGCGGGTGTTGCAGGAACGGCTTGGCGGCAAGGCGGATGTCGACATCGACACCGCCCGCCGCCTGTTCACCCTGATCTGCGTCCTGCACTGGGGTTGATCTTGGCCGCATTCCCGCAATCCGTGCTGTTTTGCTGTGATCACAATGCCGTCCGCTCGCCCATGGCCGAGGCGCTGATGAAAAAGCTTTATGGCCAGAAGGCCTATGTGCAATCGGCGGGGGTCAAGAATGACATGGAGGTGGACGGGTTTTCCATCGCCGTCTGTCAGGAACTGGGGATCGAGCTGTCGCGGCACCGGTCGCGGTCGTTCGAGGAGATGCAGCAATGGGGCGATGATCTGTCGCAATTCGACCTGATCATCGCGCTGACCCCCGCCAGTCAGCGCATGGCGCTGGAACTGACGCGGTTTCACCATCTGGATATCGAATACTGGCCGATCCTGGACCCCACGGGCCTGGGCGAAGGCCGCGATGCCAAACTGTCGGCCTATCGCCAAGCGCGCGACCAGATCCGCGAACGGATCTTGCAGCGGTTCGGGCCGCCTACGCAGCCTTAGTCTGCTGCGCCATGATCCGGGGCAGGTTGCCTTCGATCCACGCGGTCAGCGCCACCACCAAGGGGGCCACTTCTGCGCCCAGGGGGGTCAGGCTATACTCCACATGCGGCGGGACCACATCATGCGCCACCCGGCGCACCATGCCGTCGGCCTCCAGCGCGTGCAGGGTTTGCGCCAGCATCCGTTCGCTGACCCCGCCCACCCTGCGGCGCAGGGCGGAAAACCGATGCGTCCCGGTTTGCAGCGCCAGCATCACCAGAACCCCCCATTTGCTGGTCAGATGTTGCAGCACTTGTCTGCTGGGGCAGTCGGTCGCCAGAACATTGCCGCGCTGCCAGCCTTGCAGCAGGGCATTGGCGGTCCGGGTGGCGGTCATCTGGTCTTGGGCGGTCATCGCGGTGCCTTTCTGATACTAACAAAAATGTAGGTACTTCCTTTTCGTTAGTAAAGGCGTATCTCTGCCTCAGCCACAACAAAGGATACTGACCATGACCACCATCGCCGTCACCGGGGCCACCGGCCAGCTTGGCCGCCTTGCCATTGCCGCCCTGAAAACCCGCGCAGCGGGGGACAAGATCATCGCTCTTGCCCGCAGCCCCGAAAAGGCCACAGATCTGGGCGTCGAGGTGCGCGCCTTTGATTATACCCGGATTGACCCCAGGGCCTTGGCTGGGGTGGATGTTCTGGTGCTGATTTCCTCGAATGATTTCAACGACCGCGCCGGGCAGCACAAGGCTGCGATCGACGCAGGCAAGGCAGCGGGGGTGGGGCGCATCGTCTATACCTCGATCCTGAAGGGCGAAGCCTCGGGCATGGTGCTGGCGCAGGACCATATCGTGACCGAAGCCGCGCTGAAGGCGTCGGGGGTGGATCACACCATCCTGCGCAATGGCTGGTACACAGAGAATTACACAGGCTCGCTGGCCGCAGCCATCGGGGCCGGGGCGCTGATCGGGTCCACCGGAGAGGGCCGGATTTCCAGCGCCGCCCGCGCCGATTATGCCGAGGCGATTGCGGTGGTGGCCGCAGGCCAGGGCCATGCGGGCAAGGTCTATGAACTGGCGGGGGACACGGCCTATACCATGGCCGACATGGCCGCCGAGGTGTCGCGCCAGACGGGCAAGACCATCCCCTACACCGCGCTGCCCGAGGCGGTTTATGCCGGTATCCTTGAAAGCTTCGGCCTGCCGCCCGCGTTCAGCGCCGTTCTGGCCGACAGCGATGTGCAGGCGTCAAAGGGCGCGCTGTTTGACGACAGCCACAGCCTGTCGCGGCTGATCGGGCGGGCGACGACACCGATGGCGGCCACGGTGGCGGCGGCCCTGTGAGACGACGGGGGGCCTTGCGCCCCCCCGACCGTCGCAAAGCCTGGATGATCGGTCTGATCTGACCATGGAAACCCTGCCAGAACCCCGCTAGCCTGTGGGCCAGACTTCCCCCAAAGGTGCGCCGATGACCACAGCCGCAAAGACCCTGATCACCGCCTATTACGCTGCCTTCAACGCAGGCGATGCCGCCGGAATGCTGGCCTGTGTTGCGCCCGATGTGGAACACCGGGTCAATGAGGGCGGCATCCGCCGGGGTGCCGAAAAGTTTGCCGAGTTTTGCGGCCATATGGGCGTGTCCTACCGCGAACAGTTGCGCGACATGGTGGTGTTCGCCAATGACGACGGCACGCGGGGGGCGGCGGAATTTGTCGTGCATGGCGAATATCTGCAAACCGACCCCGGCCTGCCCGAGGCAAAGGGGCAGCGCTATGTCCTGCCTGCGGGGGCCTTCTTTGACCTGCGGGATGGCAGGATCGCCCGCATCACCACCTTCTACAACCTCAACGACTGGATCGCACAGGTTTCGGCATGAGGCCCGGCGTCACTGTGCGCGCCCTGACCGGGGCCGATCTGGACGCCGCATTGGAGGCTGTGGCGGGCCTGCGCATCACCGTGTTCCGGGACTGGCCCTACCTGTACGATGGCTCGCTCGACTATGAACGCGCCTATCTGCAAACCTACCGTGACAGCCCCGGCGCGCTTCTGGTGGGGGCGTTTGACGGGGATCTTTTGGTGGGCGCGTCCACCTCGACCCCGATGGAGGATCACGCCGAGGCGTTTCAGGCCCCTTTCGCCAGCCTTGGCCTGCCGCTGGACCGCATTCTTTACGGCGCGGAATCGGTGCTGCTGCCGGAATACCGGGGGCAGGGGCTGGGGCATCGGTTCTTTGATCTGCGCGAGGCGCATGCCGCAGGGATGGGGCGCAGCCATGTGGCGTTCTGTTCGGTCAAACGGCCTGACAGCCACCCCGCCCGGCCTGCCACCTTCCGCACCAATGACGCGTTCTGGCAGGGGCGGGGCTATGCGCCCTTGCCCGGCGTGACGGCCGAATTCGGCTGGAAGGATGTGGGCGACAGCGAGGAAACCATGAAACCGCTGCAATTCTGGATGCGGGCGCTGTAGGGGGGGCCCTTTCTTGTGCCGCATTGTGGATTTAGGATGGGCGAAATTGCCCCATCACAAGGCCGCCCGATGCCCAGCTATGACGACGCGCCCGACAGCCTGATTGCGCATTGGGAATTTCGCCGCGCCCCGATGACCGGCCTGCCCAATGGCGGGTTGCCTGCGCTGGATGTGGACCTTGTACCCTATCTGGCAGGCAAGGTGGTGGCCCCCGATCCGGCGGCGCCCGTGCCGTCCTTGCGGCTGGACAAAAAGCTGCAAGACCTGCACCGCGAACTGGCGGGCTGTTCCGATCTGGCCCTGCTGAACGGGCTGCTGATCGCGCATTTGCGCAAACGGTCCTGGCCGGGCGATGCGCCTGCCTTGTTCCGCAGGCTGTGGGTCGAACATCCCGATGCGCTGATGGCGGACCTGCCGCTGCGCTGGTTGATCTCGTCTGCCATCACCTTTGCCACGCATGGCGCGGATGAAGGCGAGCGGCGGTTGGGCCAGTCGCTGAACGTGTTGTTTTCGCTGATTAAACTGTACGAATTTGAGCGCACCTTTTCAGGCAGCGCCCCGGATCAGCCGTTTCGCGCAGACCGCCGCAACCGCCCCGCGCTGCCCATGGGCCTGCCATCCTTTGCCCTGGTCGCGGGCAAGCTGGACATCGAATTTCTGGCCCCGATCTGGGCCGAGGCGCAGGTGACGCCGGTTCTGGGGCCGCTGGCCTGCCATCTGCTGGATCTGCTGAACGACGATCCGGGCACCCTGTTCCGCCGCATCACCCGCATGCGCGCCGAGGCCGTGGCCTTGCGAAAGGCACGGGCGCAAGGGCAGGCGGCGGGTTGACTTTGGCCCCGTGCGGGCCTGATTGTCATTTCAAAACAAGGGGCAGTCATGCGCAAGGTCTTCATCACCGGAACGGCGGGGTTCATCGGTTTTCATCTGGCGCGGTTGCTGCTGGCCGAAGGGTTCCGGGTGCATGGCTATGACGGGATGACCGATTACTACGATGTCACCCTCAAACAGCGCCGCAACGGCGTGCTGCTGCAAACCCCGAATTTCAGCTTTACCGAAGGCATGCTGGAAGACACGGTGACGCTGGACCGGGTGACAGATGCGTTCGCGCCCGATGTGATCATCCATCTGGCGGCACAGGCCGGGGTCCGCTACAGCCTTGAAAACCCCCGGTCCTACATCGACTCCAACGTGGTGGGCACCTTCAACGTGATGGAGGTGGCGCGTCGCCTTGCGGTGCAGCATCTGCTGATGGCCTCCACCAGCAGCATCTACGGTGCGAATGAAGACATGCCGTTCCGGGAAACCGACAAGGCGGATGGCCAGTTGACCATCTATGCCGCCACCAAGAAAGCGGCCGAGGCGATGGGGCATTCCTACGCGCATCTGTGGAACATTCCGACCACGATGTTCCGGTTTTTCACGGTCTATGGCACCTGGGGGCGGCCCGATCTGGCCTATTTCAAATTCGTCGATGCCATCGTCAACGACCGCCCCATCGACATCTACAACCACGGCGACATGTGGCGCGATTTCACCTGCGTCGATGATCTGGTGCGCGGGGTGCGGCTGCTGATCGACGCGGTGCCGGTGCGGCCTTTGCCGGGCGAAGCGGTGCCAGACGGCGACAGCCTGTCGCTGCACGCCCCCTACCGCATTGTGAACATTGGCAATTCCGACAAGGTGCGTCTGCTGGACTTCATCGAGGCGATCGAGGATGTGCTGGGCAAGAAGGCGATCCGCAACTACATGCCGATGCAGATGGGCGATGTGCCTGCCACCTGGGCCGATGCCAGCCTGTTGCAGCGCCTGACCGGGTACAGACCGCAAACCGATATCCGCACCGGCATGGCGCAGTTCGTCGACTGGTACAAAAGTTATTACGCGTAGGATGGGCGATTCCGCCCATCCCTGATTGCCGTTCCGCCCATCTTTGCAAAAGGTCAGATGGGCAGATTGCCCATCCTACCCCCGGCCTTTCCAGGGCACCAGCCGCCGTTCCACCATCCGCATCAGGATGTCGATGCCATAGCCGATCACGCCAATCAGGATGATCCCCATGACCACGATATCGGTCAGCTGAAACTTGGACGCGGCAATGATCATCATGCCCGCCCCCTTTTCCGCCGCCACCAGTTCTGCCGCGACCACCGTGCCCCAGCACACCCCCATGGCCACCCGTGCGCCGGTGAAGATGTCGGGCAGGCTGTTGGGAATGATCACATGGCGCAGGATCTGCCATTTGCTGGCACCCAGCGAATAGGCCGCGTGGATTTTCGAGATGCGCACGCCAGATACCCCCGACCGCGCCGCGATCACCATGATCCACAGCGCGGCAAGGAACAGCAGCACCAGCTTTCCCGTCTCCCATATCCCGAACCAGATGATCACCAGCGGGATCAGCGCCAGGGGGGGCACCGGGCGCATGAATTCGACAATCGGGTCGAACCAGCCGCGGAACCAGCCTGACAGACCCATGGCATAGCCCAGCGGGATGCCGACGATCGACCCCAGCACAAAGCCGCCCAGCACCCGCATCAGCGAGGCGCCCAGATGTTCCCACAGCGAGGTGTTCTGATAGCCGTTCTGCGCAATATCCAGCAGGCGGGCGGCCACGGCCTCGGGCGACGGCAGCCAGATCGGCTCCATCTGCAAGCCCTTGGCGGGGGTGAAGTTCAGCGAGCCCTTGGCGGTCAGCACCACCCTTCCATCGGGCAGGTCCACGCCCTGATCGGCCAGCACGGGCTGGCCGTTGATGGCCGTGATCACCGCCCCCGTCCCGTCATTGTCGGCCGGACGGATCAGCACTGACCGCCATGCCCCGACGATCCCGGCATCGTTTTTGGCAAAGCCGTCGCCCGGTTCCACCACCGGAGGGGCGGGTTTGGCGCCCACGTCATGCACCAGCACGGTGACGGTGGCGTCATCTGTCGCCCCCGCTGCATTGGTGGCGGTGTAGGTGAACGTCGTCTCGCCCCGGAACGGGCCTGGCATGTGCAAGGGCACCAGTGTTGACCCGGTAAACGCCCCCCAGATCAGGAAAATCGACAGGACCGAAATCACCGATGCCGCGCGGTCGGGCGCGATCGCGGATTCGTCGCCGAAGGTCACGGTTTTCAGGCTGGTCAGATCATTGCGCCCCCGGCGGGCGCGGATCAGGCGCACCGCGACCCATGCCCCCACGAACAGCGCGGCGTAAAAGGCCAGAACCACGATGCCGCCCATTACGCGGCCCCGTCCTTGCGGCCCATGATTTCTTCTTCCATGCCCCAGATCATGCCCAGAATTTCCTCGCGCACATCAGAAAACCCGGCGGATTTCTTGACCACCCGCAGGTCGGTGGACACCCCGGCCTCGGCAAAGGGCAGGGCGTATTCCTTGAATATCCGCCCCGGTCGCGGGGCCATCACGATCAGCCGTTCGCCCAGAAGCAGGGCTTCCTCGACCGAATGGGTGATCAGAACCACGGTTTTCCCGGTTTCCTTCCACAGCTTCAGCACCAGCCCCTGCATCTTTTCCCGCGTCAGCGCGTCCAGCGCGCCAAGCGGTTCGTCCATCAGGATCACGTCCGGATCATTGGCAAGGCACCGCGCCAGCGCCACCCGCTGCTGCATGCCGCCTGACAGTTCATACACCGCCTTGTCGCCAAAATCGGCCAGCCCCACCACATCCAGCAGATGATCGGTGATGGCGTCGCGTTCCGGCTTGGCCATGCCCTTCATCCGGGGACCAAAGTCGACGTTCTGGCGCACGTTCATCCATTCGAACAGCGCGCCTTGCTGAAACACCATGCCGCGCTGCGGGCTGGGGCCGGTGACCCGTTCGCCGTTCAGCCGCACCTGACCCGAGGTCGGCGCGAGAAACCCGGCCAGAATGTTCAGCAGCGTGGTCTTGCCACAGCCCGACGGCCCCAGCACCGACAGCAGCTCGCCAGGTTGCAGCGCAAGCGAGACGTTCTGCAACGCCTGCACGGGTTTGCCTCCGGCCACGTCGAACCGCATGGAGATGTCGTCGATGATCAGCCCGGTCATGTGGCCTCTTGCGCAAGGGAAAGGCGGCGGCCGCAAGGACCGCCTGCGAGGGGCAAGGGGCGGGCGTTGCAGCCCGCCAGAAGTGCCCTACATCGCGCCCGCAGAGGCCAGGGGCCCTGTGTTGACGGTGGTGTCATAGCTGTCGAGCGCGGCCGGAATCGACTTGGCCTCGACAAACACCGCCGCTACGCCCTTCATGAATTCCTGCGCGCCGCCGCCCAGCCATTTGGCCGAAAGCTGGTCTTCCACGGTCGGGAACACGAAGGTCGCCATCGTCTCGGCCGTAGCTGCCTCATCCATCCCGGCGTCCTTGGCGATCACGGGGATCATCTCGGCCTGCTTGGACGGATCGGCCCACATCGCATTGGCGTCGGCGGTGACTTTCAGGAATTTCGCCACCAGATCGGGGTTTTCGGCGACAAAGGCGGCAGGGGCGGTGGTCGCGTCGAACACCAGAATGCCAAGCGCCTCTTTCTCCGCCCCGGTCAGCAGCACCGACCCGGTTTCCTTGGCGCGGCGCAAGCTGCCACCCCAGCCACAGAACATGTCGACCGCGTTCTGCGCAAAGGCCGCAGCGCCATCTGGCGGGGCCATGTCGACGATTTCAAGGCTGGCCAGATCGACGCCGAAATGGGACATCTGCTTGAGAAAGCCGAAATGCGCGGCGGTGCCGATCGGCACGGCGACCTTCTTGCCCGCCAGTTCGGCGGCGTTGTCCTTGGTGATTTCCAGCGCGTTCTGCACCACGCAGTTGTCATTGTCGGAATAGCTGACCGCCACATCGACGACCTGCAAATCCTGCCCTGCACTGGTGGCCACCACGAAGGGCGGAATGCCCTGGCTGACCGACAACTGCACATCGCCCGAGGCCATCGCGGCCGACATTGCGGTGCCGGTGTCAAAACTGCGCCAGTTGATCTTGACGCCCATTTCCGTCTCATAGGTGCCCATGGCCTTGGCATATTCAAACGGCATCGGCCATTCGAGGAAATAGCCCACGGTAATCTCTTCCAGCGCATGGGCCGCCTGCGTGCCCGACAGCAGGGCTGTGGCAGCAACGGCGCCCATCAGGGTTTTGGTAAAGGTCATTTCCGCATCTCCTTGTTGGTGCCGCGTCTGTTTTTCGGATCGCACGGCGATTGTACCGGGCCCATCATCAGACGATTTGGGATCAAAAGGAAACACCCAAGTGACGAGGCCCGGCCAGTAGGGCAAACTGTTCGTCAGATGCAGGTCTGTCGCAAATGCGATTCTCTGACTGGACTTATCGGCGCGCAGGCTCTGGCCCTACGATGTGGCGCTGCGATCCCGGATGATGGCGCAGCGCAGGCCGGATCGCCGATTTTGGCGGCAGCTTTTGGATTTGTGAAAAGGATACCCCCGATGGACGGGTTTGGCGGAACGAACGATATCAGCGCCGTGGTCGAGGCCGACCGCGCCCATGTCTGGCACCATCTGAGCCAGCACAAGCAGTATGAAACCGTTGACCCCCGCGTGATCGTGGAAGGCAAGGGGATGAAGGTCTGGGACGCCAAGGGCAAAGAGCATCTGGATGCGGTGTCGGGCGGCGTGTGGACGGTGAACGTGGGCTACGGGCGCGAATCCATCGCCAATGCGGTGCGCGACCAGTTGATCAAGATGAACTACTTTGCCGGGGCGGCGGGGTCCGTGCCGGGGTCGATCTTTGCCAAGCGGCTGATCGAAAAGATGCCGGGGATGGCCCGCGTCTACTATTCCAACTCTGGCTCCGAGGCGAACGAGAAGGTCTACAAGATGGTGCGCCAGATCGCGCACAAGCATCATGCTGGCCGCAAATGGAAAATCCTGTACCGCGAACGCGACTATCACGGCACAACCATCGGCACGTTGGCCACATCTGGCCAGTTGCAGCGGGCGATGCAGTACGGGCCGTACCCGGACGGGTTCGTGATGGTGCCGCATTGCCTTGAGTATCGCAAACAGTGGGATGTCGAGAATTATGGGGAACGGGCGGCGGACGCGATCGAGGAAGTGATCCTGCGCGAAGGCCCGGATTCGGTGGGCTGTCTGGTGCTGGAACCCGTGACGGCGGGGGGCGGGGTGATCACGCCGCCGGCAGGCTACTGGCAGCGGGTGCAGGAGATTTGCAAGAAATACGACATCTTGCTGCACATCGACGAAGTGGTCTGCGGCGTGGGCCGCACCGGGGTCTGGTTTGGCTATCAGAACTATGGCATCCAGCCGGATTTCGTGACCATGGCCAAGGGAGTTGCCTCTGGCTATGCGGCGATTTCCTGCACGGTGACGACCGAAGCCGTCTTCAACTTGTTCAAGGACGACCCGACCGACCCGATGAGCTATTTCCGCGACATCAGCACCTTCGGTGGCTGCACCGCAGGGCCAGCGGCGGCGTTGGAAAACATGCGCATCATCGAAGATGAGGGGCTTTTGGCCAACACGCTGGCCATGGGCGAGCGGCTGATGGGCAACCTGCATGCGCTGATGGACAAGCACGCGGTGATCGGCGACGTGCGCGGCAAGGGGCTGTTCTGCGGAGCCGAACTGGTGACGGACCGCGCGACCAAAGAGGTGGCACCCGAGGCCAAATGTCAGGCCGTGGTGGCCGATTGCATGGCGCAAGGCGTGATCATCGGTGTCACAAACCGTTCGATCCCCGGCATGAACAACACGCTCTGCCTGTCGCCCGCGCTGATCGCCACGGCGGATGACATTGACCAGATCACCGATGCGATTGACGGGGCTTTGACCCGCGTGTTCGGCTGACGGGGCGGTTATCGACCAACCTGCGGTTATCAGAATGCGCCCCCTGCCCGTGACCGGGCAGGGGGCCTTTCTTTTGTCTCACCCTTTGCGTGCCGCAAACGGTTCGGGCTGGTGCCTTGCCTCTGGGATGCAGGGCTTTCCTGCAGCGGCAGGTCTGGCGCAGACGATTGACAGCCGGGGCTTTCGGGCGCTGAATAAGGCCAGTTCACCTTTGCCATAAGGCCAGCATGCCGATCCCTGCCGAAGCCTTTTTCTTGCCGCCTGTGGCCCCCGGCACCTTGCAGCAGCAGATCCGCGGCATGGTCAGCGACGGCATCCTGTCGGGCCGTTTTCGCCCCGGTGCCAAGATGCCGTCATCGCGGGGCCTTGCGCTGCATCTGGGGATCAGCCGGATCACGGTGACGCTGGCTTACGGCGATCTGGTGTCGTCGGATTACCTGACTTCGCGCGGGCGGTCGGGATACTATGTGTCCGACACCGCCCCCCGAGCGCCCGAGTTTCCCAATGCTGGCCCGCGCGCCGAGACGGTAGATTTCGCGGCCCTGTCGGGGGCGCGGTTCACCAGGGCTGCAAGGTTGAAAAAGCCCGAAGATTGGGAAAGCTATCCTTACCCGTTCATCTATGGCCAAGCCGACCCCAGCCTGTTTGATCATCAGAACTGGCGGCATTGCGCCTTGCGCGCCCTGGGGCGGCGGGATTTCACCGCGCTGACCAGCGACTACTACGAACGCGACGATCCGCTGCTGATCGACCATATCCTGCGCACCATCCTGCCGCGCCGGGGCATTGCCGCGCGCGCGGATGAGGTGCTGCTGACCCTTGGCGCGCAGAATGCGCTGTGGATCGCGGCGCAGGTGTTGCTTGGTGCGGGACGGCGCGCTGTGGTGGAAAACCCCGGCTACCCCGGCCTGCGCGCCATTCTGGACCAGTCGGGGGCCGAGGTCCGGGCGGTGGATGTGGACGAGGGCGGCCTGCCGCCCGACCTGCCCGCCACCGATGTCGTGTTCACCACCGCCTCGCACCAATGCCCGACCAATGCGACCATGCCGCTGGCCCGCCGCACCGCGCTGCTGGAGGCCGCATCCCGCGATGATTTTGTCATTGTCGAGGATGATTACGAATTCGAGATGTCGTTTCTGAAGCCCGTCTCGCCCGCGCTGAAATCTTTGGACCGCGAGGGGCGGGTGGTCTATGCCGGGTCGTTTTCCAAATCCATCTTCCCCGGTCTGCGGTTGGGCTATCTGGTGGCCGCGCCTTCGTTTATTGCCGAGGCGCGGGCCTTGCGCGCCTTGGTCCTGCGCCATCCGCCGGGGCATATCCAGCGCACGGTGGCCTATTTCCTGGGCGACGGGCATTACGATGCGATGATCAACAAGATGCGCACCGCCTTTCGCCGCCGCCGTCTGGCGATGGATGAGGCGATCCGCGACCATGGGTTGACCATCGCGGGGCAGGGCGGCTTTGGTGGGTCATCCATCTGGATGCGCGCACCGGAGGGGGTGGATACCGAACCGCTGGCAAGCGCCTTGCGCGCCGACGGCGTGCTGATCGAACCGGGCCGGGCGTTCTTTGACCCCGTGCGCCCGCAGTCACAGTTCTACCGGCTTGCGTTTTCCTCCATCGCGCCCGCCCGCATACCCGAAGGCATCGCGCGGATTGCACGGGCGATTGAAACTGGACCTAAGGGGGCCGCCTGACTGGCCCTAAGCCGTGCCCCCGCCTCAGGATAGCAAAGGGACAACCCCGAAAGGATCTGGCACCATGAAGATGACCACCGAAGAAGCCTTCGTCAAAGTGCTGCAAATGCACGGCATTTCCGATGCGTTCGGCATCATCGGGTCGGCGTTCATGCCCATATCGGACCTGTTCCCGCGCGCGGGCATCACCTTCTGGGACTGCGCGCATGAAGGCTCGGGCGGCATGATGGCCGATGGCTATACCCGCGCGTCTGGCCGGATGAGCATGATGATCGCCCAGAACGGGCCGGGGATCACCAATTTCGTGACGCCGGTGAAGACCGCCTACTGGAACCACACGCCGCTGCTGCTGGTGACACCACAAGCCGCCAACAAGACCATCGGCATGGGCGGTTTTCAAGAGGTGGAACAGATGGCCCTGTTCGCCGACATGGTGGCGTACCAAGAGGAAGTCCGCGACCCAGCCCGCGTGGCCGAGGTGCTGAACCGGGTGATCCTTCAGGCCAAACGCCATTCCGCCCCCGCCCAGATCAACATGCCGCGCGATTACTGGACGCAGGTCATTGACATCGACCTGCCCGCGATCGTCGAATTTGAACGCCCCGCAGGCGGTGAAGATGCCATCGCCGCCGCCGCTGCCCTGCTGTCGTCGGCGAAGTTTCCGGTCATTCTGAACGGGGCCGGGGTGGTGATCGGCGGGGCCATTCCTGCCTCCATGGCGCTGGCTGAACGGCTGGATGCACCGGTCTGCGTGGGCTATCAGCACAACGACGCCTTCCCCGGTTCGCACCCGCTGTTTGCCGGGCCTTTGGGCTACAACGGCAGCAAGGCCGCAATGGAGTTGATTTCGCAGGCCGATGTGGTATTCTGTCTGGGTACCCGACTGAACCCGTTTTCAACCTTGCCGGGATACGCGCTGGACTATTGGCCCAAAGCGGCCAAGATCATTCAAGTCGACATCAACCCGGATCGGATCGGGCTGACCAAGAAGGTTACTGTTGGCATTGTCGGCGACTCCAAGAAGGTCGCCGAGGCGGTTTTGGCGCGCTTGGCCTCTACCGCAGGTGACCATGCGCGCAGCGAACGCAAAGCCATCATCGCACAGACCAAATCGGCTTGGGCGCAGGCCTTGTCGAGCATGGATCATGAGGACGACGATCCCGGCACCACATGGAATGCCCGCGCACGGGCCGACAAGCCCGACTGGATGTCGCCCCGGATGGCATGGCGCGCCATCGAATCGGCCCTGCCGCGCGAGGCGATCATTTCCAGCGACATCGGCAACAACTGCGCCATCGGCAACGCGTACCCCACGTTCGAGGCGGGGCGGAAGTATCTGGCACCGGGGTTGTTTGGCCCCTGCGGTTACGGCCTGCCGTCGATTGTCGGGGCCAAGATCGCCTGCCCGGATGTGCCGGTGGTGGGGTTTGCGGGCGACGGGGCCTTCGGGATTGCGGTCACCGAACTGACCGCGATCGGCCGCCCCGAATGGCCCGCGATCACCATGGTCGTGTTCCGCAACTACCAATGGGGGGCCGAAAAGCGCAACTCGACCCTGTGGTATGCCGACAATTTCATCGGCACCGAACTGGACAGCGGTGTGTCTTATGCAGGCATTGCAACGGCTTGCGGGTTGCAAGGCGTGCAGGCCCGCACGATGGACGAATTGCGCGATGCCCTGACCAGGGCCATTGCCGACCAGATGAATGGCAAGACGACCCTGATCGAGGCGCTGATCAATCAGGAGTTGGGCGAGCCGTTCCGCCGCGATGCCATGAAGAAACCGGTCGAAGTGGCAGGCATTTCTGCCGCCGACATGCGGCCGCAGGTCGTATGACGCTGCCCTTTGACATGGGGGTGGGGGCGGCTGCCTTCATGGCGCTGGCCGTGCTGGTTGCGGCCTTCGTGCGCGGCTATTCGGGGTTCGGGTTTTCGGCGCTGGTGGTGACGGCCGCGTCGCTGGTCACCAATCCTTTGTATTTCGTCGCCGTGGTGATGTTCTGCGAGTTTCTGATGACGTTCCAGCAATGGCGCGGCGTCGGGCGCGATGTGGACTGGGGCCGCGTCGGCGCGCTGATGCTGGGGGGCATCGTCGGGGTGCCCCTTGGCCTTTGGGCGATCACGCAGGTTCCGGTCGATACGGCTCGGGCGCTGATCGCGGGCTATGTGCTGCTGATGTGCGCCGTCCTGGCCATGGGGGGGAAATTGCAGCGCGATCAGGGCTTTGTGGCCCATACGTCCGTCGGCGGCTTTGCGGGCCTTGCCAATGCCGTGGGCATGGCCGGGCTGCCGGTGGCCACCTATTTCACCGCCCAAGGCATGTCTGCGGCAGTATTCCGCGCCACGCTGATCGCCTATTTCGCCATTCTGGACATCTTCACCGCCCCGGTGATGTGGTGGCACGGGCTGGTCACATGGGACACGGGCAAGGCGGTTCTGCTGGCCTTGCCGATCATGGGGCTTGGCATCTGGGCGGGGGGGCGGCATTTCCTGCGCACCGATCCGCAGGATTTCAGGGTGTTTGCCATTGGCTTGCTGGCGGTTCTGGCCGGGTTCGGGTTGCTGAAGGCGGTGGTCTGATGCTGCTGGTCGTCAACTGCGGGTCGTCCTCGCTGAAGCTGGCGGTGTTTGACGGCGGGGTGCAGCGGCTGTCGGCACGGGTGACAGAGATTGGCGGGGCGGCGCGGGTCGAGGTGGAAGGCCTGCGCGCAACTGGCCCGGTCCCCGACCATGCCGCTGCCTTTGCGCAAGTGCTGCCGATGATGGCGGCGCAGGGCTATCCGCTGACCGCGATGACTGCTGCGGCCCACCGTGTGGTGCATGGCGGGGCAGGGCTGACTGCTGCCTGCCGCATCACGCCCGAAACGCTTGCCGCCATTCAGGCGTGCATCCCCCTTGCCCCGCTGCACAACCCGGCCAACCTGACCGGCATCCACTCCCTTGCCGCCCTCGCGCCGGAACTGCCGCAATACGCCAGTTTTGACACCGCCTTTCACGCCACCAACCCGGATGTCGCCACCCGCTATGCCATTCCGCAGACCGAGGGCCTGCGCCGCTATGGCTTTCACGGCATTTCCTATGCGGCGTTGCTGTCCCATTTGCCCGCAGCCCTGCCAGCCCGGCTTCTGGCCCTGCATCTGGGCAACGGGGCCTCGCTTTGCGCCATCCGCGATGGCCGGTCCGTCGCCACCACCATGGGCTATTCCCCGCTGGACGGGCTGACGATGGGCACCCGGTCCGGCAGCATCGACGGCAATGCCGTGCTGCGGCTGGCCGATCTGCATGGCATCGAGGGGGCTGCAAAACTCCTGAACCATCACAGCGGCTTGCTGGCCCTTGGCGGCCACAGCGACATGCGCCAACTGCATGCCGCCGATACCGCCGAGGCGCGCTTTGCGGTGCAGCATTTCTGCTATTGGGCCATCCGCCATGCGGGCAGCATGATTGCCGCCATGGGGGGGCTTGATGCCGTGGCCTTTACAGGGGGTATTGGCGAAAACGATTCCATCATACGCGCGGCGATCCTTGACGGGCTGGGCTATCTGGGGGTCAGCCATGACCCGGTTGCGAACCGGCAGAACGCGCATCTGTTGCATGACAGCCAGTCGCGTGTCGCTATCTGGACAGTCGCCGCACAGGAAGAAGCCCAGATTGCCCGTGAAGCCAATGCCATCCGCGCCGGGGAGGCCGCGACGTGACGCATCAGCCAGTCTTTGACACGCAGCCCCCGGTGTCGGATGAGATCCGCCGCACCACCTGCTACATGTGTGCCTGCCGCTGCGGCATCAACGTGCATCTGAAGGCGGGCACCGTCAGCTATATCGAGGGCAACCGTGACCATCCGGTGAACAAGGGCGTGCTTTGCGCCAAGGGCGCGGCCGGCATCAAGCAGATCACCGCACCCTCGCGTCTGCGCAGCCCCTTGCGCCGCGTCGGCCCGCGCGGGTCGGGCGCGTTCGAGGAAATCTCGTGGGACGAGGCGCTGGAAACCGCCGTCGGCTGGATGAAACCGCTGCGCGAAACCGCGCCCGAGAAACTCGCCTTCTTCACCGGGCGCGACCAGAGCCAGAGCCTGACCGGCTGGTGGGCGCAGGCCTTTGGCACGCCGAACTATGCGGCCCACGGCGGGTTCTGTTCGGTCAACATGGCGGCGGCGGGCATCTATACCATCGGCGGGGCGTTCTGGGAATTTGGCCAGCCGGATTGGGACCATACAAAGCTGTTCGTGATGTTCGGCGTGGCCGAAGATCACGACAGCAACCCCATCAAGATCGGCCTTGGCCGGCTGAAGGACCGGGGCGCGCGGGTGATTTCTGTCAATCCCATCCGCACCGGATATTCGGCCATCGCCGATGATTTTCTGGCCATCACGCCGGGCACCGATGGCCTGCTGATCCTGTCGCTGGTCCATTGTCTGCTGGAGGCGGGCCGCGTCGATCTGGACTATCTGGCGCAGTTTACCAATGCGGCGCTGCTGGTGAATTCTACCGAAGGCCCGGAAAAGGGCCTGTTCGTCAAGAATGCCGAAAGCCAGCCCTTCGTGATCGACAAGACCACCCGGCATCCCGCCGCATGGGATGGCAAGGGCGTGCAGCCCGATCTGGGGGCGGTCTGGCAGGGGCACCGCACGGTGTTTCAGCATATGGCCGAAACCTATCTTGCCCCGGAATATGCCCCCGAAACCGTGGCAGAGCGCACCGGGATCACCGCTCTGCGCATTCGCCAACTGGCGGCTGAACTGGCCGATGTGGCGTTCAATCAGGCGATTGATCTGCCCCAGCCCTGGACCGATTTTCGCGGCAATGCCCATGCCTCGATGCCCGGACGGCCCGTCTCTTTCCACGCGATGCGCGGAATATCGGCCCATTCCAACGGCTTCCAGACCGCCCGCGCGCTGCATCTGTTGCAGATCCTCCTTGGGGCGGTCGAAACCCCCGGCGGCTATCGCCTTAAACCGCCCTATCCGAAACCGGTCGAGGCGCACCCCACCCCCCATTTCGTCACCACCCCCGGCAAGCCGCTGTCCGGCCCGCATCTGGGCTATGTGCGCGGCCCGGAAAACCTGTGCCTCAAGGCGGACGGCAGCCCTGCCCGCATCGACAAGGCCTTCAGTTGGGACAACCCGATGTCGGCGCATGGGTTGATGCACATGTTGATCCCCAATGCCCATGCGGGCGATCCCTACCGCATCGACACGCTGTTTCTGTACATGGCGAACATGTCGTGGAATTCGTCGATGAACACCTCTGCCGTGATGGCGATGCTGACCGACAAGGGCGAAAACGGCGAATATCTGATCCCCCGCATCATCTATTCCGATGCCTATGCGTCGGAAATGGTGGCCTATGCCGACCTGATCCTGCCCGACACCACCTATATGGAACGCCACGATTGCATCAGCCTGCTGGACCGTCCCATCAGCGAACCGGGCGCCGCCGGTGACGCGATCCGCTGGCCGGTGGTGGAGCCTGACCGCGATGTGCGGGGGTTTCAGTCGGTCTTGCTGGATCTGGGCGCGCGGATGGGCCTTCCGGGCATGGTGAATGACGATGGCAGCCCCAAATTCCGCGACTATGCCGATTACATCGTCAGCCATCAGCGCAAACCGGGCGTCGGGCCGCTGATGGGGTTTCGCGGCGACGGAACCGAGGTGGGGCGCGGTGCGCCAAACCCGGACCAGCTGGCGCGCTACATTGAAAACGGCGGATTTTTTCAGGCCCATGTGCCCGAGGAGGCCAGCTATTACAAACCCTGGAACGCCGCCTATCAGGACTGGGCGGTGGAGATGGGCTTTTACGAATCGCCGCAACCTTACCTTTTCAGCCTCTGGTCCGAACCGATGCGCAAGTTTCAGCTTGCCGCCGAAGGCCACGGCCCGGTGCAGCCGCCCGACCATCTGCGCGAACGGCTGATACAGGCGATGCACCCGCTGCCGATCTGGTATGCGCCGCCAGCGCCTGACGGCTATCCGATCCATGCGCTGACCCAAAGGCCGATGGCGATGTACCATTCTTGGGGGTCGCAGAATGCGTGGCTGCGCCAGATCCATGGCAAGAACGCGCTCTATGTGCCGACAAGGATTTGGGAAATGCACGGCTTTGCGGCAGGGGATCATGCCCGCGTCACCTCTCCCAACGGGGTGATCGTGGTGCCGGTGGCGCATATGGCGGCGCTGAACGAAAACACCGTCTGGACGTGGAATGCCATCGGCAAGCGCAAGGGGGCCTGGGGGCTGGCCCCCGATGCGCCCGAAGCGGTGGAGGGGTTCTTGCTGAACCATCTGATTTCGGAACTGCTGCCGGAAAAGGGCGATGGCCACCGCTATTCCAATTCCGATCCGGTGACCGGGCAGGCCGCGTGGTTTGACCTGCGGGTCCGCATAGAACGGGTCGGCCCCCGCGCGTCGTCCGAGCCGGGGTTTGGCGCGCTGACACCGCCGCCGGGCGTCGGGAAAGGGGGTGAGCCATGACGATGTTGCCGGAAAGCACCGCGAAAAAGCTGGGTCTGGTGATCGATCTGGACACCTGCGTCGGCTGCCATGCCTGCGTGACGGCCTGCAAGGGCTGGAACGATCAGGGGTACGGAGCGCCTCTTTCGGATCAAAACCCTTATGGCGCAGATGCTTCGGGAACATTCCTCAACCGGGTTCACAGTTATGCCGTGCAACCTCTTGACACTCCTTCACAAACCGTCAACTTTCCCCGGTCCTGCCTGCATTGCGATGATGCGCCTTGCGTCACGGTCTGCCCCACCGGGGCCAGCTACAAACGCGCCGAGGATGGCATCGTGCTGGTGAACGAAGATGCCTGCATCGGCTGTGGCCTGTGTGCCTGGGCCTGCCCTTACGGCGCGCGGGAAATGGATGCCGATGCGGGCGTGATGAAGAAATGCACGCTGTGCGTCGACCGCATCTACAACGAAAACCTGCCCGAGGAAGACCGCGAGCCCGCCTGCGTGCGCACTTGCCCCACCGGCGCGCGGCATTTCGGCGATTTTGCCGACCCTTTGTCCAACGTCTCAAAGCTGACCGCAGCCCGCGGCGGGTATGATCTGATGCCGGAACTGGGCACCCGGCCCACCAACAAATATCTGCCCCCGCGCAAGAAAGACCGTCCCGATCAGGCCAGCCTGCTGGCCCCGTTGCTGGATATAAAGGCGACGGGCCTTGCGGGCTGGCTGGACCGGGTACTGGGGAAGATATGAATGAATCCAGCCCCTTCCGTCATCATCTTCACCGTTCTGTCCGGCCTTGGCTTCGGCTTTCTGGCGCTGCTTGCCACCGGGGTCGTCGGGGTTTCCGGCTGGACTGCGTTCGGCACCTGGGGGCTTGGCTACGGCTTTGCAATCGCGGGCCTGCTGGCCTCGACCGCGCATCTGGGCAATCCGCAACGCGCGCTGCTGGCCTTCAGCCAGTGGCGGTCAAGCTGGCTCAGCCGCGAGGCCTGGGCCTCGGTCGCCACCCTGCTGGCGTTGGCGCCGATGGCGCTGTCGGATTGGCTGGGCCTTGGTCTGCCGCGCGGGATCGGCTGGGTTGCGGCGGCGCTGTGCCTTGTCACAATCCTGTGTACCTCGATGATCTATGCCCAGATCAAGGCCGTTCCGCGCTGGCATCATTGGACAACCCCTGCCGTGTTCCTGACCTTTTCCTTGACGGGCGCCAGTATCCTTGCCGGTGAAAAGCCAGCCGCGACAGGGCTTTGCGTTGTGTTGTTGATCCTGCTTGCCGTTGCGTTCCGGCTTGGCGACCGTCAGTTTGCGCGGGCGGGCAGCACGATTGGCAGCGCCACGGGCTTGGGGCGGATCGGCGCGGTGACGGTGTTCGAGCTGCCCCACACCGGCGAAAACTACCTGATGCGAGAGATGATCCATGTCGTCGGGCGCAGGCATGCGGCGAAGCTTCGGCAGTTGGCGCTGCTGTTTCTGGCGCTGCCGGTGCCGGTGCTTTGGGTGCTGCCGATGCCTGTTGCCAGTGCAATTGCCGTGGTTTTGCACCTGACAGGGGCATTTATTGTGCGCTGGCTGTTTTTTGCCCAGGCGGAACATGTGGTCGGCCTGTATTACGGGGCGCGCGCGTGATACCGCGACGAAAAAGGGGGCCGCATGCTAAGCTGTTTCAAAGCCTATGATATTCGCGGCCGCCTTGGGGCCGAACTGAACGAGGATATCGCCCGCCGCATCGGTCGCGCCTTCGGGCAGGTGCTGGGCGCAAAGCGCGTGGTGATCGGCCATGATCCGCGGGCCTCGTCCGAAAGCCTGACCGAAGCCACCATCGAAGGCCTGCTGGCGACCGGGGCCGAAGTGGTGGACCTTGGCCTGTGCGGCACCGAAGAGGTTTATCACGCCACCAGCCATTTCAACGCAGATGGCGGGATCTGCGTCACTGCCTCGCACAATCCGATGGATTACAACGGGATGAAGATGGTGCGGGCAGGGTCCGCGCCGCTGGATGCCGCGACCGGCCTGTCGGCGATCAAGGCGCTGGCGGAGCGTCAGGATTTCGCCGCCGCCGTGCCCGGCACGCGCCGCGCGGCAGAGGGAGCGCGCGCCGCCTATGTGGAAACGGTGCTGTCCTTCATCGACGTCAAGGCCTTGCGCCCGTTGAAAATTCTGGTCAACGCGGGCAATGGGGCCGCAGGCCCGACCTTTGATGCGATTGCGGCGGCCTTGGCGGCCAAGGGCGCGCCGCTGACCTTCATCCGCCACAACCATACCCCGGACGGGCGCTTTCCCAACGGCATTCCCAACCCGCTGCTGCCCGACAATCAGCCGCAGACAGCGCAGGCGGTGCTGGCCGCAGGCGCCGATATGGGCGTGGCCTGGGACGGCGATTTCGACCGCTGTTTCCTGTTTGACGCGACCGGCGCCTTCATTCCGGGGGAATATATTGTTGGGCTGCTGGCGCAGGTGTTCCTGTCGAAAATACCCGGTGAGACGATCATCCACGACCCCCGCGTGGTGCTGAACACCCGTGATATCGTGGCCGCAATGGGCGGGCGGGCTGTTCAGGCGCGCACCGGCCATGCTTTTCTGAAGCAGGTGATGCGCGATACCGGCGCTGTTTACGGCGGAGAGATGTCGGCGCATCACTATTTCCGCGATTTCATGGCCTGCGATTCCGGCATGATCCCGTGGCTGCTGGTGGCGGAACTGATGGGCCGCACCGGTCAGCCCCTGGGCGATCTGCTGGCCGACCGCCGGGCGGCGTTTCCCTCCTCCGGCGAGATCAACTTTCGTGTCGCCGATACCGCCGGCACCGTGGCCCGGATCGAGACGGCCTATGCGCCGCTGGCGGTTTCGCGCGATGACACCGACGGGTTGAGCCTGATGTTTTCAGACTGGCGCTTCAACCTGCGCGCCTCCAACACCGAGCCGTTGTTGCGGCTGAACGTGGAATCCATCGCCTCGCCCGCCGCCGTGGACAAGGCGGTGACAGATCTGACCGCGCTGATCGACGGCACCCCCGCCTGATCTACTGATAGCGCGCATAGCCCAGATCGGCGGCCTCGATTTCGGGCACCTTGCCGCCGACCAGATCGGCCAGCACACGGCCCGACCCTGCCGCCATGGTCCAGCCCAGGGTGCCGTGCCCGGTGTTCAGAAACAGGTTGCCGATGGGCGAGCGGCCCAGAATGGGCGTGCCATCCGGGGTCATCGGCCGCAAACCGCACCAGAAACTGGCGCGGCTCTGGTCGCCCGCGCCGCCGAACAGATCTTCGACCGAATGTTCAAGCGTCGCCTTGCGTTTCGCGTGCAGGGTCATGTCATAGCCCGCAATTTCCGCCATGCCCCCCACCCTGATCCGGTCGCCCAGACGGGTGATGGCGATTTTGTGGGTTTCGTCCATCACCGTCGATTCCGGGGCGCGGCTGGCATCGACGATCGGCACCGTGATGGAATAGCCCTTGACCGGATAGACCGGCAGTTTGATCCCCAAGGGCCGCGCCAGCAGGGGCGAAAAGCTGCCCATGCACAGCACATAGGCATCGGCCACGACCGGGCCTTGGCTGGTCTGCACAGCCGTAATCCGGTCGCCCGTCCGGTCCAGCCGGGTGATCTGCACGCCGTAGCGGAAGGTCACGCCTGCCGCTGCCGCCATGTCCGACAGGCTGTTGGTGAACTTGAAGCAATCGCCGGTTTCGTCCCCCGGCAGGCGCAAACCGCCCGCAATCTTGGCGCGGTTGCGCGCCAGCCCCGGTTCTGCGGCAATGCAGCCATCGGCATCCAGCACCTCGAACGGCACGCCATCGGCCTGCAACACCTTGATATCCTTGGCCGCGCCATCCACCTGCTTTTGCGTGCGGAACAGCTGCAAGGTGCCCTGCATCCGTTCGTCATAGGTGATGCCGGTGCTGGCGCGCAATTCCATCAGGCAATCGCGGCTGTATTCGGCCAGCCGCACCATCCGGCTTTTGTTGCGGACGTAAGCCGCCGCGTTGCAGTTCAGCAACATCCGGGCGACCCAGGAGATTTTGGCGAAATCCGGGGCGGGCTGAATGATCAGCGGCGCGTGTTTCATGAACAGCCACTTGATCGCCTTTTGCGGAATGCCCGGCGCCGCCCAGGGCGAGGCATAGCCGGGGCTGATCTCGCCCGCATTGGCAAAGCTGGTTTCCAGCGACGGGCCGGGTTGGCGGTCGATCACCGTCACCTCATGCCCGGCCTGTGCCAGGTACCAGGCCGAAGTCACGCCGATCACGCCCGCACCAAGCACCACGATTTTCATGCACCGAACCCCCATTCCCTTGCCGACCCGCGGCTTTGGCCACATCATAGGGCATCGCCGGGGCAAGACTTGGCATAGTTGCCGCAAGCTTTGGCGAATTGCGGGATTATCTTCGGTCCATCCGTAATTTCATCGAAGAACCTGCGAAAGATCAAAGATTGGACGCAAGTTTAAGCCATGCCACCCCGACTCGGGGTCTGCTGGTGGGTGGCGCTGCGCTGTCTGCGTAAATTTCGGGCCAGCAGCTTGATATTTGTGCAAACTCCTGGCCATCCTGCGCGGCAGGCCACCCCACCCCCTTATCCCCATTGAGAACCGGGCCGCGTCCCGCGACCGTAGGACCAAGGAGAGAGCCATGACCATTGCCTTCCCGCCCCCCCAGATGCAGCGCAGCCATGGTGAGGCTGTCGTGTCACTGTCGTTGCGCGCGGGCCGGGTGCGGATCGGTGCGCTGCGCCAGCAAGGCTCGGCCAAGGCGATCCTGCCGCATGTGGGCGACGTGCCGGAGGTGGTTTTTCTGAACACCTCCGGGGGGTTGACCGGCGGCGACCGGCTGTCTTACGCGCTGTGTCTGGGCGATGGCACGCGGGCGGTGGCCACCACGCAAACGGCGGAACGCGCCTACAGGGCGGGTGCCGGGTCGGCGCATGTGACGGTGGATCTGACTGTGGGGCAGGGCGGGTGGATCGACTGGCTGCCGCAGGAAACCATCCTGTTCGATGCGGCCTCGCTGGACCGGCGCACCACGATCGACCTTGCGCGCGGGGCCGGCTGTCTGGCGCTGGAGGCCGTGGTTCTGGGCCGCGCCGCCATGGGCGAAACCGTGGGCCGGCTGCATTTCAGCGACCGGCGCGAAATCCGGCGGGCGGGCGGCACGGTGCTGCTGGAACCCCTGCTGCTGACCGATGATTGCCTGGGGGCGAGCCGCGCGGTTCTGGGCGGCGCGCGGGCCTTTGCGTCCCTGGTGATGGTGGCCGAAGGGGCGGGCGATGCGCTGACGGCGGCCCGTACCGCGCTGGCCGAACCGGGGGTCGAATCCGGGGCGTCGGCCTTTGACGGCAAACTGACGGTGCGTATGATGGCCGCCGATGGCTGGCCCCTGCGGCGGCAGATCGCGCGCCTGCTGGCCGCGCTGCGGCAGGCGGGTTTGCCCCGTGTCTGGCAGATTTGAGGACGGAAGATGAACCTGACCCCGCGTGAAAAAGACAAGCTGCTGATTTCTGTCGCGGCCATGGTGGCGCGGGGCAGGCTTGCGCGCGGCGTCGCGCTGAACCACCCCGAAGCCATTGCGCTGATTACCGATTTCGTCGTCGAAGGCGCGCGCGATGGCCGGTCGGTGTCGGATCTGATGGAGGCGGGCGCCCATGTGATCACCGCCGATCAATGCATGTCCGGCATCCCCGAGATGATCCATTCGGTGCAGGTCGAGGCGACCTTTCCCGATGGCACCAAACTTGTCACCGTCCATCACCCCATCCGCTGAGAGGCCAAAATGACCCGCATCCTTGCCGCCAGCCTGAGCTTTGCCACCCCGGTCATGGCGAATGACGGATTTCACCCGCATCCGCATGGCATCCAGTATGGTTGGGTGATCGCCGCGGCGGTCGGTTTGGTCAGCGGGGTGGTGCTGGCAAAGATCCGGGGCCGCACATGACGCCGGGAGAGGTGTTTCCGGCGGCGGGCGATATCGTGCTGAACGACGGCGCGCCGGTGACGGTGTTGCTGGTTGCCAATACCGGCGACAGGCCGGTGCAGGTGGGGTCGCACTATCATTTCGCCGAAACCAATCCGGGGCTGTCGTTCGACCGGGCCGCCGCGCGGGGCCAACGGCTTGACATTGCGGCGGGGACTGCGGTGCGGTTTGAACCGGGGCAGACGCGCGAAGTGTCGCTGGTGCCGCTGTTGGGGTTGCGAAAGGTTTACGGATTCAATGCAAGGGTCATGGGCGATCTGTAACCCGTGGAGTGTGCGATGTTCAAAGTGATGACCCCGGCCGAGGCGATCCGGCTGACCATGAAGACCAGCATGATGCTGGGGCAGGCGCAGATGGTGATTGCCATGCGCAGCTTTGGCATGATGGGGATGTGGCGGGTGACGCCTGCCGAAAACACCCGCATGATGGCCGAAAAGATCGAGGCCAGCCAAGAGGTTGTGCTGGCCACCGCGGCTGCCATGGCGCGCGGTGGGTCTGCCGCCATGGTGGCCGATGCCGCGCTGAAACCCGTCGCCCGGCGCACCGCCGCCAATGCCAAACGTCTGTCCCGGCGCGGTCCGGGCACCCCTGATTGACCGGAGACGACCATGCCCTCCCTGATTTCCCGCGCGACCTATGCCAGCATGTTCGGCCCCACCACCGGGGACCGGGTCCGTCTGGGCGACACCGACCTGATCATTCAGGTGGAACGCGATTTCACCACCTACGGCGAGGAGGTGAAGTTCGGGGGCGGCAAGGTGATCCGCGATGGCATGGGGCAAAGCCAGATCACCCGCGCGCAAGGGTCGATGGACACCGTGATCACCAACGCGCTGATCGTGGATCATACCGGCATCTACAAGGCCGACGTGGGCCTGCGCGACGGGCGGATCGCCCGCATCGGCAAGGCGGGCAATCCCGACACCCAGCCCGGCGTCGATGTGATCATCGGGCCGGGGACCGAGATCATCGCGGGCGAAGGGCGGATCCTGACCGCAGGCGGATTTGACGCGCATATCCATTTCATCTGCCCGCAGCAGATTGACGATGCCCTGCATTCCGGCATCACCACCATTCTGGGCGGCGGCACCGGCCCTGCCCATGGCACGCTGGCCACCACCTGCACGCCGGGGCCGTGGCACATTGGCCGGATGATGCAGTCGTTCGACGCGCTGCCGATCAACGTGGGCATCTCGGCCAAGGGCAATTCCAGCCTGCCTGCGGCGCTGGAGGAAATGGTCCGTGCCGGGGCCTGTGCAATGAAACTGCACGAAGATTGGGGCACCACCCCTGCCGCCATCGACTGCTGCCTGACGGTGGCCGATGCGATGGATGTGCAGGTGATGATCCACACCGACACGCTGAATGAAAGCGGCTTTGTCGAAAACACGCTGGATGCGATCCGGGGCCGCACCATCCACGCCTTTCACACCGAAGGGGCGGGGGGCGGCCATGCGCCTGACATCATCAAGGTGGTCAGTCAGGGCCATGTGATCCCGTCCTCGACCAACCCGACCATGCCCTACACGGTCAACACCATCGAAGAACACCTTGATATGCTGATGGTCTGCCACCATCTCGACCGCCGCGTGCCCGAGGATGTGGCCTTTGCCGAAAGCCGCATCCGACGCGAGACGATTGCGGCGGAAGACATCCTGCACGATCTGGGCGCGTTTTCTATCATCAGCTCCGACAGTCAGGCCATGGGCCGGATTGGTGAGGTGATCACCCGCACCTGGCAGACCGCCCACAAGATGCGCCAGCAACGTGGCCGGATGGAGGGAGAGACAGGCGACAATGACAACGCCCGCGTCAAACGCTACATCGCGAAATACACCATCAACCCGGCGGTCGCGCATGGCATCAGCCAGCATATCGGCAGCATCGAGGTTGGCAAACGCGCGGACCTTGTGCTGTGGTCGCCCGCGTTCTTCGGGGCCAAGCCCGAGATGGTGCTGATCGGCGGCGTGATCATGGTGGCGCAGATGGGCGATCCCAATGCCTCGATCCCCACGCCGCAACCGGTGTTCACCCGGCCGATGTTCGGTGCCTACGGGCGCAGCGTGGAACGCAACGCGGTGATCTTTACCAGTCAGGCCGCACAAGAGGATGACATCGCAGGCAAACTGGGCCTGGCGAAATCGACGCTGGCGGTGCAGGGCACGCGGGGCATCGGCAAGGCCGACATGCGGCTGAACAATGCCACCCCGTACATCGAGGTGGACGCCGAGACGTACGAGGTGCGCGCCGACGGCATCTTGCTGACCTGCGAACCGGCGCGCGAACTGCCGCTGGCGCAGCGGTATTTCCTGTTCTGATCAGTGCAGCCCCACCCCCATCTCTCGCCGGATCGGCCAGCCCGGTCTGGCCTGCGGCCCGGTATGGACGGCCACGCATTTCACGACTTGCGTGATGCGTTCCTGCCAATACAGCGGGTTGTCGCGCACCGACCCCGGCAACAGGCTGATGTCAAACACCATCCGCCGGGTTTGCGTGACTTCGGCCCGGTGCCAGCGGCCTTGCATCGCCTCGGGGGCGGCAAGGATCAGGCTGCGCAATCTGGCCGCGCGCAGTTCCAGACGGGCAATCTCGACCCTGACATCGGCCAGTTCATCCACCGGGTCCAGCTTGTGCATCCATGCCTCCGTTGCCACTCTGTTCCCGGCCAGACTGCCGCATCCTCCCTAACGAATCGCTAACACAAGGCCGCCAAAATGCCCGATCTGCCGCCTGCCCATTCCCTGCACCGCAAAGGCAGCTGGACCGGGGCCCATGACCTTGTCGTGCTGGCCTATGATGAGCGGTTCCTGCGCCGCAAACGGCTGGAAACCGTGCATGGTGAAGGCTTTCTGGTCAGCCTGACAGAGACGGTTTCGGTCGATCATGGCGATGCGTTCGGCCTGGTCGATGGCCGGATGATCGAGGTGATTGCCGCCGAAGAACCCGTGCTGGTGGTGACGGGCGATCTCCCGCGCCTCGCCTGGCACATCGGCAACCGCCACACGCCCTGTCAGATCGAAGCCGGGCGCTTGCTGATCCGGCAGGATCATGTGCTGGAGGCGATGTTGCGCCAGTTGGGGGGCACGGTGACGGCCCGGATGGAACCCTTCACGCCTGAGGGCGGGGCCTACGGCCATGGCCGCACCATGGGGCATGATCATGGGGGGCACGACCATGCCCCGCTGTTCCCCCATGCCGGATAGCCACGCCCTTCTGCGCCTCGTGCAATGGCTGTCGCCTGCGTTCCCGACGGGCGGTTTTGCCTATTCGCACGGGCTGGAGGTCAGCATCGCGGGCGGCGAGGTGACGACGGCCGCGCAGGTGCAGGCATGGATGGGGCAGATCCTGCGCCATGGGGCGGGGCGGCAGGATGCGATCCTGCTGACCCATGCGCTGCGCCCCGGTGCCGATCTGGACGGGCTTGCAAGCCTTGCCCGCGCGCTTGCGCCCAGTGCCGAGCGGCTGGCCGAAACGCTGCAACAGGGCGCGGCCTTTGCCCGCGCCACGGCGGCGCTGACGGGGCAGGATCACGCGCCCCGGCCTTTGCCGATTGCCGTGGGGCAGGCGGCGAAGGGGCTGAATTTGCCGCCCGAACAGGTCATCGCGCTGTACCTGCACAGCTTTGCGGCCAACCTCGTGTCGGTCGCCGTGCGCTTTGTGCCGCTTGGCCAGACCGAAGGGCAGGCGGTGTTGCAGGCGCTGCATCCGCTGATCACCGCGCTGGCGGGCGAGGCTGCCAAGGCCCGTCTTGACGATATCACCAGCAGCACCTTTCGCGCCGATATGGCGGCGATGCAGCATGAAACCATGGATGTAAGGATATTCAAGACATGACATCTGGCCCTTTGCGCGTCGGCATCGGCGGCCCGGTCGGGGTCGGCAAGACCACGCTGACCGAACAGTTGTGCCGCGCACTGGCGCATCGCTGTTCGATGGCGGTCATCACCAATGACATCTACACCCGCGAGGATGCCGAATATCTGATGCGCGCGCAGGTGTTGCCCGCCGACCGTATCCGGGGGGTGGAAACCGGGGGCTGCCCGCATACCGCGATCCGCGAGGATGCCAGCATCAACCTGGCCGCCGTGGCCGAACTGCGCGAGGCCCACCCCGGTCTGGACCTGATCCTGATTGAAAGCGGCGGCGACAATCTGGCCGCGACCTTCAGCCCGGAACTGGCCGACATCACCATCTATGTCATCGACACCGCAGCCGGGCAGGACATTCCGCGCAAACGCGGGCCGGGGGTCACGCGGTCCGATCTTCTGGTGGTCAACAAGACCGACCTTGCGCCCCATGTCGGCGTGGACATTGCCTTGCTGGAGCAAGACACGCTGCGCGCGCGCGGCACTCGGCCCTATGTTATGGCGCGGCTGCGGCAAGGCGTGGGGGTCGAGGCGGTGGTCGCCTTTCTGCAACAGGCGGGCGGGCTGGAACTGGCATAGAAACAGGCCCGGATGCGACCATCCGGGCCTGTTGCCGACCGTCAGCCTTACGGCGCGGGCGCAGGTGCGGGAGCAGGGGCCGGGGCGGTTGCATCCGTCGCGGGGGCCGCTGCCGGATCAACCGCCGCAGGGGGCGGCGCCAGCGAGGCAAGGAAGGCCGCCACATTCGCCGCATCCTCGGGCTTTTTCAGCTTGAAGCTCATTTTCGACTTGGCCTTGTCATCCGGGATCCTTGCCTTCAGGAACTTGGCCGGGTCTTGCACATATTCCGCCAGATCGGCCTCGGTCCAGACAAAGCCGGTCGCCCCCAGTGCCTTGATGGAATCGCCATACTTGAATTCGGCAAAGCTGCCTGCGGTGCGGCCGATCACGCCGTAAAGGTTCGGTCCGGTTTTGCCGGCCTTGCCCGCCAGCACTTCGCCGGCCTCGTTGGTGACGACATGGCAGGTCTGGCATTGATTGAAGGTCTTCTTGCCGGCCTCGATATCGCCCGCCGCAAAGGCAGGGGCGGTCAGGCCCAGCAGGGCCAGGGTCGTGATGGATAGCTTCATGGAAAGGCTCCTCCCGAGATTTTACCGAACAGAATGGTGGTACGGGCCTGCGCAAAGACAAGCCACGATGAGTAACAAGTTTGCATCACGCGACCGCATGGGCGATGGCACAGCGCGACCACAGGGCGGTAAGTGCGGCGACCAGATGGTCGATGTCGGCGTCGGAATGCTGCGGGCCGGGGGTGATGCGCAGCCGTTCGGTGCCCTTTGGCACAGTGGGATGGTTGATCGGCTGCACATAGATGCCCCAGTCGGCCAGCAGGATATCGCTGATCATCCGGCATTTCACCGGGTCGCCGATCATCACCGGAATGATGTGGCTGTCGTTGTGCAGATGCGGAATGCCGATGCGGTCCAGCCTTGCGCGCAGTTGCGCCACCCGCGCCTTTTGCGCCGCCCGTTCCGCGCCCGAGGTTTTCAGATGCCGGATCGACGCCGCCGCCGCCGCCGCAATCGCCGGGGGCAGGGCGGTGGTGAAGATGAACCCCGACGAAAAGCTGCGGATGAAGTCGCACAGGGCCGTGCTGCCGGTGATATAGCCGCCGACCACGCCGAACGCCTTGCCAAGCGTGCCCTCGATCAGGTCGATCCGGTGCGCCAGACCCAACTGTTCCGTCACCCCGCCACCGCGCGGGCCGTACATGCCCACGGCATGCACCTCGTCAATGTAGGACAGCGCGCCATGGGCTTCGCAGACCTCGACAATCTCGCGGATCGGGGCCACGTCGCCGTCCATCGAATAGACGGACTCGAACGCCACGATCTTGGGGCGGTCGCCCACGGCATGCAGCTTGCGGTCCAGATCGCGCCAGTCGTTGTGCCGCCACAGCACCTTGTCGGCGCGGGAATGGCGGATGCCTTCGATCATGCTGGCGTGGTTCATCTCGTCGGACAGGATCACCGCATTGGGGATGCGCGCCCCCAAAGTACCAAGGGCCGCCCAGTTCGACACATAGCCGCTGGTGAACAGCAGCGCCGCGTCCTTGCCATGCAGATCGGCCAGTTCGGCCTCCAGCAGCAGGTGGTGATGCGTGTTGCCGCCGATGTTGCGGGTGCCGCCCGCCCCGGTGCCGCAGGCCTGCACGGTTTCCACCATCGCGGCCACCACATCGGGGTGTTGCCCCATGCCGAGGTAATCATTGCTGCACCAGACCGTCACATCCTGCACTTCGCCGTTGCGATGGCATCCGGCCTGCGGAAACAGGCCCCGGCGGCGTTCCAGATCGGCAAAGATCCGGTAATTGCCTTCGGCCTTGAGGGCGTCGAGTTGGGCTGTGAAGTGGCTCTCGAAATCCATGGGCTTACTTTCTGACTGTAAGGGGCGTGTCGGAGGGGTGTTTGGGCGCGGGCAGCAGCCAGCGAAACAGCTTTTCATCGGGCAGCGGCAACACCATGAACCAGTGTTCCAGCAAGGCCAGCAGGGTCAGCGCCGTCAGCAGCACATAGCCGACAAACATGCCCCCGGTGGCATGGCTGGCGCGGTCCATCCAGCCGCCTGCGGCCAGGGTCAGCAGCGTGACCGACACCGGAAACACCCGGTTCATCGCGGCATGGCGAAAATGGCTGGTCAGATGCGCCAGCGGTCTGGGCAGAAATTCGGTGTGAATGCGCGGCACCCCGAAGAACAGGTTCAGCTTGGCGGAAATGCGGGCAAGAAACAGCACGCCAAAGGTATAAAGGCCAAACGGGTTGGGTTGTTCGGCCGACACCCGCGCAATCACCAGCAGCGCCGCCGCCAGCAGCAGTTCATGCCAGGCCACCGTGCCGACCCCGCACCAGAACCTGTCCCAGCCTGATGTGCCGGGGGGCAGGGCCTTGGTGTTCGGCCCGGTGATGACGCCGGACAGAAAGGCCAGCTCGATCCAGCCCCAGATCGCCAGCGACGACAGGAAGGCGACATAGACCCCCTGCACCGACGCATCGTTCAAGGTGGCATGCAGCCCCAGGAACCCGCCCAGCACCAGCGGCAGCCCCAGAAACACCGACATGACATGCGCGGTGCCACCAGCATTGTCGGCGGTCTTCACCCGCCACAGGATCGCCCCGGTGGAAAACCACCAGATGAACAGCGCAGACAGCGAGACGATCCAGGGATTGGTCATGCGCGGCACCCCCCATGAGAGGTGCCGCGCCAGACGATGGGACGCGCCCATCCCATCGCCTGATCCGTTGCCGTGGCAACGGTATGGGGCATCGCGGTCAATACGTCGGCTCCAGCCGCACCGAGGCGGGCAGGCTGTGGCGTTTGACCGGAATCGAATAGAGGGCGGCAAAGGTCAGCGCGGCCTTCGCCCCGGCCACCCAGCCCTTCAGACGGCCAGCAAGGCCGCCCTGTCGTTTCGCCGCATCCATCGCGATGAAGGCGCGGTTGATCCGGTGCAGGTTGGGCAGCCAGCGCGGATGGTCGATGTCCAGCTCGATCGGAAAGATCTGCCGGCTGATCGCGCTGGTCTTGCGGAACACCTCCTGATCGTACCAGCCGATATCGACGCCAAGCGCCTTGTGAAACTCGGGCCGCTGATGGTCGCGCACCCACATGGTGAAATAGACGGCGGTCAGGAAGAACTTGATCCACAGCTTGTTGGACCAGCTTTCCGTCAGCCTGGGGTCGGTTTTCATCAGCAGGGCGAAGGCCTCGCCATGGCTGAACTCGTCATTGCACCATTCGCGGAACCACTTGAAAATCGGGTGAAAGCGCTGCTCTGGATGCGCCTCCAGATGGCGGAAGATGGTGATGTAGCGGGCATAGCCGATCTTTTCGCTCAGATAGGTGGCGTAGTAGATGAACTTGGGCCGGAAGTAGGTGTATTTCTTGGCGCGGGTCAGAAAGCCCAGATTGACCGCCACCCCCGCCTCGCGCAGCGCGTCGTTGATGAAGCCTGCATGGCGGGCCTCGTCACGGCTCATGTAGCTGAACAATTCGCAGATGTCGGGGTTGCTGCCGCGCCGCTTCATTTCCTTGTAGAGCACGCATCCCGAAAACTCGGCGGTGCAGGACGACACCAGAAAGTCGATGAACTCGCGCTTCAGCGCCGGGTCCATGCCCGCCCAGTCGGCATCCCATTCGGCGTTTTTCTTGAAATGGGCGCGGTTGGGGTCCGATTTCATCTGGGCGATCAGCGCGTCCCATTCGGCGCGCACCGGGGTCACGTCGATCTTGTCCATCTCGTCGAAATCGGTGGTGTAGAACCGCGGGTTCAGCAGGGTGGTTTCAGTCGCCATCGCAGTGGTGTCGGGCTGTTGCTCGGCGGCAAGGGCGGCATAGTCGGCCTCAAGGCCTTTCGGGGTCGCGTTCATAGCGTCACCTCATCGGAAAAGGAAAACTCGCACAGCTCCATGAAGTCGAAATCGCCGGTCAGCCGCGTCCATTGCCGTTCCAGCCAGCTTGCGCGGGTGATGGTGGCGGTGCGGTCCTCGATCACCACCTCGCCATAGGCGGCCAGGACCGGCGCGCCATGCACCAGCACCTCGTCACCGGGGTTGATAACGGCGCCGTTGTTGAAACGCACATGGGCATGCAGGCTTTCAAAGCGGTGGCTGACTTCGACCGTGCAGGGCACGCGTTCGGTGGTTCTTGTGAACAGGGGCATCTCAGTTGGTCCCGATCTTGTCCAGCAGCGCCTCGAACGCCGCCTTGTTATCCCCGCCGAAAGCATAAAGCTCGGCGGACCATCCGGTTTCGGGGTCTTCGGCCACAAGGCGGCCGTTGGCGTATTCGACAATCCGCACCGGCAGCAGCGGGTCCACCCGGTACTTGCGCCGCTCGGTCGCAAGGCCGGACTGGATCACCGTGACAAAGCCGCCATGCGGCAGGTCCAGCAGCAGCGTGCCATCGGCATCGCGCACCACCACGGCCTGCGCGGATTTGCCCTCCAGCACGATCCAGCGCTCGCGCAGCATGGTCGAGGCTTCGGGGCGGCCCACGGTTTCACGCCCGGTCAGCACCGCCGCCGACACCATGACCAGCGTGGCCAACGCCAGCCCGAACATCGCCATCACCAGCGCCTTGGGGATCATCTCGGGGGTCTGGCTGCGCAGGCTGGGCTTGCGGGGGGAAAGATCGATCTGTGTCATGATGCCCCCCTATTCCGCCGCTACGGCGTGCATCGGTGCCCGGCTGACCACCGGTCGGGCAAGCCGGGTTTGCGCGGCCTCGGCCAGCAGCCTTGCCACCGCGCCTGCATCTGGGATGCAGCGCAGCGCGGGCTGGGTTTCGCGCAGATGCCAAGGGCGGATATGCGGCCAGGCCACCAGCGCCGAAATCCGGGTGTCGCCAAGGGTCGCCAGCGCAATCGTGCCCGTGCCGTCGCGGCGGCTGTCCAGACTGGCCGCGCCAAGCTGTGCGAAGGGCAGGTTGAACGTCACCGGCAGGGCCGCCCCGATGCGCAGCACGATCCGGGCCGAGGTGATGGTGTACAGCGTGGCACGGGCCTGCACCCAAGCCAGAAACCAGACCACCGCCAGCCCCAGCACCGCCAGCCCGACATAGGGTATGCCCATGGCCAGCGCCAGCGCCGCGCCGCCATCGGCAAAGGCCGCCCCGGCGCGCCACAGCACGATCACCCCGAAATATCCGGCAATCCAGTGCAGACCGTAAGCATCGCGCGCCAGCGCATGGGTGGCAGGGCGTCCCTGCCACAGGATGTCTTCCCCCACCGGAAGCCGCTCTGGCAGGCCCGGAATGGGTTCAAAGGCGAAATCGTCATGGCCCGTCATGGCAGACCCTCCGTTCGGTTGGTGTTGCAATGATGGGGTTGCGCGGTCCGGGCACAGGCCGCGCAGCCCCGTGTCGGTCAGAACCCGCGCTTGCGCTTGCCCGCGTCATGAAGCCAGCCGCCCGCGACGTAGCCCGAGATCTTGTCCTCCTCCAGCTTGGTCACTTCGTCGGGTTTGCGGATCTGCGGGATGCCTGCAAAGCGGTCCGAGGTGATCGCATTGATCCGCACCCGGTCTTCCCAGATTTTCGCCAGCGTCATCGGCACCAGCCGCGTGCCGCCCGAATTCAGGTCGATCTCCAGATAGCGCACCAGTTGTTCCGGCGCGTCGATCCACATGTCGGACACCCGGCCCACCACTTCCAGATCGCCCGCCTGTACCGGCAGCCCGCGCGGGTCGCGGCCCGCCGAGATGACAAACCCGGTCGAGCGCGCCATCGGCACGATCTTGTTGTGGCCGTGGCCGTCCAGTTCGGCCTCGTCCCGGCGCGGTGCCCAGGACGCCGCCCCCACCCCGTCGGCCATCGCGTCGCCGGTGGGCGCATGGGGAAAGCCTTCGGATGCGGCAGTCCGGGCCAGCGCCACCTCGCGGGCCTCGCGCTTCATGTCGGGCACGGTCACGTCGCCCCGGCCATGCGGCAGCTTGAACGTCTTGGGTCTGGGCAGCCCGAACGGCCCCTGATTGGGGGCGGGACGGCCATCCTCGGTTTCCAGCGGATAGCCTTCGCGCATGTTTTCGGTTTGCAGATAGTAGATCAGCAGGGCGAAAAAGCCCCAGAACATCCAGATGGCAAGGCTTGCCAGATCGAAGTCGCCAAAGAAAGTCACACCCACCATGATAGGCCCTCCGGTGTCAGGTTGGGAATTCGACAAGGCCCAGACGGGCCTGATCAGCGGTGCGGGGTTGCAGAATGCCGATGCGGACCAGCGGTCCAAGCGCGATGAGGGTTGCAAACAGCATCCCGATTTCAAGATGATAGACAAAGGTATAGCCAAAGGACGCGTCGGTCAGCGCAGGCCCCAGACGGCCGGTCGCCGCCATCCCGCCCGCCACATCGCGCAGGGTGCCGCCCAGAAAGATCGACAGCCCGGCCGCAGTCGCCTGCGCCGCCCCCCAGGCCCCAAGCGCAAGCCCGGCCCCGGTTTTGCCGCCCGTGGGCATGGTCATCGCGGCATGCAGGGTCGAGACGGCAAACAGCCCGGCCCCCAGCCCGATCCCGCAGGCGCCCGCGAAAAAGATCGCCGTGCTGGCCAGCGGGGCCGCAAAGATGATGCCCGAGAAGGCCGCAATGCCCACCAGTATGCCGCGCGCCGCCATCCGCATCGGGTCCAGCCCCCGCGCCAGCCAGCGCCCAGCCAGCAAGAACCCGATCAGCGCGCCGCCCGCATACATGGCGGTCAGCAGCGTGGTCTGGCCCACCGACAGGCCCAGAATCTCGCCGCCATAGGGTTCCAGCAGCACATCTTGCATGTTGAAAGCCAGCGTGCCCAGCACCACCACCGCCAGCAGCCGCCCCGCCGTGCCGCCCGCCATCAGATCGCGCCAGCCTTCGCGGAACTGCGGGCGCGGCTCCTCGCGCTGTGCGCGGGTCATCGGCACCACCTTTTCCTGTTTCCACAGGGCGACGATGTTCAGCACCATGGTCGCAGCCCCGCAACCCTGCACCACCCGCACCAGCAGGATCGGGTCATAGTCGCGCAACAGCCACCCCACGATCAGCGCCGACACCGCCATCCCGACCAGAAACATCACATAAAGCAGCGCCACCACCCGCGGCCGGGTCTCGTCACTCGCCCGGTCGGCGGCCAGCGCCAGCCCTGCCGTCTGCGTCATGTGCAGGCCAAGGCCGGTCATCAGGAAGGCCAGCGCCGCCAGCACCTCGCCCGCCCAGTCCGGCCCGCGCATCTGGTCGCCCGACAGCACGATCAGCGCAAAGGGCATGACCGCCAGCCCGCCCATCTGCCACAGGCTGCCGAACCACAGATAGGGGATGCGCTTCCACCCGATGGCCGACCGATGCGTGTCGGACCGGTGCCCCAGCAGGGCGCGGAACGGCGCCACCAGCACCGGAATGGCGATCATCGCCGCCACCACCATGGCAGGCACCGACAACTCCACGATCATCACGCGGTTCAGCGTGCCCAGCAACAGCACCGTCGCCATGCCGACCGACACCTGAAACAGGCTCAACCGCAGCAATTGCCCCATCGGCAGGCCTTCGGACGCCGCATCCGCAAAGGGCATCCAGGTTTTCGGCAGGCTTTGCAGATGTTTCTTGCGCAGGATCATGGCCGCATCTCCAGACACTCCGAGATGTAAAACGACGCGTTGATACGCTCGATCCGGGTCAGATTGGGGACCGCACGGCGCAGCGCGTCAAACGCCTGCGGCACCATCACCGGCGAGCGGTCCCGCTTGGGAAACAGCTTGCCTGCGGTGAACATCGCCATCAGCAGCGCTGTGCGCGGGGCGACGGTGAACACGATGGCCTGTGCTGTGCGCGGGGCCAGCCGGGTCAGGGCGGCGGCAATATCGGCGGTCTGGTAGTAGATCAGACTGTCCATCGCCAGAACGTAGTCGAACTGCCCAAGCCCCGCGTCGGTCATGTCACCCGCCGCAAAGGTCACTTGCGGGCGCAGCGCCTCGGCCAGGCGGCTTGCGGCGATGCCCACCAGTTGCGGCGAGATGTCCACCGCCACCACCTGCGCGCCGCGCGCCGCAAGCTCTGCCGTCATCGCGCCAGTGCCGCAGCCCGCATCCAGAACCCGCGCGCCGCGCAAATCATCCGGCAATCGCGCCAGCATCACCGCGCGCATCCTGTCACGCCCCGCCCGCACCGTCTGGCGGATGCGGCTGACCGGCGCATCCGAGGTCAGCCGCGCCCAGACCCCGGTGGCGGTGCGGTCGAAGTAGTCCTCAACGCGGGACAGGGTGGCGGCATAGTCGGCCATGGCTCAGTCAAACCCCAGAAGTTCAAAAATCTCGCGGTCTGGCAGCGGGTCGGGCGTGGTGCCGGGGGTCAGCACCGACCGCCACAGGGTATCGGCCAGCTTCATGTATTCGGCCCGTGCCATCACCACGTCTTCGGCATCGTCCATCTCGAACAGGGTCTTTTTCTTCAGGCGTGACCGGCGGATGGCGTCGATGTCGGGCATGTGGGCCAGACGGTTGAACCCGACACGGGCGCAGTAGCGGTCGACCTCATCCGTCTCGCGGCTCCGGTTCGCCACGCAGCCCGCCAGCTGCACCTTGTAATTGCCGGATTTGGCCTGCACGGCGGCGATGATGCGGTTCATCGCATAGATGCTGTCAAAGTCATTCGCCGTCACGATCACCGCGCGGTCGGCGTGCTGCAAGGGGGCGGCAAACCCGCCGCAGACCACATCGCCCAGCACGTCGAAGATCACCACATCGGTATCTTCCAGCAGATGGTGCTGCTTCAGCAGCTTGACCGTCTGCCCCACCACATAGCCGCCACAGCCGGTGCCTGCCGGGGGGCCGCCCGCCTCGACGCATTTCACGCCGTTGAAGCCGGTGGCGACATAATCCTCGGGGCGCAATTCCTCGGCGTGGAAATCGACCGATTTCAGAATGTCGATCACGGTTTCCTGCAAGCGGCCCGTCAGGGTGAAGGTGCTGTCATGTTTCGGGTCACAGCCGATCTGCAACACCCGCTTGCCCATCATCGAAAAGGCGGCCGACAGGTTGGAGGAGGTGGTGGATTTGCCGATGCCGCCCTTGCCATAGACGGAAAACACCTTGGCCCCGTCGATCCTGACCGACTGGTCCTGATGCACCTGCACCGACCCTTCGCCGTCCAGCCCCCGAAGGCTGGGAATTTCATCGCGCGGGCTCATAGCGGTATCCTTGCGTTGCTCGTCCCGGCGCAGGCCGGGACTTCGGTGTATCGTTCGTTGTGGCCGGGGCCCCGGCCTGCGCCGGGACGAAAGGTTGCGCCACGTTTCATTCTGCTGCGATCCCTTCCATCCGGTCTTCCAGCTCATCCGCCGCGTCTTGCAGCGCGGCCAATGTCTCGGGCGAGGGGTGCCAGTAGTTGCGGTCCGAAGCCTCCAGCAGCCGCCCGGCCATCCGGGTCGAGGCTTCGGGGTTCAGCGCCGCCAGACGCCGCCGCATCGCCTCGTCCAGCACGAACGTCTCCGACAGGCGCTGATAGACCCACGGGTCCACAGCGGCGGTGGTCGCCGACCAGCCAAGCGTGTTGGTGACATGGGCCTCGATCAGCCGCACGCCTTCGGCCCCGTGCCGCAGCAACCCTTCGTAGAACCGGGGGTTCAGCGTCCGCGACCGGCTTTCCAGCGCGATCTGATCGCGCAGGGTACGCACCTGGCCCGCGCCGCGCGTCTGGTCGCCGATGTAGACCGGGGTTTCCATCCCACCCCGCGCGCGTTTCACCGCGCGGGCAATGCCGCCAAGCGTATCAAAATAGTGATCGACCGAGGTGACCCCCAGTTCCACCGATTCAAGGTTCTGATAGGCGAGGTCCACATCCTTCAGCGCCTTTTGCAGCAGGGCGGCGTTCTGCACCGGCTTGCCGTTGCGGCTGTAGGCAAAGGACTTGCGGCTCTCATAAGCATCGGCCAGTTCATCCTCGTCGCCAAAGGCGGAACTGCCGACCAGCACATTGACGTTGGACCCGTAAGCCCCTTCGGCATTGGAAAACACCCGCAGGGACGCGGTTTCCATATCCACCCCCATCTCGGCGGCATAGGCCAGCGCATGGGCGCGGATGAAGTTCTGCGACAAGGGTTCCTCGGCGGTCGCGGCCTTCCACGCGGCTTCGGCCAGCATCCGGGTTTGCAAGGGCAGCAGGTCGCGGAAGATGCCCGACAGGGTCATCACCACATCAATCCTCGGACGACCCAGGTGCGAAAGCGGGATCAGGTCTGCCCCGCACAGCCGCCCGTAATGGTCAAACCGCGGGGTCGCGCCCATCAGGGCCAGAGCCTGGGCAATCGGCCCGCCATCGGATTTGATGTTGTCAGACCCCCACAGGACCAGCGCCACCGAACGCGGCAACCGGGGGTGAGTGTCCAGCAACCGCTGCGCCTGTGCTGCCCCATCGCGCAGGGCAAAGGCCGTGGGCATGCGGAAGGGATCAAACGCATGGATATTGCGCCCCGTGGGCAAAATCTCAGGCGAGCGGATCAGATCGCCGCCCGGCACCGGGCTGATGAAATGACCACCAAGCGCGCGCAACAGGCCGTCAATCTCGCTGTCCTGTTGCAGCGCCAGATCGGCGCGGGCGCGCATCACCGGATCGTCGGGCATCAGCGCAATCATCTGCGCGCGGGCCTGCGGGGTCATCTTCTGACCCACCACATGCAAGCCATCGGTGATCAGCGCGCCCTCAGTCTCCAGCAGCTTGACCCACAACTGATCCGGGGCGACACCGCCCATATCCACGGCGCGCGCCTGTTCTGCAATCAGCGCGGCCAGATCGTCGCGTTCCACCGCATCTGGCCCAAGGGCGCGAAAGCGGGTTAGGCTGTCCTTCAGATCGACCAAGCCCTTGTACAGTCCCGCCTGCGCCAAGGGGGGCGTCAGATGCGTGACGGTGATCGCGTTCGACCGACGCTTGGCCAACGTCGCCTCGGAGGGGTTGTTGGCGGCATAAAGATAGATGTTGGGCAGGTTGCCGATCAACCGGTCCGGCCAGCAGCCGGGACCAACCCCCGCCTGCTTGCCCGGCATGAATTCCAGCGCGCCGTGCATGCCGAAATGCAGCAGGGCATCGGCCCCGAAATCCTCACGCATCCAGCGGTAGAAGGTGGTGAAGGCATGGGTCGGCGCAAAACCGCGTTCAAACAGCAGGCGCATCGGGTCGCCCTCGTACCCAAACAGCGGCTGCAAACCCACGAACACGCGGCCGAACTGGCAGCCCAGCACATGCACCCCGCGCCCGTCGCTTTGCGCGCGACCGGGGGCGGGCCCCCAAGCGGCTTCAACCTCGCGCAGCCAGGGGGTTTTCGCCACCATCTCCGCCGCCGAAACCGTTGCCGCCACATTGGCGGGCTGGCCGTAGCGCGCGGCATTGCCACCCAGAACCATTTCGCGCAATGCCTCGACCGTTTCCGGCGGGGTCAGGTCATAGCCAGCCCCCTGCATCGCGTGCAAGGTGTTGAACAGGCTTTCAAACACCCCCAGATAGGCCGCCGTCCCCGCAGCCCCGGCATTGGGCGGAAAGCCGTAAAGCACAATCCCCACCCTGCGCGTCGCCACATCGCCCCGGCGCAGCCGGGCCAGCCGCAGGGTCTTGTCGGCCAGCGCCTCGATCCGCTCGAAACACGGGGCCATCGCGCGGGTGGTCAGCGCCTCGGCAGACGCGGGCTGGCAGTTTTTCGCACAGCCCGAACAGCCGTTCAGATCATGCCGCCCGGCAAAGACCGTGGGGTTGGTGGCCCCGTCAATCTCGGGCAGGGCGATCAGCATGGTGGTTTCGACTGGCCCAAGGCCACCTGCCGACGCCCCCCACTGGCCAAGCGTCTGAAACTCCAGCGGATGGGCTGCAATGTAGGGCACATCCAGCGCCTGCAAGGCGGCAACGGCCGAGGGGCTGTCGTTATAGGCAGGCCCGCCCACCAGACTGAACCCGGTCAAGGATACCATCGCGTCGATGCGCCCGTTGAAATAGGCGTCAATCGCCGGCCGTCCGTCCAGCCCCCCGGCAAAACCGGGCAGCACGGCGATGCCCCGCGCCTCGAATGCCGCGATCACCGCGTCATAATGCGCGGTGTCGCCCGCCAGAATGTAGGACCGCAGCATCAGCATGCCGACGGTCAGCGTCGCCCCCACCGGACGGGGCAGGGTGGCGGCATCGGTGGTGATCCGGCTGGCAAGGCCGGGGTGATAAAGCCCGACCTCAGGATAGTCGATCGGGGCTGCGGCCTTCACCGCCTGCCAGCTGCGGTCCGGCGAATAGCGCGCCACCAGAAAGCGGATCATCGCCTCAAGGTTGTCGTCCGACCCGCCCAGCCAGTATTGCATCGACAGGAACCACGCCCGCAGATCCTGCGCGCGGCCAGGCAGAAAGCGCAGGATTTTCGGCAACCGCCGCAGCATCGCCATCTGGCTTTGGCCCGACCCGGATTTCTCCTTCGACGGCTTCAGCTTTTTCAACAGCGCCATGGCCCCCGACGCGGGCTTGGCCATATCCAGATCGCCCATCCTGGTCAGCCTGACGATGGCAGGGTCGGCAATCACGCCGACAAAGGCATCCAGACTGTCGCGCACCGCCAGCATCGACGGCAGGATCGCAGCAATATGTTCCTCGATGAACAAAAGGTTGGCGACCACGATATCGGCCTCTGCCACCGCCGCTTTCGCCCGCGCCAAAGCCGCCGGATTTTCCGCCCATTCGGCGGCGGCGTGGATCGACACTTCTATGTCTGGAAAGTCCTGCGCCAGACGCGGGGCCACCCGCGCCATCGGCCCTGCGGCATGGGCATCCAGCGTGATCACCACAAAGCGGTAGCCCGCCTTCGCCTCAACCGGGGTGAAACGATCATCGCGCATGATATGCCTTCGCCTCATACAGCGTTTCCACCGAAATCGCCGAAACGCCCTTTGACGCGGCATAGCTTTCGGTATTGCGCCTGGCTTTCCCGCGCACAAAGAACGGGATCTTCTTCAACTCCTGCTCGGCTGCGGGCTGCCAATGCAGATCTTGCGGCATCATCTGTTCTGAAATATCCCCGCCGGAGGCTCCGACATCAGCCTCATCAAAACGGTCCACCGTCTTGGCCTCATGATGGCTTGCCCCGTGATGGCTGGCCCCGGCCTCATCGTGAAACTCGAAGTCCTCGCGGAACATGGTCAGCAGATGTTCCTCCAGCCCCATCACCAGCGGATGAATCCAGGTGTCGAAAATCACATTCGCGCCTTCAAACCCCATCTGCGGGCTGTAGCGCGCCGGGAAATCCTGCACATGCACGGGGGACGAGATCACGGCGCAAGGGATGCCCAGACGCTTGCCGATGTGGCGCTCCATCTGCGTGCCAAGGATCAGTTCGGGGGCAAGGCGGGCGATCTCGGCCTCCACCTCCAGATAATCGTCGGTGATCAGCGCCTCCAGCCCGTAGGCCTTGGCGGCCGCGCGCATCGGCCTTGCATATTCGCGGTTGAAGCAGCCCATGCCGACCACTTCGAACCCGATCTCGATCGCGGCAATGCGGGCGGCGGCGATGACATGGGTGGCATCGCCGAACACGAAGACCCGCTTGCCGGTCAGATAGGTTGAATCGACCGAAGCCGACCACCAGGGCAGACGCAGGCCCGCTTCATCCACTTTGGCAGAAACACCCGTCAAGCCCGCGACTTCATGCAGAAAATCGCGCGTGGCACCGACGCCGACGGGCACCACTTTGGTATAAGGTTGCCCCAGCTTCTGTTCCAGATACCGCGCGGCAGACTCGCCGGTTTCGGGGTACAGCAGCACGTTGAAATGCGCGGCCCCCATGCGGGCGATGTCGGCGGGGGATGATCCCATCGGCGCGCAGACGTTGACCGCAATGCCCATCAGCGCCAGCAGCTGGGTCACCTCGGTCACGTCATCGCGGTGCCGGAAGCCAAGGCCGGTGGCGCCGAGCAGGTTGCAGGTGATGGCATCCGTGCGCGCCATCGGCCGCGCCAGCGCGCGGACGATCTGCAGGAACGTCTCATCCGCGCCGAAGTTTTCCTTGCGCTGATAGCTGGGCAGATCGAGGCCGATCACCGGAATCGGCAGGCCCAAAGCCTCGGCCAGACCAGCGGGATCGTCCTGGATCAGCTCGGCGGTGCAGGACGCGCCCACGATCATCGCCTGTGGCTTGAACCTGGCATAGGCGTCGCGGACCGCGGATTTGAACAGGTTGGCAGTATCGCCGCCCAGATCGCGGGCTTGAAAGGTGGTGTAGGTAACAGGCGGGCGGTGGTTGCGGCGTTCGATCATGGTGAACAGCAGGTCGGCATAGGTGTCGCCCTGCGGCGCGTGCAGCACATAGTGCAGGCCGCGCATCCCCGTGGCGACGCGCATGGCCCCCACATGGGGCGGGCCTTCATAGGTCCAGAGCGTCAGCTTCATGGCGTGCCCCCTGTGTAAGGTGGCGTCGCCCCCCCACCCCAGCCCTCCCCCACGCGGGGGGAGGGAGGCGCCCCTTTCGTGGCGGTGGCACTGGATGCAACGGCGCAGAACCCACGCCTCCCTCCCCCCTTGTGGGGGAGGGCTGGGGAGGGGGGGCTGGCACGCAACATGGTCATGCGGCCCCCCTGTCCAGCAGCGCCCGGCGGCGCAGGGGGCGGCTGAACAGCCCCGCCAGATCGCCGGCCTGTTCGTAGAAATGCACCGGGGTAAAGACCAGCTCGATGGCCCATTTGGTCGACAGGCCTTCAGCCTCCAGCGGGTTGGCAAGGCCAAGACCGCAGATCGTCAGGTCAGGCCGGGCGGCGCGGGCACGGTCCAGTTGCAGGTCCACGTCCTGGCCTTCGGAAATCACCGGGCCCTCGGTCAGCAGATCAAGGTCCGGCCCCACGATGCCGGTGTGCAGGAAGGGGGTGCCGACCTCGATCGCCGTCATGCCGCATTCGCGGGTCAGGAACCGGGCGAGGGGGATTTCAAGCTGGCTGTCGGGAAAGAAGAACACCGATTTGTCCCGCAGGGTTGCCGCATGGGCGGCGACAGCGCGGCTGGCGCGGGCGCGGGGGGCGGCGGTCACCTGGTCGAACAGATCGGCGGGCACGCCGAATTCAAAGGCTACAGCCCGCAGCCAGGCAGTCGTGCCTTCCTCGCCAAACGGAAAGGGGGCGGGCAGATGGCGCGCGCCGCGACGGGTCAGGGCGGCATGAGTGTCGCCAAGGAACGGCTGCACCAGCGCAAAGACGGTGTTCGCGCCAACGGCGGGCAGGTCGGCAGACCGCCGCGCGGGCAGCATCTGCACCGGCCCTATGCCCATGGCCGACAGCAGCGACAGGCACTGATCTTCCACCACATCGGGCAGCGCGCCAACCACCAGCAATTCGCGCGCCGTGGTCTGCGGCAGGGCGGGCACCATTGCCGCAAGGCAGGCATCCTCGCCCTGGGTGAAGGTCGTCTCGATGCCGGACCCCGAGTAATTATAGACCCGCACATGTGGGGCATGCAGGCCCGACAGCCGTTCCGCGGCACGCGCGAGGTCCAGCTTGATCACCTCGGACGGGCAGGAGCCTACAAGGAACAACTGCCTGATGTCAGGGCGGCGCGCCAGCAGGCGGGCCACCTCGCGGTCAAGTTCCGTGTTGGCATCGGCAAGGCCCGCCAGATCCTTTTCCTCAAGGATGGCGGTGCCAAAGCGGGGTTCGGCAAAGATCATCACGCCAGCGGCGGCTTGCAGCAGATGGGCGCAGGTGCGGCTGCCCACCACCAGAAAGAACGCGTCCTGCATCTTGCGGTGCAGCCAGATGATGCCGGTCAGCCCGCAGAACACCTCGCGCTGACCGCGCTGTTTCAGGACCGGCGTGTCGCGGCAGCCGCGTGCGGGCAGGGTTGCGGCTGATATGATGGGGGCGGTCAGGTCCAGGCTCATGCCACAACCCCCGCATCCGGTTGCGCCACATCCAGCCGGGCCAGCCGCAGCTTCCACAAGAACTGGCCCGCGTTCACCAGATAGGTCGCATAGGCCGCCAGCGCGAGCAGCATCAGCCCGCCCGGCGACAGCGCCCCCGCCCACAGTGCCCACAGATAGGCGCTGTGCAACCCGATGACGGCAAAGCTGAACAGGTCTTCCCAGAAGAACGCCGGCGCGAACAGATACTGCCCGAACACCGCCTTTTCCCAGATCGCCCCGGTGACCATGATCAGATACAGAAACCCGGTCTTGATCAGGATTGACACGGTGGCGGCGGCATATCCGTCGCCGGTCAGCAGGAACCGCAGCACCAGGATCAGCGAAACCCCGAAGGCCAGAAACTGCAAGGGGGCCAGCAGGCCCTGCACCAGCGTCCAGCGCGAGGCATCGCGGCGCAGGCGCTGTTCTGCGGTGTACAGCCGTTTGCGGGCGGGGGTCTGTGGGCGCGTCATCATTGACCGGGGTGCCCCATTCTGGCGGGTGTCGATGGCTTACGGTATCCGGGCGGTGGCAAGTGTCAACATAAACTTACACATTTATGCGTCACGCGCGGCGCGCGCTGAGGCGGCTTTGGTGCTGAAAAGGCGGTATCAAGCGGTTTGTCGGGTGAAATCAGCCATTCATTGCGGCGCGGCGTGCCAGGCTTGGTCAGAGTGTCAAATATCTTTGACATTTATTCCTGCTGCGCTGACAGTCTTGCGGCAAGATGTCTGGTGCCAATGCGCATCAAGCCTGAGTCGGGCGGGCACTTCGGCGGGAACGTCAGGTGCCATGTCGGGTCGCGTCGGGGTGGGCCGGTTGGTTCTGTCCCATTTCGGGGAGGACGGAATGTTTGTAAGCCGGACGAACACGGCGCAGCAGGACGACAGCGCCGCGCCGGGGGCGGGGCGGGGCAATGTGGCCTGGCTGGCTGCGGCGGCGGTGGCGCAGCTTGCCGCGCGCGAGGCCCGTACGGACGCCGCTGCACATGCCGCAGCAGACGGTCAGGCCTGCGCGCGCTTTGCCGCCGCGCTGATGGCGCATCTGCGCCGCAACGACGGCCAAGGGTTGGCTGCCCTTCAGGCCGACCTGCGCCTGGCCCGGATCGGCTGTGCCGATCTGGTCGACCGCCATGTCCCGCAGGCCGCCCGCTGTCTGGGCCAGGGGTGGGAGGACGACGATCTGTCCTTTGCCCAGGTCAGCATGGCCAGCGCCCGGTTGCAGGCCCTTGTGCGCGAGGCCATGACGGGCCGGGGCGCCGAAGCCTGCGCGCCGCGCAGCCTGGCCCCCGCACGGCAGGCGGCAGTTCTGGTGACGGTGGCGGGCGATGACCAGCACACCCTGGGCGCTGTGGTGCTGACCAGCCAGTTGCGGCGAAGGGGGGTTTCGGTCTGTCTGGCCTTGCAGCCGACAGCGGCCGAGGTCACGGCATTGTTGCGCAATCGTCGCTTTGACGGTGCTATGGTGTCGGTCGGGGGGCAGGGCAGGCTTGCTTGCGCCCGAAATATGATAAAACTGCTGAAATCGTTGACAGATGGCCAGATGCAGGTTGCAGTTGGCGGGGCGGCGATGGAAAAGGTGATGGACTTGGGGGCGGCAACAGGGGCGGACCTTGCGACCAATGATGTTGGCCTTGCCCTTCGGACGCTGGGACTTGGTCCTGCGGCGTCTTGCGCAACGGAGCGCGTGTAACACAGCGTGCGTCCCGGCGGGACGGGCGGCGAAGGGTGCGGTACTGCCGTGATAACCGATGGGCGACATCTTTTGAATGCCGGAAAGGTTCCGCTGATCGCGCCGGAACTGCTGAGCGAGATTCTGGCAACTGCGTCGGATATTGCCCTGCTGGTCGACCGGTCGCGCCGAGTGGTGTCGGTTCTGGTCAATCCGGGGCACCGGCTGTTCGGGCAGTTGACCGATTGGGAAGGCGCGCCGCTGCATGACCTGCTGACCGAGGAAAGCCGGCGCAAGTTCGAGGCGCGGCTTGCCGACATGGGCAAACCCGGTCGTGGCACGCTGGCGGTCGAACTGAACCACATCGACAGGTCGAGTGACCGCAACAGTGACCGGGACAACGACCGGGGCAGCTGGGATTTTCCGGTGCGCTATTCGCTGCATCACATTGCGCAGGATGACAGCATCCTGATGCTGGGCCGCGATCTGCTGCCGATTGCCGAGGTTCAGCAACAGCTTGTGGCGGCCCAGCTGGCGCTGGAACGCGATTACGAGGCGCAGCGCGAGGCCGATACCCGCTACCGCGTGCTGATGGAGATTTCGCGCGATCCCATCGTGCTGGTGTCGATGGCGACCGGGCGCATCAGCGACCTGAACCCGGCAGCGGCGCTGGTTCTGGGCGGCAGCCGGGCCGAGTTGATCGGGGCCACGGTGGCGCAGGAATTTGAAGGCCGCAGGCGGGGCGAATTTCTGGACAGCCTGTCGGGGTCCGCAGGCGGCGAGCCGCAAGGCCCGATCGAGCTGATCGCGCGCCGGTCGCAGCGCAAGGTGCTGGTGACCCCCACCGTGTTCCGTGCGGCGGGCGAGCGGATCGTGCTGTGCCAGCTGGACGCGGCCGAACAGGCCAGTGCGGCGGGCGACGATCTGGTCGACCACATGCAGCGGCTGTACCACGAAGGGGTGGACGGCATCGTGTTCACCGACCCTGACGGCGTGATCCGGTCTGCCAATGAGGCGTTCCTGAACCTGACCGATGCGGCCAACCTGTCGTCGGTGCGGGGCCGGTCGCTGGCCGAGTATCTGGCGCGCGGCGAGGTCGACCTGCGGGTGCTGCTGGACAATGTCAAACGCACCGGGCAGTTGCGGCTTTATGCGACGCGGCTGACGACCGACTTTTCGGGGCAGATCGCGGTGGAACTGTCGGCAAGCTGGCTGAACGACCGTCCGAACCCGGTGCTGGTGCTGGTGGTGCGCGACGCCAGCCGCGCCGAGGCGATCCGCCGTCCCGCGCAGGGCGTGCAGGAAGACGGCATGCGCAACGTGATGGAACTGGTGGGCGCCAGCACCCTGCGCGACATTGTGGCCGAAACCACTGATGTCATTGAAAAGATGTGCATTGAAACGGCGCTGGAACTGACCCGGAACAACCGGGTGGCGGCGGCTGACATGCTAAGCCTGTCGCGGCAATCGCTGTATGTGAAGCTGCGCAAATACGGGCTGTTGAACAAGGACGACTAGGGCGGGCCAAGGCGGTTCAGGCTCTGGCGCGCAGGCGTCTTGCAAGGCGCGGGTCTTTGGCAGACGCGGGCAGGGTCAGGCTTGGCGGGCGGCGGTCACCTCTACCTCCACCACAAACTCTGGCCGGGTAAAGCCGGACACGATCACCAGGGTCGAGGCGGGCAGCCGGTCCACCCCCGCCAGCCAGGCGTCCCGCGCCGCCATGTAGGCAGGCATGTGGGCGCGGTCGGTGACAAAGGCGTTGATGCGCACCGCATCGGCCGGTCCCATCCCGGCCTCGGCCAGGATCGCCGTGCAATTGGCAAAGCACTGGTCGGCCTGCGCGCGGGCATCCGCTGCAACCGTGCCATCGGGGGCCAGGCCCAACTGCCCCGAGGTCAGCACGAACCGCGCGGGCGCCGGAACCTCGACCCCGTGGGCATAAGCGGCAAAGGGGGGCGTGATCGTCGGCGGGGTCAGGCTGCGCATCTGTCACCTCATCTGTCGCCGCAGATTTTGCGCCAAAGCCGGGGCAGGGACCAGACCTGCGACGCGCGATTGGCGCGGTTGCCCAAAATTTATGCAGATGCCCCGGCGGGATGCAGCCATATGCGGGCAGGGACCGGGTTTGATGCAGTTTGCCGGGCTGACGGCCTCGCCAGCCGGGGCGGCTGCTCTAATCTGAGGGCAACAGAATCAAACCCGCTTCAACCCGACAGGAGTTTTCTGCGATGACCCTCATGGCCCGTTTGACCAGCGCATCGGCGCTGGTGCTGATGGCAGCGCTGCCTGCGCTTGCCGAAAATGCCAAAGTCACCTTTGGCACCAACTGGGTGGCGCAGGCCGAACATGGCGGGTTCTATCAGGCGGTCGCAGATGGCACCTATGCGGCCTGCGGGCTGGATGTGACCATTCTGCCGGGGGGGCCGCAGGTCAACAACCGCGCGCTGATGCTGGCGGGCAAGATCGACTACAACATGGGCGGGTCGATGCTGGACGCGTTTTCCGCCGTGCAGGAAGGCTTGCCGATTGTCACTGTGGGCACCGCGTTCCAGAAGGAACCGCAGGTCATTCTGACCCATCCGGGCCGGGTGAAATCCTTCGAGGAACTGAAGACGCTGGACAAGGTTCTGATCTCGGATCAGGGGGTGCTGACGTTTTATGCCTGGATGATCAAGGCCTACGGGTTCACTCCCGAACAGCGCGAGGTCTATACCTACAACTCCGCCCCCTTCGTGGCCGACAAGAACATGGGAATGCAGGGGTATCTGTCGTCGGAACCCTATTTCGTCGAAAAGGAAACCGGCTGGAAACCCGATGTCTGGCTGATCGCCGATGCGGGCTACACCGCCTATTCCACCACGATCGAGACGATGGCCGATACGGTCGCGATGAAGCCCGAACAGGTGAAATGCTTTGTCGAAGGGTCGAACATCGGCTGGACGAATTACATCTACAACGATCCGTCAGCGGCCAATGCGCTGATCAAGAAAGACAATCCGGAAATGACCGATGAAGGCATCGCCTATTCCATCGCCGCGATGAAGGAAAAGGGCATCGTGGATTCGGGCGACAGTCTGACGCTTGGGGTCGGGGCGATGACCGATGCCAAGATCGAGGACTTCTTCAAGAAGATGGTCGATGCGGGCGTCGTTGCCGCCGATCTGGACTACAAGGCCAGCTACACCACCCAGTTCACCAACCTTGGCGCAGGTCTTGACCTGAAGCCCGCCCAGTGAGCGAGCCGTGGCGGGGGGCAGCCAACGATTGAT
>JAZKGQ010000008.1:0-86188 GCA_040385825.1 Pseudomonadota bacterium | reverse complement strand
CCCCCCCCCCCGCCTGCACCAGCATGACCGATCTGATCCAACGCCCGACCCTTGCCCTTGGCCAGCGCCCCCCGGTGCTGGAATTGTCGCGTATTGCCAAGGTGTTCAACGGCAATGTCACCGCCCTGCGCGACATGACCCTGACGGTGAACGAGGGCGATTTCGTCTCGCTGCTCGGCCCGTCCGGTTGCGGCAAATCCACCGCGCTGCGGCTGATTGCCGGGCTGATGCAGCCGACCTCGGGGCGCATCCTGTGGCACGGGGCCGCCGATCTGGGGGTGGTGTTTCAGGAACCGACCCTGATGCCATGGGCGACGGTGGCGCAGAATGTCTACCTGCCGTTCCGGTTGCGCGGGCGGTCCTTTGCGAGTGTCGAGGCCGAGGTGATGCAGGCGCTTGGCCTTGTCGGGCTTGAGGCCTTTGCCGGGGCCTATCCGCGCGAACTTTCAGGCGGCATGAAGATGCGGGTGTCGATTGCCCGCGCGCTGGTGACGAACCCAAGGCTGATCCTGATGGACGAACCCTTTGCCGCGCTGGACGAGATCACCCGGCAAAAGCTGAACAACGACCTGCTGGCGCTGAAGGCCAGGATCGGCTGCACGGTGATTTTCGTCACGCACTCGGTGTTTGAATCCGTGTTCCTGTCGGACCGCATCATCGTGATGGCGGCCCGACCGGGGCGGGTGGTCGAGGAAATTCAGATCGCGGCGCACTATCCCCGCGACATGGCCTTCCGTACCTCGGTGGACTACGCCGCCCATGCGCAGGTGGTGTCTGCCGCCCTGATGCAGTCGATGGGAGAGCCTGCATGACCGACGCCCCCCTTGGCCTTGAAGCCGCCTATGATGCAGACGAGGCGCGGCGCGCCCGCAACCAGCGGATTGAACGCGTGGCAAGATGGGCCTTGCCGCTGATCGTGGTGGTGCTGTCGCTGGTCGGCTGGGACCGGCTGGTGGTCTGGAACGACATTCCCCATTACATCCTGCCCGGTCCGGGGCGGGTCTTGCAGACCCTGATCGCCGATTGGGCCATGCTGTTTGATGCGCTGCTGGTGACGCTGCAAATCACCCTGATGGCGCTGGCCGTCGCGGTGATCGGCGGGGTGGGGCTGGCGGTTCTGTTCAACCAGAGCAAGTTTGCCGAGATGAGTTTTTATCCCTATGCCGTGATCCTGCAAGTCACCCCCATCGTGTCGGTGGCCCCGCTTATCTTCATCTATGTCGACAACAAGACTGTCGGGTTGCTGCTGTGTGCCTGGATCGTGGCGTTCTTTCCCATTCTGTCGAACATGACGCTCGGGTTGAATTCGACCGACCACAACCTGCGCGATCTGTTCCGCATCTATGGCGCGACGCGGTGGCAGCGGCTGCGGTTTCTGCAACTGCCCTCGGCCTTGCCGTATTTCCTTGGCGGCTTGCGGATTGCCGGGGGGCTGAGCCTGATCGGCGCGATTGTCGCCGAATATGTGGCGGGCACGGGGGGGATCGGGTCGGGCCTTGCCTTCCGCATCCTGGAGGCCGGGTACCGCCTGAACATCCCGCGCATGTTCGCGGCGCTGGTGCTGATTGCCACCTTGGGGGTGGTGATCTTTGCAGGCTTGTCATTCCTGTCGCATATGCTGCTGCACAAATGGCACGAGAGCGCGATAAAACGGGAATGACGATGGATTTCAAAACCTTGCCGCCCGGTCCTGTGACGCTGGGAGATGTCACTGTGCCCGCTTGCCTGTTGGGGCAGCCGGGTGATCTGGTGCGCACCAGCCTGCCCATCGGCGGCGGCGGGGCGGTGATCGACATGGGCGGCGCGATGGTGCTGCCCGCCTTTGTCGACATGCACACGCATCTGGACAAGGGGCATATCGCGCCGCGCAGCCCCAACCCCGATGGCACGTTTCAGGGGGCGCTGACGGCATCAGGGGCGGATCGCACCGCCCGCTGGACTGCTGCCGATGTGGCGCGGCGGATGGAGTTTTCGCTGGCCTGCGCCTATGCCCACGGCACCCGCGCCATCCGAACCCATCTGGATTCGATCCCGCCGCAGGACGCGATTTCCTTTGGGGTCTTTGCGGAAAAGCGCAACCAATGGGCCGGGCGGATCGATCTGCAAGCCTCTTGCCTGCTTGGCGCCGATTTGTGCAGCGTGGATGGCCCCTTTGCCCGCACCGCCGATCTTGTGGCGCAAACGGGCGGGGTCTTGGGGATGGTCACCTACCCGCTGCCCGACATCACAGACCGCATTGCGATGTTCTTCGGCATGGCCGCCGACCGGGGGTTGCACGCCGATTTCCATGTGGATGAAACCATGGACGGCAGTTGCAACACCCTTGCCCTGATCGCCCAGGCCGTGCTGGACGCGCGCTTTGATGCGCCCGTGGTGGTGGGCCATTGCTGTTCGCTGTCCACCATGGCGGACGGCGACGCGCTACGCACGCTGGACCTTGTGGCGAAGGCGGGCCTTCATATCGTCAGCCTGCCGATGTGCAATCTGTACCTGCAAGACCGCCATGCCGGCCGCACCCCCCGGCTGCGCGGGATTACCCTTGTGCATGAGGCGCGGGCGCGGGGCATCAACGTCAGCTTTGCGTCCGACAACACCCGCGACCCGTTCTACGCCTACGGCGACATGGACATGCTGGAGGTGCTGTGCTGCGCCACCCGCATCGGCCATCTGGACCATTCCGGCGCGGGGTGGGTGGATACGGTGATCGCCAACCCCGCCAAGGCTTGCGGATTTGCGCCGCCTGCGTTGACCGACGATCTGGTGATCTTCAAGGCGCGCAACTGGACCGAGTTGTTTTCGCGCCCCCAGTCCGACCGCATCGTGATCCGCGCTGGCCGCCAGATCGACCGCCGCTTGCCCGACTATGCCGATCTGGATGATCTGATGGAGCACGCATGAATATCGACGCCGCCAAAGCCGCCCTTGCGCATCTGGAGATTGACGAAAACCCGGTGTCGGTGCGGGCCAAGTCACGCGATTTCTTCTGGTACTCGCCGGTGCTGAAGGCGCGGCTGGATCATGTGGTGGCGGATTTTGTCGTCTCCCCCCGCGATGAGGGGGAAGTGATCGAGGTGCTGCGCGTGGCCCATGCCCACGGCGTTCCGGTGACGGTGCGGGGGGCGGGCACCGGGAATTACGGGCAGGCGATGCCGCTGGCGGGCGGCATCGTGCTGCACATGAAGAACATGAACGCGGTGAAGGCCATTCATCCGGGGCGGGTCATTGTGGAACCCGGCTGCATGATCAAGGACCTGGATCACGCCACCCGTGCCCATTCGGGCCAGGAACTGCGGATGCACCCCTCCACCCATGCCACCGCCACCATCGGCGGCTTTGTCGGTGGCGGGTCGGGGGGGGTGGGGTCTTGCACCTGGGGCGTGCTGCGCGACCTTGGCAATATCCTGCGGCTGCGGGTGGTGACGGCCGAGGCCGAACCCCGCGTGCTGGAATTTACCGGCGAGGAGTTGCACCGCGTCAGCCATGCCTACGGCACCAACGGGGTGATTACGGAATTGGAAATGCCGCTCGCCCCGGCCTATGACTGGGTCGAACTGCTGGTCACCCATACCGATTTTCCCGCTGCCGTCGCGCTGTCGGGCGCCTTGGGGCACGAAGACGGCATTCTGAAAAAGCTGATCTCGGTCTATGAGGCCCCATCCCCGCACGCCTATTTCCAGCGTATCGCGCCGCATCTTGGCCCCGAGCATCACCTGATCGGGTTGATGATCGCCCCGCAGTCGATGGACGGGTTTCTGACCTTTCTGGCCCGCTGGCCGGGGGCCGAGATCCTCTATCGGTCCGATCAGACCCAATGGCCGCGCGAGCCGGGGCCGGTGTTTGAATACGGCTGGAACCACACCACCCTGCGGGCGCTCAAGGTGGACCCGGCGATCACCTATCTGCAAGTGGCCTATGACCCCGACCACTATGCCGCCAAGATCGAGGCCATCCGCGCGGCCTTTCCGGGTGAGCTGATGCAGCATCTGGAACTGATGAAGGTGGGGGGCCGTGTCGGCTTTGCGGGCCTGACACTGATGCGGTTTACGTCTGAGGACCGCCTTGACCAGATCGTGCGCCTGCATGAGGACATGGGCTGTTTCGTCTTCAACCCGCACCGCTATACGCTGGAGGAAGGCGGGCGGCAGTCGGCGGATGCGCGCCAGTTGGCCTTCAAGCGCGAGGCCGACCCCAAGGGCATCCTGAACCCCGGCAAGATGATCACCTGGGATGTGCCGGGGTGGGATTATGCCCGGATGTACGCCTATGCCGGGATCAGAAAGGGGCCGTGATGCGGGCGCATGTGGTCTATGCCCATCCGTGCGACGACAGCTATGCCCGCGCGCTGTGCGATACCGTGGTGGGCACATTGACCGGGCGGGGCTGGCAGGTGGACCTGTGCGATCTTTATGCCGAGGGGTTTGACCCGGTGATGAGCGCCGAAGAACGCCGGGGCTATCACAGTGTGCCCGGCAATACCGCCCCGGTGCAGGGCCATGTGGACCGTCTGCGCGCGGCGACGGCCTTGATCTTTGTGCATCCGGTGTGGAATTTCGGCCCGCCTGCGATCCTCAAGGGCTATTTCGACCGGGTGTTCGTGCCCGGCGTGTCGTTCCGGCTGGAGGATGGCCGCGTGAAACCTGCGATGACCCATATCGCCAAGCTGGGGGTGGTGACGACCTACGGGGCCACCTGGCTGCGCGCCACGCTGATCGGCGATCCGCCGCGCCGGGTGATGACGCGCGCCTTTGCGCATGCGGCCCAGCCTGATACCATGCTGTATCTGGCGCTTTATGACATGAACCGTGCCGATGCTGCCCGTCGCGCGGGCTATCTTGCCCGCGTGAAAGCCAAGATGGAAACCTTCTGATGCGCGCCCTGATCGTGTATTGCCACCCCCGCGAGGGAAGTTTCAACGCTGCTGTCCGTGATCTGGTGCTGGCCAAACTGCGCGCGGCAGGGGCCGAGGCGCGGCTGCATGATCTGTATGCCGACGGGTTTCAGCCGGTGCTGACGGGACCGGAATGGCAGGGCTATCTGAGTTGCCCCGACAATCTGCAACCCGTGGCGGGCTATGTCGCCGACCTGCGCTGGTGCGATACGCTGATCTTTGTCTATCCGACATGGTGGTACGGGCTGCCTGCGATGCTGAAGGGCTGGCTCGACCGGGTGCTGCTGCCCGACGTGGCATTTCTGATGCCGGACGGGGCGCACAAGACCATCCGGCCGGGGTTGCAGCAGGTCAAGGGGCTGGCGGTGTTCACCACCTGCGGCGCAAGCTGGTGGCTGACGCGAGTAATCGGCGCACCGGGGCGGCGGACCCTGTTGCGGGGCGTGGGGTTCCTGTGCGCGCCGCGAAAAAAACATGTGTTTGCAGCGCATTACCTGATGGACAGTTCCACCGCCGCCAGCCGCGCCGCGCATCTGGGCGTGGTGTCGCGCCGCATGGACCGGCTGATCGGGCGGGTGGTTCCGGTCGAAGTGCCGTTCGCCGAGGCCGCAGAATGAGGCGGCTGGACTGGGCGCAGTACCGCAGCACCGAATATGCGGCGATTGATCCTGCGCGCACCATCGCCATCCTGCCGACAGCGGCCATCGAACAGCACGGGCCGCATTTGCCGGTGGGTACTGATACGCTGATCGCTGAAGGCTTGCTGGCCCGGTTCCGCAAGGCCTGCCCCGAGGATCTGGACGTGCGCATCCTGCCAGTGCAGGCGGTCGGCAAGTCGAACGAGCATCTGTGGGCCAAGGGCACGCTGACCCTTTCCGCCGAAGTGGCGCTGCGGGCCTGGGTGGAGGTGGGTCTGTCGGTGGCGCGGGCCGGGGTGCGCAAAATCGTGATCATCAACAGTCATGGCGGCAATCTGGACCTCTGTTCCATCCTGAGCCGCGAATTGCGTGTCCAGGCGGGGATGCTGGCGGTCAAGGCGCAATGGAGCAGTTTCGGCATGCCCGATGGCGTCTATTCGGCGCAGGAACGCGGGTTCGGCATCCATGGCGGCGATATGGAAACCTCGCTGATGCTGGCCTTCAACCCCGAAACGGTGGACATGACCGCCGCCCGCGATTTCCGGTCAAGCGCGGAAACAGCGGTGATTTCGCCCACCGGGCCGATCAGCCTGGGCTGGGTCGCGTCCGACCTGAACCCGGCAGGCGTGGTGGGCGAGGCGCATCTGGCGACGGCAGCCAAGGGCGAGGTGACGGCGGATCACATGGTGGCGGGGTTCATCGGGCTGTTGCGGCAGGTCCGCGGGCTGACGCTGGACGGCTATGCGCCGATGGTGGGGCCGGGCTGACAGCGCCGGGGGACTTCGCGTCCCCCGGACCCCCTGCGGGATATTTATGAACAGATGATGTCAGGGGCGCAGCAGTTTTGTCAGCGCCGCTATTGCCTGTTCCACGCCGTCCATCGTGGTGATGATGCCGGGGGACAGGCGCAGGGTCTGGCTGCGGGCGTCGGTGGTGATGCCTTGATTGCGCAGGGCGGTGACGATCTGCGGGGCGGGGTGGCTGTCGGGCAGGCGCAGCATGACGGACCCGCCGCGTTTGGCAGGATCGCGCGGGGTCAGCAGGGGCAGGGCGATGGCATCAGCACCTTCGATGATGCGGGCGGTCAGGCTGCGGTTATGGGCAAGCAGGGCGGCGTGGTCCTGACCTGCGTGCCAGTCCAGGGCGGGCAGCGAGGCGAGGGCCGCCATGCAGCCCGGAGTGCCAGAATCAAACCGCGCGATGCCGGGGGCGTAGGCGAATTGGGTGATGTCCCAGTTGAACGGATTGGGTTGGCTGAACCAGCCGCGCAGTTGCGGTTGGGTGTGGGGGATCAGCCGGGGCGACAGGTACAGGATGCCTGCGCCGGGTGTGCCGCACATCCATTTCAGGCTGGTCGAGACGGCGAAATCCACCTCTGGCGCTGCGACATCAAAGGGGATCAGCCCCGCGCCTTGGGTGATGTCGACGCCGATCAGGCTGCCCATCCGGCGGCCATGCGCGACCATCTGGGGCAGATTGATCCGGTGGCTGGAGGTGGAGGACACCCATGTCAGCAGGGCGAGGCCCACCTCGGGCGTCCAGGCATCAAGGTAGTCTTCATCCTCGACCCAAGGTGCGCCTTGCCGCAGCGGCACGGTCTTGAGGGTAAAGCCGTAAGCCTGCGCCATGCCGTTCAGCAAGAAATGGTTCGACGGAAAGCAATCGGCCCCGACCAGCACAGACCGCCCCCGCAGATGCCCCGCAGGCAGCGATTGCAGCAGGGCGTGGAAGGCCTGGGTCACGCTCTCAAACGTGGTCACGGTATCGGGGGCTGCGTTCAGAATCGCGCGCCAGCGGTCGATGAACCGGGCGCGCAGGGGCAGCACATACCCCCATTGCGCATCATCGGGCTGGCCCCAGACATCTGCAAATCCGGTTAGTGCGGCGGCCATGTCCTGTGCCTTGCCGGGGTACATGCCGATGGAGTGGTAGAGGAAATAGGCGTCCGTCATGTGAACCTTTCGGGGTCAGCGCATCAGCACGCCGCCGTTGATATCCTGTGTGGTGCCGGTGATGAAGGCGGCGTGATCGGACGCAAGGAAGGCCGCCAGGTGGCCCACCTCTGCCGCCTGACCGATGCGCCCCAGGGGGATCTGCCCCACCACCAGCGCCACCTTTTCCGGCGGGGCAAGGGCGGTCTGTTCGGTCAGGATGGTGCCCGGCGCGATGGTGTTGACCGTCACGCCATGGGGCGCGAACTGATGGGCGAGATAACGGGTAAGCCCGATGATCCCGGCCTTGGACGCCGCATAATGCGCGCCCTGCACCTGCGGCCCGCCGCGCTGGCCCGCAATGGACGCAAGGTTCAGGATGCGGCCCCACCCCCTTGCCATCATGCCCTGTGCCGTCAGTTGCGCGCCAAAGATCACCGACCGCAGGTTGGTGGCCAGCACATCATCCCATTCGTCCGGCTCCATCGCAAAGAAGTCGCGGGCCTGGGTGCGGGCGGCGTTGTTGACCAGAATATCGACCGGGCCAAAGGCGGCCTCGGCCTGCGCAATGGCGGTGGCAAAGCCGGGTTTGTCGCGCACGTCCAAGGCAACTGCAAGGCTGCCGGGCAGGGCGTCTGCGGCCTCGCGGGCCTTGCCAAGGCTCAGGTCCGCCAGCACCACCCGGTGCCCCGCCGCGTGCAGGGCCTGCGCGATGGCAAGCCCAAGGCCCTGAGCGGCCCCGGTGACAAAGGCGGTTCGCGGCTGCGGATTTGCGGGCTGTGTCATGTCTGCAGTCTTGCGCCGCACGGCGCGAATTTCAAGCCATAAATTTTAAACTTGAAATTGTTTTGGCCGGGTGGCAGCATGATCCCAACCAAGGAGCGCGCGATGAAAATTCTCTGTCTGGGGGGCGGCCCTGCGGGTTTGTACTTTGCGATCTCGATGAAGCTGCGCGATGCCAGCCATCAGGTGGTGGTGCTGGAACGCAACCGCGCCAATGACACATTCGGTTGGGGCGTGGTGCTGTCGGATGATGCCCTTGCCCGGATGCAGAAGAATGATCCCGTATCGACTAAGGCGATCCGGGGCCAGTTCGCCTATTGGGACGATATTGCCGTCGTGCATAACGGGGTGCGCAACGTGTCTGGCGGGCACGGGTTTGCGGGCATCGGGCGGCGGGCGATGCTGGTGATCTTGCAGGCGCGGGCGCGGGAGCTGGGCGTGGAGATGCGGTTTGAAACAGAGTTCCGCAGCGCAGAAGACTACCGCGCGGAATATGATCTGGTGGTGGCCTGCGACGGGCTGAATTCGGTGGTGCGCCGCGAATACGCAGATGTGTTCCAGCCCGAGATCGACACCCGGCGCTGCAAATTCGTCTGGCTGGGCACCCATGCCAAGTTCGACGACGCGTTCACCTTCATCTTCGAGAAGACCGCGCATGGCTGGGTCTGGGCGCATGTCTACCAGTTTGACGCCGATACCGCGACCTTCATCGTAGAATGTCAGCCCGAAACCTGGGATGCCTGGGGGTTCGAGGGGATGACCAAAGAGGAGACGGTGGAAACCTGCCGTCAGATCTTTGCCGCGCATCTGGGCGGGCAGGATCTGATGTCGAACGCCGCCCATCTGCGCGGGTCGGCGGTCTGGATGCAGTTTCCCCGCGTGATCTGCGCGCGCTGGTATCATGAAAACGTGGTGCTGATGGGCGATGCGGCGGCGACCAGCCATTTTTCCATCGGGTCGGGCACCCGGCTGTCCTTCGACAGTGCGATTGCCTTGGCAGAATATCTGCATTCGGAACCGACGATGCAGGGCGCGTTCGCGCGCTATCAAGAGGAGCGGCGGGTCGAGGTGCTGCGCCTGCAATCCTCGGCGCGCAATTCGCTGGAATGGTTTGAACAGGTGGAACGGTACCTCGACATGCCGCCCGCGCAGTTCGCCTATTCCCTGCTGACCCGCAGCCAGCGGATTTCCCACGAAAACCTGCGCCTGCGTGACGGCGATTGGCTGCGCGGGGCGGAGGACTGGTTTGCCACCAATGCAGGCGGCGAACCGGGCCGCCAGCCGATGTTCGCGCCGTTCCAGTTGCGGGGGATGCGGCTGGAAAACCGGATCGTGGTGTCACCGATGGCGCAGTACAAGGCGGTGGAGGGCAACCCGACCGACTGGCATTTCATCCATTACGCCGAACGCGCCAAGGGGGGCGCGGGGCTGGTCTATACGGAAATGACCTGCGTTTCCCCCAATGGCCGGATCACACCGGGCTGTCCGGGGCTCTATGCGCCGAAACATGCAGAAAGCTGGAAGCGGCTGGTCGACTTCGTGCACAAGGAAACCACGGCCAAGCTGTGCTGCCAGATCGGCCATTCCGGGCGCAAAGGGTCTACGCAAGTCGGCTGGGCCGAGGCCGATGCGCCCTTGGTGTCGGGCAACTGGCCGCTGCTGTCGGCCAGCGCCATCCCGTGGGCGGCAGGCAATGCGACGCCGAAAGCCATGGACCGTGACGATATGGATACTGTGCTGCGCCAGTTCGTGCGGGCCACCGAACTGGCCGAGGCGGCGGGGTTCGACATGGTGGAACTGCACGCGGCGCACGGCTATCTGATTTCGTCGTTCATCTCGCCCTTGTCGAACAGGCGCGACGATGACTACGGCGGGTCACTGGAAAACCGGATGCGATACCCGCTGGAGTTATTCACTGAAATGCGCAAGGTCTGGCCGGGGGCCAAGCCCATGTCGGTGCGCATATCGGCGAATGACTGGGCGGGCGACGATGGCGTGACCCCGGCAGAAGCGGTTGAGATTGCAATGATGTTCGCCATGGCGGGGGCAGATATCATCGACGTGTCGGCAGGCCAGACCTCGACCGAGGCGAAGCCCATTTATGGACGCATGTTCCAGACCCCGTTCAGCGACCGTATCAGGAATGAGGCCGGGATCGCCACCATGGCTGTCGGCAACATCACCGAACCCGACCATGTGAATTCCATCCTGCTGGCGGGGCGCGCGGACCTTGTGGCGCTGGCGCGGCCGCATCTGGCCGATCCCTACTGGACGCTGCACGCGGCGACACGCGCGGGTGATGCGGGCACGCCGTGGCCGCTGCCCTATCTTGCGGGGCGCAATCAGGCGCAGCGGCTGGCCGGCAAGGCCGCCGAGGTGATCCGGGCATGAGCCGCGTCCTGATCACCGGGGGGGGCAGCGGCACCGGGGCCGACATGGCGCGCGCCTTTCACGCCGCTGGCCATCAGGTGGTGATTGCCGGGCGCCGCGCCGATGCCCTGGCGCGGGTGGCAGACGGTCTGCCGGGGGTGCGCTGCGTGGTGGCCGATGTGACGGATGAGGCGTCAGTGGCGGCGATGTTTGCCAGCGCCGGCCCCTGCCAGATCGTGATTGCCAATGCCGGATCGGGCGAAAGCGCGCCTTTTGCGCACACAACGCTGGCCCGGTTCAACACGATGATCGCGGTCAACCTGACCGGCACCTTCCTGACCTTGCGCGACGGCTTGCGCCAGATGGGGCCGGGGGGGCGGCTGATCGCCATAGCCTCGGTCGCGGGCCTCAAGGGCGCGCCCTATGTCGCTGCTTACGCGGCGGCAAAGCATGGCGTGGTGGGGCTGGTGCGGTCGGTGGCGCTGGAGGTGGCGCGCAAGGCCATCACCTGCAACGCCATCTGCCCCGGCTATATCGACACTGACATGACCGCAGCCACGCTGGACAACATCATCGCCAAGACCGGCAAGACCCGCACCGAGGCCCTGGCCAGCCTGACCGCCACCAACCCGCAAGGCCGCCTGATTGCGCCCTGTGAAATCAGTGCCATGGCGCTGTGGCTGTGTTCGGACGGGGCCATCGGCGTCAATGGGCAGGCGCTGGCGATCACCGGGGGCGAGGCATGAGCGAGCTGTCCAAGCGCCGGCTGAAAATGTGGATCAGGCTTCTGGGCGTCACCCGCGCGGCCGAAAGCCACCTGCGCGAACATCTGCGCGTCCGGCACGACACCACCTTGCCGCGCTTTGACGTGATGGCAGCCCTGTACCGCAAGCGCGACGGCGTGACGATGAGCGAGCTGTCGCGGATGCTGCTGGTGTCGAACGGCAATGCGACGACCGTGGTGGACCGGCTGGAGAAAGACGGCCTCGTGCGGCGCACCCCGTCCGAGGCCGACCGCCGCACGGTGTTCGTGGCGCTGACGGCCGAAGGCTTTGCCCAGTTCGAGGGGCTGGCCGCCGGGCATGAGGCCGAGGTGGGCAAGCTGTTCGGGGGCGTGTCCGAAGCCGACCTCGACACGCTGACCGAGATATTGAAACGCATGGGGGGCCGGACATGACGGCAATGGCAGGCTTTGTGCCGCAGCATTTTCTGATGACGGTCGCAGACCGGGTGGCGGTGATCCGCCTGAACCGGCCAGACCGCAAGAACCCGCTGACGTTTCAATCCTATGCCGAGCTGCGCGATACCTTTCGTGCCTTGCGCGATGCGAGCGATGTGGATGTGGTGGTGTTTGCGTCAAACGGTGGCAACTTCTGCTCGGGCGGCGATGTGCATGACATTATCGGGCCGCTGATCGGGCTGCCGATGAGAGACCTGCTCGCCTTCACGCGGATGACCGGCGATCTGGTCAAGGCGATCATCGGCTGCGGCAAACCGGTGATCGCGGCGGTGGACGGCATTGCCGTGGGCGCAGGCGCCATCATCGCCATGGCGGCAGACCTGCGGCTGGCGACTCCGGCCGCGAAATGCGCTTTCCTGTTTACCCGCGTGGGGTTGGCGGGCTGTGACATGGGTGCCTGTGCGATGCTGCCGCGCATCATCGGGCAGGGCCGGGCGGCGGAACTGCTGTACACCGGCCGGGTGATGCGGGCCGATGAAGGGCTGGCCTGGGGCTTCTGGAACGCGCTGCACGCAGCGGAAGTGCTGGAGGCCGAGGCACTGGCGCTGGCCGCGCGGCTGGCCGCTGGCCCGACCTTCGCGCATGGCATGACCAAGGTGCAACTGGCGCAGGAATGGACGATGGGGCTGGATCAGGCGATCGAGGCCGAGGCGCAGGCACAGGCGATCTGCATGCAGACCGCCGATTTCGAGCGCGCCTATCGGGCGTTTGTGGCCAGGGAAACTCCGGTGTTTCAGGGGAACTGAGCGCGGAGCGGGGGCCAGCCCCCGCACCCCCGAGATATTTAGGAACAGATGATATGAGCGACACGAGTTTCCTGCACTGGCCGTTTTTCGAGGACCACCACCGCGCCTTGGCCGAGGGGCTGGAGGCATGGTGCGCTGGCCTGCACGTTGATCATGGCGATACAGATGCGGCTTGCCGGGGGCTGGTGGCATCCTTGGGCGCAGGCGGCTGGTTGCAGCATTCGGGGGCGGGGGCGGGTGAGCGGCTGGATGTGCGGACCCTGTGCCTGATCCGCGAAACACTGGCGCGGCATGACGGGTTGGCGGATTTTTCCTTTGCGATGCAGGGGCTTGGCATGGGGGCAGTGTCCTTGTTCGGCACGGCCCCGCAGCGGGACTGGCTGGCGCGGACGCGGGCGGGCACCGCGATTGCGGCCTTTGCCCTGACCGAACCGGGGGCGGGGTCGGATGTGGCGGCGACGGCGACAACGGCGATGCGCAGCCCGCAGGGCTGGGTGCTGAACGGTGAGAAGACCTGGATTTCCAACGGCGGCATTGCCGACATCTACGTCGTCTTTGCCCGCACCGGCGAGGCCCCCGGCGCGCGCGGTCTGTCGGCGTTCCTGATGCCCGCCGACAGCCCCGGTCTGACGGTGGAGGAACGCTTGCAGGTGATCGCGCCCCACCCCCTGGCGCGTCTGGCCCTGCGCGATGTGACCCTGCCCGAGGCTGCGCTGATCGGCGGGGCGGGGGATGGCTTCAAGGTGGCGATGGCGGTGCTGGATGTGTTCCGGTCTACCGTCGGGGCGGCGGCCCTGGGTTTTGCGCGGCGTGCCTTGGACGAGGCCTTGGCGCGGGTGCTGGCGCGGCGGATCCAAGGCCAGCCGCTGGCCGGTTTGCAGATGGTGCAGGGCCATCTGGCCGATATGGCGCTAAAGATCGATGCCGCCGCCCTGCTGATCTACCGCGCGGCCTGGACCAAGGATATGGGGGCCGCGCGGGTGTCGCGCGAGGCCGCGATGGCGAAACTCTATGCGACCGAGGCAGCCCAGGAGGTGATCGACATGGCGGTGCAACTGCATGGCGGCGAGGGGGTCAGGTCGGGCGCGGTGGTGGAACGGCTATACCGTGAAATCAGGGCCTTGCGGATATACGAGGGCGCGTCTGACGTGCAGCGCGTGGTCATTGCGCGGAGCATCCTATGATCTATCACCGCACCATCCCCGTCGAGTTCAACCACTGCGACCCCGCCGGGATCGTGTTCTATCCGCGCTATTTCGAGATGACCAATTCGGTGGTCGAGAATTTTTTTGCCGAAGTGGCGGGTCAGTCCTATGCCGTCATGATGAGCGCCGGGCAGGGCGTGCCGACCGCCAAGCTGGAGGTCAACTTCCTGCTCCCCTCGCGGCTTGGCGACCGTCTGGACTGGCGGCTGACGGTGGAGCGGTTGGGCGGCAGTTCGATCCGGTTTCAGCTGCAGGCGCACTCTGGCGCAGAGCATCGCCTGACCGCCGATCTGGTGCTGGTCTGGGTCGAAGCCGGGCGTCCGCAGCCATGGCCCGCCAGCATCCGCACCGCGATCACAACCTTCATGGAGGCCATATGACCCCGCATCAGATGCTGCATCCGCGCAGTTGGAAACCCGCCATCGGCTATTCCAACGGGGTCGCGGCGACCGGCCGGATGGTGTTTACCGGCGGCATGGTCGGCTGGACCGCCGATCAGACGTTCGAGACGGATGATTTCGCCGCCCAAGTGCGTCAGGCCCTGCAAAACATCGTCGATGTGCTGGCCGAGGCAGGGGCGCGGCCTGACCATATCGTGCGGCTGACCTGGTATGTGACGGACAAGGCGGCCTATCTGGGCAGTCTGAAGGCGGTCGGGGCGGCCTACAAGGCCACCATCGGGCGGCATTATCCGGCGATGGCCTTGGTGCAGGTGGTGGGTCTGGTCGAAGACCGCGCGCTGGTCGAGATCGAGGCAACCGCCGTCATTCCGGAGGGCGCGTGATGCTCGGACCGTCAGGCCATAGCGACACCTTCACCCGCGACCGCCTGCCAGAGGTGGCGGATTGGCCCGATATCCTGCCGGTGTTCGATTACCCCGATTGGTTGAACGTCGCCGTGGAACTGACGGACAGGATGGTGGAAAAGGGCTTTGGCGACCATACCGCGCTGATCGGCAATGGCCGCAGTCGCACCTACAAGGAACTGACCGACTGGACCAACCGCATCGCGCATGCTTTGGTTGAAGATTACGGTGTAAGACCCGGAAATCGCGTGCTGATCCGGTCTGCCAACAACCCGGCCATGGTGGCTGCGTGGCTCGGGGCGACCAAGGCGGGGGCGGTGGTGGTGAACACCATGCCGATGCTGCGGGCGGGCGAGTTGACGGCCATTGTCGACAAGGCCGAAGTGTCGCTGGCCCTGTGCGACACACGGTTGATGGAGGACATGATTGCCTGCCAGAAGGCGTCAGCGTTCCTGAAAACGGTGGTCGGCTTTGACGGCACCGCCAACCATGACGCCGAGCTGGACCGCGTGGCCCTGCGCAAATCGGTGCGCTTTGCCGCCCCGCCCACGGGGCGCGATGATGTGGCGCTTCTGGGCTTTACCTCGGGCACCACGGGCGAGCCGAAGGCCACCATGCACTTTCACCGCGACCTGCTGATCATCGCCGATGGCTATGCCGCCGAAGTGTTGGGGGTTGTGCCCGAGGATGTGTTTGTCGGCTCGCCCCCCTTGGCCTTCACCTTTGGCTTGGGCGGTCTGGCCGTGTTTCCCCTGCGCTTTGGCGCGGCGGCGGCCCTGCTGGAACAGGCCAGTCCGCCCAACATGATCCAGATTATCCAGGATCACAAGGCGACGATTTGTTTCACCGCACCAACGGCTTACCGGGTGATGCTGCGGGCGATGGACGAAGGCGCCGACCTGGGTTCCCTGCGCGCGGCGGTCAGCGCGGGCGAAACGCTGCCCGCCCCGGTCTATGCCGAATGGATCGCCAAAACCGGCAAGCCGATGCTGGATGGCATCGGGGCCACCGAGATGCTGCATATCTTTCTGTCCAACCGCTTTGACGACCACGCCCCCGCCTGCACGGGCCGCCCGGTGACGGGGTATGAGGCGCGGATCGTCGATGAGGCAGGCGCGGAACTGCCGAGGGGAGAGGTGGGTCGGCTGGCGGTGCGGGGGCCGACGGGCTGCCGCTACATGGCCGACGCGCGGCAGGGCAACTATGTGCAGCAGGGCTGGAACCTGACCGGCGACAGTTTCTGGCAGGACGAGGCCGGGCGTTTCCACTTTGCCGCCCGGTCCGATGACATGATCATTTCCGCCGGCTACAACATCGCCGGGCCAGAGGTGGAGGCGGCGCTGCTGTCGCACCCCGCCGTGGCCGAATGTGCCGTGATCGGGCTGGCCGATGCCGAACGCGGCCAGATCGTGCAGGCGCATGTGGTGCTTGGCGCGGGGCACACGGGGGATGCGGCGATGGTCAAGTCCTTGCAGGATCACGTCAAATCGGTGATCGCGCCCTACAAGTACCCCCGATCTGTCCTGTTCACCGAGGCGCTGCCCAAGACCCAGACCGGCAAGATCCAGCGCTTCCGCCTGCGCACGCCCTGATCACCGCCGCATCTATCATCTGTTCATAAATATCCCACGGGGGTCCGGGGGTGTGAAACCCCCGGCGGCCAGCTACATGACCGCCCCAATCTGCCAGGGCACGAACTCTGCCCCGCCAAAGCCCAAAGCCTCGGACAGGCTTTTGCCGCCAGAGGCCACTTCGATGATCTTGTCAAGGATTTCAGCACCTTTCGCCTGAATGCTCACCCCGTCGATGATGTCGCCGCAGTTCACGTCCATGTCCTCGGCCATGCGCGCGTACATCTCGGAATTGGTCGCCAGCTTGATGCAGGGGCTGGGCTTGTAGCCCGACACCGACCCTCGGCCCGTGGTGAACACGATCATCGTGGCCCCGGATGCGATCTGGCCCGTCACCGAACAGGGGTCATAGCCGGGGCTGTCCATATAGACGAAACCGGGGGTCAGGATCGGCTCGGCGAATTTGTAGACACCTGACAGCGGGGCCGTGCCGCCCTTGGCAACCGCGCCTAGCGATTTCTCCAGAATGGTGGTCAGGCCACCCTTCTTGTTCCCCGGCGAGGGGTTGTTGTCCATCTCGCCGCCGTTGCGTTCGGTGTAGTCTTCCCACCAACGGATGCGCTCGATCAACCGTTCACCGACGGCCTGACTGACCGCGCGGCGGGTCAGCAGATGTTCGGCGCCGTAAATCTCGGGCGTCTCGGACAGGATCGTCGTGCCGCCCATCTGCACCAGCATGTCCGACGCCGCCCCCAGGGCCGGGTTGGCGGTGATGCCGGAATAGCCGTCAGACCCGCCGCATTGCAGGCCCACGATCAGTTTCGACACCGGGGCAGGTGTGCGCACCACCTTTCGCGCCACCACCGCCATGTCGCGCAAAACCCGCAGGCCCGCCTCGATCGTCGCGCGCGTGCCGCCGGTTTGCTGGATGGTCATGTAGCGGAAATTGCCATCAGGGCGCAGCCGGCCCTGGCCCACAAGGTCGGGCACCTGCATCACCTCGCACCCCAGACCCACCAGCAGGATGCCGCCGAAATTGGCGTTGCGGGCATAGCCTTTCAGGGTGCGCATCAGGGTGTCGTAGCCTTCATTCACCCCCGACATGCCGCAGCCGGTGCCATGCACGATGGGGACCACGCCGTCGATGCCGTCCATGATGGTCGGGTCACGCTCGGCCGCCTCGGCGATGAAACGCGCGACCGACCCCGAGCAGTTCACCGAAGTCAGAATCCCCAGATAGTTCCGGGTGCCGACCGACCCGTCGGGCCGCGCATAGCCCATGAAGCTGCGGGCGGGCAGCGCGGGCAAGGCGCGGCTTTCCGACCCGATGGCATAATCGGCCGTATGCGGCCCCATGCCCAGATTGTGGCTGTGGATATGGGCGCCCGCCGCGATGGCGACCGTGGCCTGCCCGATGATCTGGCCATAGCGGATCACCGGTGTTCCCTTGGCAATCGGCCCCGCCGCGATCTTGTGGCCGCGCGGCACCGCCCCCGGCAGGGCCACGTCCAGCCCCTGTGGCTGCGTGCCCGCCGCAAGGTCGGCAAGGGCGATCACCACTGAATCGCTCGGGTGGAGGCGGATGATGCCTTCTGCCATGAGTGTCCCTTTCAAGGCTTGGCCTGCCTTGACTTGGGCGAGCCGATCTCTAACATGTTAGCATGTTACAGTCACCCGAACCCGCAGTACAAGAGGACTCTGGCGCATCGCGCCTGTTGCCGCTTGATCGTTTCGACGGATCCTTGGGCCAGCGCGTTTATCAGACGCTGCGCCACGCGATCCTGTCGCTTGGCTATCGCCCCGGCGAGATTTTGCGCAAGCCCGAGATCTGCGCCGCCCTTGGCGTGTCGCGCAGCCCGGTCGCCGATGCGGTGGCGCGACTGGCCGGGGAAGGGCTGGTGGATGTGATCCCGCAGGCGGGCACCTTCGTTGCGCGTTTCTCGATGGAGGAGATTCGCGAGGGCGCCTTCCTGCGCGAGGCGATCGAACTGGCGGCGATTGAACGGGTGGCCGCCGGCATCACGCCCGATCAGTTGACCCTGCTGCGCCGCAATCTGACGGTGCAGGCGGCCCTGCTGGCCGATGGCGACATTCCGGGCTTCTATGCGATGGATGCCGAAATGCACGAATTGCTGCTGTCGTTCAGCGGCTATCGCAAGCTGGCGCAGGTGTCGCAGACGGCGTGGCTGCATGTTCACCGCGCGCGGCAGTTGATCCTGCCGGTGCCGGGGCGGGTGGCGGCGACGCTGGCCGAACACCGCGACATTCTGGCGGCATTGGAGGCCCGCGATCCGGCAGCGGCGCGGGCTGCCGTCAAGGCGCATCTGAGCCAGCTTTTGACCTATCTGGAACCGCTGGAACGCGACCGGCCAGACCTGTTCGACCCGGATTAGCCTCTTTCCTGGCTGAAATATCCACTCTGCGGCCGGTTCAGATCACCGGCGCGTCAGGATGGATCAGCCCCCTGGCCTGCAAGTCTGCCCACAGCGCCTGCGGCACCACGGCGCTTGCGGCGGCGATGTTGCTCTCCATTTCCATCACCCCTTGCCCGCCGGGGATCACCGACACGACCGCAGGGTGCAGCAGGGGAAAGCGGTAGGCGGCATCCACCATCCGCACGCCATGCGCCGCACAGACCGCCTGCAACTGCGCCACCTTGGCCAGCACCCAATCGGGGGCCGGGTTGTAATTGTACATCGCACCGGGGCGCGGCCCGGTGGCCAGCACGCCCGAATTGTACGGCCCGCCGATCACCACCCCCACGCCCTTGGCGGCGGCGGCGTTCATGAAGCCAAGGCTGTCCTGCTCAAGCAGCGTATAGCGCCCGGCGAGCAGGAAAATGTCGAAATCGCCCCGGTCCATCAGCCATTGGCAGGGTTCCCATTCGTTAACCCCCGCGCCAAAGGCCCGGATCACGCCTTGGTCGCGCAGGGCCAGCAGGGCGCGGTAGCCGCCCGCCAGAAACGCCTCCAGCCGGTCTTGCAGGGCGGCTTTCGACCCGTGGTTGAACACGTCCAGATCATGGGCATAAAGAATGTCGATCCGGTCAACGCCCAGACGTTCCAGTGAAAATTCAAGGCTGCGCATCACCGCGTCATAGCCGTAGTCGTAGACCTCATTGCGCGAGGGCACCTCGAACCACTTGTCCAGACCATCGCGTTTGTCCGGCGTCGTCGCCCGGAACAGCCGCCCGATTTTCGACGACAGCACATAGGAGCTCCGATCCTTGCCACGCAGAAACGGGTTCAGCCGGGTTTCCGCCAGACCCAGACCGTACAGCGGCGCGGTGTCGTAATAGCGCACTCCGGCGTCCCAGGCCCTGTCCAGAATGCCGCGCGCGTCCGTATCGGAAATCGCGCGGAACAGGTTGCCGATCGGGGCCGTGCCAAAGCCCAGCTCGGTAAAGGGGATCCCGCGTTTGTCCCATATCCGCGTCGCTTGCGTCATCGCTTCCTCATTCTTTTGGCTTGATCGCTTCAGGCATCGGGCAGGGTGATCACACCCTTTTTCAGGATGAAACAGCCATAGGGGCCGGGGTCCGCCGTGCGGATCACCGCAAAGGCCTGCTTGGCGGCGGCATAGAACGCGAACCGCTCCACCGCCTGCATCGTGACCGCCCGCCCTTCGGCCTGGTCGATCACCGCCTGCATCCGCCCGAACACCGGAACCTGGGCCTCGGGGTCGCCCACCACCTGCATCCGGGTGACGGGGGCCTCGACAAAGGTATCCAGCGGCATCAGCGTCAGAATGGCCGCTGCGGCGCGGGGGATGTCGCAGCCCGCCATGTCGATCAGCCGCCCGTGGGTGGTGTGGGCGGCAATGCTGGCGGCGGGGTGGTTCACGTCGCAGATCAGCAGATCGTCGCCATGCCCCATCCGCATCAGCACATGCAGCACTTCGGCGGTCAATGCGCGGTCAATCCCCTTCAGCATGGCGCAGAGCGCGCCGTTCTGCGCGAAATCAAGGTCACTTCACCGCCCCCGCGGCCATGCCCTTGATGATGAAGCGTTCCAGCACCACACCAATCACGATCAGCGGCAGGATCGCCGCAAAGGACAGCGCCGCCATGGACCACCACGAAATCCCCTGGCTGCCGGTCTGGCTGGCCACCAGCACCGGCAAGGTGTTGGCATTGCTGGAGGTCAGAAGGGCGGCAAAGAAATACTCGTTCCAGGTCAGCACAAGGGACAGGATGAAGGCCGCGACCATGCCGGGCAGGGCGATCGGCAGGATGATGGTGATGAACGCGCCCCAGACCGACAGGCCATCGACCAGCGCTGCTTCCTCGACCTCGGTCGGGATCGAGGAAAACTGATCCCGCATGATCCAGATGACGATGGGCAGCACCGACAGGGTGTAGAGCAGGATCAACCCGATCCGCGTGTCCAGCAGCGCCAGTTCCTTGTACAGCACCAGAAAGGGCAGGGCCAGAACCACGGGGGGCAGGATCAACTGCGACAGGAAGAAGAAGGATATGTCGCCGTTGCGCATATGGCCGAAGCGGTAGGAAAACCGCGACAACCCGTAAGCCGCCAGTGACCCCAGCATGACCGCAAGGGTCGAGGCCGACAGCGACACCACCACCGAATTGCCGAACCGCTTGAAGAATTCATCCCGCACGGTGGATTGCGCGGACCATGTTTCGGGGGCAAGGCCGATGGTTTTCCAGCCCAGCCATTTGGGGTTGTAATCGACCCAAGGCACCATGGCGCCCTGCATCACGTTCGGGGCCATCTTGAAGCTGGTGGTGATGGTCCAGTAGATCGGGAACAGGCAGATCACCGCCCACAGGATCAGCGCGCCATAAACGGCCGTGCGCCCCGCCCACCACTTGGCGCGAAAGCCGGTGTCGCTGGCGGCGTCGTGAAAGATCTGGGTCATCAGGTCGGTCCTCAGGTTCCGGGCCGTGTAAAGCGGTCGGCGAGTTTCATCAGCCCGGTCATCGCGATCACGATGATCACCAGATAGACCATGGCCAGCAGCGTGCCATAGCCGACGTTGGACCGGTCCCGGTATTCGCGGAAGATGAAGCTGGTCACCGTATCCGTCGCCCCCCCCGGCCCGCCCGAGGTGACGGCAATGACGATGTCCGCCAGTTTCAGCTTGAAGATAATGCGGATCAGAACGGCGGTGATCGACACCGGCAGCATCAGCGGGAAGGTCACTTCCCAGAAATTGCGCCAGCCATTCGCGCCGTCCACCCTTGCCGCTTCGTGCAATTCCTTGGGGATGGCCTGAAGGCCTGCCAGAATCATGATCATCATGAAGGGAATATAGGTCCAGGCATCCATCACCATGATGGTGGCGCGGGCGATTTCCGGGCTGCCGAAAAAGCTGGGATTGTCCCAGCCCAACTCGCGCGCGGCGCGGGCAATCGGGCCAAAGCGGGGTTCCAGCATGGATTTGCCGATCATCCAAGATACCGCAATCGGTGACAGCATCAGCGGCAGCAGGAACGCCACCCGAAAGAACTTGCGCGCCCGGATCTCGGAATTCAGCAGCAGGGCAAGGCCAAAGGCGATGGCATATTCCACAAGGATCGCAAGGGTATACCAGACCATGTTCAACAAGGCATTCCAGTAGAATGGGTCGTGCCACATCTGCACGATGTTGGCCACGCCGTTGAACTTGCGCCCATCGGGCGACGACAGGTTCCAGTCGGAAAACGCGATGATCAGCCCGAACAGCAGCGGGAAAACGGTCAGCGACACCACGAACAGCGCCGCAGGCAGCACGAACAGCGTGCGCTTGCCTTGCTCGCCGTACAGCAGCACCTGCCCCCAGCACAGCGCCGCCGCCCAGAGCAGATAGGCATAGAGCGTGGGCCGCCAGTTGGCCAAGCCAAGGTCGATCTGCCCTGCCGCATCCAGCGCCTGCGCCAGGGCTACCGCCGCCAGCAGCGCCGCCGTGCCCCAGATGATCCCCCGGCCAAAGCGGCGTCGGGCGTCCGAGATGTTGTCGTTGGTGACGACATGAAGTGTGGTGCCGCTGCTCACGCCGGGTTCAACCTTTCAATTTGGTATGGCGGGGTTCACCCCGCCGCTACCGGACAAAGGGCAAGGCGGGGTTCACCCCGCCCTGCCGTTCTCACATGCCCAGACTTGCCTTATACAGCGCAATCTGGCTGTCCCGCCCGATCTGGTCGGTGATCTTTTCCCAGGCGGCCGCAATCGCATCGGCGGTTTCCTGTGCCGATTTGTATTGCCCGGCAAAACCCTTGGCCAACTCGTCCTCGGCCACCGAATAGTACTGGAAGATGCCGGGAATGCGCGGTTCGATCGCCGAGTTCGGGTGGTTGTAGCTGTCAAGGTTCGACCCGAGATAATCCTCGATGAAGGCCCGGTCATAGCCTGCCGCTTCCCATTCCTCATACTGGAACTGGCTGGTGCGGTAGGGCTGATAGCCCGACGGATAGGCCGCCGTCCACAGCGCAAGATCCTTGCCGCCCAGATGGGCTGCGGCAGACCAGGCGGCTTTCTTGCGCTTCTCGTCGCCCTCGACAAGGCTGGTCACATAGACCCCCCAGCCCAGATAGGCCATGTTCGGCGCATGGTTCGGCCCCGAGGCCAAGGTTTCCCAAGCGCCGGTCACGTTGTTGTACACATCATCCGACCCCGGCAGGATCGAGAACGAGGTGACATCGCCCACCACCGAGCTGTCAGAGGTGCGCGAGTTCGACCCCACATCCCCCCACCACGAGATCATCGAGCCGGTGCCGGCCAGGAATTCCTGAAACGCCGTGGTGCCCGGATCGGCGTTGATCTGGTCGGCAGGGCCGATGGACTGCACATCCATCACATCCTGAATGGCGCGCACGAAGGCCGGGTTGTTGACATAGGGCTTCATCGTTTCCGGGTCGAACAGCCAGGCCTTGTTGTCGGGATGCTTGGCATAGGCGGTGGCGCGGCTTTCCAGGAAATAGAACCCGAACCCGCCCCAGCCTTTCAGCGGGTCAAGATAGCCGTAGGCGGGCAGGCCGGTCAGCGGGTCGGTCTTGCCGGCCAGCGCCTTGGTGGCGGCCTGCACTTCCTGCCAGGTCTTGGGCGCTTCGGCCATGCCCGAGATCGAGCCTTCGCCGAAGTAATCCTTGCGATAGGCAAAGGTGTGGCAGTCGCCGTCCACCGAGATGCGGTAGGTCTTGCCATCCCATGTGCCGACGGGCGCTTGCAGGTAGCCGACATAATCCGTCATGTCGATCTGGGTCTTCACCCAATCGGGCATTTCCGACAGCAGGCCGCGCCCGGCGGTGTCGCCTTCGAACGGTGCGCCCATGGCGAGGATGTCGAAGTCCACCGTGCCGGTCGCGATCGACTGTTGCAGGCGGGCGTTGTAATCGGCCTGGGCAAGGTCGACCCAGTTGATCTTGGCCCCCGTGTAGGCTTCCCATGACTTCAGGAACCCGCGGAACAGCACGTTGTGCTGGTTCTGGTTGTTCAGGCCAAGGAAGGTCAGTTCCACCCCGGCAAATTCGCCCTCGGCCACATTGGCCTTGGTGGCGTCAAGGCACAGCTCGCCCACCTGCTGCCAATGCACATCGGTCGGGCTGCCCTGACCCACGCCGGGAATCGCCAGAATCTGGGCGCGCAGGCTGGCCTGGGCCGCTGCCGGTTTCATCGACATCGGCAGCAGGGCCATCGCCCCCATTGCGGTTGCCCCTTGCAGCATGCGGCGGCGGCTGATCTGGGCGCGCTGCATGGCCTCGTAGATTTCTACTTTCACGATATCTCCTCCCGTTGATGCCAGTCTGCGCCGCTTGGGGCCGCTGGCGGATTTTCCCTGTGTCGTCCGTGATGTCGTCCGTGATCGGGCCGTGGTTGCCTGCCGCCATGGCGCGGTGCCATCGCAAACGGGGCCTCCCCTCCCCTGTGCAACCTGTCCTCGGCGGTAAGCTACGCAGGGGGCGGGCGGCCTGTCAAGATTCTAACATGTTAGTATGATCAGCCGATGGACAGGCCCCGCCGCAGCGGCTAGCGTCAGGCCCAGATCAAAAAGGGTGGGGACCACATGGCCGAAGTCACAATCCGCAATCTGCGCAAATCCTATGGGGGGTTGCAGGTCATGCACGGGCTGGACCTGGATATCACCGACGGGCAGTTCGTGGTGCTGGTCGGGCCGTCGGGCTGCGGCAAATCCACCCTGCTGCGGATGATCGCGGGGCTGGAGGAAGTGTCGGGCGGCGATATCAACATCGGGGCCGCGCGGGTCAACAACCTGCCACCCTCGGAACGCGACATTGCAATGGTGTTTCAGAACTACGCCCTGTACCCGCACAAGACCGTGGCCGCGAACATGGGGTTTGCGCTGAAGATGCGGGGCATGGACAAGGCGGCGGTGCGCGCCAAGGTCGAACGGGCGGGCGAGATTCTGGGCCTGACCCCCTATCTGGACCGGTTCCCCCGCGCCCTGTCGGGCGGGCAGCGCCAGCGGGTCGCCATGGGCCGGGCCATCGTGCGCGACCCCAAGGTGTTCTTGTTCGACGAACCGCTGTCGAACCTTGATGCCAAGCTGCGCGTGCAGATGCGGGCCGAAATCAAGGAACTGCATCAGCGGCTGAAAACCACGACCGTCTATGTCACGCATGACCAGATCGAGGCCATGACCATGGCCGACAAGATCGTGGTGATGCAGGGGGGCCGCATCGAACAGGTCGGCGCGCCGCTGGACCTCTACGACCGCCCCGCAAATATTTTCGTGGCCAGCTTCATCGGCAGCCCGTCGATGAACCTGCTGGACGGGGTTGTGGTGGCAGGCGATGGCGGCTTGCGGGTGGAAACCTGTGGCGCGGTGTTGCCGCTGCCGCCGGGCGTTTCGGTGCAGCCGGGGCAGGCGGTGGTCTGCGGCATCCGCCCCGAGGTGCTGCAAGTGGCGGCTGCGGGCGTGCAGGGCACGGTTGCCGTGGTCGAACCCACCGGGTCGGAAACCCATGTCGTGCTGCGGGTGCAGGGGCGCGAGATGACGGCGGTGTTCCGCGACCGCGTGTCGTTCCGCCCCGGCGATCTGCTGACCCTTGCCCCCGAACCCGGTGCCGTGCATCTGTTCGACAAGGCGACAGGCGCGCGGATTTAGGGAGGGATAAAGATGCTCAAAGGAATCGACAACCGGCTGAACGCCGAAGTGCTGGGCTGCTTGCGCGCCATGGGCCACGGCGATGTGCTGATCGTGTGCGACACCAATTTTCCCGCCGATCAGGTGGCGCGCGCCACTGTCACGGGCAAACTGCTGCGGATGGAAAACCTGACGGCGGCGCAGGCGATCAACGCCATTCTGACCGTGCTGCCGCTGGACACGTTCGTCCCGGATTTCGCGGGCCGGATGGAGATGGTGGGCGACGCCGCCACCCTGCCGCCCGTGCAGATCGAGGTTCAGGCCGAGATCGACGCGGCAGAAGGCCAGCCCCGCCCGATGATCAGCATTGAACGCTTTGCGTTTTATGACATGGCCCGCACCGCCTATGCCGTGGTGCAGACCGGCGAGCGGCGGTTCTATGGCTGTTTCATGCTCCGCAAGGGCGTGATCGCGCCGGAGGTGTGATGCAATGAAACCGATCGTCATTCTTGGCATCTTCGTGGCCGACACCGCCTACCGCGCCGACCGTCAACCCAGGATGGGCGAGACGATTCTGGGCACGTCCTTCGTGCTGGGACCGGGGGGGAAGGGGTCCAACCAATCCGTCGCCGCCGCCATGGCGGGGGGCAATGTGCATTTCATCACCCGTCTGGGCAACGATGCCTTTGCCGAGATTGCGCAGGCCACCTGGGCCAAGGCCGGCGTGGTGCCAGAGGTGACGGTGGACCATGACAGCTACACCGGGGCGGCCTATATCTTCATCGAAAACAGCACCGGCAACAACGCCATCATCGTGGCGGCAGGGGCGGCAGGCCGGGTGTCGGTCGAGGATGTCGAGGCCAGGCGCGACCTGATCGAGGGGGCTGCGGTGTTCGTGACGCAGCTTGAACAGCCGATCCCCGCTGCGATCCGGGGGTTGGAGATTGCCCGTACCGCAGGGGTGACCACCATCCTGAACCCGGCCCCTGCGGCCCCGCTGACCGATGCGATGCTGGCCCTGTGCGACTACATTACCCCCAACGAATCCGAGGCCGAGGCGCTGACCGGCCTGCCGGTGACCACGGTGGACGAGGCCATTGCCGCCGCCGACGCGCTGATGGCGCGCGGGGTGGGGGCGGTGGTGATCACGCTTGGGTCGAACGGCGCGCTGTACCGTGACCGCACGCAGACCGTGCATGTGCCGGTGGTCAGCGCAGGCCCCGTGGTGGAAACAACCGGGGCAGGGGATGCGTTCAACGGCGGCTTTGCGTTGGCCCTGTCCGAAGGGCAGGCGATTCCTGATGCCATGCGCTTTGCCAATGCCACGGCGGGGATTTCGGTCACGCGGGCGGGGACTGCGCCTGCGATGCCGTCACGCGCGGAAATAGAGGCTTTGCTTTCAAAAGGATAGGTCATGCGCATTACCGCCGTCCGGGCTTTGGACATCCGCTTTCCCACCTCGCGCAGTCTGGACGGGTCGGATGCGATGAACCTCGCCCCCGATTATTCGGCGGCCTATTGCATCATTGAAACGGCAGGCGGGGTGCAGGGGCATGGCCTGACCTTCACCATTGGCCGGGGCAATGACCTGTGCGTGGCGGGCATCCGGGCGCTGGCCCCGTTTCTGGTGGGGCAGGACACCGACGATCTGTTCGCGGACATGGGGGCGATGTGGAAGCGGGTGACAGGCGACAGCCAGCTGCGGTGGGTCGGGCCGGAAAAGGGCGTGATCCATCTGGCGGCGGCGGCGATTGTCAACGCGGTGTGGGATCTGTTCGGCAAGGTGCAGGGCAAACCGGTCTGGCGCATATTGACCGAGATGTCGCCCGCCGAGACGGTGAAACTGGTCGACTGGACCTACCTTGCCGACGCGCTGGACCCTGCCGAGGCGCGCGAGAGGATGGAGGAAAAGGCCCATGGCCGTGCCGCGCGCACCGCGCAGATGCGTGCCACCGGCTTTCCGGCCTATACCACCAGCGCCGGGTGGCTGGGCTATTCCGATGACAGGATGCGCGGGCTGGTGCAGGCGGCGCTGGCCGAAGGCTGGACCCATTTCAAGATGAAGGTGGGCGGCAATCTGGCCGATGACATCCGCCGCGCCCGGATCCTGCGGCAGGAAATCGGGCCGGACCGGCGGTTGATGATGGACGCCAATCAGGTCTGGGGCGTGACCCAGGCGATTGCCAACATGCGCGAGCTGGCCCAGTTCGACCCGTGGTGGATCGAGGAACCGACCAGCCCGGATGACATTCTGGGCCACACCACCATCGCCCGTGCCCTTGCCCCCATCCGGGTCGCGACGGGCGAGCATTGCCACAACGCGGTGATGTTCAAGCAATTCCTGCAAGCCGGGGGGTTGTCCTTCCTGCAACTGGACTCTGCCCGTCTGGGCGGGGTGAACGAGATTGTCGGCGTGATCCTGCTGGCCGAAAAGTTCGGCGTGCCGGTCTGCCCGCATGCGGGCGGGGTGGGGCTGTGCGAATATGTGCAGCACCTGTCGATGTTCGATTACATCGCCGTGTCAGGCAGTCTGGACGAGCGCGTGCTGGAATATGTCGATCATCTGCACGGCCATTTCCTGACCCCGGTGCAGATGAAGGCCGGGCATTACATCGCCCCCGAAGACCCCGGTTATTCGATCGAGATGAAGGCCAGGTCGCTGGCCGATCACGAATTTCCCTGGGGACCGGCCTGGGCCTGAAGCACGCGGTCCAGCCGTTCCAGAAACAGCGCGGTGTTGTCTGACGAAAACACCAGCGGCGGGCGCAGTTTCAGCACATGCCCGCGCGGGCCGGTGGCCGAAATCAGCACCCGTGCGGCGCGCAGATCATTGACGATGCGGGCGGCGCGGGCGCCGTCGGGGCGGCCCGTTTCATCGACGATGTCCACCCCCAGAAACAGCCCCGCCGCCCGGATGTCGCCAAGGCAGGCGTGATTCCGCGCCAGACCTTCCAGCCCTTGCCGGAAGGTTGCCCCGACGGTGCCTGCGTTCTGCATCAACCCTTCGTCCTCGATCACCTCCAGCACCGCCAAGGCGGTCGCCGCCGCCACGGCATTGCCGCCGAAGGTGTTGAAATAGCGCGCCTTTGCGCCAAATTCGGCCACCACATCGGGCTGCATCACAAGGCCTGCGACGGGATAGCCATTGCCCATCGGCTTGCCCAGGGACACCATATCCGGCACCAGCCCGTGGCGGGCAAACCCCCACATCGCATCGCCGGTGCGGCCAAACCCCGGTTGCACCTCATCGGCGATGAACAGCCCGCCTGCCGCGCGAATGGCGGCCACCGCCCCGGCCAGAAAGCCCGCAGGCCCGGTGACAACCCCGTCGGACGAAAAGATCGTGTCCACCAGCAGCGCGCAGGGGCGGATGCCATGCGCCTGCATGTCGGCAATCGCGGCCTGCACATCGGCGGTGAATGTGGCCCCAGCATCAGGCCCGTGCGGCGCAGGCACCACCCGCACATGCGGCCCCAAAGGCACGCCGGCCCCCAGAGAGGGCGACAGTTCCGCCACCGCCAGCGTGACCCCGTGATAGGCGTTGGCGGTGACGATCACCCCGGTTCCCCCGGTGCGCGCGCGGGCCAGCCGCAGCGCCAGATCATTCGCCTCGGACCCGGTGCAGGTGAACATCACATGGGACAGCGCCGGGGGAAAATGCGCCAGAAGGCGTTCGGCATAGGTCAGCACGCCGTCATGCAAGTACCGGGTGTGGCTGGCCAGAACCCCGGCCTGCTGCGCCATCGCGGCCACCACGCGGGGGTGGCAATGGCCGACGCTTGCCACGTTGTTGTACACGTCAAGATAGGCCTCGCCCGTCGCATCGTACAGCCAGACCCCGCTGCCCCGCACCAGATGCACCGGGGTTTCATAGAACAGCCGGTAGGCCGGACCCAGCACCGCCTGACGCCGCGCGATCAGGGCGGCCTCCTCGGGCGGCAGGGCGGCGCCGGGGACAAAGGCGTTGACCATGGTGTCGTCAGGCATCGGTCTTGTCCTTCATCACGGCGGCAAAGGCCGCGCGGGCAGCGGCAGGGGTGATGCCAGCAAAGGCCGCAAGGCCAATGCGGGCATGGGCGGTGTTGCGCAGGATATAGTCTGCGTTTTCAGGGTATTGCGCGGCCCGCCAGTTGGCGATCGACAGGGTAGTCACCAGCCGCGCGGTGATCAGGTCGAACAGCAGGTCCACCTCGGCGCCGGTCAGCGGGTTCACCGCCTGATAGCCTGCGAAATGGGCGCACAGGCTGCCGAGCGGGTCGGCGGGGTCGATGACATAGGACGCGGCCACTGCCACATCGCAGACGCGCGGGGTGCGGACCATATCGCCAAAGTCGATGATTCCGGCGATGTGGTCGGGGTTGGCCGGGTCCACCAGCACGTTATGCGGGTTCATGTCGGAATGGACGACCTGCACCGGCATCTGCGCAAGGGCAGGGGCGATGACCGCATCGAACCGGTCAAGGAACGCCGCCGCCGTGGCGCGCTGACCCGGATCGGCGATGGCAGGCAGCAGGGGGCGCAGATCGGCGGCATTCTTGATGTCCCACAGCAGGATATGGCCGGCGGCGGGGTGGTCGAACCCTTGCAGGGCCTGGGTCAGCGCGGCCTGCGTCGCCCCGATTGCCCGGCGCTGCGCCGTGCTGCGCGGGGCCAGATGCAAGGGAGTGCCCTCAAGGTAGGTCAGCGCACGGAAAACACCACCAGCGGGCAGGGCAATGGCGCTGCGGCCATCCTGCGCCAGCATCACCCGCGGCACCGGCAAACCGGGGGCCATGCGCGCGATGTGGTGCAGGGCGAGGGTCTGAAACTCGGTCACATCAGGGGGTTCAACCGGGTTTGACGCCTTCAGCACATAGCCCGCCCCCTCCGCCGTGCGCAGCAACAGGTTCAGATCGCGTTCCGACGTCAGACGCTTGACGCTGCCCGACAGGCCGAAATGGCGGGCGGCGAGGTTCAGCATTTCGGCGTCGGTCAGGGCGGGCGGCGGGGCGGACAGCAGGCTGCCCAAAGGGTTGGTCATTGTGCGGGTTCCGGCTTGGTTTGCCCGATTTACACCACAGCCAGCCCATTGTTGCCAGTGCTTTCGGGCTGCACCGCCACGATCAGATCCGCCAGCCGCTGCGCCACCGGGGGCAGCAGCATGGCGGCGCGGGTGACCAGGCCAAAGGGTTCCACGATGATGCCCAGATCGACGGGCAGGGTCACAAACGGCGCATCGGCGGCGCGGGTAAAGGCATCGGCCACCGCCACGGCAAGCGGGGCAATCGCGTTGGATTGCTGCAACAAGGCCAGCGTCAAAAGGAACGAGGCGGTGGACAGCCGCTGTTGCGGTTCGGGCAGGCCCAACACCCGCAACCGCGCCTGCACCGACCGCGCCAGCAGCGAATCCGGCCCCGGCATCACCCAGTCATGCGCCATCAGATCCACCGGGTTGACCGGATCGGCCCGGTCCAGCGGATGATTGCGCCGCGCCATCAGGGCGACGGGTTCCGGCGCGATCAGATGTTCGTCGAACATGTCGCGCCCTTCGCCGTCGGGCAGACGGCCGATGGCAAAGTCGATGCGCCCCGCCAGCAGTTGCTGGCACAGGATGTCGGATGTGGCGACGATCACCTCGACTGTCACCTTGGGAAACGCCACCCGCGCGGTGCGCAGGGCAGGCAGCACCCGGTCCAGCGCAGGGCCGGTGACCGACCCGATCCGCACATGGCCGACCGCACCCTTGCCGATCTCGGCCACATCGCGGGCGGCGTCGCGCAGTTCCATCTGCACCCGCTGCGCGCGCTGTGCCAGGGCCGCACCCACCGCCGTCAGTACCATGCCGCGCCCGGTCCGGCTGTGGACCGGGCGGCCCACGATGCGTTCCACCTCGGCCAGCAGGCGCGAGGCTGCGGGCTGCGTCACCCCCATGCGGTCGGCGGCAAGGCCCAACTGGCCCGTGTCTGCCATTGCGGCCAGCAATCGCAGATGCGCAAGTTTTAGCCCGCGTTGCTGAAGATCGTCGCTGCGTGCCGACATCATCATACCCGTTTCGTCATATATACGTCTTAAATCATCATTTGACGGATATGGCAGCAAATTGCAATCGTCCGCCCACGTCGTCGCAGCCTGACCCAAGGAGGGGTCGTGCGATCTGGCAAATCACGCCGCACCTGCACATGGGCGGCCCTGGGGAGGATAAGACATGACACTTTCAAGACGGGCGCTTCTGGCGCTTGGCGTTGCCGCATCGCTGTTGACCATGCCGCAGTTTGCCAGCGCGCAAGACAAGGGCACCGTGGGCATTGCGATGCCGACCAAATCCTCGGCCCGCTGGATCGGCGATGGCGACGCGATGGTGAAACAGTTCACCGAAGCAGGCTACGGCACCGATCTGCAATATGCCGAAGACGACATTCCCAACCAGTTGGCCCAGATCGAGAACATGATCACCAAGGGTGTCAAGGTTCTGGTCATTGCCGCCATCGACGGCACCACCCTGTCGAACGCGCTGGACAACGCGGCGGCATCGGGCATCAAGGTCATCGCCTATGACCGCCTGATCCGTGATTCCGGCAACGTCGACTACTATGCCACCTTCGACAATTTCAAGGTCGGCGTGCAGCAGGCGGAATCGCTGGTGGCGGGTCTGAAGGAACGCTTCCCGGACGTGAAGCCGTGGAATGTGGAACTGTTCGGCGGCAGCCCGGACGACAACAACGCCTTCTTCTTCTACAACGGCGCGATGTCGGTGCTGGACCCGCTGATTGCCGATGGCAGCATCGTGGTGCCGTCGGGCCAGTTGGGCATGGATGTGGTCGGCACCCTGCGTTGGGATGGCGCCGTGGCCCAGGCCCGCATGGACAACCTGCTGTCGGCCAACTATGGCGACAAGGCCCTGCACGGCGCGCTGTCGCCCTATGACGGGCTGTCCATCGGGATCCTGTCCTCGGTCAAGGGCGTGGGTTACGGGTCGGGCGATCTGAAAATGCCGATCGTCACCGGCCAGGACGCCGAAGTGCCGTCGGTGAAGTCGATGATCGCAGGCGAGCAGTATTCGACCGTGTTCAAGGACACCCGCACCCTTGCCGGTGTGACCGTCAAGATGGTCGATGCGCTGCTGACCGGGTCCGAACCGGAAATCAACGACACCACCACCTATGACAACGGGGTCAAGGTCGTGCCGTCCTATCTGCTGGAGCCGGTTTCGGTGAACCTGTCGAACTACGAAGACGTGCTCGTGGGTTCGGGCTATTACACCGCAGACCAGATCAAGTAATCTGAACCCCGCCGCCCCACGCGGGCGGCGGGACACCCTTGGGGAGGGGGCAGCCATGGCGACACTTCTGGAAATGCGGGGGATCAGCAAGGTTTTCCCCGGCGTGCGCGCGCTGGACCATGTGAACCTGACGGTCGAGGCCGGAGAGATTCACGCCATCTGCGGCGAGAATGGCGCAGGCAAATCCACCCTGATGAAGGTGCTGTCGGGCGTCTATCCGCATGGCAGCTATGACGGCGAAATCCTGTACGACGGCCAGGTGCTGCACAACAAGTCGATCCGCGATTCCGAGGCGCGGGGCATCATCATCATCCATCAGGAACTGGCGCTGGTGCCGCTGCTGTCGATTGCCGAGAACCTGTTTCTGGGCAACGAGGTGGCCAAGAACGGCGTGATCAACTGGCCGGAAGCGTTTCAAAAGACCGAGGCCTTGCTGCGCAAGGTGGGCCTGCATGAGGCCCCCGGCACCAAGGTCGGCAAGCTGGGCGTCGGCAAGCAGCAACTGATCGAGATTGCCAAGGCTCTTGCCAAGGATGTGCGTCTGCTGATCCTGGACGAACCCACCGCCGCGTTGCAGGAAAATGACAGCCAGAAATTGCTGGACCTGCTGCTGGAATTGAAAGCACAGGGGATCACCTCCATCCTGATCAGCCACAAGCTGAACGAAATCAACCGCGTGGCCGACCGCATCACCATCATCCGCGATGGTGCGTCAGTATCGACCCTGACGCGCGAGGAAATCACTGAGGACCGCATCATCCGCGACATGGTGGGCCGCGACATGGCGCACCGCTACCCCGACCGCGACCCCAAGATCGGCGACGTGCTGATGGAGGTCGAGGCGTGGTGCGTCTGGCACCCCGAGCAAAAAGACCGGCAGATGATCCGCGATGTGTCGTTCCACGTCCGCAAAGGGGAAATCGTCGGCATCGCAGGCCTGATGGGCACCGGGCGCACCGAACTGGCGATGAGCCTGTTCGGCAAATCCTATGGCCGCAACATCTCGGGTCAGGTCAGGATCGGCGGCACACCTGCCGATACTTCAACCGTGGCCAAGGCGGTTGCCGCCGGCCTTGCCTATGTGACCGAGGACCGCAAGGCGCTTGGGCTGGTGCTGGAAGAACCCATCGTGCGCAACATCACGCTGGCAAACCTTCTGGGCGTGTCCAAGCAAGGCGTGCTGGACAAACGGCGCGAGGCGCAGGTGGCGGAACAATACCGGGCCGCCATGGCGATCCGCACGCCGGGGGTGTTCCAGAAGGTGGTCAACCTGTCGGGCGGCAACCAGCAAAAGGTGGTGCTGTCGAAATGGCTGTTCACCGATCCGCAGGTTCTGATCCTGGATGAACCCACCCGCGGCATCGACGTGGGCGCGAAGTTCGAGATTTACGCCATCATGAACGATCTTGCCGCCCAGGGGCGCGGGGTGGTGATGATCAGCTCGGAAATGCCGGAACTGCTGGGCATGTGCGACCGGATCTATGTGATGAACGAAGGCCGGATCGTGGGCGAGCTGTCCCGCGCCGAGGCCACGCAGGAACGGGTCATGGCCCTGATCCTGAAAGACACGGGCGCGCTTGGCGCATCCAGCAACGATGGAAAGGCTGCGTGATGGTAGAACAAAAGGGGCCGCAAACCTCGATGGGGGCGCATCTGGGCGCGCATCTGCGCGAAAGCGGGATGCTGATGGCCCTGGTCGCCATCGTGGTGTTCTTTACCGTGGTGCTGAAAGTGGTGCCGCCGAACCCGATCGATTTTCTGTCGGCGCAAAACATCACCAACGTATTCCTGCAAAACTCTTACGTCATCATCATGGCCCTTGGCATGTTGCTGGTGATCGTCGCAGGCCACATCGACCTGTCCGTGGGATCTGTGGCGGGGTTCGTCGGCGCTGTGGCTGCCGTGCTGACGGTGAACCTCGACTGGCCGGTCTGGGCGGTGATCCCGGCCTGTCTGGGTGTCGGTTTCATCATCGGGGCGGCGCAGGGCTACTGGATCGCCTATTGGCGCATCCCGTCCTTCATCGTGACGCTGGCGGGGATGCTGGTGTTCCGCGGACTGACGCTGTGGTTGCTGAACGGGCAGAACATCGGCCCGTTCCCGAAAACCTTTCAGGCCCTGTCCACCGGATTCATCCCCGACATCATGGGGTCGGGCAAGCCGAACCTGACGGCGGTGGTGCTGGTGGCGATTGCCGCAGCCGTTGTGGTGCTGGTCGGCTGGCGTGCGCGCAACCGCGATGCGGCCTTCGGGATGGACCCCGAGCCGATGCCCATTTTCATCATCCGCAACGTGATCGTGTCGGCGGCCTTGATCTTTGTCGGCTGGAAGCTGGCGTCGTTCCGGGGCCTGCCCAACGTGGTGGTGGTGCTGACGGTGCTGACCGTTCTCTATGCCTTCTTCACCGAAAACACGACCACGGGCCGTCGCATCTATGCGCTTGGCGGCAATGAAAAAGCCGCCAAGCTTTCGGGCATCCGCACCGACCGGCTGGTGTTCTTCACCTTCTGCAACATGGGCGTTCTGGCGGCGCTTGCGGGCATGATCGTGGCCGCGCGGTTGAACTCCAGTACCCCCAAGGCAGGGGTGGGGTTCGAGCTGGACGTGATCGCCGCCGTGTTCATTGGCGGGGCCTCGATGTCGGGCGGGGTCGGCAAGATCATCGGCGTCGTGGTCGGCGCGCTGATCATGGGGGTGATGAACAACGGCATGTCGATCATGGGCGTGGGCATTGATTACCAACAGGTTATCAAGGGCCTGGTCCTGCTGGCAGCCGTCATTTTCGACGTATACAACAAGAACAAATGAGGCGTCCCATGCTGTTGTCGCAAATCCTGTCCCCCGATGGGACGCTGGCGGTTGTCGCCCGCGAAGGGTCCGAGGCCGCCATCGTCAAGGGCGCGGCCAGCACCTATGCCCTGGCGTCCGAGGCGATTGCGAGCGGTCGCAGTCTGGCCGCCGTGATCGCGGCGCATGGGTTGGGCGAGGCGGTCGATCTGCCGCGCCTGGCCGCTGCCGGCCGTCTGGCGCTGCCCGTCACCCACCCGGACCCCGCGCACATGCACCTGACCGGCACCGGGTTGACTCACCTTGGGTCAGCCTCGGCGCGCGATGCGATGCACTCGAAACTGCAGGCGGAAACCCTGTCGGATTCGATGAAGATGTTCCAGATGGGGCTGGACGGCGGGCGTCCCACGCCGGGACAGGTCGGCGTGCAGCCCGAATGGTTCTACAAGGGCAACGGCACCTCTGCGGTCGCCCCCGGTGCCCCCCTGACCGCCCCCGGCTTTGCCGGGGATGGCGGCGAGGAGCCCGAGGTTGCAGGCATCTACCTGATCGGCCCCGACGGCACCCCGCACCGCATCGGCTGGGCCTTGGCGAACGAGTTTTCCGACCATGTGACGGAACGGGTCAACTATCTGTACCTTGCGCATTCCAAGCTTCGGGTGGCGTCCTTCGGCCCGGAAATCCTTGTGGGCGACGCCCCCGCCGATATTCGAGGGCTCAGCCGCATCCGCAGGGGTGGCCGCATCCTGTGGGAAAAACCGTTCCTGAGCGGCGAGGCCAACATGTCGCACACCTATGCCAACCTCGAACATCACCACTTCAAATACGACCTGTTCTGCCAGCCCGGCGATCTGCATGTGCATATGTTCGGCACCGCCACCCTGTCGGTCGCAGACGGGATCGTGACGCAGGAAGGCGATATATTCGAGATCGAGGCCGCCCCCTTTGGCCTGCCCCTGATCAACCCGCTGGCCTTTGCGCCCGCCGCTGATGGCGCAGTCGCCGTCAAAGCCTTGTGAGGACAAGATGAGCTTCAAACCCGCCGAATGGCCCCGAACCTTACGCTCGCAAACCTGGTTCGGCGGCACGTCCAAGGACAATATCTATCATCGCGGCTGGATGAAGAACCAGGGCTTCCCGCCCGATCTGTTCGATGGTCGCCCGGTGATCGGCATTCTGAACACCTGGTCGGAACTGACCCCCTGCAACGCCCATCTGAATGATCTGGCGCAGCGGGTGAAGCACGGGATTTATGAGGCCGGGGGGTTTCCGGTCGAAGTTCCGGTGTTTTCCGCCAGCGAATCTGCCTTCCGCCCCACGGCCATGATGTTCCGCAACCTCGCGGCGATGGCGGTGGAGGAGGCGATGCGCGGTCAGCCGATGGATGGCTGCGTGCTGCTGGTGGGCTGCGACAAGACCACGCCCAGCCTGCTGATGGCGGCGGCCTCGACCGACCTGCCGTCGATCGTGGTCACGGGCGGGCCGATGCTGAACGGCTATTTCAAGAACGAACGGGTGGGGTCGGGCACGCATCTGTGGAAATTCTCGGAAGCCGTGAAGGCGGGCGAGATGACGCGCGAGGAGTTTGTCGAGGCCGAGGCGTCGATGTCGCGCTCGCCGGGGTCGTGCAACACCATGGGCACGGCGTCCACCATGGCGTCGATGGCCGAGGCTTTGGGCATGGCCCTGTCCGGCAACGCGGCGATTCCGGCGGTGGATTCACGTCGCCGGGTGATGGCGCAGATGACCGGGCGGCGCATCGTGCAGATGGTCAAGGATGATCTGAAGCCGTCCGATATTCTGAAGAAAGAGGCGTTTGAAAACGCCATCCGCACCAATGCCGCCATTGGCGGGTCTACCAACGCGGTGATCCACCTGCTGGCCATCGCGGGCCGTGTCGGCATTGATCTGACGCTGGAGGATTGGGACCGCTGTGGGCGCGACATTCCCACCATCGTCAACCTGATGCCGTCGGGCAAATACCTGATGGAGGAGTTTTTCTATGCCGGTGGCCTGCCGGTGGTGATCAAGCGTCTGGGCGAGGCCGGGGTGCTGCACCGCGACGCGCTGACCGTATCCGGCCAGACGGCGTGGGATCAGGTCAAGGATGTGGTCAACCACAACCCCGACGTGATCCTGCCTGCGGATAAAGCGCTGACCCAATCGGGCGGCGTGGTGGTGCTGAAAGGCAACCTCGCGCCACGCGGCGCGGTGCTGAAACCGTCTGCCGCGACGCCATCCTTGCTGGTCCACCGGGGCCGGGCCGTGGTGTTTGAAGACATCGACGACTACAAGGCCCGCATCAACGATGAGGCTTTGGACATTGACGAGTCTTGCGTGATGGTCCTGAAGAACTGTGGTCCCAAGGGCTATCCCGGCATGGCCGAGGTCGGCAACATGGGGCTTCCCCCCAAGATCCTGCGCCGCGGCATCACCGATATGGTGCGCATTTCCGACGCGCGCATGTCGGGCACGGCTTATGGCACCGTCGTTCTGCACACCTCGCCCGAGGCGGCGGCGGGTGGCCCGGTGGCGGTGGTGAAATCGGGCGATTTCATCGAGTTGGACGTGCCGAACCGCCGGTTGCATCTGGATATTCCGGAGGCCGAGCTTGCCGCCCGTCTGGCGCAATGGACCCCGCGTGACGAAGGCCCCGCTGGCGGCTATGCCTTCTTGCACCACCGGCATGTGATGGGGGCCGATACCGGGGCTGACCTTGATTTCCTGCAAGGCAGCCGGGGCAATCCGGTCGGCAAGGATTCGCATTGATGAAGGTCGCACTTGTGGGCATCGGCAAGATCGCCCTTGACCAGCATGTCCCCGCCATCGCCGCCAGTCCCGACTGGGATCTGGCCGCGACGGTCAGCCGGAATGGATCGGTCGACGGGGTGGAGGCGTTCACCGATTTCGCCGCCTTCCTTGCCGCCCGCCCCGATGTGCCGGTGGTGTCGCTCTGCCTGCCGCCAGTGCCGCGCTATGCCTATGCGCAGGCGGCGCTGGCGGCCGGGCGGCATGTGATGCTGGAAAAACCCCCCGGCGCGACTCTGGCCGAGGTGCATGCCCTGACCGCGATGGCCGCTGCCCGTGGCCTGACGCTCTATACCACCTGGCACAGCCGCATGGCGCATGCGGTGGCCCCGGCCAAGGCGTGGCTCGCGGGCAAGACCGTGACCCGCGCGCATATCACCTGGCGCGAGGATGTGCGCAAATGGCACCCCGGTCAGGACTGGGTCTTCGCGCCGGGTGGCATGGGCGTGTTCGACCCCGGCATCAACGCCCTGTCGATCCTGACCGAGATTCTGCCCGGCCCTGTGCATCTGACCGCAGCCACCCTGACATATCCTGAAAACCGCCAGACCCCGATTGCGGCGGACCTGACGTTTTCGGGCGGGGTGACGGCGGATTTCGACTGGCGCCAGACCGGGCCGCAAACCTGGGATATCGAGGTCGACACCCCCGAGGGCCAGCTTGCCCTGCGCATGGGCGGCAACCTGCTCGAAATCGACGGCGTGGCGGCCTCGGGTGAAAACAGCATCATGGGCGAATACCCGGCCCTTTACGCCCGCATGGCGGCGCTGATCGGGGCGGCTGCGTCCGAGGTGGACCTGGCCCCGATGGTGCATGTGGCCGATGCGATGACCCTGGGGCGCAGGCTGGTGACAGACCCGTTCCAGTTTTGATGCCACCGGTAAAGCGTTGAAGGAAAGGGGCATCATCTGCCCCTTTTTGCTTTTCCGGGCCTGCCTGCTGAAACCCGGTTGACAAAGGCGATAAAAATAGTCAGAAATTATCCATCAGCCCAGCAACGCCAGTTCGGCCAGCCCGGTGTCCTTCAACAGGTGGAGTTCACCATGCAACTGACCGAAACCACATCTGCGCCGGTGCGCGTCGAAGACTGGATCGAAGTGCTGCAACAGGCCCTGATCACCCTGCTGCCGGTGGCCGCCGTCGAGGCGCTGATCGACCGGGTCGAGGTGGCGCAATGAACGCCCATGTTGACCTGGCCGCCGCCCCGCGCGTCCATATCCCCGACCAATCCATGCCGGTGCATGATGCCGAGGCCCTGACCAAGGGCGGCGCACAGGCCCGGATCGTGCTGCATGGGCAGGTCTATTCCCTGCGCATCACTCGGGCAGGCAAGCTGATCCTGACCAAGTAACTGCCAGAAACTGCAAACACTTTATCTAAAATTTGCATCCAAATTTGCATCCTCTGTGCGAAAATATCCCACGGGGGTAGCCCGAAGGGCGCGGGGGTGTGAAACCCCCGTACCCGGCATCACCAAGGGTCAGCCGCCGGTATGCGACATGTGCCGGGTCATCTGGCCCGCAACAGTCTGGCGGGAATAGTCGAAGTCATGGCCCTTGGGCTTGCCCGCGATGGCGGCCCTGATGGCCTGTTCCAACCCGGTATCCACCGCACTCGCCCGCAAGGGGGCGCGCAGGTCGGCCATGTCTTCCTGGCCCAGACACATGTACAACTCACCCGTGCAGGTCAGCCGCACGCGGTTGCAGCTTTCACAGAAGTTATGGGTCAGGGGCGTGATCAACCCGATGCGCTGGCCCGTCTCCTCCAGCCGGATATAGCGGGCTGGCCCCCCTGTGCGGTCGGGCAATTCGGTCAGGGTAAAGCGTTCGGCCAGCCGGGCCTGCAGATCGCGCAGGGACCAATACTGGTCCAGCCGGTTCTCATTGCCCAGATCGCCCATCGGCATGACCTCGATGAAGGTCAGGTCGTGGCCCTGCTCGGCACACCAGCCGGTCAGGGTGAACAGTTCATCCTCGTTGAACCCCTTCAGCGCCACGGCGTTGATCTTGACCGCCAGCCCTGCGGCCTTGGCGGCGGCGATGCCGTCGAGCACCTGGCTCAGCCGGCCCCACCTCGTGATCTGCTGAAATCTGGCGGCGTCGAGTGTATCCAATGACACATTGATCCGCCGCACGCCGATGTCTGCCAGGGCTTGCGCATATTTCGACAGTTGCGAGCCGTTGGTGGTCAGCGTCAGTTCCTGCAAGGCACCTGTGCCCAGATGCCGCGCCACGCGTTCAAAGAAGGTGATGATCCCCTTGCGCACCAAAGGCTCGCCGCCGGTGATGCGCAGTTTCTGCACCCCCATGCGGATGAAGGCGGAACACAGCCGGTCCAGTTCCTCCAGCGTCAGAAGGTCGGCCTTGGGCAGGAAGGTCATGTTTTCCGACATGCAATAGGTGCAGCGGAAATCGCAGCGATCGGTCACCGACACCCGCAGATAGGATATCGCGCGCGCAAACGGGTCGATCAAGGGGGGCGTCAGTTGCAGGGTCATGCGGTAAAGGTAGGCCTGTGCGGGCTGTCGCACAAGGCGGAAAGAGGATGTTGCGGGACAGCGGCCCTGCGACTATCGTGGGGGCATGAGACAGCACATCCCCATTGCCCTGATCCTTGCCCTGAGTGTTTCGGGCTGTTCGGTTCTGGACAGGTTCCGCGCCCCGCGGGCCCCCTTGCCCGCCGCGCCCACGGCAGGGTCCGGGCTTGCAACCGAATTTGCGCCTGCGGTCGAAACCTCGGTTCTGGGGGCCACGGGCCAGTCGGCGGCGGCGCTGGACACCACGACCACGGCTGAAAAGCAGGCGGCGCTGGCGGCCCCGGTGGCGGGGGCCGAACGGCAGTTGGGCAGGGCGGTGGTGGCGCTTGGCTCGCCTGCCGAGCAGGGGTTGTGGCTGCGCACGGCGCTGGTCACGTCCGATACGAAGGGGCGGGTGGTCACCGCATCTGGGCAGTCGCTGGCGGTGGATCTGCGGCCCGGTGCGGGGTCGGCGCAATTGTCACTGGCGGCGTTTCAGGCGCTTGGGCTGGGGCTTACGTCTTTGCCCGAAGTGACGGTGTTCGGGCCTTGAAAGAAGGGGGGGCGTGCGCCGCCCCCCTCGGCGCTACGCGCCTCACCCCCCTGCGGGATATTTAGGCCAGTATGAAATCGGGCAGGTAGCGGGCGGCTTCCTTGCGGGCGAAGGATTTGAGCCTTGGGCCGTGGGTTGCAAGAAACGCCGTTGCGGCCACCGCGTCGTGTTTGGACAGATCGCGGATCCACCATGCGACGGCCTTCTGGATGAACCAGTTGCGATCCTCGACGTAATTGGCGGCCCAGCCAAGCGCGCGGGCGCGGATGGCAAGGTCGGCCTCTTTGGGGAAGGGTTTCTTGGCATAGGGCAGGGTGATCACCAGCGCCGCGCGACGGGTCCACATGTTGTCATGCGTGGTCCAGGCCTCAACCGTTTCAATGCGGGACGGGTCGGCGACCAGCCGCTTTTGGCCCGCCGTCGTCGCCTGATCGGCAATCGCCCAGGCGTCGAATTGCGGCGCCCAGTCGCAGATCAAGGCCCAGGCGGCGTCATCGGGGCGGATGCGGGCTTGGGACAGCAGTTTTGCCGCCGCCACCCGCGCTTCGTGAACGTCGGTGGCCCACAGATCGGCAGCCAGGGCGATGCGGTCGTCCAGCGAAAGATCGGCGCGCCATTGGTCGGTCAGCGTTTCAATCTGCGGCACCGTCACGCCCAGATAGACGCGGGGGGCCTTGTGATAGGCCAGCGCCTGCGCGGCAAGAGCGGCGTCGGACAGGGCGGCGAGTTGGTCCAGCGGGGTCACAGGTTGGCCTCGATTCCGGTGGGCAGGCCGTCGATGCTGGCACGGTTGCGGGTATCCCAATAGTCGCGCAGGCCGTCGGGGCCTTTGTCGGTCGCCCATTTGTGCAACACGGGGCGGTCCTCGCGGTAGTCCATGAAGGGCACGGCAAAGCCGCAGGAGGATTGCACGAGGTCGATGCTTAGATCGAAAATCTGCCGCGCGCCGGGCAGGGCGGGCAGATGCGCGGCCAGTTCGGCCCAGTCGGCGTGCGCGTGATGCACCGCCCGCGCCGTGCCATAGGCGCGCAGGATGATGGGCCGCGCGCCAAAGCTGCACCACATCAGCGTCATGCGCGGGTCAACAGGCAGATGCGCCGCCGTTTCATTGCCCGACCCGGTGACGTTCAGCCAGAGGATGCGGTTGGGGGACAGCACGCGCAGACTGTCCATCCCCTTGGGCGACAGGTTCACGCGGGCGTCGGGGGCGGCGGTCGCGACAAAGTAGAGGGGACTGTCCGCGATCAGGGTCAGATGGTCGGCTTGCAGGCTGTCGTATTGCTTGGCCATCATTCCACCGTCACGGATTTCGCCAGATTGCGGGGCTGGTCCACATCGGTCCCCTTGGCGATGGCGGTGTGGTAGGCCAGCAGTTGCGCCGGGATCGCATAGAGGATCGGCGCGAAGACCGGGGCCACCTGCGGCAGGGTCAGGGTGCGCCATGCCCCGGCGCCCGCCTCGGCCACACCCTGCGCATCCGACAGCAGCAGCACGCGGCCATGGCGGGCCATCACCTCTTGCATGTTCGAGACGGTCTTGTCGAACAGCGCGTCGCGCGGGGCCAGCACGATCACCGGAACAGCGGCGTCGATCAGGGCAATGGGCCCGTGCTTCAATTCACCCGACGCGTAACCTTCGGCGTGGATATAGCTGATTTCCTTCAACTTCAGCGCGCCTTCCAGTGCCATCGGGTACATCGCCCCCCGGCCAAGGAACAGAATGTCCTGCGCGCGGGCCAGATCCTCGGCGATGGCTGCGATGGTGGTCGACAGGGTCAGCGCGTGGTTCATCAGGCCGGGCAGGGCGCGCAGGGTGGTCAGGTGGTCTTGCACCTGTTCGGGGGTCAGACGGCCCCGGTCAAGGCCCGCCTTCAGCGCCAGCAGGGCCAGCACGGTCAACTGGCAGGTGAAGGCCTTGGTCGAGGCCACCCCCACCTCGACCCCCGCCATGATCGGCAAGGCGAGGTCGGATTCCCGCGCGATGGAGGAGGTGGGCACATTGACCACCGACACCACGCGTGCGACCTTGTCCTTGGCATAGCGCAGGGCGGCCAAGGTATCGGCGGTTTCCCCCGACTGGCTGACAAACAGCGCCCAGGCTGTCGGCGACATCGGCGGTTCGCGGTAGCGGAATTCCGAGGCCACGTCGATCTCGGCAGGCAGGCCCGCGATCTGTTCAAACCAGTATTTTGCCACATGGCAGGCATAGCTGGCGGTGCCGCAGGCGACCAGAGTGATGCGGTCAACCCCGGTGAAATCAACACCTTTGGGCAGGCGCAGACCCGCCTCATCGGTGTAGTGTTTCAGCGCGTCGGCAATCACCACCGGTTGTTCGGCAATTTCCTTGGCCATGAAATGCTTGTAGCCGGCCTTTTCGATCCTTGTGGCGTCAATCTGGATACGCGTTTCGGCCCGGTTGGCCAGACGGTCTTCGGCATCATGGATGGTGGCCCCCTTGCGGGTGATCACGGCCCAGTCGCCTTCCTCCAGATAGGTGATGCGGTCGGTCATCGGGGCGAGGGCAATGGCGTCCGACCCCACGAACATCTCGCCGTCGCCATGACCGATGGCGAGGGGCGATCCCTTGCGGGCGGCGATGATCAGATCCTGCTCGCCGTCGAACAGAAAGCACAGCGCAAACGCCCCGTGCAGGCGTTTCAGCGTGGTGCGGGCGGCGTCAACCGGCGATGCCCCACCCGCCATTTCGCGCTGCACCAGCAGGGCGATGGTTTCGGTATCGGTCTGGGATTCCTGCTCATAGCCGGCCTCTGCCAGCTCGGCGCGCAGCTCGCGGAAGTTCTCGATGATGCCGTTGTGCACCACGGCCACCGGCCCCGCCTTGTGCGGATGCGCGTTGACCACGGTCGCGGCACCATGGGTGGCCCAACGGGTGTGGCCGATGCCGGATTTGCCGGCAAGCGGTTCATGCACCAGCAGGTCCGACAGGTTCACCAGCTTGCCGACCGCACGCCTGCGGTCCAGCCGGCCCTTGTTCACCGTGGCGATCCCGGCGCTGTCATAGCCGCGATATTCCAGCCGCTTCAAGGCCTCGACCAGCAGGGGGGCAACCTCGTGGTGGCCCAGAACGCCAACGATTCCGCACATTTACACGTTCCCCTTTGCCGCTTTGATCGCGCGCAGCTTTTCCATGAACCGCCCCGCAAAGCCCGGCTTGTTCACCTGTCGGCCCCGCGCCACCGCCAGGGCATCGGCGGGCACGTCCAGCGTGATCACCGACCCCGAGGCTGTCATGGCACCATCGCCCACCGTCACCGGGGCCACCAGCATGGTATCGGACCCGATGAAGGCGTGTTTGCCGATGGTGGTGCGGTGCTTCATCACGCCATCATAGTTGCAGGTCACGGTGCCTGCGCCGATGTTGGTAAACTCGCCCACATCGGCGTCGCCGATATAGGTCAGATGGCCGACCTTGACGCCTTCATCAAGGATCGCGTTCTTGATTTCCACAAAGTTGCCGACATGCACATCCTCGGCCAGTTCCGCCCCCGGACGCAGCCGGGCAAAGGGACCGACCTGCGCACCGCGCGAGATATGGCAACCTTCCAGATGGCAGAAGCCCTTGATCTCGGCCCCGGATTCGATCGTCACCGCTGGCCCGAAGATCACATTCGGGCCGATGGTGGCGTCGCGGCCAATATGGGTGTCCAGCGCGAAGAACACGGTTTCGGGCGCGGTCAGGGTGACGCCATTGTCCAGCGCGCCCACCCGCGCGCGGGTCTGAAAGGCGGCTTCGGCCTGCGCCAGTTGCGCGCGGGTGTTGATGCCCATGGTTTCGGATTCGTCACAGGTCACGACACCCGCCGACAGCCCTTGGGCGCGGGCAAGGGCCACGATGTCGGTCAGGTAATACTCGCCCGCCGCATTTGAGTTGCCGACCTGAGCGACCAGCGAAAACAGGGTTTTCGCATCGGCACAGATCACGCCGGAATTGCACAGGGTCACGCCGCGCTCGGCCTCGGTCGCGTCTTTCCACTCGACAATCCGCTCCAGCCCCGTCCCCTCGGTGATCAGCCGACCGTAGCGGCCCGGATCGGCGGCCTGAAAGCCCAGCACCACCACGGCATGCTGCGCGCGGGCATCGAGCATCGCCTGCAACGTCTCGGGCGCAATGAACGGCGTGTCGCCGTACAGCACGATCGCGTCGCCGGTCGCATCGGCCAGCAGGGGGGCTGCTTGGGCCACCGCATGGGCGGTGCCAAGCTGCGGGTCTTGCAGCACGCAGTCGATGCTTTCATCGAAGGCCCGCGCGGATTTTTCCACCGCCGCCGCGCCATGCCCGGTCACCACCACGATCCGCGACGGATCGAGCGACCGCCCCGCCGTCAGCGCGTGGTGCAGCAAGGGGGCTGCCGCCACGGAATGCAGCACCTTGGGCAGGTCGGAGTTCATCCGCGTGCCTTGCCCTGCGGCCAGAATGATCAACAAGACCGACATGCTGGCCCTTTCCTTTGTGTTCCGCCCGTTTTACGCAAAGGGGGCTGCGTGGCAAGGGGCCATGCCTCACGCTGTTTCAGCGTATGTTACAAAGGGTGCCCGATGCGCTGTGTGGTTTTCGATCTGGACGGCACCTTGGCCGATACCTCTGCCGACCTTCTGGCCGCAGCCAACGCCTGTTTCGTGCAACTGGGCCATGGGGCGCTGTTGGGGGTGGATGACACGCTGACCGCCTTTCATGGGGGCCGCGCGATGCTGCGCCTGGGGTTTTCGCGGGTCGGCGGGTATACCGAGGCGGACGTGGACCGCGAATACCCCCGGCTGCTTGCCGCCTATGCTGATGCGATTGACGTGCATACAAGGCTCTATCCGGGGGCGGTGGAGGCGGTCGAAAGTTTGCGCCGCAACGGCTATGCCGTGGCGATCTGCACCAACAAACCTGCTGATCTGGCCGAGGAATTGCTGAAACGCCTTGGCGTGCGCAACATGTTCGGCGCGATGATCGGCGCAGATACGCTGACGACGCGGAAACCCGACCCCGCGCCGTATGTGGCGGCAGTGGAACGGTCGGGCGGGGCTGTGCGGCGGTCCATGCTGATCGGTGATACGGAAACCGACCGCAAGACCGGGCTTGCCGTGGGCGTGCCGGTGGCGCTGGTCACCTTCGGCCCGGAAGGGCGGGGGGTGGAGCGGTTGCAGCCCGAGGCGCTGCTGGACGGGTATGAGGAGTTGGGCGAGGTCGTGGGGCGGTGGATCGGGTGAGGGGGTGGTTTATATCTATCAGGCAGTCATGGCGAGGACATCGCTTTTCAGCGCTACAGATCAGGGAGTAAATTAATGCGGCAATCTTTGAAATCGCCTATTCCCGAGATTTTTGATGCCTACAAGTTCATGTCTGAGGCGGTAGATGCCCATCTTGCTGGTAACGGATCCCTTGCTGCCGATCTTTTTGAACAGGCCAATTTTCCGATCTTGCACGACTGGCTTTATCCAGAGTGGGAAAAATGCCACCTAAATGTAATTGACAAAAATCCACATGGTGACACGCAGACAATACCGAAAGCTGACCGCGATCCTAAACGCTATCTTTTGCCACATGAGATGGACAACTTGATTTTGCGTGACGGATACTGTTGTCGTTACTGCGGAATTCCTCTTATCAAAAGGAAAGTATATGAAATTGCCCGCCAACTCTATCCAGCAGCCGTTCCTTGGGATGGATCAGATTGGAGAAAGCGGCACATGGGATTCGAAACTATGTGGTTGCAGTTCGATCATGTAATTCCACATTCTCACGGTGGACAGTCAAACGAAGATAACTCTGTTGTTTGTTGCGCACTTTGCAATTTTGGAAAAGACAAATATACACTAAGGCAGCTCCATATGACCGATCCGCGCAGTCGATCAGTCGTAAAAACATCGTGGGATGGATTGGAGCGATTAACGGCAATCCGTGCTCCTATGCTGGTAGTTAAAATGAAAAAGAAGCCCATAGATTTGATCACACACGAGGTGATGGTTTCGCCAATAAAAGATGGATTGCGTCATTTCTTCTTTCCAAATGCTTGGATCAGTTCTGGATATGTGTATTCGCCTAGCATCGGTGGCAAAGAAAGATGGTTCAAGATTTCTCCTGATGTACAGGCAGAGATTGTCGTTCGCTCTGGGGTAACAGGGTGCAAAGTAACCTGTGATCCGCAAGCTCTGATTAGTCGTGGCCTCGCGCCAGATGAATTGCTTGATCCTGGCCCCGATTCCCCCCCCCCCATGGAACGCTTCACCGGATCCTTCACCCAGCAAGAGCCGATCCCCGAGGCGGGGATTGCGGCGGCCCTTGCGGTTCTGCAACATGGCCGTTTGCACCGCTACAACACCGCCCCTGACGAGGTCGCCGAAGCCGCCTTGCTGGAGGAGGAGTTTGCCGACTTTACCGGCGCGCGATACTGCCTCGCGGTGGCGTCGGGGGGCTATGCGATGGCCACCGCGCTGCGGGCGTTGCAGGTTGGTCCGGGCGATGCGGTGTTGTCGAACGCCTTCACCCTCGCCCCGGTGCCGGGGGCGATTGCCAGCCTAGGCGCGCGGCCGGTGTTTGTAGAGGTCACGCCGGACCTGACGATTGATCTGGCGCATCTGGAGGCCATGGCGCAGGCCAGCGGCGCGAAGGTTCTGCTGCTGTCGCATATGCGGGGTCATGTCTGCGACATGGACGCGCTGATGGCGATTTGCGCGCGTCTGAACATCAGGGTGATCGAGGATTGCGCCCATACCATGGGGGCGGAATGGCGCGGCATTGCTTCGGGGCGGCATGGCATTGTCGGCTGCTATTCGATGCAGACGTACAAGCATATGAACGCGGGCGAGGGCGGGTTTCTGATCACCGACGACGCGGAAATTGCCGCCCGCGCGGTGCTGCTGTCGGGGTCGTACATGCTGTACGGGCGGCACCGGGCCGCGCCTGCGCCAGAGGTGTTCGCAGGCTTGCGGCTGGATATTCCCAACATCTCGGGCCGGATGGACAACCTGCGCGCGGCGATCCTGCGGCCGCAGATCGGGATGCTGATGGAGCGGCGCGACCGATGGGCCGCACTTTACCGGACGATGGAGGTCGGCCTTGCCCACACCCCCGGCCTGCGCCTGATCCCCCGGCCTGATCATGAGGCCTATGTGGGGTCGTCGTTCCAGTTCACCCTGCCGGGGTGGGAGCCAGCGCGGGTTGCGGGCCTGGTCGCCGCCTGTGCCGCGCGGGGTGTCGAGCTGAAATGGTTCGGCGCCGCCGATCCCGTGGCCTTCACCAGCCGCTACAGCCACTGGCGCTATGCCGCCCCGGTGGTCTTGCCGCAGACCGATGCGGTGCTGGCGGGGCTGGTGGACATGCGGCTGCCGCTGACGTTTTCGGTGCAGGACGTGGCACAGATCGCCCGCATCATCCGCGCCGAGGCACTGGTGGCGGGGCAGGGCGAGGTGGCGGGCGAGGTCGTGGTGCCGGTGGTGGAATAGGTAAGATTTGACGGATCTGGCATAGTTGACATTTTTGCATAATGTGTCATTTTGTTGGGTAATGTCAAAAGGGGTAAGCCATGCCAAATCCTCAAGGCTTTTCAGAAGCGCCCGTCGCAGGTCTGGGTCAGAAAGCCCCGGCCTTGCAGGCCCATGGCAGCTTTGGCAAGGACGGCCGCGTGCTGATCCCCATTGCGCTGCGCGAGGCGGCAGGGATCAAACCGGGTGAACGGGTGGTCATCCGGGTTCAGGACGGCGCGCTGGTGATCGAGACGCTGGATGCCCGCATTGCCCGCATACAGGCTTTTCTTGCCCCCTATAAGCGCGAAGGGGAAAGCATGGTCGACGAGCTTATCGCAGACCGGCGGGCCGAGGCATTGCGCGAGTGAGCTTTGTTCTGGATTCGTCAGCCATACTGGCCCTGATGTGGAGAGAACCGGGTGGCGACAAAGTGCGCCGCGTCCTTGCGGAATCCGTTGCATCGACGGTCATTGAGGCAGAACTCTATACCAAATTTCAGGACCGGAAGGTCGACGAAGCCGACGCTATTCGTTTGGTCGAAACCCTGAATTTGGACTTTGTTCCGTTTTCGTCGCAACAGGCGCTGATTGCGGGCCACCTGCGCAGCCCGACCCGCCACCTTGGCCTGTCGCTTGGGGACCGCTGTTGTCTGGCGCTTGCGATGGACATGGGGGCCACGGTACTGACGGCTGACCGGGCCTGGGCCGACCTGACGGTCGGCGTTGCGATCGAGGTCATCCGTTGACGCAAACACCGCGTGCTGCCCAAACTGCCCCGGTTCTGGCAAAACCGCAGAACCCGCAGAACCCCTTGTGTCAGCCGCGTCTTTTCGACCTGCCTTCAGTTGACCCCGCCAAGGGGGCGGAGTAAACGGGAGGCCAAGAGAACCCGCGGGAGCCATCACCCGCAGCTCGCCCGCAGCCAGCTAAAGGAGCACCTCGTGGACAACCTTCTTCGAGAGTATCTTCCGATCCTTATCCTGCTTGCGCTTGCGATCGGGCTGGGGCTTGTCCTGATCCTTGCCGCCTTCATCCTGGCCGTGCGCAACCCCGACCCGGAAAAGGTTTCGGCCTATGAATGCGGGTTCAACGCCTTTGACGACGCGCGGATGAAGTTCGACGTGCGCTTCTACCTCGTGTCGATCCTGTTCATCATCTTCGACCTCGAAGTGGCCTTCCTGTTCCCCTGGGCAGTGGCCTTTGGCGAGATCAGCATGGCGGGGTTCTGGTCGATGATGCTGTTCCTGGGGGTTCTGACCATCGGCTTTGCCTATGAGTGGAAGAAGGGAGCGCTGGAATGGGAGTGATGTTGGGGACCAACACCGCAGGCGGCGACGCCGAGGTGGCCACGCAGGCGCTGAACCGCGAGTTGCAGGACAAGGGGTTCTTGCTGACCTCGACCGAAGATGTCATCAACTGGGCGCGCAACGGCAGTCTGCACTGGATGACCTTTGGTCTGGCCTGCTGTGCGGTCGAGATGATTCATGTCGCCATGCCGCGCTATGATGTCGAACGCTTTGGCACCGCCCCGCGTGCCAGCCCGCGCCAGTCGGATCTGATGATCGTGGCGGGCACGCTGACCAACAAGATGGCCCCGGCGCTGCGCAAGGTCTATGACCAGATGCCGGAACCGCGCTATGTGATTTCCATGGGGTCTTGTGCCAATGGCGGTGGCTATTACCACTACAGCTATTCGGTGGTGCGGGGCTGCGACCGGATCATTCCGGTGGATATCTATGTGCCCGGCTGCCCTCCGACTGCCGAGGCGCTGCTGTATGGCATCTTGCAATTGCAGCGCAAGATCCGCCGTACCGGCACCATTACCCGCTGAGGAATCGCTATGTCGGATGCTCTGAACGAACTGGCCGCCCATATCGACGCCAAGAACCCCGAGGCTGTGCTGGGATCAACCGTCGCCTTTGGCGAGCTGACCCTGACGGTGACCTTGCCGGGGCTGGTGGGTCTGGTCGAATTCCTGAAGCTGGACGCCGCCTGCCGGTTTTCCAGTCTGGTCGACATCACGGCGGTCGATCACCCCGAACGGGTGGCCCGCTATGATGTGGTCTATCATTTCCTGTCGATGTACCAGAACCACCGCATCCGCCTGAAGGTGGCGGTGCGCCCGGATGACATGGTGCCGTCGCTGCACACGGTGCATCCGAGTGCCAACTGGTTTGAACGCGAAGTGTTCGACATGTTCGGCATCCTGTTTTCCGGCCACCCCGATCTGCGCCGCATCCTGACCGATTACGGCTTTCGCGGGCATCCGCTGCGCAAGGATTTTCCGACCACCGGCTACACGGAAGTCCGCTATGACGAGGCGCAGAAGCGCGTGGTCTATGAACCGCTGAAGCTGGTGCAGGAATACCGTCAGTTTGATTTCATGTCCCCGTGGGAGGGTGCGCAATACATCCTGCCGGGTGACGAGAAAAAGGCCTGAACGTCATGAACGATGGCGCGCCAGTGCTGTTCGGGGTCGGGGCCACCAAGGCGGGCACCTCGTGGCTGCACGACTATCTGTCGGGCCACCCGGACTGCCACTTTCGCGCGGTCAAGGAACTGCATTATTTCGACATGGCAGGCCCTGCTGCGCAGGCGCGCCAGATCGCGCGGCTGACCATCGATGTCGAGGTGCTGTCGGCGCAACTGGCGGCGGCATCCGGCCCCAGGGCCGATCGTCTGCGGCTGCGGGTGCAGGATACCCAAGCCTGGCTGGCCGTGGTGCAGGCGCGCAGCGATGCGGCCTATCTGGCCTACATGACCGCCGGGGCCGAGGGGCGTCTGGTGGGCGATGTGACCCCGTCCTATGCGATGATGCCCGAGCCTGCCTTGCGGCACATGGTCGGCCTGACGGCCACGTCGAAAGTGGTCTACCTGATGCGCGACCCGGTTGCGCGGCTGTGGAGCCACGTCCGCATGATGGCCGCCCGCAGCCCCAAGGGCGATTTCGCGGCCACGGCGCGCGGGGTGATGGCGCAGGTGCTGGCGGCGGGCGAGGGCGGGCATGACCTGCTGCGCCGGGGCGATTACCGCGCGGCCTTGCCCAGGCTGATGGCGGTGGTGCCCGCAGCGCGCCTGCTGGTGATGTTCATGGAAGACCTGATGTCAGCCCCCGGCGTGGCGCGGCTGTGCGGGTTTCTGGGCCTGCGCCCGCACAGCCCCGATCTTGACCGCCGGGTGCATGAAGGCACGCCGCTGGCGATGGACGCAGACCAACGTGCAGGGGCGCTGCGCCTGCTGCGCCCGCAATATGATGCTGTGACGGCGCTGTTTCCGGCCTTGCCGGACGCATGGCTGCGCAACAGGAACGAGGCACTCGCATGAGGGTTCAACCATGATGGACGGCAAGTTCGACGACGCCGTGACAGGCGAGCAGAAGATCCGCAACTTCAACATCAACTTCGGCCCGCAACACCCTGCGGCGCATGGCGTTTTGCGGCTGGTGCTGGAACTGGACGGCGAGATCGTAGAACGCTGCGATCCGCATATCGGCCTGCTGCACCGCGGCACCGAAAAGCTGATGGAAAGCCGGACCTATCTGCAAAACCTGCCCTATTTCGACCGGCTGGATTATGTGGCCCCGATGAACCAGGAACATGCCTGGTGTCTGGCGATCGAACGGCTGACCGGTACGGTCGTGCCGCGCCGGGCCAGCCTGATCCGAGTGCTGTTCTGCGAAATCGGCCGGGTGCTGAACCACATTCTGAACGTCACCACGCAGGCGATGGACGTGGGCGCGCTGACTCCGCCGCTCTGGGGGTTTGAAGAACGCGAAAAGCTGATGGTGTTCTATGAACGCGCCTCGGGCGCGCGTCTGCACGCGGCCTATTTCCGCCCCGGCGGCGTGCATCAGGATCTGACGCCCGCGCTGCTGGATGACATCGACCAATGGGCGGTCGAATTTCCGCGCGTACTGGATGACATCGACGGTCTTCTGACCGAAAACCGCATCTTCAAGCAGCGCAACGCCGATATCGGTGTCGTCACCGAGGATGACATTCTGAAATGGGGCTATTCCGGCGTCATGGTGCGCGGGTCGGGCCTTGCCTGGGACTTGCGCCGCAGCCAGCCTTACGAATGCTATGACGAGTTCGACTTCAAGATCGCCGTCGGCAAGAACGGCGACTGCTATGACCGCTATCTGTGCCGCATGGCCGAAATGCGCGAAAGCACCTCTATCATCCGGCAGGCGATTGCCAAGCTGAAGGTGGAACCCGGCGAAGTGCTGGCGCGCGGCAAGATCACGCCGCCCGCCCGCGCCGACATGAAAACCTCGATGGAGGCGCTGATCCATCATTTCAAGCTCTATACCGAAGGTTTCCATGTGCCTGCGGGCGAAGTTTATGCGGCGGTCGAGGCCCCGAAGGGCGAATTCGGCGTCTATCTGGTGGCCGACGGGTCCAACAAACCCTACCGTGCCAAGATCCGCGCGCCGGGGTTCCTGCATCTGCAATCCATGGACTACATCTGCAAAGGCCACCAACTGGCCGACGTGGCGGCGATCATCGGCACGATGGACGTGGTGTTCGGGGAGATTGACCGGTGAGTTTTCCGGTTCCGATCACCGCGCCGACTGTTGCGGATGTCTGTGCACGGCCCCTGCGAGTGTTGTCTGACGAACAAATCGAACCCAAGGCAAGGATGAACGCCTAAATGCTACGCCGCCTGCACCCCATCCAGCCCGCGTCTTTCGCGTTCACCCCGGCCAACCTTGCCTGGGCGAATGGCCAGATTTCCAAGTATCCCGAAGGCCGTCAGGCATCTGCCATCATTCCGCTGCTGTGGCGCGCGCAGGAACAGGAAGGCTGGCTGAGCCGTCCTGCGATCGAGCATGTCGCATCGATGCTGGGCCTTGCCTATATCCGCGCGCTGGAAGTGGCGACCTTCTACTTCATGTTCCAGTTGCAACCCGTTGGGTCCATTGCCCATATCCAGATTTGCGGCACCACGTCCTGCATGATCTGCGGGGCCGAAGATCTGGTGGCGGTCTGCCGCGAACTGATCAACCCGCGCGCCCATGCGCTGAGCCTTGATGGCAAGTTCAGCTGGGAGGAGGTCGAGTGCATGGGGGCCTGCGCCAATGCGCCGATGGCCCAGATCGGCAAGGACTATTACGAGGATCTGACGCCGCAGGGGTTGCGCGATCTGATCGGGCGGTTCTCGAACGGCGAGGTGCCGGTGCCCGGCCCGCAGAACGGGCGCTATGCTGCCGAGCCGTTGTCGGGGCTGACCAGCCTGCAGGACCACGAGGCAGGCCGGGCGAAGTATAACGCCAGCGCCCAGTTTGCGGTGGACATCGGCGATACGGTCAAGCGGATCGACGGGACCGAGGTGCCGTTGCTGACCCCGTGGCTGAACAAGTCGCGCGTCGAAGTTCCGGCCGCCACCACTGTTGCGCGCGAACCCAAGCCGGGGGCGGGTCTGCCCGCCGACGCCAGCGGCGTGACGGTGCAGGAAGCCCCGGCGCAGTCCAGGGGCAAGCCGGTGGCCGATGGCAACGCGCCGAATGCCACACCTGCCGCGACGCCGCAGGCCAAGGCGCCCGCGATGACGCCTGCGATGGCGGCTCCGGTCGGCGAACAGCCCAAGGGGCTGGCCGCCCCGCGCGGCGGCAAGGGCGACGATCTGAAGCTGATCTGGGGCATCGGGCCGAAACTGGAAAAGCTGTGCCAGTCGCTTGGGTTCTTCCACTTTGACCAGATGGCCAGCTGGACCGATGCCGAGATCGCTTGGGTGGACGAGAATATCGAAGGCTTCAAGGGCCGGGCCACCCGCGACAAATGGGTGGCGCAGGCGAAAATTCTGGCGGCTGGTGGGTCGGTCGCCGAGGCGGAACGTGTCGGCAGAGGCGAGGATTAGGGCAGGGGCACGGCCCCGTCGGGGCTGCAACAGGGGATGGCACAATGATGAAGGCTGAGAACACGAATGCCCCTTGGATGGGCGGCTGGATGATCGGGCTGGCGATGGGCATTGCCGCTGCGGCGATTGCTGTCGTGGTGGGCGAATTTCGCTATGTGATCGGTGGGTTTATCGGCGCTGTGGTGTTTCTTGCGGCAGGTCTGGTGATGGGAATGCCCTGGGGGGCCACGGTCGCAGCCTCTGCGGTGCGGCCGGTTGCGATGCCTGCAAGGGGTGCCCCTGTGGCAGCCCCCGCGATGGCCGCGCCTGTGGCGGCCCCTGTTTCGGCCCCTGTCATGTCCTCGGCCGGGCCCGAGCAACTGACGGCCCCGCGGGGCGGCGTGGCCGATGATCTGAAACAGATCGAAGGCATCGGTCCCGCGCTGGAAAAGCTGTGCAACGAGCTGGGCTTTTACCATTTCGACCAGATCGCGTCGTGGTCCGAGGCCGATATTGCCTGGGTCGACGCCAACATGAAAACCTTCAAAGGCCGCATCGCCCGTGACAAATGGGTGGCACAGGCGAAACTGATCCTGGCCGAGGGGGTGGAGGCGTTCCGCCTTCGCGCCAAGACCAATGATTACTGAGGGCACAAGATGACCGCGCCCAGCCCGCAGGACCGTCGGAATGCAGCACAGGCCCGCCTTGTGGCCATCGTGATTGCGGGCACGATGCTTTTGTGGCTGGGCGCACAGTGGCTGGGTGGACGGATGGGGTGGGACACCCGCTTTGCCATCCTGTTCGATCTGGCCGCGCTGGCTGCGTTCTTCTGGGCGCTGGTCGTGACATATCAGCTTTGGCGGAAACGCCGGACGTAAAGAGGGGGCAAGGAATGCTCAAGGATCAGGACCGCATTTTCACCAACCTTTACGGGATGCATGACCGCAGCCTGAAGGGCGCCATGGCGCGCGGGCATTGGGACAACACGGCCGAGATCGTACAGCGCGGCCGCGATGCGATCATCGACCAGATGAAGGCAAGCGGTTTGCGCGGGCGCGGCGGGGCGGGGTTTCCCACCGGGTTGAAATGGTCCTTCATGCCCAAACAGTCTGACGGCCGCCCGTCCTATCTGGTGATCAACGCCGACGAATCCGAACCCGGCACCTGCAAAGACCGCGAGATCATGCGGCACGACCCCCACACCCTGATCGAGGGCGCGCTGATCGCGTCTTTCGCGATGAACGCCAACACCTGCTACATCTACATCCGGGGCGAATATATCCGCGAGCGCGAGGCGTTGCAGGCCGCGATCGACGAATGCTATGACGCGGGTCTTCTGGGCCGCAACGCCGCCAATTCGGGCTGGGATTTCGACTGCTACCTGCATCACGGCGCCGGGGCCTATATCTGTGGCGAGGAAACCGCCCTGCTGGAAAGCCTTGAGGGCAAGAAGGGCATGCCGCGGATGAAGCCGCCGTTCCCGGCGGGGTCGGGCCTTTACGGCTGCCCGACCACGGTGAACAACGTGGAATCCATCGCCGTGGTGCCGACCATCCTGCGCCGGGGTCCGGCGTGGTTTGCGGGCTTTGGCCGCCCGAACAATGCCGGGACCAAGCTGTTCGGCATCTCGGGCCACGTCAACAACCCTTGCGTGGTCGAAGAAGCCATGTCGATCAGCTTGCGCGAACTCTTGGACCGGCATTGCGGCGGCGTGCGGGGCGGGTGGAAGAACATCAAGGCGGTGATCCCCGGCGGCAGTTCCGTGCCGATGCTGAACGCGGCACAATGCGAAGACGCGATCATGGATTTCGACTGGCTGCGCGAGCAGCGGTCCGGTCTGGGGACGGCGGCGGTGATCGTGATGGATCAGTCGACCGATGTGATCAAGGCGATCTGGCGGCTGTCGAAGTTCTACAAGCACGAATCCTGCGGCCAGTGTACGCCCTGCCGGGAAGGCACCGGCTGGATGATGCGGGTCATGGACCGTCTGGTCAAAGGCGATGCCGAAGTCGAGGAAATCGACATGCTTCTGTCGGTAACGAAACAGGTCGAAGGCCACACCATCTGCGCCCTTGGCGACGCGGCGGCCTGGCCGATCCAGGGCCTCGTGCGGCATTTCCGCGATGAGATCGAGGACCGCATCAAGGCCAAACGGACCGGGCGCATGGGCGCCATGGCGGCGGAGTGAAACGGATGGCCGCAGTCCTGGTTCTGGCGGGCTGTGTCGGGCAGGGGGCGGTTGACGCTCCCGGCCTGCGCACACCCCTGCGCGTGACCAATGGCGGCCAACCCTTTGCAAACTTTGAAGGCGCTGCGGCCCGGAAAACCGCAGAGGCCATGTGTGCGGGCATGGGCAAGCGGCTTGTGCCCTCGCTCCATGATCGTTACGAGGCAGGGGCTTGGGTCTATGTGGAGGGGTGCGCATGAGGGTGGTCTTTGCCGGCTTGGTGCTGCTGATCGGGCTTGCGGCCTGTGAGCGCGACGCGCCCGTGCTGTTTGACGGCAAACGGTTCAAGGCCTCGGTCGATGCCCCGCGCGACGACCGCCGCGATTTTGCCGTGGTGGTGCGCGACGCGGCTGGCACATCGGACGCGGCCCGCCGCGCCGGGCGGTACGAGGCTGTGCAATATTGCATCAAGCGCTTTGGCGGGTCCGAAATCATCTGGGCCGATGCGCCTGAAACCAACCCCGACAGCCTGCTGACCGCCGAGGGGCAGCTTGCCCTGCAAGGCTCGTGTGATCACAGATGAACGGCGCGATGCACCTTGCCGAGTTGAACGTGGGCCGCCTTTTGGCCCCCACCGATGACCCGCGCGTGGCTGAATTCATGGCCGCACTGGACCGGGTGAATGGTCTGGGCAAACGGATGCCGGGGTTTGTCTGGATGATGGAAGGTTCGGGCGAACCGGGCCCCCGAAAGTCGAATGTTGGGAACACTGAGGCCAAGCTGGACGGCGACGCGCAATATGTGTCGAACCTGACGGTCTGGGACAGTGTCGCCACGCTGGAGGCCTTCGTGTGGAACACCGTGCATCGGCAGTTCTACGAACGGCGGGCAGAGTGGTTCGAGGTGCTGGACCGCATGCATTTCGTCATGTGGTGGATACCTGTCGGACATAGACCCACACTGGACGAGGCCTTGGCGCGGCTGGAATTGTTGCGCACGAACGGCGACAGCGATCAGGCGTTCGGCTGGAAATATCTGAAAGACGCGGTGCTGTGGCGGACCCACGGCTGTAGCCAAGTGGCGGCGGAGTAGGGCGGATGGGTGAAACCAGTCTAATCCTCCAGATGCTGTCAGAGATCAAATCGGGTCAGTCCGAAATCGGGCACCTCATGAACAAGATAGAACGACGGCTTGACGCGATGAACCGGGATATAATGTCGGCCCGGCAGCACGCGATGAGCGAACTGGAGATGCGCAAATGACCAACCTCAAGAAAATCAGTTTCGACGGCATCGAGGTTGAAGTCGATGGCGCCATGACCATCATTCAGGCGGCGGAAGTGGCGGGCGTGGAAATTCCGCGCTTTTGCTACCATGAACGGCTGACGATCGCGGGCAACTGCCGGATGTGTCTGGTCGAGGTGGTGGGCGGCCCGCCGAAGCCTGCGGCGTCTTGCGCGATGCAGGTGCGCGATCTGCGCCCCGGCCCCAATGGCGAAGCGCCGATGGTCAAGACCAAATCCCCGATGGTCAAAAAGGCCCGCGAAGGCGTGATGGAGTTTTTGCTGATCAACCACCCGCTGGATTGCCCGATCTGCGATCAGGGCGGCGAGTGCGATTTGCAGGATCAGGCGATGGCCTTCGGCGTCGATTTCAGCCGCTACCGCGAGCCGAAGCGGGCATCCGAGGACTTGAACCTTGGCCCGCTGGTCGAGACGAAAATGACCCGCTGCATCAGTTGCACCCGCTGCGTGCGCTTTACGACCGAGGTCGCCGGCATCACCCAGATGGGCCAGACCGGTCGTGGTGAAGACAGCGAGATCACCAGCTATCTGAACGCCACGCTGGACAGCAACCTGCAAGGCAACATCATCGACCTCTGCCCGGTTGGGGCTTTGACATCAAAGCCTTACGCCTTTACCGCCCGCCCGTGGGAGCTGACCAAGACCGAGACCATCGATGTTATGGATGCGGTCGGCAGCAACATCCGCGTCGATACCAAGGGCCGCGAAGTCATGCGGATCATCCCGCGCAACCATGACGGCGTGAACGAGGAATGGATTTCCGACAAGACCCGGTTTGTCTGGGACGGCTTGCGCCGCCAGCGGCTGGACACCCCCTATATCCGCGAAAACGGCCGTCTGCGCAAAGCGGGCTGGGCCGAGGCTTTGGGTGTGGCAGCGGCGGCGATGCGGGGGCGCAAGGTGGCGGGGCTGGTCGGCGATCTGGTGCCGGTTGAAGCCGCGTTTTCCTTGAAAACCCTGATCGAAGGTCTTGGCGGCCATGTCGAATGCCGCACCGATGGCGCGCGTTTGCCCATCGGCAACCGCGGGGCCTATGTCGGCACCGCCACGATTGAAGACATCGACTCGGCCCGGATGATCCAGTTGATCGGCACCAACCCTCGGGTTGAGGCGCCGGTGCTGAACGCGCGTCTCCGCAAGGCCTGGATCAACGGGGCAAAGATCGGGCTGGTCGGGCAGGCGGTCGATCTGACCTATGACTATGCGCATGTCGGCACCGACCGGGCGGCTTTGGTGGCCCTGTCCTCGCAGGAAATTTCGGACGAAACCCGCGCCAAGCCTTCGCTGGTGATCGTGGGGCAGGGCGCGATCAACGAGGCCGATGGCGAGGCGGTTCTGGCCCATGCGATCAGGCTGGCGGAAAACAGCAACTCCAAACTGCTGATCCTGCACACCGCCGCGTCCCGCGTGGGCGCGATGGATGTGGGGGCCGTGACCGAAGGTGGTCTGGCGGCGGCGACGGAAGGGGCAGAGGTGATCTACAACCTTGGCGCCGATGAGGTCGAAATCGCAAAAGGTGCCTTCGTGATCTATCAAGGGTCACATGGCGACCGGGGGGCGGCGCGCGCCGACGTGATCCTGCCGGGGGCGGCCTATACCGAAGAAAACGGGCTGTTCGTCAACACCGAAGGCCGCCCGCAACTGGCGCTGCGGTCGGGCTTTGCGCCGGGTGAGGCCAAGGAAAACTGGGCGATCCTGCGGGCACTGTCTGCCGAACTGGGCCAGACCCTGCCGTGGGACAGCCTTGGTGCCCTGCGCGCCGCCGTGGTGGCCGCCGCGCCGCATCTGGGGCGCGTTAACGAGGTGGCGGAAAACACCCTCACGCCGCTCACCCTGCGCGACGCCGGCAAGGCCACGTTCTGCAATGTGATCGGCGACTTCTACCTGACCAACCCGATTGCCCGTGCCTCTACCGTGATGGCGGACCTGTCCGCCCTTGCGGCGGCACGGGCCGCAACACCGATGGCCGCCGAATGATGTTGAGCCAGGCCCTGCTGCTTGCCACCCTGATGGTCGCGCTGGCGGCGCTGAGCGGCTGTGCGACACAGGACCAAGGCCCGCAGACCGCCGCCTACAAGGGCATCGAGACAGTGTTGCTGGACGGGGATCTGGTCAATTTCCGGGTGGAAATGACAGGTGCGCGGGGGCAGGGCGATGTTGACGATTATGCCCGCTGTGCGGCGGCGCAATATGCGCTGATCCGCGGCTTTGGCTTTGCGCGCCATGTGCGCACCACCGTCGCGCAAAGCGGGGGTGTGTGGCGCGGCGATGCGGTCTACACCATCTCGGCGGCGCTGCCGCGCGGGACAGCAACGATTGACGCCGAGGTCACAGTGCGCGATTGCGGTGCGCGCGGGATACCGACGATATGATGATAGGGTTTCACCATGGCTGAGTTTCTTTCCACAGGGTTCGGGACCGCAGTTCTGATCGCCGCACAAAGCCTGCTGATCGTGGCTTTCGTGATGATCAGCCTGCTGTTTCTGGTCTACGGCGACCGCAAGGTCTGGGCCGCCGTGCAGATGCGGCGCGGCCCGAACGTGGTGGGGCCGTTCGGCCTGCTGCAATCGGTGGCCGATGCGCTGAAATATGTGGTCAAGGAAATCGTCATTCCGGCAGGGGCGGATCGCCCGGTGTTCTTCCTGGCACCCTTGCTGTCGTTCATCCTGGCCATGCTGGGCTGGGCGGTGATCCCGTTCGCCGATGGCTGGGTGTTGTCGAACATCAACGTCGCCATCCTGTTCGTCTTCGCGGTGTCCAGCCTTGAAGTGTACGGCGTGATCATGGGGGGCTGGGCGTCCAACTCCAAATATCCGTTCCTCGGGTCGCTGCGGTCTGCGGCGCAGATGATTTCCTACGAAGTCTCGCTTGGCCTGATCATCATTGGCATCATCATTTCCACCGGCTCGATGAACTTTTCCGCCATCGTCGAGGCACAGCGCGGCGATTTCGGCCTGTTCAACTGGTACTGGATCCCGCATTTCCCTATGGTGTTCCTGTTCTTCATTTCTGCCCTGGCCGAAACCAACCGCCCGCCGTTTGACTTGCCCGAGGCGGAATCGGAACTGGTGGCAGGCTTCATGGTGGAATATTCTTCGACCCCGTATCTGTTGTTCATGGCCGGCGAATACATCGCCATCTTCCTGATGTGCGCGCTGATGAGCATTCTGTTCTTTGGCGGCTGGCTGTCACCCATTCCCGGCCTGCCGGACGGGGCGCTGTGGATGGTCGGCAAGATGGCGTTCTTCTTCTTCATGTTCGCCATGGTGAAGGCCATCGTGCCGCGCTATCGCTATGACCAGCTCATGCGGATCGGCTGGAAAGTGTTCCTGCCGCTGTCCCTTGGCTGGGTGGTGATCGTGGCGTTTCTGGCGAAGTTTGAGGTGCTCGGCGGCTTCTGGGCGCGCTGGATGGTGGGGGGCTGAGGGATGGTTGAAAATGTGAACAACCTTGTTCTCGAACAGCTACGCCTGATCCGGGAAGACATTGGAACGCTTCGGTCCGATCTTGCGCAGTTCAAGACCGAGGTGCGTGGCGATCTGTCCGAGGTCCACAGTGATCTTCTGGCACAAAAGACGATGATCTTCGGCCTTGCCGGCGTGATCGGGCAAATCGACCAGCGGGTCGAGCATCTAGAAACAAAGCTGGGGGCCTGAGCCATGAGCAATATCGACTGGACCCGCGCTACCAAATACTTCCTGCTGATGGATTTCATCAAGGGTTTCGGCCTTGGCATGAAGTATTTCTTCGCGCCGAAGGCGACGCTGAACTATCCGCATGAAAAGGGGCCGCTGTCGCCCCGGTTCCGCGGTGAACATGCGCTGCGCCGCTATGCCAATGGCGAGGAACGCTGCATTGCCTGCAAGCTGTGCGAGGCGATCTGCCCGGCGCAGGCCATCACCATCGACGCCGAACCGCGCGAGGATGGCAGCCGCCGGACAACCCGCTACGACATCGACATGACCAAGTGCATCTACTGCGGTTTCTGCCAGGAGGCGTGCCCGGTCGATGCCATCGTCGAAGGCCCCAACTTTGAATTCGCGACCGAAACCCGCGAGGAGCTGTTCTACAACAAGGACAAGCTCTTGGAAAACGGCGCCCGGTGGGAAGCCGAGATTGCCCGCAATCTGGAACTTGACGCGCCGTACCGTTAACCTGTTGATCTTATGGAAGCCGGATCCTTGACCCACGCCACCGCCCTTTTGTTTCTGGATGCGCTGCTGCCCGGTCCGGGCTTTGCGCAGGCTGGTGGCGTTCGGGCGATGGCGGATCTGAAACTCTGGCCGGAGGCTGCGGCATGACCGATGACTTCACCAAGATGATGAAGGCGATGATGGAAAGCGGGCAGGACATGCTGCGCGCCTTCAATCCGGGGGCTGAAAATGCCGCGTTTCCGGGGCTGGACAAGATGTTTCCCACCCTGTCGAAGGACATGCTGGAACTGTGGTTCGGCAAGACCTTCAACCGCGAAGGGCTGGATGCCAAGACCCGGTTGCTGGTGACGCTGGCCGCCCTGACCGTGCTGGGCGCGCAGGCCGAAGCCCAGATGAAACTGACAGTGCGCCACGCGCTGGCCGCCGGGGCCACCCCGCGCGAAATTGCCGAAGTGATCTGGCAGATGAGCATGTTTGGCGGTATGCCCGCGATGCAAAAGGCATTGGAAATCGCGCAGGCGGTCTTTGCCGAAACCGAAGGGAAAGCGCCATGAGCGTTGCAGATTTTGCCTTTTACGCCTTTGCCGCCGTCACTGTGGCCGCAGGCCTGCTGGTCACGGTCAGCCGCAACCCGGTGCATTCGGTGCTGTGGCTGATCCTTGCCTTCCTCTCCTCGGCGGGCCTGTTCGTGCTGCTTGGGGCCGAGTTCGTGGCGATGCTGCTGATCATCGTCTATGTGGGGGCAGTGGCCGTGCTGTTCCTGTTCGTGGTGATGATGCTGGATGTGGACTTTGCCGAGCTGAAGGGCGAGATGGCCAAGATCATGCCGCTTGCGTTGCTGATCGGGGTGATCATCCTCATGCAGATCGGCATTGGCGTCGGGGCCTGGGTCACGTCGGAAGGCGCCATGGGCCTGCGGGGGGCCGTGGCCCCGGATGCGTCGCAGGTGGAAAACACCCGCGCCCTTGGCCTGCTGATCTATGACAAGTACATCTACCTGTTCCAGGCCTCGGGCCTGATCCTGCTGGTTGCGATGATCGGGGCGATCCTGCTGACGCTGCGCCATCGCAAGGACGTGAAGCGCCAGAACGTGTTGCAACAGATGTGGCGCGACCCGGCACAGGCGATGGAACTGATCGACGTGAAGCCAGGGCAGGGGTTGTAAGGTGGGAGGGATGGGCAGATTGCCCATCCTACGGAACGCCGCGTAGGATGGGCAATTTGCCCATCCTTCCAAAGACAAAGCGGGCAGCATAGCCCTGAGGGACACGACATGGTTGGACTTGAACATTATCTGGCGGTGGCGGCAGCGCTGTTCGTCATCGGCATCTTCGGCATCTTCCTGAACCGGAAGAACGTCATCGTCATCCTCATGTCGATCGAGTTGATGCTGCTGGCCGTCAACATCAACCTCGTCGCGTTTTCCAGCCATCTGGGCGATCTGGTGGGCCAGGTGTTCACCATGTTCGTGCTGACCGTCGCCGCCGCCGAGGCCGCCATTGGCTTGGCCATCCTCGTGGTGTTCTTCCGCAACCGCGGCACCATCGATGTCGAAGACGTCAACGTGATGAAGGGCTGACCCATGGCAACGATCATACTTTTCGCCCCGCTGATCGGGGCCTTGCTCTGCGGGTTCGGCTGGCGCTTCATCGGCGAACGCGCGGGGCAGGTGCTGACCACGGCGCTGGTGTTCCTTGCGGCCTTCCTGTCCTGGGTCATTTTCCTGACGTTCGACGGCGAAACCCAGCAGATCCACCTGCTGACCTGGATTCAGTCGGGCACGCTGGACACCGAATGGGCGATCCGGCTGGACCGTCTGACCGCGATCATGCTGGTGGTGGTGAACACGGTGTCGGCGCTGGTCCACCTCTACAGCTTCGGCTACATGGCGCATGACGAAAACTGGAGCGACAGCGAGCCTTACCGTGCGAGGTTCTTTGCGTACCTGTCGTTCTTCACCTTTGCCATGCTGATGCTGGTGACGGCCGACAACCTGGTGCAGATGTTCTTTGGCTGGGAAGGGGTGGGGGTCGCGTCCTACCTGCTGATCGGGTTCTACTATAAAAAGCCAAGCGCAAATGCCGCCGCGATCAAGGCCTTCGTGGTCAACCGGGTCGGCGATTTCGGCTTTGCCCTTGGCATCTTCGCGCTGTTCTACCTGACCGACAGCATCCGCTTTGACGATGTGTTCGCCGCAGCGCCGGCACTTGCGGAAACCAACCTGCGGTTCCTGTGGGCCGACTGGAACGCGGCCAACCTGATCGGCGTCTTGTTGTTCATCGGGGCCATGGGCAAATCGGCGCAGCTTTTCCTGCACACCTGGCTGCCCGATGCGATGGAAGGCCCGACCCCGGTGTCGGCGCTGATCCATGCCGCAACCATGGTGACGGCGGGGGTGTTTCTGGTCTGCCGGATGTCGCCCTTGTACGAATATGCGCCCGACGCCAAGACGATGATCGTCGTGGTTGGCGCCACCACGGCATTCTTTGCGGCCACAGTCGGTCTGGTGCAGAACGACATCAAGCGGGTGATCGCCTATTCCACCTGTTCGCAGCTTGGCTACATGTTCGTGGCGGCGGGCGTCGGGGTCTATTCGGTGGCGATGTTCCACCTGTTCACCCATGCCTTCTTCAAGGCGATGCTGTTTCTGGGCGCGGGGTCAGTGATCCACGCCACCCATCACGAACAGGACATGCGCAACTACGGCGGCTTGCGCAAGAAGATCCCTCTGACCTTTGCCGCGATGATGATTGGCACGCTGGCCATCACCGGGGTCGGCATTCCGCTGACCTATTACGGGTTTGCCGGCTTTCTGTCGAAGGATGCGGTGATCGAGTCTGCCTTTGTCGGGTCGTCCTATGCCTTCTGGCTGCTGGTGGCCGCGGCCTGCATGACCAGCTTCTATTCCTGGCGTCTGATGTTCATGACCTTTTACGGGACCAGCCGGGCGCATGGGGCGGGGAACGGTCACGGGCACGCGAACAACCATGGGCATGGCCATGACGATCACCACCACGAGCCGCATGAAAGCCCGTTGGTGATGCTGATTCCGCTTGGCGTGCTTGCCTTGGGGGCAGCGTTTTCCGGGATGATCTGGTACAAGGTGTTCTTCGGCGATGTCGAAGCGTCTCGCGACTGGTTCGGGATGGAAGCCGCGGTGCAGGGGGCGGGTCGTCACTCGGTGACGACCGAGCCTGCCGCGCCCGAAGGTGCGACCGGCGAGGCCGCGCCCGAAACCACAGTGACCGAAACCACAGTGACCGGAACTGCTGTGACCGAAGCCGCGCCCGAAACTGCCGCCACCGAAGGTATCCCGGCAGAGCCTGCCACATCCGAAGGCGCCACCCCCGAGGCGGCCTTGCCCCCGGCGGTGGCGCCCAAGGGTGCAATCTTCATGCGCGCCGACAATCTGGTGATGGAAGAGGCCCATGCCGTGCCCAAATGGGTCAAGCTGTCGCCCTTTGTCGCCATGCTGATCGGCTTTGCGCTGGCATGGCTGTTCTACATCAAGAACCCCGAACTGCCGAAACGTCTGGCCGCACAGCAGCGCCCGCTGTACCTGTTCTTGCTGAACAAATGGTATTTTGACGAGCTCTATGACTGGGTGGTCGTGCGCCCGGCCAAATGGCTTGGCAGTTTCCTGTGGCGGCGCGGCGATGGCGATGTGATCGACGGGTCGATCAACGGCGTGGCCATGGGGATCATCCCGTTCTTCACGCGGCTCGCGGGCCGGGCGCAGTCGGGCTATATCTTCACCTATGCTTTCTCGATGGTGCTGGGGATCGCGGCCCTGATCACCTGGATGACGCTGTTCGGCGGCGCGGAATAAGGGAGCGCCACGGAAATGGCCAATCAACTGCTTTCGATCATCACTTTCCTGCCGCTGGTGGCGGCTGCCATCATGGCGCTGTTCATGCGCGGCGACGATGCCGCGGCACAACTGGGGGCCAAGCGGCTGGCGCTGTTTGCGTCTTCGGCGACGTTCGTGATCTCGCTGTTCCTGCTGGCGGGGTTCGACCCGGCCAACACCGGGTTCCAGTTCGTCGAGGAACGCCCGTGGATTCTGGGGCTGACCTACAAGATGGGCGTGGACGGGATTTCAATTCTGTTCGTGATGCTGACCACGTTCCTCATGCCCATCACCATCCTGTCCTGCTGGTCGGTCGAAACCCGCGTCAAGGAATACATGATCGCGTTTCTGGTGCTGGAAGGGCTGATGCTGGGCGTGTTCAGCGCGCTGGATCTGGTGCTGTTCTACCTGTTCTTCGAGGCGGGCCTGATCCCGATGTTCCTGATCATCGGCATCTGGGGCGGCAAGGCGCGGATCTACGCGGCGTTCAAGTTCTTTCTCTACACCTTCCTCGGGTCGGTGCTGATGCTGGTCGCGATGATCGCGATGTATTTCGAGGCAGGCACCACCGATATCGCCAAGCTGCTGGTGCATGAGTTCGGCTCCGACACCTTCAGCCTTGCCGGGTTCCAGATCGTGGGGGGGATGCAGACCCTGCTGTTCCTGGCGTTCTTTGCCAGCTTTGCGGTGAAGATGCCGATGTGGCCGGTGCATACCTGGCTGCCCGACGCCCATGTTCAGGCCCCGACTGCCGGGTCTGTGGTGCTGGCGGCGATCTTGCTGAAGATGGGGGGCTATGGCTTCTTGCGCTTCAGCCTGCCGATGTTCCCGGTGGCGTCTGACCTGTGGTCGCCGGTGGTCTTGTGGATGAGCGCGATTGCCATTGTCTACACCAGCCTTGTGGCGCTGGCGCAATCGGACATGAAAAAGCTGATCGCCTACAGTTCGGTGGCCCATATGGGCTATGTGACGATGGGGATTTTTTCGGTCAACCAGCAGGGCATTGACGGGGCGATTTTCCAGATGATCAGCCACGGCTTCATCTCGGGCGCGTTGTTCCTGTGCGTCGGGGTGATCTATGACCGCATGCACACGCGCGAGATTGATGCCTATGGCGGCCTCGTCAACCGGATGCCCGCCTATGCGCTGATCTTCATGTTCTTCACCATGGCGAATGTCGGGCTTCCGGGCACCTCTGGTTTCGTGGGCGAATTCCTGACCCTGATGGGGATTTTCCAGGTCAATACCTGGGTGGCCGCCGTGGCGACCTCTGGCGTGATCCTGTCGGCGGCCTATGCGCTGTGGCTGTACCGCCGCGTCGTGATGGGCGATCTGATCAAGGAGGCGCTGAAAACCATCACCGACATGGACCGGCGCGAGCGGGTGATCTTTGCCCCGCTGGTGGTGATGACCCTGCTTTTGGGCATCTATCCCAGCCTTGTGACCGATATCATCGGGCCGTCCGTTGCGGCCCTTGTCACCGACTACCACGCCGCGCTGCCCGAAGGGGCAACGCAGGTGGCCTTGCACTGAAGGACGCATGATGACCCCTGATATTCAAACCGTCCTGCCCGAGATCGTGCTGTCCGGCTTTGCCATGGCTGCGCTGATGTTCGGCGTCTACACCACCAAGGACAAGATGGCCCCGGCGCTGGTCTGGGCCACGGCGGGCCTGTTCGTGGCGTTGGCCCTGTGGATCGGGGCAGGCGGGTCGGGCGAGCGCAGCGCCTTTGGCGGCATGTTCATCGACGATCCTTTCGCGCGCTTTGCCAAGGTGACGATCCTGCTGTCTGCCGCCGCCGTGCTGGTGATGGCGCAGGATTACATGATGCGGCGCGACCTTCTGCGGTTCGAGTTTCCGATCCTCGTGTGCCTCGCGACTGTCGGCATGATGATGATGGTTTCGGCGGGCGATCTGATGGCGCTGTACATGGGGTTGGAACTGCAATCGCTGGCGCTGTATGTCATCGCCGCCTTGCGGCGGGACAGTCTCAAATCCACCGAGGCGGGTCTGAAGTATTTCGTCCTCGGCGCCTTGTCCTCGGGGCTGCTGCTGTATGGCGCGTCGCTGGTGTACGGGTTTGCCGGGACCACGCTGTTTTCGGGCATACTTTCGTCGGTGCAGGCCGAGGTGCCTCTGGGCCTGCTGTTCGGGCTGGTGTTCATGCTGGCGGGTCTGGCGTTCAAGGTGTCGGCAGCACCCTTCCACATGTGGACGCCGGATGTGTACGAAGGCAGCCCGACGCCCGTGACCGCGTTCTTTGCGACCGCGCCCAAGGTGGCCGCGATGGCGCTGATTGCCCGCGTGGTGCAGGATGCCTTTGGCGGCATTCCGGGGCAATGGGGGCAGGTGCTGGCAGCGCTGGCGGTGGTGTCGATGTTCCTGGGGGCTGTGGCCGCCATCGGGCAGCGCGACATCAAGCGGCTGATGGCCTATTCGTCGATCGCCCATATGGGCTATGCGCTGATCGGGCTTGCCACCGGCACGGCCGAAGGCGTGCAGGCGATGCTGGTCTACATGGCGATCTACGTCACCATGAACGTCGGCACCTTTGCCTTCATTCTGTCGATGGAACGTGATGGCCGCCCGGTGACCGACATCGGCAGCCTGAACAGCTTTGCCAAATCGGAACCGCTGAAGGCGCTGGCGATGCTGGTCTTGATGTTCAGCCTTGCCGGCGTGCCGCCGATGGTGGGCTTTTTCGGCAAGTTCTATGTGCTGAAAGCCGCCGTCGATGCGGGCATGGGCTGGCTCGCGGTGGCGGGGGCGGTGGCGAGCGTGATCGGCGCGTTCTACTATCTGCGCATCGTGTTCTACATGTATTTCGGCAGCGAGACAGAGCCTGCGCAAAGCCGCATGTCCCCCGTTCAATGGGTGGTGCTGATGGGCGTGGCCGCGATCATGCTGCTTGGGGTGATCAACCTGTTCGGCATCGAGCCTGCGGCGGCGGTGGCGGCGGAAGCCCTTGTCCGCTGATCCCGACTGGCCCGCGGGTGTGGGCAAACACCTGCGGACCACCATCGACAGCACCAATGCCGAAGGCTTTCGGATGGAGGCGGTTGGTCCGGCCTGGATCGTGGCGGGCGAACAGACCGCAGGCCGGGGCCGCCGAGCGCGGCCCTGGGCTTCTCCGCGCGGCAATTTCTATGGAACGCTCGTGTTGCAGCCTGCAGAGCCGCCCGAGGTGGTGGCGCTGCGGTCTTTCGTGGCCGCCCTTGCGCTGCGCGATGCCCTGGTGGCGCTGACCGGGTTGCCTGCCTGCCTTGCGCTGAAATGGCCGAATGACGTGCTGCTGAATGGCGGCAAGGTGGCTGGGATCTTGCTGGAAAGCCAGTCTGTCGGGGCAGGGGTGCAGACGCTGTGCATCGGTATCGGTGTCAATCTGATCGGCGCGCCGGATGCGGCCCAGATCGAACCGGGGGCGGTGCCGCCGGTATCCCTGCTGGCGGAAACCGGGTTGCGCCTGACGCCCGAGGCGTTTTTGAACGCCCTCGCCCCGGCCTATGCGCATTGGGAACGCATCTTCACCACCGAAGGCTTCGCCCCGGTCCGCGCCGCCTGGCTGGCCCATGCCGCCCGTCTGGGCGAGCCCATCCGCGCCCGCACCGGCACCCAGGACCGCAGCGGCACCTTTCACACCGTGGATGCGCAGGGCAACCTGATCCTCGGCACCCCTCATGGCCCTGTCGCAATTCCTGCGGCAGAGGTATTTTTCTGAAAGGCCGCCCCCATGCTTCTGGCCATCGACTGCGGCAACACCAACACCGTGTTTTCCATCTGGGACGGGGCACGGTTCCTGTCCACCTGGCGCATCGCCACCGACCACAAACGCACGGCGGATGAATATTTCGTCTGGCTGTCCAGCCTGATGCAGATGACCAAGGTCGAGGCCCGGATCACCGAAGCCATCATCTCCTCTACCGTGCCGCGCGTGGTGTTCAACCTGCGTGTGCTGTGCAGCCGCTATTTCGACTGCCGCCCGCTGGTGGTGGGCAAACCTGAATGCGCGCTGCCGGTGGCCCCGAGGGTGGACGCGGGCACCACGGTCGGACCCGACCGTCTGGTCAACACGGTGGCGGGGTTTGACCGGCACGGCGGCAATCTGATCATCGTGGATTTCGGCACCGCCACCACCTTTGACGTGGTCGATACCGACGGGGCCTATGTCGGCGGCGTGATCGCGCCGGGGGTGAACCTGAGCCTGGAGGCCCTGCACAGCGCCGCTGCCGCCCTGCCGCACATCGATGTGGCCAAACCGACGCGGGCGATTGGCACGAATACGGTGGCCTGCATGCAGTCCGGCGTGTATTGGGGCTATGTCGGGTTGATCGAAGGCATCGTGCGCGAAGTGCGCCGTGAACGGTCATCCCCCATGAACATCATTGCGACTGGCGGACTCGCGTCTCTGTTTGCCCAAGGAACTGACGTTTTTCATTCGATCGAGGACGACCTGACAATGCACGGGCTGGTCCTGATCAACGCGTACAATAAGGATACCGCATGAATACCAACCGGCTGATCTATCTTCCCCTTGGCGGCGCCGGGGAGATCGGCATGAACTGTTACGTCTATGGCTATGGCCCGGCGGACAAGGAACGACTGATCCTGGTGGATCTGGGCGTGACCTTTCCCGACATGGATGGCTCGCCGGGCGTAGACCTGATCATGCCCGACATTTCCTGGCTGGAAAAGCGCCTCGACCGGCTGGAGGGGATCTTCATAACCCATGCCCATGAAGACCATATAGGCGCCCTTGGCCACCTGTGGCCGCGCCTGAAGAAAAAGGTCTACATGCGCCGCTTTACCGCCGTGCTGGGCCGCCTGAAGATGGAGGAATACGGCCTGCCCGCCGATGCCATCACCATCGTCGAACCCCGGCCCCAGACGGTGGAGCTTGGCCCGTTCAAGGTGCAGTTCGTGCCGGTCAGCCATTCGATCCCCGAAAGCTCGGGGCTGGTGATCGATACGCCCGCCGGCCGCATTGTGCATACCGGCGATTTCAAGCTGGACGCGACCCCGCAGGTTGGCGAAGGCTGGGAGGATGCGCGGTTCGAGGCGATTGCGGCAGAACGCCCGGTCAAGGCGCTGATGTGCGACAGTACCAACGTGTTTTCGCTGCATGCCGGGCGGTCCGAGGCCACGATCAAGGATCCGATCAAGGAACTGATCCAGGGGGCGGGCGGCATGGTCGTCGCCACCACCTTTGCGTCGAACGTGGCGCGTCTGAAGACGCTGGCCGAGGCGGGCCGCGCGGCGGACCGCACGGTCTGTCTGTTGGGCCGGGCGATGAAAAAGATGGTGTCGGCGGCGCAAGAGGCGGGGGTTCTACCCGATTTTCCGCGCACCATCAGCCCGGAAGAAGCATTGGACGTGCCGCGCAAGAACCTGATGCTGATTGTCACCGGCAGTCAGGGCGAACGCCGCGCGGCAAGTGCGCAATTGAGCCGGGGCAAGTATCTGGGGCTGGAGATGAAGGCGGGCGATCTGTTCCTGTTTTCGTCGAAAACCATTCCGGGCAATGAACGCGGCGTCATCCGCATCATGAACGCGTTTTCTGAAATGGGCGTCGATCTGCAGGATGATGGCGGCGGCAAGTACCATGTCTCGGGCCATGCCAACCGCCCCGATCTGGAACATGTGCACCGTCTGCTGTTGCCCGACATGCTGATCCCGATGCACGGCGAACACCGCCACCTGCGCGAACACGCCCGCATCGCGACCGAGGCCGGGATTGCGTCGGAAGTGGTGGTCAACGGCATGATGATCGACCTGACCGGCGATGCGCCGGTGGTGGCCGAGTATATCGAAACCGGGCGGCTGTATCTGGACGGCTCGGTCCTGATCGGCGCGCTGGACGGGGTGGTGCGGGATCGCATCCGCATGGCGCTGAACGGCCATGCACTGGTGACAGTGCTGCTGGACGAGGCGGATGAGCCGTTGGGCGAGCCGTGGGTCGAACTGATGGGCCTGCCGCGCTTTGGCAAGGGCGGCCGTCCGCTGGACGAAACGCTGGAGGCCGATCTGGCCGAGTTTGTCGAGGGCACCGGCAAGAAGGTGCTGCGCGACGATGCCAAGCTGGACGAGGCCATCCGCCGGGTGGTGCGCCAGGTGTCGATGGAAGAGATTGGCAAGAAGCCGGAAGTGACCGTCGTGGTCAGCCGGATGGTGGCGGAATAACCGCCACCGCCCGGCGCCTTTCGGGTGGCGGGCGGTTGTCGGAGGTCCCGTGTCAAGCACGGGACGGCCTGGGCAAAACAAAAGGCCCCGCAGCGATGCGGGGCCTTTTGTCTGTCTGGCGATGCGATCAGCCTTCGGTGCCGTTGGCGGGCATCGGCTCTTCGGCGTCTTCTGCCGTGGCGGCTGCGATCTTGAAGCTGCGCAGGATGAAATCGGGCACATGGTCGCCCATGCCGATCACCTGCGCGCCGTGGTGCCGATCATTGCCCCGATCATTGTACCGGTCGCGGCGGTCGTCATTGCGGGGTTCGCGGCGGTCTGACGTGCGATCCTCGCGGGCGGGGTCGGCGCGCTGATCGCCCCGGCCATCCTGACGGCCATCCTGACGGCCTTCGGAACGGCCATCGCGGCGGTCGAACCGTTCGCGGCGGTCGTCGCGGCGCGGTTCTTCGCGCGGTGCGGGGGCCGCCACAGGAGCCGCCACAGGGGCTGCAATTGGGGCGGCGACAGGCGCAGCTTCCGGCACCAGTGCCACGACGGCGGTAGCGGCAGCAGCCTCGGGCGCGTCGCGCACGATGCGGGGGCCGCGCTCTTCGCGGTCACGCCCGCCACGGCTGCGCGTGCGGCCGCCGCTGCGGTCTTCGCGGGCAGCGTCGGCCTTGGGTGCGCGGGCGGGGGCATCGCCTGCCTCGGCAAGGTCCAGACCTTCGGGCAGCGACCCGCGCGGGATCGGCATTTTTACCAGCGATTCAATGGCGTTGATGTATTTGTCATCTGCCGTCACCGCGATGGAATAGGCCTTGCCCAAGCGGCCTGCGCGACCCGTACGGCCAATGCGGTGGACGTAATCTTCGGGGTGCGAGGGCACGTCGAAGTTGAACACATGGCTGACCGCCGGAATATCCAGACCCCGCGCCGCCACATCGGACGCCACCAGCAGGTGCAGCGTGCCGTCGCGGAATTCGTCCAGCGTCTTCATCCGCTGGCTCTGGTCCAGATCGCCATGGATCGGCGCCGCGTTGAAGCCATGCGCCTTCAGCGACTTGGCCACCACATCCACATCCATCTTGCGGTTGCAGAAGATGATGGCATTGGTGCAGGCCTCGCCCTCGGCCTTGATCAGCGCACGCAGCACGGCGCGCTTTTCGGCAAAGCTGCGGTCCTTGCGGGTGGGCGCAAACTGGATCAGCGACTGGGTGATGGTCAAGGACGCGGTGGCCTGACGCGCCACTTCGATCTTGGCCGGATCGTTCAGGAAGGTGCGGGTGATGCGTTCGATCTCGGGCGCCATGGTGGCGCTGAAGAACAGCGTCTGGCGGGTTTTCGGGGTCAGCTGGAAAATGCGCTCGATATCGGGGATGAACCCCATGTCGAGCATGCGGTCGGCCTCGTCCACCACCATGATCTGCACGCCGTTCAGCATCAGCTTGCCGCGCTCGAAATGGTCGAGCAACCGGCCGGGGGTGGCAATCAGCACGTCGACGCCGCGGTCGATCAGCTTGTCCTGTTCGCCAAAGGACACGCCGCCGATCAGCAGGGCCTTGGTCAGTTTGGTGTGCTTGGCGTAGGTGTCGAAATTCTCGGCCACCTGGGCTGCCAGTTCCCGCGTCGGGGCCAGCACCAGCGACCGGGGCATCCGCGCGCGCGCGCGGCCCTGACCCAGCAGGGTGATCATCGGCAGCACGAAGCTGGCGGTCTTGCCGGTGCCGGTCTGGGCAATGCCAAGCACATCGCGGCCCAGAAGGGCGGGCGGAATGGCTTGTTCCTGAATGGGCGTGGGGGTTTCATAGCCAGTGTCGGTCACGGCTTGCAGCACGCGGGGGTCCAGCGCGAGGTCGGAAAATTTGGTCATCAGCGTCCTATGAATGCGGTATCGGACCGCAACTGTTGGGGGACGCAATTCTGATCCGGGCGTCCCGGCGTCGGCGGCCATGATCGGCCTGCGTGCGCGATATCTGGAAATACGCGCGCGGTCAAGGTCATGGGGGTTTTTGCGACTGATTGCCGCCTAAACCATCATTTCCTTGGTGGCCGTCAGCCGCACACCTTCATAATCGCGCACCACGCGGTCGATGTCCCATTGCAGGCGGGTCAGGAACACCAGGTCCCCGTCGCTGTCATGCGCGATGTGGCCCTTGTTCACGTTGATCATCCGTTCCACCGCGTCCTTGTCGCCCGAAATCCAGCGGGCCGAAGTGAAGTTCGATCCCTCGAACCGCACCGGCAGGGAATATTCCTGCTCGATCCGGCTGGCCAGAACCTCGAACTGCAAGGCCCCCACGACGCCGACGATATAGCCCGAACCGATCATCGGCTTGAAGACCTTGGCAGCACCTTCCTCGGCGAACTGGGTCAGGGCCTTTTCCAGATGCTTGGCCTTCAGCGGGTCCAGCGCGCGCACGCCTTGCAGCAATTCGGGCGCGAAAGACGGGATGCCGGTAAAGCGCAGGCTCTCGCCTTCGGTCAGCGCATCGCCGATGCGCAACTGGCCGTGGTTGGGGATGCCGATGATGTCGCCGGCCCAGGCTTCCTCGGCCAGTTCGCGGTCGGCGGCAAGGAACATCACGGGGCTGGCAATCGCCATCTGTTTTTTCGACCGCACATGCAGCAGTTTCATGCCGCGTTCAAAGTGACCGGAGGCAAGGCGCACAAAGGCCACCCGGTCGCGGTGTTTGGCGTCCATGTTGGCCTGCACCTTGAACACGAAACCCGTCACCGTGGGTTCATCGGCGTTGATCTGGCGTTCCGACGCGGTTTGCGGCTGCGGTTCGGGGCCGTATTCGCCGATGCCGTCCATCAGCTCCTTGACGCCGAACGAGTTGATCGCCGAGCCAAACCAGATCGGCGTCATCGACCCGTTCAGAAAGGCCGCGCGGTCGAAGGCAGGCAGCAGGGCACGCGCCATTTCAAGGTCTTCGCGCAGTTTGGCCAGCAGATCGGCGGGCACATGCTCGGCCAGTTTCGGGTCATCGAGGCCGGAAATCTGGATGCTTTCGGCCACCTTGTTGCGGTCGGCACGGTCCATGATCTCAAGCCGGTCATGCAGCAGGTCATAGGCGCCGACAAATTCCCGCCCGACCCCGATGGGCCAGCTTGCCGGGGTCACGTCGATGGCAAGGTTTTCCTGAATCTCGTCGATGATCTCGAACACATCGCGGGATTCGCGGTCCATCTTGTTGCAGAAGGTCAGGATCGGCAGATCGCGCAACCGGCAGACCTCGAACAGTTTGCGCGTCTGGGATTCCACGCCCTTTGCCCCGTCGATCACCATGATCGCCGCATCCACCGCTGTCAGGGTGCGGTAGGTGTCTTCGGAAAAATCGCTGTGGCCGGGGGTGTCGACAAGGTTGAAGCGGTAGTGACGGAAATCGAAGGACATGGCCGAGGCCGACACCGAAATCCCGCGCTCCTGTTCCATCTTCATGAAATCCGACCGCGTGCGCCGCGCATCGCCCTTGGCGCGCACTTGCCCTGCCATCTGGATCGCGCCGCCGAACAGCAGGAACTTTTCGGTCAGCGTGGTCTTGCCCGCATCGGGGTGCGAGATGATGGCAAAGGTGCGCCGACGGGCGATCTCGGCGGGCAGGGGGGGGGTGTTCGTGTTCATGGGGGGCGGTTTAGCGGATTGGCGGCGGCGGGTCTATGGGGTGTCGCGGCCTGTGATCTGCTGGCGGAAGCGGGGGTTTCACACCCCCAAGATTCATTGGCGGTCGCCAATGAATCTTCCCCCGTGGGATATTTTCGCACAGAGGATGCAAATTTTAGACAAGTTTTAGGGATCAGCGTTTGGGGCGGCGGGGTTGGTACAGGGTTGCGGGCCCCACCGATTCCAGAAACTGGCGCCCGGCCTCGGTCCCGAAGTGTTGCACCTGGGCCAGGCCGGGAAAGCGGGCCTTCACGTCTTCGGCAAGTTCACCGGGCAGGCGGTTCACCGTGGCGTCGTTGACCATCAGGCTTTCGGCCGGGACGCCTTCGGCATAGATGATCTCGTGGCGGTCGAACACCAGCGCGAAATAGTCGATGAAGCCGCCTTCGCGGATGAAGACATGGTCGTCGTCCACCAGATGGCGCGCCTGCACCAGCAGTTCGGACGTGGCCATGCCGGGGGTGCGCTTGCGCTGGTACAGGAACATGCGGTGATGCTGGCTGACGATCAGGTCGCCCGCGTTGCCCAGTGTGCCCGCCGCGATCACCACCGGGGCAAAGGCCCCGACAGCCCGCAGCGTGGCCCGGCCGACCCAACGCAGCGGTTGCGGGCCATGGTCGCGGGTCAGGATCTTGTCTCCGGGGGTCAGATCCTCGATCGCGCGTTGTGCGCCGCTGGCCATGGTGACCATGGTGCCGCGCGCAAAGGAAATGCACATCAGGTCGGCCAGCCGGGTTTCCTGCGGGGCGGTGTCGATGTTGACAAGGGTGTAATCGGTGCGGGTGCCCAGAGGCGACAGCGGCAGCGCATAGAGATCGCAGCCCGAAGCCCCGTCATGCGCCAGCAGCAGCAGATCGACCGAGGTGCCATCTGCCCCCATCAACGTGTAGCGCGCGCGGGTTTGCACCGGGTCACCGGGGCGGCCCACGCCAGAACCGGCCGCCACCTGCGGATCGGCGCCGTCACCGGGGCGGGTGATCACCAGCCGCAGCGCCTGCGCGCGGTCGTCCAGCGAATAGATGTCGCCCATCACCACCGCCGACGGCAGCGCGAGGCCTTCGTCCAGATTGACCCCGAGGCTGACGAAGATGTCATCGGCGCGGAACACCTGCGCTGCGTGACCGGGCAAGGACGGGCCGGGCAATGCGGGGCCGGGCAAGGCGGAGTCGGGCGGCAGGTCGGGCATTGTCTGGGGCGGCCTTTGCGAAAACGGGAACAGATGCAGGTACAAACAGGCGTCAGCTATCAAAGCCGGGGCAGGGGCGTCAATCAACCGGGCCATCAGCCGTGGATGCGAACGGCCGTTTGCCGCCATGGCCTGTGCCAGTCTGATCTGACCCCATGTCCGGACCGGGGCAGGTTTCGGGCTTTTGCGGGACTTTCGGCCGCGCAGTCGGCCTGCTAGGGTTCGGGTGGAACACATGAAAAGGACGGCGGGCATGGATCTGGGCATCACGGGAAAGCGGGCATTGGTCTGTGCGGCGTCAAAGGGGCTTGGCCGGGGCTGCGCCGAGGCGCTGGCCGCAGCGGGGGTGGATCTTGTGATCAACGCGCGCGGGGCGCAGGCGCTGGAGGCCACGGCCGCCCATATCCGCGCGACGTATGGCGTGCAGGTCACGGCGGTTGCCGCCGACATCACCACCGAGACCGGGCGTGCTGCGGTGCTGGCCGCCGCAGGGGTGGTCGACATTCTGGTCACCAATGCGGGCGGCCCGCCCCCCGGCATGTGGCATGACTGGACCCGCGAGGATTTCATCAAGGCGCTGGATGGCAACATGCTGACGCCGATTGCCCTGATGCAGGCCTGCCTGCCCGGCATGATGGCCAAAGGGTGGGGGCGGGTCGTCAACATCACCAGCCAGTCGGTCAAGGCCCCGGTGGCGCAACTTGGCCTGTCGAACGCGGCGCGCACCGGGCTGACCGGCTTTGTCGCGGGCACGGCGCGGCAGGTGGCCGAGGCCGGGGTCACCATCAACAACCTGCTGCCCGGCATCCATGACACCGACCGCGCCACCGCACTGGACAGCGGTGTGATGGCCGCGCAAGGCATCAGTATGGAGGCGGCGCGCACCGCGCGGATGGCGGGCATTCCGGCGCGGCGCTATGGCACCGCGGCCGAGTTTGGCGCGGCCTGCGCCTTCCTGTGCAGCCAGCATGCAGGCTTCATCGTGGGGCAGAACATCCTGCTGGACGGCGGGGCGACCAACGCCACGATCTGACCCAGCCACCGCTTTTCTGATTGAACCAGACCCTGTGGCGCATAAGATTGCCTTGGCATTTCATTTGCGCCGCAGGGGTTTCATCAGAAAGGGTTTTTCACCATGACCACATTCGTTCCGACCGAAAGCGTGATCGGTCCGCAGCCAATTTACACGTCCGTCGCGGTCAACGATGGCATCATCCTGCTGGAGGGGCTGACCTTCATCAGCACCAGCGCCAATGCCGTCAACGTCCTGCATGGCAATCAGTCCCTGCTGAACATGACCAGCCTGATTTCTGGCGGCGGTCATGGGGTGGTCGTGAATGGGGTGTCCGACAGCAGCATCGTCAATACGGCGGCGGGCACCATCGGCTCTGTGGCCCCGACGATCGGATATTCTGCCATCTACATGCAGGGCGACCGGAACGCCCTGCGCAATGCGGGGCTGGTGTCTGCCGACAACGGGGTCGGGGTTACGGCCTCGGGCGACAATGTGGTGATCGAAAACAGTGGCCGGATCTTTGGCTTTACCACGGGCATGTTGGTCACCGGGCAGGATTACAGCATCGTGAACAGCGGCCGGATCGAGGCGGGCAACGGGGCAACCCCGGTTGCGGTTTATCTGGCGGGGACAGGTGCGGGGAAATATCTGGTCAACACCGGCACGATTCAGGCGCTGGCCGCAGAGGGCGGGCTGGCGGTGCAGATCGCCGGGCAAAATCTGACCACGCTGGACAATGCAGGCATCATCCGGTCGGTGGGCGGGGTGGCGATTGATGCGTCCTCCGCCACCGGGGGCATCCATTTGACCAATTCGGGGTCCATCATAAGTTCGACCGCCTTCACCCTGTCAGTCGTCGGCACCGCGCTGTCGGACACCATCTTCAATTCGGGCAGCATCAACCGGTCGGTCGCCATGGGCGACGGGGCCGATCTGTTTGACGGGATCGGCGGCCTTGTCGGTGGCACCGTTCTGGGCGGCGATGGCAATGACACCTACCGTCTGTCCGACTCGCTGGCGCAGGTGTTTGAAGACATCGGCCAAGGCACCGCCGATCTGATCGAGGCCACGGTCAGCTTTTCGCTGATGGGGGCGGGCGAGGTTGAAAACCTGTCCCTGCTGGGCACGGCGCAGGATGGCACCGGCAACGGGCTGGACAATATCCTTGCGGGCAATGACTCCGACAACCGGCTGTACGGGCTGGCGGGGGCCGACGATCTGGCGGGGGGCGGCGGCGATGATCTGCTGAATGGCGGGGCGTCGAACGACTCGCTGGCGGGCGGGGGCGGGGATGACCGGCTGGCGGGCCGGACGGGTGCCGATTCGCTGTTGGGTCAGGACGGCGACGATCTTTTGATCGGCGGCGATGGCACCGACACGCTGCGCGGCGACGAGGGCGAAGATGCCCTGATCGGCGGGGCGGGCCGCGACAATCTGTATGGCGGGGCCGAGGCCGACAGTTTCGTGTTCCGCAGCATTGCCGAGTCCGGCACCAGTGCCGCGCTGCGCGATACCATCTTTGATTTCGAGGCCGGGGTGGACCAGATCACACTTGCCGCGATTGATGCGCTGGCCGGTACGGCGGGCAATCAGGCCTTCACCTGGCTGGGCACCGGGGCCTTTACCGGGGCTGCGGGGCAGGTGCGCTATAGCGTGACAGGGACGACGATCATCCTTGAAGGCACGGTGACTGCCGACACGATGGCCGATTTCCAGATCCGGGTGATGAACCTGACGGTGCTGGCGGTCGAAGACCTTATCCTGTGATCCTGCCCGCCCCGCCGGCAACCTTGCGCAGGGCCGGGGGGGCTGCTATCGGGCAGGGCAGCGCAAGGTGACGGTTTTCGTCGGGCATTCGGGGGCGGCAGGGCAAGTGCAGCACAGGGCGGACGCAGGGCAGGCGGCAGACGCCCGGCTGCAAGCCACGGGTCTGACCCGCGTCTTCGGCGGTAGGCCGGTGGTGGACGATGTGTCGCTGACGCTTGCGGCGGGGCAGGTGACCTGCTTGCTTGGCCCGTCGGGCTGCGGCAAATCCACCACCTTGCGGATGATCGCCGGGGTGGAACGCGCCGATGCGGGCACTGTCACGATTGACGGCGTGCCCATGGCCGGTCCCGGCCTGCACCGCCCGCCCGAGGCCCGCGGCATCGGGCTGATGTTTCAGGATTTCGCCCTGTTCCCGCATCTGACCGTGGCGCAGAACATCGGCTTTGGCCTGCGCGGCGACAAGGCGGCCAGACAGGCCCGCGTCGATGAACTGCTGGAACGCGTCACGCTGACCGGCTTTGGCCCCAAGCATCCGCATCAGTTGTCGGGGGGCGAACAGCAGCGCGTCGCCCTTGCCCGTGCCCTGGCCCCGCGCCCGCGCGTCATGCTGATGGACGAGCCGTTTTCGGGCCTCGACAACCGCCTGCGCGACGGCATCCGCGACACCACGCTGGAGGTGCTGAAAGACGAAGGCGCCGCGGTTCTGCTGGTCACGCATGAACCGGACGAAGCCATGCGCATGGCCGACGAGATCGCCCTGATGCGCGATGGCCGGATCGTGCAGCGCGGCGCGCCCTACAACGTCTACAACGCCCCGCATGACAAGGCGGCGGCAGCGTTCTTCAGTGATATCAACGTGATCCGTGGCATATCGCATGGCGCGCTGACGGAAACGCCGTTCGGCACCTTTCTGACCCCCGGCCACAGTGACGGGGCCGCGGTCGACATCGTGATCCGGCCGCAGCATCTGAAGATCGACTTTGACCGGGCCGGGCGCGGCCCCAACCCGACCGTCCCGGATGGCACCCCGGCGCGGGGACGGGTGATCCGGTCGCGCTATCTGGGGCGCGAAAGTCTGGTCGATTTCGCGATGGATTTCGAGGATGCCCGCCTGACCGCATCGGTGCCGGGGGTGTTCCTGCCCAAGCCGGGGGCAGTGTTGTGGCTGATGATCCGCCGCGACCGTTGTTTCGTGTATCCGGCTATATAGTTGATCCGCTCATTCACACTCTAGTCTTGGTTTTTCAAACCCAACAATAGTGTAGCTTTTTTGTTTGTTGGGCTTTGTGTAAAATGTGTAAAAGCATGTTGATGAAAGCGTACCGCCTCCCGTAGTGTACGCGGTCGCCGTGTTCCCGTACCCGGAAATTGTGGTGGTCATAGGCATCATTGTGCTTGTATCTACGCGCCACTGAAATGCTGTTCTACCATCAGGTAAGTCATATGAACTAATTGGCGTGCCGTATTGAGAATAGACAGATGTAATGTCTTTACCAACCATCGTTTCCATTATTTGTGATGCACAACCTCCTAAGAACAGCATTCCCATCGTTATCATCGCCACAGTTGTTCGCATCATAACTCTGTCTTTACCTCTTTGCTCAGATTACTATGAGCCAGTTATTGTCTAAATTACAGTGATGGCAAGGCCTTACTCCACCTCTATCCCCGCCTGTGGCAGCAGCGTCGCCACCTTGACCAGCAGGCTGCGTGCGGCGCGGGCGCGGGGGTGGGCTTCGTTTTCGGCGATGTGGCGCAGGCCCTCGCTCAGGGCCTCCAGTTCTTCGACGGTCATCATGGTGGGGGGCAGCACCAGCGGCGCGCGCAGGATGTAGCCCACGCCGCGTTCGCCCGTCACCGGCAGGCCCGAGGCCGCCATCGTCGCCATGTCACGCCAGATGGTGCGGGTGGACACCCCAAGGGCCACGCCCAGCTCTGCCGCCGTATGCAGCCGCCCGTCGCGCATCCGCTGAATCAGATCATAGAGCCGCGCATCGCGTTTCATGCCGCAAACCTGTCCTTGGGTCCAACTGACAAAATACTGTCAGCAGAGCGCGGCGCAACCCCCCGCAGCGGGCGGATTTGGTCTTTGATCCGGGGAAATCGGGGCATAAACATCCTCCATGGCCCCGCAGCTATCCGGCGGGGCACCTGAATGGAGAAACCCCATGTTTCAGAATATCGGCCTTCCCGGCCTTCTGCTGATCGGCGTCGTCGTCCTTGTCCTGTTCGGCAAGGGCAAGGTCAGCTCGCTGATGGGCGAAGTCGGCAAAGGCATCACCGCCTTCAAGAAAGGCGTCAGCGACGGCACCAAGGAGATCGAGACGGATGCCGCCGAAGCCGCCCGCGACGTGTCGCCGGTTGCTGAAAAAGACAAGGTCTGAGCCGTTCCGTGAACGCTGCGCAGAAAGAAGGGGCGGTGCGCCATGTTTGACATCGGCTGGACCGAATTCATGGTGATCGGGGTGGTGGCGCTGGTCGTCATCGGCCCGAAAGACCTGCCCGAGATGTTCCGTACCATGGGGCGGTTCACCGCCAAGGCGCGGTCGATGGCGCGCGACTTTCAGCGCGCGATGGACACGGCGGCCAATGAGGCGGGCGTCAAGGACGTGGCCAAGGATCTCAAGAACATCACCTCTGCGCGCAGCATGGGGCTGGATGCGGTCAAGGACGCGGCCGCGAAGTTCGAAAAATGGGATCCGCTGAAGCCTGCCATCGTGAAACCCGCCGCCTCGGCCCCGGTGGCCATTCCCGACCCGGCAGCCCCGGCGCCGACACCTGCCCCCGCACCTGCCCCCGTGATGGGACCAGCCACACAGGCGCTGGCCGATCAGGTCGCCGCGAAAAAGGCGATCGCGGCAGAGGCGGTGGAAAAGATGAAGGCGGTCAGCGCGGCGCCGGTCGAGGTGACCCCATCTGCGGCCCCTGCGGTGATCCGTGCCCCCCGTCTGCGCAAATCCAAACCCGAGGCCCCGGCAGCGCCGACCCCCGTCGCCAAGGCAAAGCCAAAATTCGCAGATGCGCCCGAACCGGCCCCCAAACCGACCCCGAAGCCGCGCGCGAAAAAGGCTGATGCCAAGACCGCAACCAAGGACAGCGCATGAGCAATGACGCCATCGACGACAGCGCCGCCCCGCTGATCGAACACCTGATCGAATTGCGCAACCGCATCCTGTATTCGCTGGCGGCGTTTCTGGTAGGCATGATCATCAGCTTTTCGGTCTGGAATCCGATCTTCAACTTTCTGACCCAGCCGATCTGCGATGCTCTGGCCGCGCGCGACCAGAACTGCGGGCTGATCCTGGTCAAGCTGCAAGAAGGATTCTTCGTCGCCATCCGCATTTCGGTGTTCGGCGGCTTTGCCTTGGCGTTTCCGGTCATTGCCTATCAGATGTGGCGGTTCGTGGCGCCGGGACTGTACCGGAACGAACGCTCGGCGTTTCTGCCCTTCCTTGTGGCGTCGCCGCTGATGTTCCTGCTTGGGGCGGCGTTTTCCTATTACATCGTCTTGCCGATTGCCTTCGATTTCTTCCTTGGCTTTCAGCAGACCTATGCCCCGACCGTGACCGGCGGCGCGGTGTCGTCCTCGGCCCCGGCGGGGGTGCTGTTTCAGGGGTCGATGGAACAGTATCTGGCGCTGACCACCAGCTTTGTCATGGCCTTTGGCCTGTGTTTCCAGCTTCCGGTCCTGCTGACGCTGATGGGCAAGGCGGGGTTGGTCACATCGAGGGGGCTGGCAGGGATGCGGCGCTATGCGATCGTGCTGATCCTGATTGTCGCCGCCGTGGTGACGCCACCTGACATGATGTCGCAACTGATCCTGTTTGCCGCGATCTACCCGCTCTATGAAATCTCGATCTTCCTGATCCGCCGGATCGAGAAGACCCGTGAGGCCGAGGCCCGCGCCGATGGCACCTGGGTCGACGAGGAGGCCGAGTGACCGATCCGCTGGACCGTATCGCCGCCGCCCTGGAACGGCTGGCCCCGGCCCCCAAGCCTGCGCCGGATTTTGCGGCCTCGGATGCCTTTGTCTGGCATACCGGGCCGGACAGGCTCGAGTCCGTGCTGCGGGTGTCGCGCGTCGACATCGGGCTGCTGGTGGGGGTGGACCGGTCGCGCGACACGCTGCTGGCCAACACCCGCGCCTTTGCCAAAGGCCTGCCCGGCAACAACGCCCTGCTGTGGGGCGCACGCGGCATGGGGAAATCCTCGCTGGTCAAGGCGGTGCATGCCCAGGTGCGGGCCGAAGGGCTGGACCTGAAGCTGGTCGAACTCAGCCGCGAAGACCTGCCCTCGGTGGGCCGGCTGCTGGCGCATCTGCGCGGCTCGGATGCCCGGTTCATCCTGTTTTGCGACGATCTGTCGTTCAGCCATGACGACCAGCATTATAAAAGCCTGAAGGCCGTGCTGGATGGCGGCATCGAGGGGCGGCCCGACAACGTGCTGCTCTATGCCACGTCGAACCGCCGCCACCTGATGCCGCGCGACATGATCGAAAACGAGGCACAGGCGGCCATCCATTCCACCGAGGCGGTCGAGGAGAAAGTCTCGCTGTCAGACCGGTTTGGCCTGTGGCTGGGGTTTCATGCCTGTTCGCAGGACGAGTATCTGGCGATGATTGCCGGGTATTGCGGGGCGCATGGCGTGACGGTCGACCCCGGCGTGCTGCGCGCCGAGTCGATCGAGTGGCAGGCGACACGCGGTGCCCGTTCGGGGCGGGTGGCCTGGCAGTTCTTCTGCGATCTGGCGGCACGGCAGGGCGTGCGGCTGTAACCGGGGCTTTGGCCGATGGGGCGGAGCGGGGGCCAGCCCCCGCACCCCCGAGATATTTGAGCCAGTATGAAAGGTCAGAGAATGCCGGGCAGGCGCAACCCGTGTTCGGTGGCGCAGTCGCGGGCAATGTCATAGCCTGCATCAGCATGGCGCATCACGCCTGTCGCCGGATCGTTCCACAGCACATTGGTCAGGCGGCGGGCGGCGTCCTCGGTGCCGTCGGCGACGATCACCATGCCGGAATGTTGCGAGAACCCCATGCCCACACCGCCGCCGTGATGCAAGCTGACCCAGGTCGCCCCGCTGGCGGTGTTCAGCAGCGCGTTCAGCAACGGCCAGTCCGACACGGCATCCGAGCCGTCCATCATGGCTTCGGTTTCGCGGTTGGGGCTTGCGACGGAGCCTGAGTCCAGATGGTCGCGGCCAATGACGATCGGCGCCTTCAACTCGCCCGAGGCCACCATCTGGTTGAACATCAGCCCCGCCTTGTGCCGGTCGCCAAGACCGATCCAGCAGATGCGGGCGGGCAGGCCCTGAAACGCGATCCGGTCCGCCGCCATGTCCAGCCAGTTGTGCAGATGGTGGTTGTCGGGGAACAGCTTCTTCATCGCGGCGTCGGTCTTGTAGATGTCGTCGGGGTCGCCCGACAGGGCCACCCAACGGAACGGCCCGATGCCCTTGCAGAACAGCGGGCGAATGTAGGCAGGCACGAAACCGGGAAAGGCGAAGGCGTTTTCCAGCCCTTCGTCCAGCGCCACCTGCCGGATGTTGTTGCCATAATCCAGCGTGGGCACCCCGGCATTCCAGAAATCGACCATGGCGGCCACATGGGTCTTCATGCTGGCGCGCGCGGCGGTTTCGACCGATTTCGGGTCCGTCTCGCGCGCGGCTTTCGCCTGTTCCACCGTCCAGCCCTGCGGCAGATAGCCGTTCAGCGGGTCATGCGCGCTTGTCTGGTCGGTGACGATGTCGGGGCGCGGGCCGCCGGCCTTCATCCGCCGCACCAGTTCGGGGAAGACATCGGCGGCATTGCCCAGCAGGCCGACCGACTTGGCCTCGCCCTTGGCCGTCCAATCGGCAATCATTGCCAATGCCTCATCCAGAGTCTGAGCTTTGGCGTCTACATATCTGGTACGAATACGAAAATCGATCCGCGTCTCATCGCATTCGACCGCCAGGCAGCAGGCCCCGGCCATCACGGCAGCCAGAGGCTGCGCGCCGCCCATGCCGCCCAGGCCCCCGGTCAGAATCCAGCGCCCCTTGAGGCTGCCCTCGTAATGCTGACGCCCGGCCTCGGCAAAAGTCTCGTATGTTCCCTGCACGATGCCTTGGGTGCCAATGTAGATCCACGACCCCGCGGTCATCTGGCCGTACATCGCCAGACCCTTCTTGTCCAACTCGTTGAAATGGTCCCAGGTCGCCCAATGCGGCACCAGGTTGGAGTTGGCGATCAGCACGCGCGGCGCGTCCTTGTGGGTGCGGAAGATGCCGACCGGCTTGCCCGACTGCACCAGCAGGGTTTCATCGTCGTTCAGATCCTTCAGGGCGGCGACGATGCGGTCGAAATCCTCCCATGTGCGGGCGGCGCGGCCGATGCCGCCGTACACCACCAGTTCATGCGGATTTTCGGCCACATCGGGGTGCAGGTTGTTCATCAGCATCCGCATCGGGGCCTCGGTCAGCCAGCTTTTGGCGGT
>JAZKGQ010000007.1:0-154528 GCA_040385825.1 Pseudomonadota bacterium | reverse complement strand
TGTCTGCCCACCCGGCGGTCGGGCATTGCCCTTTCGTCGTGCATGTCAAGAAGGCGTACCGGAAAACAGACCCGGTTCGATGACCTCCCACTTTGCCTTAAAAATCCGTCTCGATATGGGCCAGCGTCACGATCTGGCCGCCTCCGGCGCCGAACGTGACCCGGTAGACCACCTTGCAAAAGAACATCGGCGTCGGGATTGCCCGGTAGGTGCCGCCCTTGGTCAGCTCGGCCAGCTGGAACGATCCGGGCGGGGCCTGATGGCAGGCGATGCTGAAGCTGTAAGTGCCAGCCAGCTTTCCCACCGCATCATTCAGGATCAACGGCAGCAGGAAGGCGCGCAGGAACACGGTGCTGTACGCCACACCGCCGCCGCGCGCATTGCCCGCATTGGCCGCCGCGGCCGCCGTCATCACGACAACGGTGTGTTTTGCGTCGAAATTGTTGGCATAGGCGATGACCGCGCCGGGGGGCGGGGCAGGGGCAGGGGCGGGCGCTGCCGGGGCGGGGGCTGCGATTTGCGGGGCGGGTGCCATAAGGGGCGCTGCGCCGGGCACCGCAGCATTCGGCATCACGAACGGCGCGGCGTTCGGGTTCAGGACCATGCGTCACCTCTGTTCCGGGCGACTTGCCCGATCACGTCCGACCTGCGTTGGATCATTGTCGCCTCGCCGCAATCGGGCAAGGATTCTTTGGCTTACGGGCCGATGGATCAGGCCAGGGCGCGTGCCCGCGCGCCCGACCCTGCGTTGAACCCGACCGCCACCATCAGCACGGCCCCGCCGATGAAGGTGCCGACCGACGCCGTTTCGCCCAACACCGCCCAGACCCAGATCGGGGCCAGCATCACCTCGACCATCGACAGCAGGGTCAGTTCGGCGGCGGGGATCACCCGGCTGCCAAGCGTGTACAGCACCATGCCGCTGGCAAGCACCAGCGCCCCCATGGCCATGGAAATGGCGATATCCCCGGCGGGCACCACCAGACTGCCGCCGGTCAGCGCCAGCACGGCGCCTGCCGCGATCATCGAGAACACGCCGCCCAGAACCACCGCCGGCATCATGTCGGCGCTGCGTCCCCACCGAAGGGCAACGGTAAAGATGGCAAAGCCGCCGGCCGACAGCAGGGCCGCGATGTTGCCCAGCATGGCCCCGGCAGCCAGCCCTTCGCGCACCATGATGTACATGCCGACCCCGGCCAGCGCGATGGCGGCCCAGGTCGCGGGCCGCACGGGTTCTTTCAGGATCAGCCAGCCCAGAATGGCCGCGAGGAACGGCGAGGCCGAAAACAGGAACACCGCGTTGGCGACTGTGGTGGCCTGAATGGCATAGATCGCGCCCGCAAAGGCCAGGATCAGCCCCGCCCCCCCGACGGCCCCCGCCATGCCGACACCGCGCATCCGCTGCACCACCCGCCCGCCCGAGGCAAAGGCGATGTAGGCCACCAGCACCGGGATCATGCCCACCGACCGCCAGAACAGCACGGCCCATGTGCCCGCCTGATCTATCTGGCGGATCATCAGCCCCGTCAGCGACCACAGCACCGCCGCTGTCACCACCAGAAGAACGCCCGTTCCGTACCGCATCGCTTGCCCCTTTTTCCCCGCACCATGACGGGGCATGGCGGGCGGGTCTGTTCCGTTTCCGACAGGTTTCAGTATCCGCGCGCGCGATCGACCAGATGCAGGAAGGGCAGGCCCGCCTCGCCACGCTGAATATTCCGGACCAGCACCTGCACGGCAGAGGCGGACCGGGTATCGGCGGCAATATGCGGCGTGACTGTGACGCGGGGATGCGCCCAATAGGGATGGTCGGCGGGCAGCGGTTCGATGCGGAACACATCCAGCGTGGCATGGCCGATCTGGCCTGCATCCAGCGCCGCCAGCAGGGCGTCATCGTCGATCAGCGCGCCGCGACCGGGGTTCAGGATCACCGCTCCCCTTGGCAGCATCGCCAGCGTACGGGCGTTCAGCAGGTTTTCGGTGTCGGGCGTTTTGGGCAGCAGGGTGATCACGATCTGCGCAGTCGACAAGGCGGTTGCCAGACCGTCCGCGCCATGATGGGTTGGCAGGCCGGGAATGTCCTTGGTGCTGCGGCTCCACCCCGTTACCGGGAAGTTCAGCGCCTGCAAGGCCCGCGCGCAGGCAAGGCCCAGCTCGCCCAGACCCAGCACGGTCACGGGGCGTTCGCGGGCCAAAGCCGGGCAGGTGTTGTCCCACATATGCCCTTCGTTCACGATATGCGCGTCCATCCCCAGATGGTGGCGCAAGGCATGGCCCACCACCCATTCCACCATGCCTTCGGTCAGCCCCGGATCGACCATCCGGCACAAGGGCTGCGTCAGGGTGGCATTGCCCACGATGCGTTCCACCCCGGCCCACAGGTTCAGCACGGCCTTGGTGCGGGTAAAGGGGGTAAAGTCCTGCAAGGGGGCCGAGGGCGCATAGATGATGTAATCCACCGCCGCCGGGTCCGGGGCCTCTTGCACCACGCGGGCGTCGATGCCTGCACGGGTCAGCGCGGCAGGCAGCACATCGCGGTATTGGTCCCAAGCAGCGGGGGCGGCGAAGAAAACGGTCAGGGTCATGCGGGGCGGCCTTTCAGGCAGAAGCTGTTCAGATTCTTACAGAAACAAAGGACATCGGAAAACGCGTTCGAGTGAAACGAGAGGCAGCGATTTCCGATCCCAGCAAAACCTGAACCGCTCTATTGCGGCAGGGCTACAGCCGCATTGACGGCCAGCGCAAGGATCACCGTGTTGGTCAGAAACGCCGCCACCGCCTGCGCCAGCACCACGCGGCGCATCGGGGCGGATTTTACCGTCACGTCGGATACCTGCGCCGTCATGCCGATGCCGAAGGAAAAATACATGAAATCCCACACATCGGGATCGTCGGTTGTGGCCTCCGTATTGCCGGGAAAGAACAGCCCCCCCGCCGCCCGCCCGCGCCCGTAAAACAGATGCGCATAGTGAAACGCGGCCAGCGTGTGCATCACCCCCCAGCCAAGCGGCACCGAGGCCAGCGCCAGCACGGTTTCCGCAAGGCCCGCAGGGTCGGCGCGGTTCAGCAGGCTGATGGTGGCGGTCAGGCTGGTGCTCACGGCCAGCAGGGTGATGGCCACGATCAGCCCGGTGCCCGCATCCTCTCGCGCGGCAAGACGGCGCAGGGTTTCGGGCGTCTGCCCGGTGCGGCGCAGCATCAGCGCAAGGGTGGCGGCAAAGAACAGATCGACCGCGACCAGCATGCTGAACCCAGGCTCCAACCCCCGCCAATAGGCCAGCCCCCCGCCCAGGGCCCCCAGACAGAAGGCCAGCGCAAACGGCCCGTGACGCCCCGCAAACCGGGTCATCGCGGCCTGTGGATATGGGCGCTTTGCACCAGGCCAAAGGCCACCATGATAACCAGCATCGCAGACCCCCCATAGGACAACAGCGGCAAGGGCACCCCCACCACCGGCGCCATGCCCATCACCATCGACAGGTTGACCGCCAGATACAGAAAGAAGTTCACCGCGATGCCAAGGATCAGGATGGCCGAAAAGCGGTCCTTGTTCTGCAAGGCCGACACCACACAGAAGACAATGATCAGCGAGTAAAGCACAAGCAGGGAAAACGCGCCGACAAAGCCGAACTCCTCGGCCAGGGTGGTAAAGATGAAATCGGTGTGCTTTTCGGGCAGAAAATTCAGCCGGCTTTGTGTGCCCTGCATGAACCCCTTGCCCGACAACCCGCCCGACCCAAGCGCGATCTTGGCCTGAATGATGTTGTACCCCGCCCCAAGGGGGTCGGCGGTCGGGTCCAGAAACGTGTCGATGCGCCGGTACTGATAGTCGAACAGCAACTGCCAGGGCGTGCCGCGCGTTGTGAACACCGCCACCACAGCCCCCACCCCCATGGAGATCACGGCGGCAAAATACCAATAGCTGACGCCGGCCAGAAACATCACCGCCCCGCCCCCCATGATCAGCATGAGCGAGGTGCCAAGGTTGGGCTGCATCAGCACCAGAATGGTCGGGGCCACGATCATCACCACCGGAATGGCAACATAGAGGGGGCGCGAGGTCTTGCGGATGTCCAGCCAGTCGTAATAGGCGGCCAGCATCATCACCAGGCTGAACTTCATCATCTCGGACGGTTGCAGGCGGATGAAGCCAAGGTCCAGCCAGCGCTGCGCGCCCATGCCCATCGAGCCGAAAAGCTCGACCACCAGCAGCAGGATCATCGAGGCCACATAGGCCACCCCCGCCATGTTGCGCCAGAACCAGATCGGCACCATGGCGACGGCGAACATCAGGACAAGCCCCAGCACGAACCGCTTCATCTGCGGCTCGGCCCAGGTCGAGATTTCGCCCCCCGCCACCGAATACAGCATCAGAAACCCGACCGAGGCCACCGCCGTCACCAGCACCACCAAGGCCCAGTTCACATACAATATCTTGCGGATGCCGGTCGGCACCTGTTTGACGCGGTATTCCAGAAAGCTCATGCCGGTGCCCCCTATGCCCGCGAATTGCCCGAGGCGCTGTCGTCGGGCGCGCGCAGGGGCAGTTCCTTCAGCATCGTCTCGATCCGTCCGCGCTGGCTGGCGGGGTAGGCGGTCAGCGGCGGGATGGTGCCATACAGGGTGCGCAGCAGCGCGTCGCGCGCGATGGGCGCGGCCACGGTGGACCCGCCGCCGCCATGTTCGACCACCACCGCCGCCGCATAGCGCGGGGTGTCATAGGGCGCATAGGCCACGAACAGCGCGTGGTCGCGGCGTTCCCAGGGCAGTTGGTCGTTGGCGATCACCCCGCTTGCGCGTTCGGCGGTGCTGATGTTGCGGACCTGACTGGTGCCGGATTTTCCGGCCATCAGCATGGTTTCATCCGCCACCCGCGACGATTTCGCCGTTCCTTGCGCGCTGTTGACCACATCGAACATGCCGCGCCGCACCCCGGCCATGCTTTCGGGCGAGATGCCCAGAGACTGCGCCGGGGCCACCGCCACCTCCTGGCCGTCGATCATCCGCACCAGCCGGGGCTTCACATCGCGCCCCGTCGCCAGACGCGCCGTCATCACCGCCAGTTGCAACGGCGAGGTCAGCACATAGCCCTGCCCGATAGAGGCGTTGATCGTGTCGCCGATGCGCCATTCGGCCTTGTATTTTTCCTGCTTCCACGCCTTGTCCGGCATCGCGCCGTCGGTGATCGCCGACATCGGCAGGTCGTGGCGCACACCAAGACCCATCTTGCGGCCCATCTCGGCAATCTTGTCGATGCCCACCTTCTGCGCGATGTCATAGAAATACACATCGCAGCTTTCGGTCAGCGACCGGTCCAGCGTCACCGTGCCATGCCCCGAGCGTTTCCAGCAATGGAACCGCCGCCCGCCGATTTCCACATATCCGGGGCAACTGACGCGGGTGTTGGGGGTGATCACCCCGGCCTCGAGTGCGGCCAGCGCCGTCACCATCTTGAAGGTGGACCCCGGCGGATAGGCCCCCGAGACTGCCTTGTTGGCCAGCGGGCGGTACTTGTCTTCGGTCAGAACGGCATAATCTTTGGTGCTGATGCCGCGCACGAACAGGTTGGGGTCAAAGGACGGGGCTGACGCGATGGCGATGATGTCGCCATTGTTCACGTCCATCACCACGCAGGCCGCACTTTCGCCGGTCAGCCGGGCCTGCACGAAATTCTGGACATCGGCATCCATGGTCAGGCGGATGTCGGCGCCGGGGTCGCCTTCGCGGCGTTCCAGTTCGCGCATCACGCGGCCCACGGAATTGACCTCGATCCGCTTGTTGCCGGCCCGTCCGCGCAGGGTGTCCTCCATCCAGCGCTCGGTGCCGATCTTGCCGATCTGAAACTTGGGGATCTGCAACACGGGTTCGGGATCCTGCACGCCCTCAAGGTCTTTTTCCGACACCGGGCCGACATAGCCCACCACATGGGCGAAATCCTCGACCAGCGGATACTGCCGCGACAGGCCCACCTCGGGCGTCACGCCCGGCAGGGACGGGGCGTTCAGCGCGACCTTGGAAAAGTCTTCCCAACTCAGCCGGTCCGCCACGATGATCGGCACAAAGGCCGAGCGGCGCTTGACCTCCTCGATGGTCTTTTCCACCTCATCCGCGGTCATCGGGATCAGGCTGGCCAGGCGTTTCAGCACCGCCGCCACGTCGCCCGCATCTTCGCGGGTGATCACCACGCGATAGTTTTGTTCGTTATCTGCAATTGTCTTGCCATTCCGGTCCTGAATAAGGCCCCGTGTTGGCGGAATAAGACGAATGTTGATGCGGTTTTCCTCGGCCAGCAGGCGAAACTGGTCGGCCTGGTCGATCGACAGATACTGCATCCGGGCGCCCATCACCGCGACAAGCGATGACATCGCCCCGCCCATCAGCAAGGACCGCCGGGTGATGGATCTTGCGCTGTCCTCGGTGTCGCGGGCGGTGCGTCTCACAGCCGTCTCCCCATGGCATCCACTTCGCCGGTGGCGGGTTTGCGCAGATCCAGCGCAAGGCGCGACGCCATCACCACTGCGGGATAGCATAGCATCGACCACAGGATTTGCAGCAGGGCAAAGCCGAAGCCGGGCTGCGGCAGAAAGGCTATGGCAAAAACCAGCCGGTAGGCCAGCAGCATCGCCATCATCAGGCCGGCCACCAGCAGCCATTCCACCACAAAGTTCAACTCGCGCGTCAGGGCGACGCGGGATCGCAGAAACTCGGTCGCCAGCACCACCAGCGCCGTCCACAACCCCGGCGGGCGCATCAGGATCAGATCATCGACCAGCACCACCAGCACGATCAGCAGCACCGGCAGATAATCCGGGCGGCGCATGACCCAGGCCATGATCAGGCACAACAACAGGTCCGGTCCCGGCCAGCTGCCCGCGGGCGACCCAAGCGGCAGCAGCCGGAAGAACAGCACCGCCACCGCCAGAAACAGGAACAGCGCGCGGTAGGCCCAGGTGATGCGGGTGACGCTGTCACTCATCCGGGGCAGGCCCCTCGGCGGCACCGGACCCGGCCGCATCGACATCCCCGCCCGCTGCGACCGTCTGGTCGGACCCCACGGTTCCGGGCACCACCTCGGCCAGCGGTGGCGGCACCACCGTCAGCGGCGGGGCGATGATCGCCCCGGTTTCCAGAATGGGTTCCAACTGATGGCTGCGCAGCACGCGCAGAAATTCCAGCCGCTGATAATCGGCCGACAGGATCACCCGCAGCCGCTTGTCGGGGCCAAGCACCACTTGCCCCACCAGCAGCCCCGCCGGAAACACCCCGCCATCGCCCGAGGTGACAACCCGGTCGCCGGGGCGGACCTGATCGGGGTTTTCGACAAATTCCAGCGGCGGTTGCACGGTGTTGTCGCCCGACAGCAGCGCCTTTTGCCCGGACGGCTGCACCGTCACCGGGATGCGGCTGTTGCTGTCGGTCACAAGGATCACGCGGCTGGTGCGGTTGCCCACCCCCGAGATGCGCCCGACCAGACCGATGCCATCCATCGTGGCCCAGCCATCGCGGATGCCGTCGCGGGCGCCGACGTTCAGCAGGACCGACTGGCGGAACGGGCTGCCGGAATCGGCCATCACCACGCCGGTCACATGGGTCAGCATCGGGTCCAGCCGCACCTGATTGAGGTCCAGCAGCCGGGCGTTCTTCTGCTCCAGCTGAAGGGCGGCTTCCTTCCAGGCCTTCATCTGCTGCAATTCGCGCTTCAGTTCCTGGTTCTGTTCGTAGATCCGGGTGTAGGCCTGATAGTCGTCAATCATCGCCGCAGCGCGCGTGACCGGGCTGAGCGCCCAGTCCATGTTCGGCACCACCGCATCGACCAGCGCCGCGCGAAAGCGTTCGACCCGCGGGCTGTCCACCCGCCACAACAGAAACAGCGCCAGCAGCACCAGCACCAGCAACCCCACCAGAACACGGCGAAGCGGGCGCGAGAAAACGTCGGGTCCGGTGCGGGGCTGTGCCACGATGGGCCTCTGGGTCTTGAGGGTGCGACGGGCTTAGCTGTCGTAGTCGATCACATGCCGCAGTTGCTTTTCATATTCCAGCGCCTTGCCGGTGCCAAGCGCCACACAATTCAGTGACTCGTTGGCGACCGAAATGGAAAGCCCGGTCTGTTCGCGCAGCGCAAGGTCCAGATCGCCCAGCAACGCGCCTCCCCCGGTCAGCATCACGCCCCGGTCGACAATATCGGCGGCGAGGTCCGGCGGGGTTGCCTCCAGCGCCTGCATCACCGCGTCGCAGATCTGCTGCACGGGTTCGGCCAAGGCTTCGGCGACCTGCGCCTGGTTGATCTCGGTTTCCTTCGGCACGCCGTTCAGCAGATCGCGGCCCCGGATCTGCATGGAACTGCCGCGCCCGTCGTCGGGCATGCGGGCGGTGCCGATGCTGGTCTTGATGCGTTCAGCGGTGGATTCGCCGATCAGCAGGTTCTGGTGGCGGCGCAGATAGGCGATGATCGCCTCATCCATCCGGTCGCCGCCCACGCGCACCGACCGCGCATAAACGATGTCGCCAAGCGACAGCACGGCCACTTCGGTCGTGCCGCCCCCGATGTCGACCACCATGCTGCCGGTGGGTTCGGTGATCGGCATGCCCGCACCGATGGCGGCCGCAATCGGCTCGGCGATCAGGCCTGCGCGCCGAGCACCGGCCTGCAACACCGAGTTGCGGATCGCACGCTTTTCCACCGGGGTCGCGCCATGCGGCACGCAGACGATGATCTTGGGTTTGCTGAAGGTGGTGCGCTTGTGGACCTTGCGGATGAAATGCTTGATCATCTCTTCCGCCGCCTCGAAGTCGGCAATCACCCCGTCGCGCATCGGGCGGATGGCTTCAATGCTGCCCGGCGTGCGGCCCAGCATCAGCTTGGCATCCTCGCCCACGGCCAGAACCACCTTCTTGCCGTCCTTGGTGTGATAGGCCACCACCGAGGGTTCGTTCAGCACGATCCCCTTGCCGCGAATGTAGACCAGCGTGTTGGCGGTGCCGAGGTCGATCGCCATGTCCGACGAAAAGAGGCTCGAGAAAAACCACATGGTGAGGTGACCCTGTCTTGCGCAATCGAATATCTCCGCGACTCGGGGCCGATACCCGAGGGGAACGTCACCATATACGGACTGGGCGGGGCGAGCGAAAGGGGGGGGGGCCGCAAGGGCGCCATTCCGCCCGCAGCGCTGTGGCTTGGGATTTTCGGGTATTTTGGGGGTTAGGCGGGGGGGGCAGGTATCGACACTTCCTCGGGGGTCGTGTTATCCCTTGTGCAGTTTGTCGCATGGAGGGTGCCATGAAATCTCAAAAATTCCAGAGCTATAAAGCCAGAGCGATACATTCGCTTGAGTATGCGGACCACACCCTTGGATTTTCGATGGAAGCTCAAGACGCGGTGGTGACGGCAAACTTCCGAGGTGAAGACAAGATGAGCGAGCCATATACCGCGGTCTGTGGTGGAGCCGCTCGTGGTGGCACGACGATCTTGTCATACATCCTTTCAGCCTGTGGCCTGCCACTAGGCTCTGACTATGGTGGCGAAGATCAAGATTTTCTCCAGCAGCGCTTTGAACCCGACGGGTTGCTTGACTTGATCCATCAGCGTAACGCAGAATATCAAAGCTGGGGTTTCAAAATTCCGGGCATGTCCTGTGGTCACTATGCGTTCTTTGAAGAAAATGCCAGAAACCCTGTTTTCATCTATATTTTCCGAAGCCCTTTCTCGACGGCGCTGTCTATTATCAAACGTGCAGGATCGGCGGGATTTTCCGAAGATCGTGGAGGATTCGGTCGGGCAATTCAAGCATCACTGACAAGCTACACTGAGTTCCTGCAATTCATGCGACAAACCGATGCCCCAGTCATAATGATCTCCATGGAAGCGATGAAGAAAAATCCGCAGGATGTTGTACGGGCACTTGTAGAGAGATTGAATCTTTCCGTTTCTGAACAGAAGATCGCAGCTATTGCAGAGCAAATTTCTGTCAGCGGCTACAAGCGTGTCGAGAATTTGGCCGTTTAGGCTGCGTCATACAGGAACGTAAGTGTGAGCCAGAAACTTTACATTCACATTGGAATGCCCAAAACTGGGACTACAGGCCTTCAGTTCTTTATGCACAAGAACCGCAAGGCCCTGCGTGAGCAAGGTGTCTACTATCCTGCAACGATGCGTGAACCGCATCCAACTGCTATTCAGCATAGGTTCATAAACGAGTACATGCGTAGACTTGATCGGCAAGGGCCAGAGTCTGTTGCGGCTTTTCCACACCCCATACGTCGAGTGTCGAATGAAATCATCTCGCAGGGCTTCCAGAGCAATTTCATAAGTGAGGAATTGTTTAGCTATGATCCTGCATATGCAGCTGAATTTTTGTCAGGATTTAGAAAAAATTTCGATACTAAAATTGTCGTATTTCTGCGTCGCCAAGATACTTGGGCCGAATCGATGTATGCGCAGTCTGTTCGTGGTGGTTATAAAGAGTCTTTTGACCACTTCCTCAGAGCAAAGCATACTAAGGAAAGAATGGACTTCTTGGAATTTTTGACTATTTGGTCTAATTATTTTGGAAGTGAAAATATAATAGCGCTGCCTTATTTGGATAAAGAGACTCGTTCTAATTCCGTCATAGCAAACTTGTTGGGGTTGAACATTAGCCTATTGAATGATTCCGCTCAGAGGAACACATCTCTATCTGGTGAAGCAATTTCATTTATTGCCAGTCTTCGCAGTATGCGAGAAGTAGGTTACGGAAAATTCAACAGAATTTTTGGTGATCATATTGCCAATTCGACTCGTAAGGGGAGTTCAGTGATGTTTACTCCAGAAGCCCGAGCCGAATTTTTGAAAATCTATGCCGATTCTAACGCAGAGGTTGCGCGTCGATTTGTCGATCTTGATGCCAATACCACATCATTGTTTGATCTAGACCCCGAGAAATACCCAAGTTCTGATGCAGTTATGAAATCTATTGAAGCTCCACGTAAGTTAGAAATCTTGAAGGCTATCCTCACCTTGCATGGGAAAGCCGATGTAGTTTCTGCGATGGGTGGCAAGCCTCTGAGTGAAGCGATAGAGGGTTTGACCGACCTTGTTGAAAGCGAATGTCGCAACTTTGTGATTGAGTCACAAAAGAGTGCTCCTTAAGATTCACCCCGAAGGCAGCACTCCTGCCTTCGGGGGATTTTCGTTACGAGGCGTCGCGGTAGTTGACGGATTTCGTGTCATCGCCGGGGGCCGATTTCTGGCGGCGCACGATCAGTTTGTTCAGCGCGTTCACATAGGCCTTGGCACTTGCCACGATGGTATCGGTATCGGCGGATTGGCCGGTAACGATGCGGCCGTCTTCCTCCAGCCGCACCGATACGGTGGCCTGCGCGTCGGTGCCTTCGGTCACGGCCGCCACCTGATAAACCTGCAAGCGTGCCTTGTGCGGGAACAGCGCCTTCACGCAGTTGAACGCGGCATCGACCGGGCCGTCGCCGGTGGCCTCGACCTTGTGATCCACCCCGTCGATGGCAAGGGTCATCTGCGCCTCTTGCGGCCCATCGGTGCCGCAGACGACGCGCAGGCGGCGGATCTGCATGTGGTCATGCTCGGCCATCGTGGCCTCGTCGGCCACCAGCGCGATCAGGTCGTCGTCGTAGATTTCCTTCTTGCGGTCGGCCAGCGCCTTGAAGCGCACGAACACATCGTTCAACTGATTGTCGGCCAGTTCATACCCCAGATCCTTCAGCGCCGACCGCAGCGCTGCCCGCCCCGACAGTTTGCCCATGGTCAGGTTCTTTTGCGTCAGGCCGATATCCTCGGGGCGCATGATCTCGAACGTTTCGACGTTTTTCAGCACGCCGTCCTGATGGATGCCGGATTCGTGCAGGAAGGCGTTCTTGCCGACGATGGCCTTGTTGAACTGCACGGCAAAGCCGGACACGCTGGCCACCCGGCGCGACAGGTTCATGATGCGGGTGGTGTCGATGCGGGTCTGGTAGGGCATGATGTCATTGCGCACGCGCAGGGCCATCACCACCTCCTCCAGCGCGGTATTGCCCGCGCGTTCGCCCAGACCGTTGATGGTGCATTCGATCTGCCGCGCGCCGGCCTGCACGGCGGCCAGCGAATTGGCCGTCGCCATGCCAAGGTCGTTGTGGCAATGGGTGGCAAAGATGATGCCGTCCGCGCCCGGCACCCGGTTCAGCAGCATGGCGATCAGATCGGCGGATTCCGACGGGGCGGTGTAGCCGACGGTATCGGGGATGTTGATGGTGGTGGCCCCGGCCTTGATGGCAATTTCCACCACGCGGCAGAGGTAGTCATGTTCGGTGCGGGTGGCATCCATCGGCGACCATTGCACGTTGTCGCACAGGTTCCGGGCGTGGGTCACGGTGTCGTGGATGCGTTCCGCCATCTGGTCCATGTCCAGATTGGGAATGGCGCGGTGCAGCGGCGAGGTGCCGATGAAGGTGTGGATGCGCGGGGATTTGGCGTGCTTCACCGCCTCCCAACAGCGGTCGATGTCTTTGTAATTGGCGCGGGCAAGGCCGCAGATGGTGGAGGTTTTCGCGCGTTTCGCGATCTCGGATACGGCGGCGAAATCGCCTTCCGAGGCGATGGGAAAGCCCGCCTCGATGATGTCGACGCCCATTTCATCCAGCAGGCCCGCGATTTCCAGCTTTTCTTCGTGGGTCATGGTGGCCCCCGGCGACTGTTCGCCGTCGCGCAGGGTGGTGTCGAAGATCAGGACGCGGGGTTGCGTGGATGTGTCGGTCTGGGGCATGTGCGTATTCCCTTGGGAGTTTCCTAGCGGCTGGCGTGGGGCGCTGTCACCTCTGAGCGGTCGCGCCCAAGGGCACGCTCAGAGGAGGCTAAGAAGCAGCAGGCCCAGACCTGCCGGGTCACACGGGCAAAGGGGGCAATCCGCCCCGGTCATCGTGATATGTGTGTCCCGTTCCATGGTCGCGACTATACGGCGGAATTGCCGGAAGGGAAGGGGGTTTTTACCAGGGCGGCGGCCGCCTCGGGTGGCATCGAGCCACCGCTCGGCGGCGTTGCCACGGCCTTGGGTTTGCGCCGTGGGACGGGTGGTGGCGGTGGATGCCTCCGGCGGGGATATTTCAGCCAATGTGAAAGCGGGGGGTGACGGGGCGGGTTGCGGCGCTAACTGATGCGGGCAACGCGGGCAGAGTCTGGGGGATCATGCGGTCATTGGTCATCGGAGCATCGGGCGGTATCGGGGCCGCACTGGCTGTGCAGCTTGGCATGCGGGGCGCGGTGGTGGGCCTGTCGCGGTCCGGCGACGGGCTGGAGGTGACGGACGAGGCCTCGGTCGCGCAGGTATTGGGGCGGCTGGAGGGGGTGTTCGATCTGGTGATGATCGCCACCGGGGCGCTGGAGATTGACGGGGCGTGGCCGGAAAAGACGCTGCGGGCGCTGACCGGGCCTGCGATGCTGGCGCAGTTTGCGGTCAACGCGGTGGGGCCTGCGCTTGTTTTGAAGCATGTGGTGCGGCTGTTGCCCAAAGATCGCGTGGCGCGGGTTGGGGTGTTGTCGGCGCGGGTGGGGTCGATCGGCGACAACGCCCTGGGGGGCTGGTATTCCTACCGGGCGGCGAAGGCGGCGTTGAACCAGCTGGTGCATACGGCGGCGATAGAGGTGGCGCGTAGTCATCGGCTGGCCGTGTTGGCCTGCCTGCATCCGGGCACCGTGGCCACCGATCTTACCGCGCGCCATGCGGGCACCCATCCCACCGTCAGCCCCGATGTGTCGGGGCGGCATCTGCTGGCGGTGCTGGAGGGGCTGAGCCCTGCGGACACAGGGTGTTTTCGCGATTGGGCGGGCAAGGCGGTGGCGTGGTGAGGCCGAAGCTGATCCTTGTGCTGGGTGACCAGGTGTCGGACGGTCTGTCGGCGATCCGGGCGGGCGATCCGGCGCTGGATGTGGTGGTGATGGCCGAAGTGATGGCCGAGGGAACCTCGGTGCCGCACCATCCGCAGAAGGTGGCGCTGATCCTGTCGGCGATGCGCAAGTTTGCCATTCACCTGCGCGAACAAGGCTGGCGGGTGGCCTATACCAGGCTGGACGATCCCGACAACAGTCAGTCGCTTGGCGGCGAGCTGTTGCGCCGGGCGGCCGAAGTGGGGGCGGTCGAGGTGATTGCCACCCATCCCGGTGAATGGCGGGTGGTCGATCTGGTGCAGGGCCTGCCCTTGCAGGTGACGCTGCTGCCCGACGACCGGTTCCTGTGTTCGCATGCCGAGTTTGCGGTCTGGGCCGAGGGGCGCAAGGCGCTGCGGATGGAGTATTTTTACCGCGAGATGCGGCGCAGGACCGGGTTGCTGATGGATGGCGACAAGCCTGCCGGGGGGGAGTGGAACTTTGACCATGACAACCGCAAACCTGCCGCCGCCGACCTGTTCCGTGAAGCTCCGTTGCGCTTTGCACCGGACCGGGTGACGGAGGGGGTATTGGCGCTGGTGGCGGCACGGTTCCCGCATTTCGGCAGCCTGCATCCGTTTGAATGGGCGACGGACCGGGCGGGGGCCTTGCAGGCCTTGGCACATTTCGTGGCCCATGCCTTGCCGCGCTTTGGCGATGAGCAGGACGCGATGCTGGCGGGGGACGCGACGCTGAGCCATGCGCTGATCTCGCCCTATCTGAACCTTGGGTTGCTGGGCCCGATGGAGGTGTGCCGCGCGGTCGAGGCCGAGTATCGCGCGGGCCGGGTGGCGATCAACGCGGCCGAAGGCTTCATCCGGCAGATCATCGGCTGGCGCGAATTCGTGCGCGGTATCTGGTCGATGCAGGGGCCGGACTATCCCACGCGCAATGTGCTGGGCGCGGGGCGGGCCTTGCCGGGGGTGTATTGGGGGGCGGCGACGCGCATGGCCTGCATGCGCGCCGTGGTGGGCCAGACCCGCGACATGGGCTATGCCCACCACATTCAGCGCCTGATGGTGACGGGGAATTTCGCCCTGCTGGCGGGGGTGGACCCGGCGCATGTGCATGAGTGGTATCTGGCGGTCTATGTCGATGCGTTCGAATGGGTCGAGGCCCCGAACGTGATCGGCATGAGCCAGTTCGCCGACGGGGGCGTGGTGGGGTCCAAGCCCTATGTCTCGTCCGGGGCCTATATCGACCGGATGTCGGACTATTGCGGCGGCTGTGCGTACAAGGTGAAGGACAAGACCGGGCCTGCGGCCTGTCCGTTCAACCTGCTGTACTGGGATTTCCTGATGCGCCACCGCGACCGGTTTCAGGGCAACCCGCGGATGGGGCAGATGTATCGGACCTGGGACAAGATGGACGAGGGCCACCGGACCCGCGTTCTGGCAGAGGCGGCGGTGTTTCTGGCACGGATGGAGGCGGGTGAGGTGGTCTAGGTCACCGACTCATATGTTCGCAACCATATCCGCAGGGATGCGAGTTGGACGGATGCGAGGAAGTTATCGTCGCGCTTGTCGTAGCGGGTTGCAACGGCCATGAAGTGCTTGAGTTTGCTGAAGAATCGTTCGATCTAGTTTCGCTGGCGGTAGAGGATGGGGTCAAAGGCCGGGACGCGTTTGCGCGTCGGCATCAGCCTGATATTGGTCACAGCGCCACGTTCTGCCAGTGCTTCACGCAAGCCATCGCTGTCATAGGCCCGGTCGGCCAGCAATGTCTGACCAGCCCCGACACTGTCATACATATCCTGCGCAGAACGCCCGTCATGGGCCTGACCTTCGGTGAGTTTCAACCGAATAGGCCGACCACACGCATCCACCAGAGCATGGATTTTTGTGGTCAGCCCGCCCCGCGAACGACCCATGCAATCGGATCGCCCCCCTTTTTTGGGCCATTTGCCCCGTGCTGGTGAACCCGGATGGAAGAACTGTCGATCATCTGGATATCGCCTTGGTAAGCCTCTGATACGGCTTGCAGAAGGCGCGCCCAATGCCCCGCCCTGCGCCAGCGGTTGAAGCGATTCACACATGTCGTGTAAGGACCATAGCGCGCCGGAATGTCGGCCCAGGGTGCCCCCGTTCGCAGCCGCCAGAAGATCCCATTCAGCACACGCCGGTCGTCCACGCGCTTCACACCGCGCGACTTCTGCGGCAGCAACGGCTGGATCACATCCCATTCAAAATCCGTCAGATCAAACCGTCCCATCCTCACCTCCCCATCTTTGGAAAAGTGAATCACATCAAGTCAGACCTGTGAATCCCCTTTATGGGTATGTGACCTAAGGGGCCGGCGCGGCTTCGCCTTCGGGCGGGGGAGTGGGGGCGACGGGGGGGGCGGTCAGGATGCCGCTTTGCCAGATGCCGCTGGTTTCCTGACCCGAGGCATAGCGCATCGTGCCCTGACCTTCGCGCTTGCCCGCCTTGAACGCGCCTTCATAGGCGTCGCCGGAGGGGTAGGTGGCGATGCCTTGCCCCTCGATCACCCCGGCCTTCCAGTCGCCGGTATAGCTGAACCCGTCGGGGTAGGTCACTTCGCCCTTGCCGTCACGCTGACCGGCGACAAAGCTGCCCTTGTAGATGGTGCCATCGGCATAGGTCGCAGTTCCCGTGCCCTGCCGCACGCCGTTTTCCCAATCGCCGTCATAGCGATAGCCGTCGGGATAGGTCATGGTGCCCACGCCCTGCGGGCGGGCGGCGACCAGCTGGCCCACATAGGTCTGGCCGTTGGAATAGGTGGCGCGGCCCGTACCGGTGATGGCGCCGTTGGTCCATTCGCCCTCGTACACCGAGCCGTCCTTGTAGGTGATGGCCCCGTTGCCATGCGCCTGATCGGCCTTGAAGGTGCCGACATAGACCGACCCGTCGGGATAGGTCACCGATCCCGTGCCCTCCATCCGGCCGTCGACCCAGGCGCCGTCATAGACAAACCCGTCGGTCCCGGCAAAGCGGCCCTTGCCGTTGCGGCGGTCGGCCTTGAAATCGCCCTCATACCTGTCGCCATTGGTGAAGATCACCACCCCGCGCCCTTGGCGCTGACCCTCGACAAAGGGGCCTTCATAAGTGTCGCCGTTGGGCTGGGTCAGCTTGCCCTGCCCGTTGATCTGGCCCTTGTCCCAGGCCCCCACATAGGTCAGGCCGTTGGGCATGACCAAAGACCCGCGCCCGGCGCGTTCGCCTGCGGCAAGTTCGCCCTGATAGACTGCGCCGTCCGGGTAGGTGATCTTGCCCACGCCCTGCTTGACGCCCTTGACCCAGGCACCCTGATAGCGATAGCCGCCCGGATTTTCGATGATCCCGGTGCCTTCATGCACCCCCGCCACCACATCGCCGGTGTAGACCGCGCCATTGGCATAGGTGACCACACCCTTGCCCGTCATGGCCCCACCGGTCCAGTCGCCCTCATACGTCCCGCCATCGGCAAAGGTGATCTTGCCGCGCCCTTCGGGTTTGCCGTCGACAAAGGCCCCGTCATAGATCGACCCGTTGGGATAGCGCGCGACCCCGGCCCCGGTGATCTTGCCGTCCACCCATTGGCCGGTGTATTCATAGCCACTTGGCAGTTTGTAGGTGCCCAGCCCGTGCTGATACCCGGCGCGGAAGGTGCCTTCATAGATCGACCCGTCATCATACTGCTTGGTGATGATCTCGTCCTCGGCCTGCGCGGCGGCCATGCCGGTCAGCCCCACCCCCGACATCAGCCCGAACGCCGCTGCCAGCACCCATGTTCTGCCTGCGTTTGCCATGTTGCTGCCCCCGACTCTGCCCGTGTTGGCGCCGAACCTAACCTGTGCGCCCCCGGCGTGACAAGCAGCAGCGCGTATCGGCACTTTCCCTTGCGCATCAACCTGCTAGAATCGCGGCCTTGCCTGACAGGAGCCTTCGATGCCCGACACGTTTCGCTTGACGCTTGCCCAGTTGAACCCGACTGTGGGCGCACTGGCCGACAATGCCGCCAAGGCGCGCGCCGCGTGGGACCAGGCAAAGGCCGCCGGGGCCGACATGCTGGCGCTGACCGAAATGTTCATCACCGGCTATCAGACGCAGGATCTGATCCTGAAACCCGCCTTCGTGGCCGATGCGATTGCCCATGTTCAGGCGCTGGCGGCGGATTGCGCCGATGGCCCGGCGATCGGCATTGGCGGCCCGGCGCTGCGCGAGGGGCGGCTGCACAATGCCTATTACATCTTGCAGGGCGGGCGGGTGACGGCGACGGTGCTGAAGCACCATTTGCCCAACGATGCGGTGTTCGACGAAAAGCGCATCTTTGCGCCCGCCGATATGCATGGTCCTTACGTCGTGGGGCCGGTCCGCATCGGCACGCCGATCTGCGAGGACGCCTGGCACCCCGATGTGGCGGAAACGCTGGCCGAAACCGGAGCCGAGATCTTGCTGGTGCCGAACGGGTCGCCCTATCACCGGGGCAAGCCCGACCTGCGGCTGAACCTGATGGTGGCGCGGGTGATCGAGACGGGCTTGCCGCTGGTTTACCTCAACATGGTGGGGGGCCAAGACGATCAGGTGTTCGACGGATCATCGATGGTGCTGAACCCCGGTGGGCAGTTGGCGGTGCAGATGCCGCAGTTCGACACCAGCCTGACCTATGTGGATTTCACGCGCGGGCCGGATGGCTGGCGCGCGATGCAGGGCGAGATTGCCCCGATTCCGGTGGTGTGGGAGGCTGACTATCGCGCCTGCGTGATGGCGCTTGGCGATTACATGGCGAAAACCGGGTTCAGACGGGTGGTCCTCGGCCTGTCGGGCGGCATTGATTCTGCCATCGTCGCCACCATCGCCGCCGATGCGCTTGGCCCCGAAAACGTGCGCTGCGTGATGCTTCCGTCGGAATTTACCTCCGCCGACAGCCTGCATGACGCGGGCGAGGTGGCGCGCAATCTGGGCTGCCGGCTGGATACCGTGCCCATCGGTGGCGCGCAGGGCGCGGTCGCTGCGGCGCTTGGCGCGTTGTTTGCGGGAACGGAACCGGACGTGACGGAAGAAAACATCCAGAGCCGGTTGCGTGGCGTGATGCTGATGGCGATTTCCAACAAGTTCGGCGAGATGCTGCTGACCACCGGCAACAAATCCGAAGTCGCGGTGGGCTATTGCACCATTTATGGCGACATGAACGGCGGCTTCAACCCGATCAAGGACATGTACAAGACGCGGGTGTTTGAAACCTGCCGCTGGCGTAATGACAACCACCGCCCCTGGATGAAGGCCCCGGCAGGCGCCGTGATCCCGGAACGGGTGATCACCAAACCGCCAAGCGCCGAACTGCGCCCCGACCAGAAGGATCAGGACAGCCTGCCGCCGTATGAGGTGCTGGACGCCATCTTGGACGGGCTGGTGGAACAGGAGCTGTCGGTGGCCGATCTGGTGGCCCAAGGGTTCGACCGCGACGTGGTGAAAAAGGTCGAGCACCTGTTGTACATCAGCGAATACAAACGTTTTCAGGCTGCCCCCGGTACCAGGCTGACGCAAAAGGCCTTCTGGCTGGACCGTCGCTATCCGATTGCGATGCGCTGGCGGGACAAGGGGTAAAGCGCTGGCTCGAAAAGCAAAAAGCCCCCAGAGGGGGCTTTGCTTTGGTGATTTGGTGGAGCCAGGGAGGATCGAACTCCCGACCTCTTGAATGCCATTCAAGCGCTCTCCCATCTGAGCTATGACCCCATCTTTTCACACGATGTTGGGCACATCGTGGCCGTCTTGGTGGGCGCTGTTTAGGGGAGGGCGCGCGGGGGTGCAAGGGGAAAAATGCAACCTTCGGGCGCCCAGCCCAAAGGCTTCAGACTTCTTCCTCGTCACCGGCCACATCGGCCAGATCGTCCAGCGAAACGGTATCATCCGCGTCGTCTTCCAGCAGATCATCGTCGATTTCGGCGTCGTCGGTGACGCCGGCTTCGAGCAGGTCATCATCCGCTTCCAGATCCTCGACCAGCACTTCGTCATCCTTTTCAGGCACGGCACGGCTGATCACGGCGGCGGCCATCTTGCGGCGGGCCGATTCGATGTCGACAATCTCGCCCGTGTAGGGGCTGACGATCGGCGAGCGGTTCAGGTCGTAAAAGCGCTTCCCGGTGGTCGGGCAAATACGCTTCGTGCCCCATTCTTGCTTGGGCATGGTGGTCCCTTCACAGGCTGTATTGGCGATGCAACCCGCCGCTTGCCACAGGCGGGGGGCAGTGTCAAAGGCTTTTGCTTCGGCTGAGAGATGGCTATGCTGGCGCGGCGGTTCAAGGGGGAAACATGCCGGTCTTGCCAGGGGTGCCCCCCGTCGAGGTTCATCTGAAACGGTCTGCGCGGGCGCGGCGATTCTCGCTGCGGGTCAGCCGCATGGACGGGCGGGTCACGCTGTCGCTGCCGGTGCGCGCCCGCGAGGCCGAGGCGATGGCATTTCTGCGCGGGCAGGAGGCCTGGCTGCGCGCCACGCTGGCGGCGCTGCCGGTGCCTGCGGGGCTGGTGGGCATCGGGTCGGTGATCCCGGTGGAAGGACGCAGGCTGACGATTGTGCCGGGGACGGGGCGCGCCATCACGGTGGACGGCGACAGGCTGCTGGTGCCGGGCGATCCGGTGGTGGCGGGCGCGCGGGTGATGGCCTGGCTGCGGGTGATGGCGCGGGATCGGCTGGCCGCGGCCTCGACCCGCTATGCCGGGCTTTTGGGGCGGCGCTATACCCGGCTGACCCTGCGCGACACGCGGTCACGCTGGGGGTCTTGCACGGCGGACGGCGCGCTGATGTATTCTTGGCGGCTGATCCTCGCCCCGCCTGCGGTGCTGGAGTATGTCGCCGCCCACGAGGCCGCACATCTGGTGGAAATGAACCATTCGGATGCCTATTGGGCGGTGGTGGCCCGCATCTACCCCGGCTGGAAGGTGCAGCGGGACTGGCTGCGCCAGCAGGGCGGGGTGCTGCATTCCTATCGTTTCGGGGATTGACCGCCGCGCGCCATGGGTGTTCCCATGATCCATGCCCATACCGCCCCGCCTGCCCGACCCGAACGCCGCCGCCCATGAACGGCTGTACCGCAGCCTGCGCCAGCAGGTGATGCATGGCGAATTGCCGCCCGGTCAGGCGCTGACCCTGCGCGGCCTTGCCCGCCAGTTCGGTGTGTCGATGACCCCCGCGCGTGAGGCTGTGCGTCGTCTGGTGGCTGAAGGGGCGTTCACGCTGTCGACCTCGGGGCGGGTGTCGACGCCGGAACTGACGCCAGAGCGGATCGAGGAACTGGCGGCCATCCGTGCGCTGCTGGAACCGGAAATGGCCGCCCGCGCCTTGCCGCGCGCGCATTTCGCCCTGATCGAAAGGTTGAGCGCAATCAACGCGTTGAATGCAGACGCGGTGCTGCGGCAGGATGCCGTGGCCTATATCCGCACCAATCTGGAATTTCACCGCACGCTCTATCTGCGCGCCCAGACCCCGGCCATGCTGGCGCTGTGCGAGACGGTCTGGCTGCAACTGGGGCCGACGATGCGGGCGCTGTATTCGCGGCTGCGCCGCAATGAACCGCCGCACCACCACCGGGTGATCCTTGCCGCGCTGAAGGCAGGGGACGAACCGGGCCTGCGGCTGGCGGTGCGGACGGATGTGACGCAGGGCTTGCGGCATCTGGCGGGGTAAAATTATTGAAGGAATAATTTTAGGGGGGCCTTCAGCCCCCCTCGGCGCGTTGCGCCTCACCCCCCGAGGCATGCCCCGGCGAAGGCCGGGGATATTTCGGCCAATGTGATGGGATCAGGCGTGGATCGCCCCGTCACCGCAAGCCATAGCTGCCTCGCGCACAGCCTCGCTGTAGGTCGGGTGGGCGTGGCAGGTCAGCGCCAGATCCTGAGCTGACGCGCCAAATTCCATCGCCACGCAAACCTCGTGGATCAGATCGCCCGCGCCGGGGCCGATGATATGCGCGCCCAGAATGCGGTCGGTGGCGGCATCGGCAAGCAGTTTGACAAAGCCGTCGGCCTGAAACACCGCCTTGGCCCGCGCATTGCCCATGAAGGGGAATTTGCCGACCTTGTAGGCGCGGCCCTGTTCCTTCAACTGCTCTTCGGTCTGGCCCACATTAGCCACTTCGGGAACCGTGTAGATAACTCCGGGAATGACGCCATAATTCACATGGCCCGACTTTCCGGCCATGATCTCGGCCAGTGCGGTGCCCTCGTCCTCGGCCTTGTGCGCCAGCATCGGGCCGACAATCGCGTCGCCAATGGCGTACAAGCCTTTGATGTTGGTAGCGAAATGATCAGTCTTGACCTGACCGCGCGGCAGCATTTCCACGCCCAAAGCCTCCAGCCCCAGGCCGGTGGTAAAGGGTTTGCGCCCGGTCGCGACCAGCACGACATCGGCCGCAAGGCTGGCTTCGGTGTCGTTCTTGCGCAGCTTGTAAGTGACTGTCGCGCCGGTATCGGTGGTGTCCACCTTCTGCACGGCCGCGCCAAGAATGAACTTGAAGCCCTGTTTGGTCAGGATCTTCTGGAAGGTCTTGGCCACTTCGGCATCCATGCCGGGTGTGATGGCATCCAGATATTCCACCACAGTAACCGCCGTGCCAAGCCGGGCATAGGCCGACCCCATTTCAAGCCCGATCACCCCGGCCCCGATCACCACCATGGTTTTGGGAATGGTGGACAGGGTCAAGGCTCCGGTCGAGGTGACGACGATCCGCTCATCCACAGTGACACCGGGCAGGGCAGAGGGTTCGGAGCCGGTGGCGATGACGATGTTTTTGGCCTCGTGCACCTCGTCGCCGACCTTGACCTGACCGGGGGCGGGAATGGTGGCCCAGCCTTTCAGCCAGGTGATCTTGTTCTTCTTGAACAGAAACTCGATGCCCTTGGTGTTGCCGTTCACCACGTCTTGCTTGTAGGCCTGCATCCTGGCCCAGTCGACGGTGGGGTTTGCCCCCATCAGGCCCATTTTCTCAAAGTTCTCATGCACTTCGTGCAGTTGATGCGTGGCGTTCAGCAGCGCCTTCGACGGGATGCAGCCGACGTTCAGGCAGGTGCCGCCAAGTGTGTCGCGGCCTTCGACCACGGCGACGTTCAGCCCCAGTTGTGCGGCCCGGATGGCGCAGACATAGCCGCCGGGGCCGGCCCCAATGATGATTGCGTCAAAACTTGCCATGGGTCGCTTCCTTCGGTTTCGGTCGGTCGGGCTTGCGGGACGCACAGCCGTTTTCACAAGGGTTTCAGATCAGCGCGGCGAGGATCATCGTCACGGTCGCGGCAAAACCCACCATCCAGATTGCCGACCGCCATGGCCGCAAGCCCAGATAATAGGCCGGTATATAGGCAACGCGGGCAGCGAGGTAGACCCAGGCCGCGGCTTGGGTGACGCCGCTGGACGCCTGGCCAAGGGTCACGACCACCACGGCAAGGGTGAACAGGATCAGCCCCTCGAAATGGTTGTTCAGCGCGCGTTGCAGGCGGGCGGTCTTTTCCGACAGCGCCCGTGTGGGGGGCCGGTCCCGCGCCGAGGAGGTATAGCCCGGCCCAAGCTCCAGATTGGCCGGAACGGCAAACAGGGCGAACTGCGCGGCTTGCAGCAGGCCTGCAAGGGCAAGGGCGGTGAGTTCAGCGGTCATTTTCGGGTCCAGTCGAGGGCGGCTCGCCGTCTCATAAGAGGGAGGGGATGGGGGGCTTTGCAGAACGGCCACGCCCCCCACCCCATCCCTCCCCACAAGGGGGAGGGGGGCTGCGGTCTTGTGAGGGGGGCGCGGGTTGGCATGGGGTCAGGCGGTTTTCAGGAAATGGGCGGTGGCGGTGCGGCCAAAACCTGCTTCCTTGTCCAGCCAGTCCTGCGCGCGCTTGCGGTCGCTGACGCTGAACAGGACGGTCACTTCGCCCGCATCATCGGCGCCGCGCCATATCTGCATCATGGTCAGCCCCGCCGCCGCGCGGTTTTCGGCGTCCGCATCGAAGGCGGTTTTCCATGTGTCGTAAGAAGGCGTGGTCAGGTGGAGGATCAGTTGCATGGGTGGGGCCTTTCGTTGGGAAGGCGGGGTGAACCCCGCCCTACGGATGGGGTGGGCGGGGTTCACCCCGCCCCAACCCTCACAAATCCATCAACAACCGGCGCGGGTCTTCCAGCGCCTCTTTGACGCGCACAAGGAAGGTCACCGCCCCTTTGCCGTCGACGATCCGGTGGTCGTAAGACAGCGCCAGATACATCATCGGGCGGATCACGATGGCCCCGTTCACCACAACCGGGCGGTCCTGGATCTTGTGCATGCCCAGAATACCGGACTGCGGCGGGTTCAGGATGGGCGAGGACATCAGCGAGCCATAGACGCCGCCGTTCGAGATGGTGAACGACCCGCCCTGCATTTCGGCCATCGACAGCTTGCCATCACGGGCGCGCAGGCCCAGTTCCGAGATTTTCTTCTCGATCGCGGCAAAGCCCATCTGGTCGGCGTCGCGCACCACGGGAACCACGAGGCCATTCGGCGTGCCGACCGCGACGCCCATGTGGACGTAGTTCTTGTAGACCACATCCTGCCCGTCGATCTCGGCGTTCACTTCCGGGATTTCTTTCAGCGCATGGGTGCAGGCCTTGACGAAAAACGACATGAAACCCAGCTTCACGCCGTGCTTCTTTTCAAACATGTCCTTGTATTCGTTGCGCAAGGACATGATGCCCGACATGTCCACCTCGTTATAGGTGGTCAGCATGGCGGCGGTGTTCTGTGCGTCCTTCAGGCGGCGGGCGATGGTCGCGCGCAGGCGGGTCATCTTGACCCGTTCCTCGCGGGCGGCGTCATCGGCGGGCACGGGGGCGCGGGGCAGGGCGACCGGCGCCGGGGTGGCGACCGCAATCGGGGCGGCGGCGGGGGCTGCCACGGCGGCGGCCACGTCTTCCTTCATCACGCGGCCATCGCGGCCGGTGCCGGTGACCTGCCCGGCGGCAAGTCCGGCCTCGGCCATCGCCTTCTTGGCGGAAGGCGCATCTTCCACGTCCTTCGCCGCAGGGGCCGCCGCTGCGGCCACCGCAGCCACAGGCGCCTCTTTCGCGGGTTTTGCCGCTGCCGCCGCCCCTTCGGTCACAATGGCAAGGCGGGCATTGGCGGCAACAGTGGTGCCTTCGGGGGCAAGGATTTCGGCCAGAACCCCCGACACCGGGCTGGGCACCTCGACCGAGACTTTGTCGGTTTCAAGCTCGCACAGCATTTCGTCCTGCTTGACCGCATCGCCGGGTTTCTTGAACCAGGTCGACACGGTGGCTTCGGATACGGATTCGCCAAGGGCGGGCACCATCACATCGGTCATTTCAATCCTCCACGCCTATGGCGTTCGATTTGGCCTTCGGGCCGGTAAAAAGGGTCAGGCGAGGCCAAGGGCTGCGGCGACAAGCGCCTCTTGTTCGCGTTTGTGGCGGCTGGCAAGGCCGGTGGCGGGCGAGGCCGAGGGCAGGCGGCCCGCGTATTTCGGCCGGGTCCGGGTCGCCCCGATCTTGGTCAGGATCGTTTCAAGCTCGGGTTCGATGAAGGACCAGGCCCCCTGGTTCTTGGGTTCTTCCTGACACCAGATGATCTCTGCCCCCTTGAAGCGCGACAATTCCTGCGTCAGCGAGATGGTGGGCACCGGGTACAACTGTTCCACCCGCAGCAGATAGGTGTCGTCCAGACCGCGCGCATCGCGTTCGGCCAGCAGGTCATAATAGACCTTGCCCGAACACATTACGACCCGCTTGATCTGCGCATCCGGTTTCAGCGCGATTTCCGAATGGCCCTTTTGCGCATCATCCCACAGCACGCGGTGGAAGGTGGACCCGTCGGTGAAATCGGCGGCATCGCTGACGCACATCGGATGGCGCAGCAGGGATTTCGGCGTCATCAGCACCAGCGGCTTGCGATAGCTGCGGTGCAACTGACGACGCAGGATGTGGAAGTAGTTGGCCGGGGTCGAGCAGTTGGCCACAATCCAGTTGTCTTCTGCCGAGTTCTGCAAGAAGCGTTCCAGACGCGCCGAGGAATGTTCCGGCCCCTGACCTTCCCAGCCATGCGGCAGCAGCATCACCAGACCCGACATCCGCAACCATTTGGATTCGCCCGAGTTGATGAACTGGTCGAACATGATCTGCGCGCCATTGGCGAAGTCGCCGAACTGGGCTTCCCACATCACCAGCGCATTCGGTTCGGTCAGCGAATAGCCGTACTCGAACCCCAGCACCGCATATTCCGACAGCATGGAATCGATCACCTCATACCGCGCCTGGCCTGCGCGGATGTGGTTCAGCGGGTAATAGCGTTCTTCGGTGGTCTGGTTGATGATGCCGGAATGGCGCTGGCTGAAGGTGCCACGGGTGCAATCCTGCCCCGACAGACGCACGGGGAAGCCTTCGACGGCAAGGCTGCCAAAGGCCATCGCCTCGGCGGTGGCCCAGTCGAACCCGCGGCCTTCAGCGAACATCTTGGCCTTGGCGTCCAATTGTCGGATCACCGTCTTGTGGGTGTCGAACCCTTCGGGCAGCGTGGTCAGCGCGGTGCCGATTTCGGCCATCGTCTCGGGCTTGATCCAGGTTTCGCCGCGCTGGTAATTGTCCAGATCCTTGGCGGCCATGTTCTTCCAGCGCCCGTCCAGCCAGTCGGCCTTGTTGGGCTTGAAGGATTTGCCGACCTCGAATTCCTCGTTCAGACGGGCCTGGAAGGCCGCCTTCATATCCTCGATCTCACCCTCCGGGATCAGCCCGTCGGCCACCAGACGTTCGGTGTAAAGCTGCAAGGTGGTCTTGTGCTTTTTGATCTGGGTGTACATCGCCGGGTTGGTGAACATCGGCTCGTCGCCTTCGTTGTGACCAAAGCGGCGGTAGCAGAAGATGTCCAGCACCACATCCTTGTGGAAAGTCTGGCGGTATTCTGTCGCCACGCGGGCGGCATGGACCACAGCCTCGGGGTCATCCCCGTTGACGTGGAAAATCGGGGCCTCGACCATCAGCGCAATGTCGGTGGGATAGGGGCTGGAGCGGCTGAAGGAGGGGGCTGTGGTAAAGCCGATCTGGTTGTTCACCACGATATGAATGGTGCCCCCGGTGCGGTGGCCGCGCAGGCCCGACAGGCCAAAGCATTCGGCCACCACGCCCTGGCCCGCAAAGGCCGCATCGCCATGCAGCAAGATCGGCAGCACGGCCGACCGGGTTTCGATGTCGTTCAACTGATCCTGCTTGGCGCGTGCCTTGCCCAGAACGACCGGGTTCACGGCCTCAAGGTGGCTGGGGTTCGCGGTCAGCGACAGATGCACGGTGTTTGAATCAAACGTGCGGTCTGAGGAGGCGCCAAGGTGGTACTTCACGTCGCCCGAGCCATCGACATCTTCGGGTTTGTAGCTGCCGCCCTGAAATTCGTGGAAAATCGCGCGATAGGGTTTCATCATCACATTCGCCAGAACCGACAGGCGGCCCCGGTGCGGCATGCCGATGATGATGTCCTTCACCCCCAGATTGCCGCCGCGCTTGATGATCTGCTCCATCGCCGGGATCAGGCTTTCGCCGCCGTCCAGACCAAAGCGCTTGGTGCCCATGTACTTGACATGCAGGAACTTCTCGAACCCCTCGGCCTCGACCAGCTTGTTCAGAATGGCGCGACGGCCTTCGCGGGTGAAGGCGATTTCCTTGCCGTAGCCCTCGATCCGTTCCTTCAGCCAGGCCGCCTGCTCGGGGTTCGAGATGTGCATGTATTGCAGCGCGAAGGTGCCGCAATAGGTGCGCTTCACGATCTCGACGATCTGGCGCATCGACGCGTGGGTCAGGCCCAGCACGTTGTCGATGAAGATGGGTCGGTCCATGTCGGCTTCGGTGAACCCATAGGACGCGGGGTCAAGCTCGGGGTGGCTGCCGGTTTCGGTGATCTTCAGCGGGTCGAGGTCGGCGGCCAGATGGCCACGGATGCGGTAGGCGCGGATGATCATGATGGCGCGGATCGAATCCAGCACGGCGCGCTGAATATCGGCGTCGGTCAGGGTCACACCCTGTTCGGCGGCTTTGGCGGCAATCTTGGCACCGGCGGCCTTCGCGTCGCGCGCCGGGGCCATGACAGGCCATTCGCCGGTCATCGCAGCGGTCAGATCATCGGCAGGGGTCGGCGGCCAGTCGCGCCGTGCCCAGCTTGGCCCTTCGGCGGCGCGCTTGGCGTCCATCTCGCTGTCGCCAAGGCTGCGGAAAAACTCGGCCCAGGCCGCATCGACCGACGCGGGGTCGGCGGCATGACGGGCGGCAAGCTGGTCGATGTAATCGGCGTTCGCGCCGTCCATGAAAGAGCCAGCGGCAAAGGCGGCGGTGGATTGTTCGGTCATGGGAACACCTTTTCGGTAGGGCGGGGTTCACCCCGCCGTTTGATGGCAAGGCGGGGTGAACCCCGCCCTACCCATTCATTTTCAAGGACGGATCAGCCCTTGATCGCCTTCATCACAGCTTCGCCAAGCGTCGCCGGGCTGTCGGCCACCACGATGCCTGCGGATTTCATCGCCTCGATCTTGCTTTCCGCGTCGCCCTTGCCGCCTGCCACGATGGCACCGGCATGGCCCATGCGGCGGCCGGGGGGGGCGGTGCGGCCGGCGATGAAGCCTGCGGTGGGTTTCCAGCGGCCACGCTTTTTCTCGTCCGCCAGGAACTGTGCGGCTTCTTCCTCAGCCGCGCCGCCGATCTCGCCGATCATGATGATCGAGTGGGTTTCGGGGTCTGCCAGGAACATCTCAAGGATATCAAGGTGTTCGGACCCCTTGATGGGGTCGCCGCCGATGCCCACGGCGGTCGATTGGCCAAGGCCCACATCCGTTGTCTGCTTGACGGCCTCATAGGTCAGCGTGCCCGAGCGCGACACAACCCCGACCGATCCGCGCGAAAAGATGCTGCCGGGCATGATGCCGATCTTGCATTCGCCCGGCGTCATCACGCCGGGGCAGTTCGGCCCGATCAGGCGGGATTTCGACCCTTCCAGCGCGCGCTTCACCTTCATCATGTCCAGCACCGGGATGCCTTCGGTGATGCAGACGATCAATTCCAGCTCGGCGTCGATGGCTTCGAGGATCGAGTCCGCGGCAAAGGGCGGCGGCACATAGATCACGGTGGCATTGGCGTCGGTGGCCGCGCGGGCCTCATGCACCGAGTTGAACACCGGCAGATCCAGATGGGTGGACCCGCCCTTGCCGGGCGTGACCCCGCCGACCATTCTGGTGCCATAGGCGATGGCCTGCTCGGAATGGAACGTGCCCTGGCTGCCGGTGAAACCCTGGCAGATCAGGCGGGTGTTTGCGTTGACGAGTACGGACATGGGCGTGCTTTCTGGGGTTAGTTGGGGGTAGGGGCCTTGGCGGCAGGCTTGTCATCTGCGTCGAAATCGGTGCTGTAACCGAAACGCTCGAAATCTTCGGCATAGAACTTGCGGATAGCCTGCGCCGATGCCGCCGACATGCCGCGCCAGCCTCCGGTGGTGGTCTTGACATTTTCACGCGGGATCGTGGCCAGGCTTTCGAGTGGCAGGCCCACAGTGCGATAGATGTGGTGCAAGTCCTGCGAAAGGTTTTCCAGACTGCCGACGAAGTTGACGCTGTTGGGCTGGGGCAGCCATGTGGTCTGGGTGCGCATCAGGCCATAGGACATCGCCGAAGTGGGCAGGTCGGCGCAAATGTCATCAAAGCTCATGTCCAGCACCTTGGCGCGACTGATGCGATGCTTTTCCAGATGTGGCGGCAAGACCTTGCCCCGTTCTTTGATAGCAATGTCTCGATTGGCAGCGGCGATCAGGAATTTGTAGCATGAGTAGCAGCGTGAATAGGGGTTTCTGCTGAAGGAAAAGCTGAAGTAACTGTCGAAATCGGCCTTCCGCATCGCAGCGCGAAGGCGAGGAGTCGTGACGTGTTTGTCAATGGTCGTCTCAGGCGGGATTCCGAAAAGGGCACGATTGTCCGGTATTTGCGCGCGCGGCGAAAAATGCATATCGGACTCAGGATTGAGGTGCTTCAGCAGCAGCGTCTCGATTGTAGTGCCAGCATTCTTGGGAATGTGGACGAAAATGAAATTGTTCGTCTTGCTAACGATCATCGTGCGAGTCCTTCGATCACCGAGAAAATCATTGGGCAAATCCGCGGCCTGTGGCCGCAGCGCGCCGCCGTGGCCGCGACGGGGGCGTCAGGCTGGGGCAGCGGGCAGGGGCACTGGCGGGCGGTCGGCATGTTCGGCGGGCCTTGGAATACGTGGAGCGGGGGCGCGCGATGAAAACCGCGCGAAGGGGCGTGTCAGGCAGGGTGTAGGCGCTATTGATAGACCGCACCGATCCCGTGCTCCGGGCAGGAAATGTCAATCTCGCCGGTCGGGGTCTTGCCCAGCCTGGCCAGATCATTCTGAACCTGACAGACGCCAGGGTGATCGTCGTCGCGGCCGGCATTGGCCCCGATGCCGGGGCTGCAGGCGGCCAGCAGGGTCAACGCTACAAGGCCTGAAACGAAAGAGCTGCGCATGGGTGCGTCCTTTTTCTGTGTCAACACGTCACGAAATAACATACTTGTCCTTGGCTGGCGTCAAACCGGAACCGCAGGCTGCCGTCGGATTCCGCCCGCAGATGGGGTCGCAGATGGCGTCATTGGCCGCCCCCGGCGATCCCGCCAGCCGCCACCGGGGCGGCCGGCGCAGATGCCATCGCAGCCAGAAGGGCACCGGCCCTGATCATCCGCGAACCGCCTTCACGATCTTCTCTGCGCCGTCCTTCAGGTCGTCGGCGGCAATGACGTTCAGCCCGGATTTGCGGATGATGTCCTTGCCAAGCTCGACGTTGGTGCCTTCCAGACGCACCACCAGCGGCACCTTCAGGCCCACTTCCTTGACCGCCGCGATCACGCCTTCGGCGATGATGTCGCAGCGCATGATGCCGCCGAAGATGTTGACCAGAATGCCTTTGACGTTGGGGTCAGAGGTGATGATCTTGAAGGCTTCGGTCACTTTTTCCTTGGTGGCCCCGCCGCCCACGTCAAGGAAGTTGGCAGGCTCGGCCCCGTACAGCTTGATGATGTCCATGGTCGCCATCGCAAGGCCAGCGCCGTTGACCATGCAGCCGATTTCGCCGTCCAGCGCGATGTAGTTCAGATCGAATTTGGACGCCGCCAGTTCCTTGGGGTCTTCTTCCGTCTCGTCGCGCAGGGCGATGATGTCGGCGTGGCGGTACAGCGCGTTGGAATCAAAGCTCATCTTGGCATCAAGGCATTTGATGTTGCCGTCAGTCCCCACCATCAGCGGGTTGATTTCCAGCATCTCCATGTCTTTTTCGGTGAAGATCTTGTAGAGCGTGCGCATCAGGCTGACGCATTGCTTGATCTGCGCACCCTCCAGCCCCAGGAAAAACGCGATGCGCCGGCCGTGGAAATCGGAAAATCCCGAGGCCGGATCGACGCTGAACGACAGGATCTTTTCGGGCGTGTCATGCGCCACGTCCTCGATGTTCATGCCGCCTTCGGTCGAGGCGACAAAGGAAATGCGGCTGGTGGCGCGGTCGACCAGAACGGCCAGGTACAATTCGCGCGCGATGTCGCTGCCGTCTTCGATGTAGATGCGGTTGACCTGCTTGCCCGCAGGCCCGGTCTGATGCGTCACAAGGGTACGGCCCAGCATCTGGCGGGCAAACTCTGCCGCCTCGCCGACCGATTTGGCCAGACGCACGCCGCCCTTTTCGCCGGCTTCGGGTTCCTTGAACTTGCCCTTGCCACGGCCGCCGGCGTGGATCTGGCTTTTCACCACCCAGAGCGGGCCATCAAGTTCACCCGCCGCTGTCTTCGCCTCTTCGGCGCGCAGCACCACACGGCCATCAGAAACCGGCACGCCATAGCTGCGCAGCAGGGCTTTGGCTTGGTATTCATGGATGTTCATTTGGCTGTCCCACAGTTGGATATTTGCCGCAGCTTTGCCATAGCCAGAGGCGGTTTCAAACGGGATTATCGGGAAAATCGGAATTGACGGCGGAAATCCGACATTTGTGATCACAGTCTGAAAAAGTGTGATCACAAAATCGCAAAGCCAGAGTCCCGAGGTGATTCGGGATGGTTTGCCCAAGGGCAGCGCGGGTCGTCAAAGCTGTTCGGGGGGCTGGTGTCCCATGCCGGGACAGGCGCGCGGGTGCTGCCTTGGGGTGTCCCGCGCGCGACCGGCGCGCGGGACATGGTGGTTTGTTATGCCAGCGACGGGTCGATGGTCTTGCAGGCGGCCACAAGGCCCTTCACCGCATCGACCGATTTGTCGAACATCGCCTGTTCGTCTTTCGTCATGCTGATGTTGACCACACGTTCCACCCCGCCTGCGCCGATCACGGTGGGCACGCCCACATACATGCCGGTCAGGCCAAGCGCGCCATCAACGTAAGCCGCGCAGGGCAGCAGGCGCTTCTGGTCTTTCAGAAAGGCTTCGGCCATTTCGATGGCGCTGGTCGCGGGGGCATAGAAGGCCGACCCGGTTTTCAGCAGGCCCACGATTTCGGCTCCACCATCGCGGGTGCGCTGGACGATCGCGTCCAGCTTTTCCTGCGTGGTCCAGCCCATGGCGACAAGATCGGGCAACGGAATGCCGCCAACGGTGGAATAGCGCACCAGCGGCACCATGGTATCGCCATGGCCGCCCAGAACAAAGGCCGTCACGTCGCGCATCGAGACGTTGAATTCCACGCTCAGGAAATGCCGGAAGCGGGCAGAATCCAGCACGCCCGCCATGCCGACGACCATGTGGTGCGGAAGGCCGGAAAATTCGCGCAAGGCCCAGACCATGGCGTCCAGCGGGTTGGTGATGCAGATGACAAAGGCGCTCGGAGCATGGGCCTTGATGCCCTCGCCGACGGCTTTCATCACTTTCAGGTTGATGCCCAGCAGGTCATCCCGGCTCATCCCCGGCTTGCGCGGTACGCCGGCCGTGACGATGCAGACATCGACACCTGCAATGTCGGCATAGGAATTCGCGCCCTTGATCGCCGCGTCAAACCCTTCGGAGGGGCCGGATTGCGCGATGTCCAGCGCCTTGCCTTGCGGGGTTCCTTCGGCGATGTCGAAAAGGATGATGTCGCCGAGTTCCTTGATCGCCGCCAGATGGGCGAGCGTGCCGCCGATCTGTCCTGCACCGATCAAGGCTATCTTGGGTCTGGCCATGTTGGGTCTCCCGTCAGGTTAAACGCATCGTTCGGGCAGGGGGGTAAGCCGATATTCCGGCTGTGGCAAGGGTCACGGCGGCTTTGAGGGTGGTCTTTGCTGGCAGCGGGGGGATGTTTGCGCTAAACGCCAGCGGGTGGGGTGGCGTCTGTCGCAGATGCGGGCTTTCGCGCAAGATCGAGGCTGGGGGCAGGCATGGACGGCGGGTTTTTCTGGGTGGCCGCGATGATTGCCGCCGTTCTGGTGGGCATGGGCAAGGGCGGCATGCCGGTGGTGGGGATGCTGTCAGTGCCGGTGCTGTCGCTGGTCATATCGCCGGTGGCGGCGGCGGGGTTGCTGCTGCCGGTCTATGTCGTGTCGGACGTGTTCGGGCTGTATGCCTACCGGGCGGCCTATGACCGGCGGGTGCTGGCAATCATGGTGCCTGCGCTGACCTTGGGGGTTGGTCTTGGCTGGGCGACGGCATCGGTGGTGCCCGAGGCAATGGTGACGGTGCTGGTCGGGGTGATCGGGCTGGCCTTTGCGCTGAACCTGATCTGGCGGCGGGGAGCGGTGACGCCGCGCCCGGCGACAGTGCGGCCGGGGGTGTTCTGGGGCGCGATCAGCGGCTTTACCAGTTTCGTCAGCCACGCGGGCGGGCCGCCCTTTCAGGTCTATGTCCTGCCCTTGGGCCTGTCGAAAACCGTGTTTGCGGGCACCTCGACCATCGCCTTTGCCTATGTCAACGCGATCAAGCTGATCCCGTATTATGCCCTTGGCCAGTTGAGCCTTGCCAATCTGGAGATTGCGGTGCTGCTGATGCCTGCTGCCGCCGTGTCGGTGTTTCTGGGGGTCCGGCTGGTCAGATGGCTGCCCGAAGCCGTGTTCTTCAAGGCGGTGACCTGGGCCTTGCTGCTGATTTCGGCCAAGCTGATCTGGGACGGCGCCGCAGGGCTGTAACCCATGCAAAAGGGGCACCGGATGGTGCCCCTTCTGGTCGGTGATGGGATGGGGTCAGACCTTGTCGACGCCCTTTTTGACCGAATCAGCCACATCCTTGATGGCTTCTTTCGCTTTGCCCGCCAGTTGCTGGGCTTCACCCTTGCGCTCCTGGGCGATGCCCTCGGCGTGCAGACGGTCATTGCCGACCAGTTTGCCCGCGGCTTGTTTCACGTTGCCCGCAGCTTCATTGGCCATGCCTTTGATCTTGTCACCGGTGCTGGTCATCTTGAATTCCTCATCATCAGTTAGCGGTTGCAGATGCCGGAACAACGACAGGTCGCCGGACTTGGTTCCCGCCGGCGGGCAAATTTCTTGCAGCGGCCTCAGGCAGGCTGGCCCTTGGCAGGCAGGTCTTCGGCCACGGCCTCGAACCCCTCGCCAGAGGCGACAAGGCACATCGCCCCGTCGGGCATCGTCACCGTGATGGTCCAGGTGCCAGATGCCGCGCTGGCGAACAGTTCCATCACCGAATTGTTGGACGCAATTCCTATGCCCTGCCGGGTTTCGCGGTATTTGTCGGCCAGCGTGGCCAGCACCGCATCGCGCGGGCCGCATTGCGGGGCGGCCTGCGCGGCCTGTGTGGCCAGCAAGACACCCGCCAGACCAAGGGACAGGGCAAACATCGTTTTCGTCATAGCATCCGCCTTTCCGTCGGCGCGGGATGCGCCTTCCCGGCAAGGGTGCGCCTGACTCTCTGCCAAAGGGTTAACGCGACGGGCGATCCGGGTGGGCCGTTTGGCGCGATGGTTTTTCTGCATCGCAGAAAAATTGGACTTGCCGATAATGCCGTGAAAGTGCATCAAAACGAAATAATCTTGCCCAAGGAAGAATCATGGCCCGTCCCTACCGCTCGGTTCTGTATATCCCCGGATCGAAAGAACGGGCGCTGGACAAGGCGCGTGACCTGCCCGCCGACGCGATCATCTTTGATCTGGAAGATGCCGTTGCCGCCGAGGAAAAAGCGGCGGCACGGGATATTCTGGCAGCCTGTCTGGGCAGCACCGACTATGGCCGCCGGGCACGGATCGTGCGCATCAACGGGCTGGATACCGAATGGGGTGCGGCTGATGTGGCGGCCTTTGCCGGGCATTCCGTCTGCGATGCAATCCTGATCCCCAAGGTCAGCAGCCCCGCCGATCTGGAGGCCGTGGCAGCCCTTGCCCCCGGCAAGCCATTGTGGGCCATGATGGAAACAGCGGCGGGCATGCTGAACGCCGCCGCAATCGCGGCACATCCGGCGTTGCAGGGCATGGTGATGGGCACCAATGATCTGGCCAAGGAACTGGGCAGCCGCCACCGGGCCGACCGCCTGCCCTTGCAGGCGGGACTGGGGCTGTGTCTGCTGGCCGCGCGGGCGCAGGGGCTGGTGATCATCGACGGCGTGTACAATGCCTTCAAGGACGAGGCCGGTCTGCTGGCGGAATGCGAACAGGGCCGCGACATGGGGTTTGACGGCAAGACCCTGATCCATCCGCTGCAACTGCCGGTGGCGAACGGGGCCTTCGCCCCGTCCGAGGCCGAGGTGGCGCTGGCGCATCGGCAGATCGAGGCGTTCGAGGCTGCGCAGGCCATCGGGCAGGGGGTGGCGGTGGTCGATGGGCGGATCGTCGAAAACCTGCACATCGTCAGCGCCAAAGCGACGCTGGCCAAGGCTACGGCGATTGCAGAAATGGCGGAATGACGGCAGGGTGGCCGCGATTGCAGCGACCTTGAAAGGGCAGCCAAATGGGAATGTTGATCGCGGGGATGCTGCTGTGGTGGGGCGCGCATCTGTTCAAGCGGCTGGCCCCCGGCCCGCGCGCGGCCCTTGGGGCCAAGGGCATGGGGCTGGTCGCCGTGCTGGTGGTGCTGTCGGTGGTGCTGATGGTGCTGGGCTATCGCGGGGCGGACTTCGTGCCGCTGTGGTCGCCGCCCGCGTTTCTGGTTCACCTCAACAACCTGTTGATGGTGTTCGCCTTTTATCTGTACGCCGCCAGCGGGGCCAAGACGCGGATCACCCGCATCATCCGCCATCCGCAGCTGACGGCGGTCAAGGTCTGGGCTGTGGCGCATCTGCTGGTGAATGGCGATGTGGCGTCGATCATCCTGTTCGGCGGCATGCTGGCCTGGGCGGTGGTGTCGGTCATCGTGATCAACCGCGCCGGGCCTGCTTGGGTGAAACCGCCGGTTGCCCCGCTGCGCAAGGAAATGACCGCCGTTGTGGCTACACTGGTGGTTGTGGGGCTGGTCATGGCCATCCACAACTGGCTGGGTGTGCAACCCTGGAGCTGACCCCATGAAACTGTACCGTTTTCTGTCGGACGATGACACATCGGCCTTTTGCCACAAGGTGTCTGCCGCATTGAGCAAGGGCTGGGCGCTGCATGGCGACCCCACTTATGCCTTTGATGCGGCGCGGGGTGTCATGCGCTGCGGGCAGGCGGTGGTGAAAGAGGTTCCGGGCGAGTACGCGCCGGACATGAAACTGGGCGAGGCGTGAGGGCGTGCAGATCAAGACGAACGCGGGGCGGTTTTTCGAGGATTACACGGTCGGGCAAACCCTGATCCACGCCGTGCCGCGTACGGTTTCGGGCGGGGAACGTGCGCTGTATCATGCGCTGTATCCCGCCCGCCATGCGATCTGTTCGTCGGATGAATTCGCCCGCGCCTGCGGTCTGCCAGCCTCGCCCATCGACGATCTGGCGGCCTTTCATCTGGTGTTCGGCAAGACGGTGCCCGATGTCAGCCTGAACGCAGTGGCGAACCTTGGCTATGCCGAAGGGCGCTGGCTGGCCCCGGTCTATCCGGGCGATACGCTGCGGGCACAAAGCACGGTGATCGGGGTCAAGGAAAACTCCAACGGCACATCGGGCGTGGTCTATGTGCGCACCACGGGGCTGAACCAGCGGGATCAGGCGGTGCTGGACTATGTACGCTGGGTGATGGTGCGCAAACGCGATGCGACGGCGGCGGCCCCGGTGGCGGTGGTGCCCGCGCTGGCGGCCAGCGTGCTGCCCGAGGCGCTGGTGATCCCACAGGGCCTGAATTTCACGCGCTACGATTTTGCCCTGGCAGGCGAGCCGCATCGGTGGGGCGACTATGCGGTGGGCGAAAAGATCGACCATGTGGACGGCGTGACGGTCGAGGATGCCGAACACATGCTGGCGACCCGGTTGTGGCAGAACACGTCGAAAGTGCATTTCGACGTGGGGCAAAGGCCCGATGGCAGGCGGCTGATCTATGGCGGGCATGTGATCTCGATGGCGCGGGCGCTGTCGTTCAACGGGCTGGCCAATGCACAGATGATCGTGGCGCTGAACAGCGGGGCGCATGCCAACCCCTGTTTTGCGGGCGATACGATCAAGGCCTGGTCCGAGGTGCTGGACCACGCCCCGACCGATGCGCCGGGGGTGGGGGCGATCCGGCTGCGGCTGGTGGCGACCAGGCAGGGGGCGGCGGCTTTTGCCTTGCGGGGGGCGGACGGGAAATATGCGCCCGAGGTCTTGCTTGATCTGGATTACTGGGCGCTGATGCCGCTGTAAGAAGGGCGGGGCGTCAAGAAGACTTACGTTCTTTGGGAAATCCATTGCCGGGTGTCTTGGGGCCAAATTTGTGATCACACCCCGAAAATTCGTGATCACAAATCTGAAAAAGTGATGGGTTTAGCGAAAACATGCTGCACCTGCGGCGTTCAAAGACGTGACAGCGCGGATTTTTACGCTAGACAGAAAGACAACAAGCCAACGTGCGTCCCGACAGGCATCAGCCGCCGGACCGAAGCCAGCTATGAGAGGGAAATCACATGGCCGAAGCGAAACGGGTGCAGCGCCCCCTTTCCCCGCACCTTCAGATTTACCGCCCGCAACTGACCAGTTTCACCTCGATCCTGACCCGCATCACCGGCAATGCGATGGCGGTGACGGTGGTTCTGATCGTGTGGTGGCTGCTGGCGGCAGCGTCGGGCGAGCATTACTTCCGCACGGCCAATGGGGTGCTGACCTCGTGGTTCGGCGATGTGGTGCTGACTGCGTCGGTCTTGGGGATGTGGTATCACCTGCTGGCGGGGCTGCGGCATCTGTATTTCGACAGCGGTCGGGGGCTGGACATTCCCACGGCGGAAAAGCTGGGGATCGCCTGTATCGTGGGGTCGGTGGTGCTGACCGTTCTGACCGTCATCGTGCTGTAAGGGGGCCATCATGCGTTATCTGACCGACCGCAAGCGGGCCGCAGGCCTTGGGTCCGCCAAAACCGGTACCGAACATTTCTGGCACATGCAGATGTCTTCGGTGGCGCTGCTGTTCCTGATCCCCGCCTTCATCTTTACCTTTGGCCGGGTTCTGGGTCGCAGGTATGAACAGGTGCTGGACTATTACGCACAGCCGTTTCCGGCAATCATCGCCGCGCTGACGCTGATCGTCGGCATGGTGCATTTCAAGAATGGCGCGCAGGTGATGATCGAGGATTACGCCCACGGCATCACCCGCAAGGCGCTGATCATTTCTGCCACCTGTTTCAGCTATGGCAGCATTGCCATCGGGCTGTTCGCGCTGATCAAACTGGCGCTGTGAGGATCATCTGATGACTGCCTATCCGTATGAAGTGCATGACTATGACGTGGTTGTGGTGGGGGCTGGCGGGGCCGGTCTGCGCGCAACGCTTGGGATGGCCGAACAGGGCCTGCGCACGGCTTGCGTGACCAAGGTGTTCCCGACCCGCAGCCATACGGTTGCGGCCCAGGGCGGCATTGCCGCGTCCTTGGGCAACATGGGGCCGGACAGCTGGCAATGGCACATGTATGACACCGTCAAGGGGTCGGACTGGCTGGGCGACACCGACGCGATGGAATATCTGGCGCGCGAGGCCCCCAAGGCCGTGTATGAGCTGGAACATTACGGCGTGCCATTTTCGCGCACCGAGGATGGCAAGATTTATCAGCGCCCGTTTGGTGGCCATACCACCGAATACGGCGAAGGCCCCCCCGTGCAGCGCACCTGTGCCGCTGCCGACCGCACGGGCCATGCGATCCTGCACACGCTGTACGGGCAAAGCCTGAAGAACAACGCCGAATTCTACATCGAATATTTCGCGCTGGACCTGATCATCACCGATGGGGCCTGCACCGGGGTTGTGGCGTGGAAGCTGGACGATGGCACCATCCATGTGTTCAACGCCAAGATGGTGGTGCTGGCGACGGGCGGCTATGGGCGCGCGTATTTTTCGGCAACCTCTGCCCATACCTGCACCGGCGACGGCGGCGGCATGGTGGCCCGCGCCGGATTGGCCTTGCAGGATATGGAGTTCGTGCAGTTCCACCCGACCGGCATCTATGGATCGGGCTGCCTGATCACCGAAGGCGCGCGGGGCGAGGGGGGATACCTCACCAACTCTGAAGGTGAGCGGTTCATGGAACGTTATGCGCCGACCTACAAGGATCTGGCGTCGCGCGATGTGGTCAGCCGCTGCATGACGATCGAAATTCGCGAAGGGCGCGGGGTGGGGCCGAACAAGGACCACATCTCGTTGAACCTGAACCATCTGCCCAAGGAAACGCTGGAACTGCGTCTGCCCGGCATCACGGAATCTGCCCGGATCTTCGCGGGCGTCGATCTGCTGAAAGAACCGATCCCGGTGCTGCCGACCGTGCATTACAACATGGGTGGCATCCCCACCAACTATTGGGGCGAGGTGCTGAACCCGCAGCCCGGCAACCCCGACGCCATCTTCCCCGGCCTGATGGCCGTGGGCGAGGCGGGCTGTGCATCGGTGCATGGCGCGAACCGTCTGGGGTCGAACAGCCTGATCGATCTTGTGGTGTTTGGCCGGGCGGCTGCGATCAAGGCAGCCCAGGTGGTGGACCCGAAAACCGCCGTCCCGCCAGTGAACCGGGTCGAGGTGGACCGCGCCTTGGCCCGCTTTGATCTGGCGCGCGCAGCCAATGGCGCGATCCCGACGGCGAACCTGCGGCTCGACATGCAAAAGACCATGCAGGCCGATGCGGCGGTGTTCCGCACCGACAAGACGCTGGCCGAGGGCGTGGTCAAGATGACGGCCATTGCCGGCCAGATGAGTGACATAAAGGTCACCGACCGGTCCATGGTGTGGAACAGCGACCTGATGGAAACGCTGGAATTGCAGAACCTGATGCCGAACGCGCTGGCGACCATCGTCGCCGCCGAGGCCCGCAAGGAATCGCGCGGTGCCCATGCGCATGAGGATTATCCGAACCGCGATGATGCGAACTGGCGGGTGCACAGCCTGGCCCATGTCGACGGTCCGAAGGTGACCCTGTCGACCCGCCCGGTGCATCTGGACCCGCTGACCACCTATGAACAGGGCGGGATCGAACTGAAGAAGATCGCGCCGAAAGCACGGGTGTATTGATGACCCGGCGCCTGATTGCCCTTGCGGTGTTTGTGGTGCTTGCCGCCTGCCAGACCACGGGCAGCGCGGGCAATCCGGCGCTGGTCAAATCCTGTACTGCGGCGTCGGGTTACACCGCGCGGGCGCAGGCGGCCAGGGACGCGGGGGCCGAAGGCGATATTCAGGCGACCCAGGCGGAACTGGCATCGGTCAATGCCTGTGTGCGGCGTCAGATGCCTGCCGCCTCTGGCCCGCGCCAATGCAACCTGCAACTGGTCGGAGGGGTTGGCTATGCCTGCCTTCAGCCATGATCCGAAAGGCCATCACATGACACGCCTGCTTCCCCTTGCGCTGCTGACGCTTGCCGCCTGCGACCCGGCACAGGTTGCCGACAAGGTCGGGCGGCGGGCGGCGGAATCGGTGGTTTTGCCGGTGGTCAGCAACTATTTCACCGCCCCGCAGGCGCAGACCGCCACGCTGTGCGTGGTGGAAAACGCCACGGCCAATGAGATTCAGCTTCTTGCCCGCGATGTCGCGGTGCAGGCGGGCACTTCGACGGTGCAGACCATCCTTGCCATCGGCGCGCGGCCCGAAACGCTGGCGTGCCTGTCGCGTGCGGGTCTGCCGCCGCTGGGTCTGTGATGCGCGCCGCCGCCCTGCTGCTGACGCTGGCCGCCTGCGGCCCGGTGTCGGTCGAACAGGCGGAACGCAACTGCATATCCCGCGCCAAGTCCACCGCCAGCCCGATCCGCGAGGCAGGCATCGGCATCGGATCGAACGGCAGGACCGGTGGCTTTGTCGATATCGAGATCACCTCGGATTTCGTCCGGGGCCGCGACCCGTCGGCGGTTTATGACGCCTGTGTTTACCAGCAATCCGGCCAGCCTCCGCGCCAGCCGCTCTACACCAGACCCGACTGGAGGGGATGACCCATGGTTCAGTTCACGCTTCCCAAGAATTCCACCATCCGCACCGGCAAGACCTGGCCGAAGCCGGACGGCAAGAATGTGCGCAAGTTCCAGATTTACCGCTGGAATCCGGATGACGGCAAGAACCCGCAGGTCGATACTTATTTCGTCGATATGGACAAATGCGGCCCGATGGTGCTGGACGCGCTGATCAAGATAAAGAACGATATCGACCCGACGCTGACCTTCCGCCGGTCCTGCCGCGAAGGCATCTGCGGGTCTTGCGCGATGAACATTGACGGCATCAACACGCTGGCCTGCATTTACGGGCTGGACGAGGTGAAGGGCGATGTGAAGATCTACCCGCTGCCGCATATGGCGGTGATCAAGGATCTGATCCCGGACCTCACGCATTTCTACGCGCAGCACGCGTCGATCATGCCCTGGCTCGAGACGAAGACCAACCGCCCCGCCAAGGAATGGCGGCAGTCGATTGACGACCGCAGCAAGCTGGACGGTCTGTATGAATGCGTGATGTGCGCCTGTTGTTCGACATCCTGCCCCAGCTACTGGTGGAACGGCGACAAGTACCTTGGGCCGGCAGCCCTGCTGCACGCATATCGCTGGATCATCGACAGCCGCGATGAAGCCACGCCGGAACGGCTGGACGATCTGGAAGACCCGTTCAAGCTGTACCGCTGCCACACCATCATGAACTGCGCCAAGACCTGCCCCAAGGGCCTGAACCCCGCCAAGGCAATTGCCGAGATCAAGAAGCTGATGGTCGAACGGGTGGTCTGACGCCTAGACCCTTGATTTCAAATCCGGGAACATCGCGGCCAGCCCTTCGGCGCTGGCCGCACAGACCCCGCGCTCGGTGATCAGGCCGGTTACCAGATGGGCGGGGGTCACGTCAAAGGCCGGGTTGCGCGCGGTGGTGCCATCGGGCGAGATCTGCACCGACACGATCTGCCCGGCCGCATCGCGGCCCTGCACATGGGTCACCTCTGCGCCGTCACGTTCCTCGATGGGAATTTCGGTCAGCCCGTCCTGCACCCGCCAGTCGATGGTGGGCGACGGCAGCGCCACATAGAACGGCACGCCATTGGCCTGTGCCGCCAGTGCCTTGAGATAGGTGCCGATCTTGTTGCACACATCGCCGCGCGCCGTGGTGCGGTCGGTGCCGACGATCACCATATCCACCGCACCGCGTTGCATCAGATGCCCGCCCGCATTGTCGGTGATCAGCGAATGCGGCACCCCCGCCGCCCCCAGTTCCCACGCGGTGATCTGCGCGCCCTGATTGCGGGGCCGGGTTTCATCGACCCAGACATGCAGATCGATCCCCGCCTGATGGGCGTGATAAATGGGCGAGGTCGCGGTGCCCCAGTCCACCGTCGCAGGCCAGCCCGCGTTGCAATGGGTCAGGATGTTTACCCGGCCCTTGCGGTCAGCAATCGCCGTGATCAACGCCAGCCCGTGCTGGCCAATGGCCGCGTTCATCGCCACATCGGCCTCGGCAATCGCATCGGCGCGGGCCATGGCGGCAGCAGCCCGCTGCGCAGGCGGCAGGGGGGCAAGGTTTGCCACCATATCGTCCAGCGCCCACCGCAGGTTGATCGCGGTGGGGCGGGTGTCGTGCAGCACCTGCCAGCTGTCGTGCAACGATCTGTCCGACGGGTCGCTGCGCATCTGCACCGCCATGCCATAGGCGGCGGTCGCCCCGATCAGCGGCGCGCCGCGCACCCACATGTCACGGATGGCGGTGGCGAAGGCGGCAAGGTGGCCCAAGTCCACCACCCGCAGATCATGCGGCAACCAGCGCTGGTCGATGATGCCTATGCGGTCGCCGTCACGCCAGATCGACCTGTAGGGTATGCCGTTGATTTTCATGGTCAACCTCGCTGTCATCCGGGGGCGATGATGGGTCAGGTTCTGGCGCGTCGCAACCCGGTATCGCAGCGGGGCAGAGAAGGGGGCCTTCAGCCCCCTCTTGGCATTCGCCAATTCACCCCCGAGGATATTTCCACCAGTATGAAAGCCCTAGCAGTAGCGTTCCACCGTTGCCGCCTGCGTGTCGTCATAGCGGTCGCCATAGGCCCAGCCGACCGGAAGCAGGCGGGCAATTTCCGCCCGGTGCTGGTCGGTCAGCGTGATTTCCGATGCGCCCACCCAGTCGGTCAGATGGTCCGCTGTGCGGGTGCCGGGAATCGGGATCAGGTGGGGGGCGCGGTCCAGCACCCAAGCCACCGCCAGTGCCGGGGGCGTCAGGCCAAGGTCATGGGCATAGCTGCGAAACCCTTCGATCCGGGCACGGTTCAACGACCAGTCCACACCTTGAAAGCGCGGAATCTGGCGGCGGAATTCCGTCTCGGGCAGGGTGGCCGGGTCCAGAATCTCGCGCCCCAAGGCGCCCCGTGCCAGCGGAGAGAACGGCACGAAGGCCACGCCCAGTTCGGCGCAGGTCTGGATCAGGCCCAGGTCCGGCTGGCGCGTCCACAGCGAGTATTCGTTCTGCACCGCGCGGCAGGGATGCACGGCATGGGCGCGGCGCAGGGTGCCGGGGCTGATTTCCGACAGGCCATAGCCGCCGATCCTGCCCTCCTCCACCAGCCGCGACAGGGTGCCTGCGACCTCCTCGATGGGCGTCGCGGGATCGTGGCGGTGGATGTAGAACAGATCGACGTGATCGACGCCAAGACGGCGGAGCGATCCCTCCAGCTCGGCCCGCAGATGGGCGTCGGAATTGTCGATCCGCCGGGCCGGGCCGTTGACGATGCCGGCCTTGGTGGCAAGGATGGCACTGTGCTTCCGGTTCGCAAGCCATTGGCCCAGAACGGTTTCCGACCGCCCCATGCCATAGATGTTGGCGGTGTCGTAAAGGGTGATGCCATGGTCCCAGGCGGCATCAAGGCAGCGCAGACTGTCCTCGTCCGAGGTGGGACCAAAGATGCCACCGAAGGACAGGCAGCCAAGGCCGATGGCGGAAACCATGGGTCCACCGGCCCCGAGTTGACGGGTTTTCATAAGGGTTCCTAACGTTGAGGGCGTCGCACTAGACGCCCCCGAATCGCTTCGGTCAACCCCGGATGTAGTGCATCCCCTGAAACCTTGCCCGCAGCGCCGCCGTGCGCGGGGCCACCGTTTCGGGCGCGTTCGACCGCAGCCCTTCGGCGATCAGCGCGGCCAGCGCCGGGGCATCGGCAGGCGTCACGCCGCGGCGCACCAGTTCGGGCGTGCCGATCCGCAAGCCATTGAGATCGCCCGCAACGGGGGCCGCAGGCAGGCCGATGCCGCAGGCCAGAAAGCCTGCCTTGCGCAGGGTTTTCGACGCCGCCTGACCGCCACCAAACCCCGCCGCGAGGATCGCAAACTGGTGCGACTGCGTGGCCCCCTTGTCGGCCGCGAACACCGGCAGGCCAAGCGCGGAAAGTTCGCGGGCCAAGGCTTGCGCCAGGTCCACCATCGCCTGCGCATAGGCCGCGCCATGGTCGCGCCAGTCCAGCAGGGTCAGCGCCAATGCCGCCGACTTCGCCGCATCGAAATTGGCGGTCATGCCGGGATAGGCGATGGCATCCAGCCGTTCGGCGATGTCGGCCTCATTGGTCACGATCAGCCCGCCCGCCGGCCCCCCGAGGGATTTGTAGGTGCTCATCGTCATCATGTGCGCGCCTTGCGCCAGCGGGTTCGGAAAGCTGCCACCCGCGATCATGCCGCATTGGTGCGCGGCGTCGAACAGCACTGTCGCGCCCACCTCATCGGCAATGGCGCGCACTTCTGCCACCGGATGCGGGAACAGGTTCAGGCTGCCGCCGATGGTGATGATCCTGGGCTGGGTCGCGTGGGCAAGGTCGCGAAGGGCAGCAAGATCAACGGTATAGCCATCTGCGTTTATTGGCGCTGCGTGTGTGGCAAGGCCATATAGCCCCGCACAGCCCCCCGCATGGTGGGTGACATGGCCGCCAATCGTGCCAGGCGGGGCGATGATGGCATCCCCCGGTCTTGCCAGCGCCATGAAGCCATAGAGGTTCGCCAAAGCGCCCGACCCGACCCGGATTTCGGCATACTTGGCGTTGAAAACCTCGGCCGCAAGCTCGGCGGTGATCACCTCGATTTCCTCGATCGCCTCCAGCCCCATTTCGTATTTGTCGCCGGGGTAACCCAGGCTGGGACGGCTGCCCAGGCCACGCGACAACACCGCTTCGGCCTTTGGATTCATCACGTTGGTCGCAGGGTTGAGGTTGAAGCAATCCCGGTCATGGATGTGCAGGTTTGCCTCGATCAGAGCCTCGATCTTGCCCGCGACCTGCGCAGAAGGGGCCGCGACCCGCGCCGCGAGGGTCTGGATATGGGCTTCACACGCGGCGGGCACCCAGGGGCGGGGGGCGAGGTGGGTCATGGCGATCTCCTGTTGACTGGGCCCAGAAAACCCTGAGCGGGGCTTGCGCGCAAACCAGTTTTGCGGAAAACTAGGGTCAGGAAAACTGAGGCAAAGATGGCTGTCGCCCCACCCCGCCCGAAAGATCTGGCCCTGAACGCGCTGCGTGCCTTTGAGGCGGCAGCGCGGTTGGGTGGCTTTGCGGCGGCGGCGGTGGAACTGGGGGTCAGCCCCGGCGCGATCACGTCACATATCAAGGCGTTGGAGGCTGCTTTGGGCGCGCCCCTGTTCGTGCGCACGCCGCGCGGGGTGGTGCCGACGCCGCTTGGGGCGCGGGCGGCTTCGGGGTTTACCGATGCTTTCGACGGCCTGGCGCAGGCGGTGCAGGCGCTGCGGGCGGACGCGGCCCCGCAGGTGGTGCATATCGCCACGCTGCCTGCGATTGCGCAGCTTTGGCTGTCGCCGCGCCTGCCGGGGTTGCGGGTGGTGGCGCCCGAGATTTCGGTGTCGATCACCGCCCTTGAGGCCCCGCCAAACCTGAAGCGCGCGCCCTATGACCTGTGCCTGTTCTATGCGGACAAAGGCGGCGCAAGCCTTTGTGATGACGTGATCTTTCCGGTCTGCACGCCCGGCGTGGCCGCGGCTTTGCGCCACCCTGCCGATCTGGCGACGGTGCCTTGCCTGGGCGATTCTGCCTGGGGCGAGGATTGGGCGATCTGGTCAGCCGTGGCGATGCCCGGTGGGCTGCCCGTGCGCGGCCCGGTCTATTCGCTGTATGCGCTGGCGGTGGAAGAAGCGCTGAACGGGGCAGGGGTGGCGATCGGCCACGAGGCGCTGGTGGCGCGCCATCTGACCAGCGGGGCGCTGGTCGCGCCGTTCGATCTGGCTGTGACCTTGCCGCGCGCCTTGCGGCTTTGGTCCGCCCGGCCCGCGCGCCCGAGGGGCGCTGTGGACCGGGTGGTGCAGTTTCTGCGCGGGCGTTAGGCGAACGCCGCTTGCAGCGCGACCTCGACCATCGCGCCAAAGCTGCGCTCGCGCTGGTCTGCGGGCAGGGCCTCATCCGTCAGGATATGGTCGGAAATGGTCAGGATCGCCAGGGCCCGCGCGCCATGGCGGGCGGCGACATGATACAGCTCGGCAGCCTCCATTTCGACGCAGATCGTGCCATGCCTTTGAAGTTGTTCGGAAAGATCGGGGCGTTCGTCATAAAACGTATCCGACGAATAGATGCCGCCGACATGCACCGGCACCCCGATTTTCAGCGCCGCCCCATGAGCGGCAGTCAGCAAGCCAAAGTCGGCACAAGGGGCAAAACTCAGCTCGCGGAAGATCGATTGCGACGGGCTGCCAAGGGTACTAGCCGTCATCGCCAGCACCACGTCACGCACCTTGACGTGGTGCTGCAACGCCCCCGCGCTGCCAATGCGGATCAGGGTTTTTGCGCCATAATCCCTAATCAATTCATTGGCATAGATCGACAAGGACGGCATGCCCATGCCCGACCCCTGAATGGTCACGCGGTGGCCGTTCCACGTGCCGGTATAGCCCAGCATCCCGCGGACTTCCGTCACCAGCACCGGGTTTTCCAGATAGGTTTCCGCGGCCCACCGCGCGCGGTAGGGGTCGCCCGGCATCAGCACGGTTTGCGCGATTTCGCCGGGTTTCGCCCCGATATGAACAGTCATGTCTGCACCCTGATGAACGACGTAAAGCCTTTGTAAAGGAGTCGCAGGGTATCTGGAGTGGAGCCGCAGTTACAGGCGGAAACTTCGATGTCAGGCGGGGGAAACGCGTGGATTTGTACAGTCTTGTGGCAAGCCTTGTCGTCGGTGTCTGGCTGTGGCTGTCTGCCTGCACGGCAGACAAGGCCGCGCATCGCCATCGCCAGGCGGCGACCGGAAAATTGCCGAACGGTCGGGCAATCGCGGCTATTGCGCTGCGATGGGCTGGGCCTCGACCAAGGCGACGATGTCGGTCATGATCCGGTTCAGCTCAAAATCCTTCGGTGTGTAGACTGCGGCAATGCCCATTGTGCGCAGGGTGTTTGCATCGTCTTCGGGAATGATGCCGCCGACAACCACGGGCACATGGCCAAGGCCGGCGGCGCGCATCCTGTCCATCAGGTCGCGCATCAGGGCGATGTGGCTGCCCGACAGGATCGACAGGCCCACCACATGGGCGTTCTGGTCGGCGGCAGCGGTCACGATTTCGGCCGGGGTCAGGCGGATGCCTTCATAGGTGATGTCCATGCCACAATCGCGGGCGCGGGCGGCGATCTGTTCGGCGCCGTTGGAATGGCCGTCAAGGCCCGGCTTGCCGACGAGGAATTTCAGGCGGCGGCCGAGTTTGGTCGATACTGCGTCCACGGCTTCGCGGATCGGTTCCAGCCCTTCGGTGCGGTTCGACGGGTTGCGCGATACGCCGGTCGGGGCGCGGTATTCGCCAAAGGCCGCGCGGATCACGCCCGCCCATTCACCGGTGGTGACACCGGCCTTGGCGCAGGCGATCGACGGGGGCATCACGTTGGCACCGCTGGCGGCGGCATCGCGCAGAGATTGCAGGGCGGCGGCCACCGCCGCGGCATCGCGGCTGCTGCGCCAGGCGGTCAGGCGGGCGATCTGGTCGGCCTCGGCGGCAGGGTCGGCCTGCATGATCGACCCGTCGCCGGTGACCAGGGGCGAGGCTTCTGTCGTGGTAAAGCGGTTCACGCCGACGACGGTGGTTTCCTTCGACTCGATCCGCGCCAGACGGTCGGCGTTGGCCTCGACCAGCCGGCCTTTCATATGGTCGATGCAGGCCACCGCCCCCCCCATGGCATCGATCTGCGCCAGTTCGGCCAAAGCGCCGTCTTTCAGCGCGGCCACCTTGCGGTCAATGGCGGTGTTGCCGTCGAACAGGTCGTCATATTCCAGCAGGTCGGTTTCATAGGCCAGAATCTGCTGCATCCGCAGCGACCATTGCTGGTCAAACGGGCGCGGCAGGCCCAAAGCCTCGTTCCAAGCGGGCAGTTGCACGGCGCGGGCGCGGGCGTTTTTCGACAGCGTCACGGCCAGCATCTCGATCAGAATGCGGTAGACGTTGTTTTCGGGCTGCTGCTCGGTCAGGCCAAGCGAGTTGACTTGCACGCCATAGCGAAAGCGGCGGTATCTGGCATCGGTCACGCCATAGCGGGTCAGGCAGATCTGGTCCCACAATTCCACGAACGCGCGCATCTTGCACAACTCGGTCACAAAACGGATGCCCGCGTTGACGAAAAAGCTGATGCGGCCGACCATGTCGGGAAAATCCTGCGGCGCGACCTTGGTTTTCAGATCGTCCAGCACGGCGCAGGCGGTGGCCAAGGCAAAGGCCAGTTCCTGTTCGGGCGTGGCCCCGGCCTCTTGCAGGTGATAGCTGCAAATGTTCATCGGGTTCCACTTGGGCAGATGCGCGCGGGTGTAGGCCGCAATGTCGGTGATCATCCGCAAGCTGGGCTTGGGCGGGCAGATATAGGTGCCGCGCGACAGGTATTCCTTGATGATGTCATTCTGAACAGTGCCTTGCAGGGTGGCAATGTCGGCCCCCTGTTCCTCGGCCACCGCGATGTACAAGGCCAGCAGCCATGGCGCCGTGGCGTTGATCGTCATGGACGTGTTCATCTGGGTCAGCGGAATATCCGCAAACAGCGCGCGCATGTCGCCCAGATGGGCGACGGGCACGCCGACCTTGCCGACCTCGCCGCGCGCCAGAATGTGATCGCTGTCATAGCCGGTCTGGGTGGGCAGATCGAAGGCGACCGACAGGCCGGTCTGCCCCTTGGCCAGGTTTCCCCGGTACAGCGCGTTCGAGGCGGTGGCGGTGGAATGGCCTGCATAGGTGCGAAACAGCCAGGGCGTGTCTTTGGGGCTGGCGTTGGTCATCGGGGCCTCTGGGCTTGCGCAACAATCTTAGCTTTGGACTGTGATAGGCGACATTTTGTGCAATTGTCAATTCGCTGCGCTGCGGCAGACATAAAATTACAAAATATACCATCGTACTATTGCAAAGTTGCGCATCCGTTTCTATCCCTATGCTGAAGCAGCGTCGATTCTGCGGCGCGGCATGACAGGACGGGAGGCCAAGATGGCGTTGGACAAAGCGGATCAGATGAAAACCGGGGCCATCAAAGACCTGTACGAGATTGGCGAGTTGCCCCCTCTCGGCCATGTGCCAAAGCAGATGTATTCTTGGGCGATCCGGCGCGAACGGCACGGCGAACCCGAACAGGCGATGCTGGCCGAGGTGGTGGACACCTGGCGCATCGACAGCAACGAAGTGCTGGTGATGGTGATGGCGGCGGGGGTCAACTATAACGGGGTGTGGGCGGGCCTGGGCCAGCCGATCAGCCCGTTTGATGTGCACAAGCAGCCCTATCACATTGCGGGGTCGGATGCGTCCGGAATTGTCTGGGCCGTTGGCGACCGCGTGAAACGGTGGAAGGTCGGCGACGAGGTGGTGATCCACTGCAACCAGGACGACGGCGATGACGAGGAATGCAACGGCGGCGACCCGATGTTTTCCCCCACGCAGCGCATCTGGGGCTATGAAACCCATGACGGGTCGTTCGCCCAGTTTACCCGTGTGCAGGCGCAGCAGCTGATGCCGCGCCCACGGCATCTGACATGGGAAGAATCCGCCTGCTACACGCTGACGCTGGCCACCGCCTACCGGATGCTGTTCGGGCATGAACCGCATGATCTGAAACCGGGGCAGAATGTGCTGGTCTGGGGCGCGTCGGGCGGCCTTGGGTCTTATGCGATCCAGTTGATCAACACGGCGGGGGCCAATGCGATCGGCGTGATTTCCGAGGAGGACAAGCGCGAGTTTGTGATGGGGCTGGGCGCCAAGGGCGTGATCAACCGCAAGGATTTCAAATGCTGGGGGCAGTTGCCGGTGGTCAACAGCGAGGCATACAACGACTGGCTGAAAGAGGCCCGGCGTTTTGGCAAGGCGATCTGGGACATCACCGGCAAGGGGGTGAATGTCGACATGGTGTTTGAACATCCCGGTGAGGCGACGTTCCCGGTCAGTTCTCTGGTGTGCAAGAAGGGTGGCATGGTGGTGATCTGTGCCGGGACCAGCGGGTTCAACTGCACATTTGATGTGCGCTACATGTGGATGCACCAGAAGCGTTTGCAGGGCAGCCATTTTGCACATCTGAAGCAGGCGGCGGCGGCGAACAAGCTGATGGTGGAACGCCGGCTGGACCCTTGCATGTCAGAGGTTTTTCCCTGGGCCGATATTCCGCAGGCCCATACGAAAATGCTGCGCAACCAGCACAAGCCCGGCAATATGGCAGTTCTGGTGCAGGCCCCGCGCACCGGATTGCGCACCTATGAAGACACGCTCGAGGCCAGTCTGAAACCCTGATCCGCCCGATTGCGCCGGAAAACCGCCGTGACCCTTGTGGTGCGGCGGTTTTTTTGCCTTTGATGGTGGTCATGGGTGGCAACGCTTGATCGGGCCATGGAGGCTGTCACCAAACCGGTGATCCGCGCAAAGCACAGGCTGGAGGCAGGATGCGTCACGAGTGGATATTCGATGTGCTGACCGACCTGAAAACCTATGCCCACAAGAACGGCTTGACCGGACTTGTCGCGGCGGTGGACGAGGCCATGCAGGTGGCACAGGTCGAATTGCGCGACGCCGAGGGCCGGGGGCGCGATGCTCTGGGGAGCCTGCCGCCGGGGGGGCGGGCGAACTGACGGCATCTGGTCCTTTGTGGCGCCGCTTGGTATGGTCGGACCCATGAACCTGCCCGCACATCCCCTGCCCGAACTGACCTTTTCCGACGATCAGGCCGAGGCCTTCGACCGGGTTGCTGCCGAATTGCTGGGCCATGGCATTGACCTTGGCCAGTCTGCGCTGACCCCGATGGCGGCGGGAAAGCCGTCGGTGCTGGCGGTGGTGGGCAAGGCGGGGTCGGGCAAGACCATGCTGCTGGCCAGTCTGTACCGCGCGATGAAAGAGGCCGGGGTCGATGTGATCTCGGGCGATTTTGAAGGACGCAAACGCAAGGAACGCAGGACGCTGGCGATTTTGGCCCCCACCAACAAGGCGGCGTCGGTGTTGCGCCTGCGCGGGGTTCCGGCGACGACGATCCACCGCATCTTGTATACGCCTGTCTATGACCCGCAGTATGAACGCATCGCCGAATGGCTGACCGGCACCGCGCCGCGCCCGGCGGTCGAAGGGCTGACCGAGTTGGCCCTGGACCGGGCCTGGGCGTTTTACCAGACGGTGGCCTCGATCCCCGGTGCGCTGGCGGCGGCGGGGTTGAAGGGCAGCGACTTCATCAAGGGCTGGAAACGCCGCGAGGAACCGCTGGATGTGGGGTTCGTCGACGAATCCTCGATGCTGGACGAACGCCAGTTCGATGATCTGCGCGAGATTTTTCCGACGCTGGTGCTGTTTGGCGACCCGGCCCAGTTGGCCCCGGTCGGGCTGTCGGGCGCGATGGTGTTCGACCGGCTGGCCGAGGGGCGCAGGCTGGTGCTCAGCCGGATCCACCGGCAGGCCGAGGACAACCCGATCCTGGACCTGGCCCACGCGCTTGGCGATGATCGGCTGGGGTTTGAAGACTTCGAGCGGATGGTCGAGGCCGCGTCAAGGCGCGACCCAAGGGTGGTCTGGGCCGAACGGGTGGAGGCGGGTCTGATGGCACGCTCCCCGGTGCTGGTCTGGCGCAATGCCACGCGGATCCGGCTGATCCACGCGTTTCGGGTGGCCTATGCTGCCCCTGCCGATATGCTGCTGCCCGGCGAGCCGCTGGTCTGTGACGGGATCGAACTGCCGTTGAAGCATCGCAAGAAGCGCATCGACCTGGAGGCTCGGGGCCTGATCAAGGGGGCGCAGGTGATCTATCTTGGCGCGGGGTCGCGTGACGGGTTTGCGCGTCTGCATGTGGTGGGGGCGGAAGAACCGCAGGTGTCTGCCGCCAGCATCATCAAGATCGAACGCCCGGATGAGGAGGAACCCTTCATCCCCTCTGCCGCCCGGATGGGGGCGGCGTTCCTGCATGGTGCTGCGGTCACGATCCACAAGGCGCAGGGGTCACAGTGGAACGACGTGCAGGTCTTTGCGCCAGACCTGTATGCCGCCGCCCAATCGGGCCGGTCCGAGGCCGGGGTGCCCTTGTGGAAACGGCTGGCCTATGTGGCGATCACCCGCGCACAGGACCGCCTGCTGTGGGTGGTGCGCAACCGTCTGGCGCGGCCGGTGGAGCCTTTGGGGGTGGCAGACCTGAAAGCGCCGCCAACCGCGCTGCACCTCGCCGCGACCGAGGACTGACTTCCCTTGGGCTGCCTGCTGCGCTAAACATGTCCAAAGCCCATCATCTGTTCATAAATATCCCACGGGGGTCCGGGGGTGTGAAACCCCCGATCCGCAGGTTGGCACGGGCATAACATCAAAAGGAAGCTGCCCATGCGCTGCGTTTTCGTCCAGTTCCGCTGCACCCCCGGCAAGACATACGAGGTGGCCACAGCAGTCTATGACCGCGAAGTGGTCAGCGAGCTGTATTCCACCAGCGGCGAATATGACCTGATCGCAAAGGTCTACATCCCCGAGGAGGAGGACGTGGGCGTATATCTGTCAAGTCGCCTGTTCGACATACCGGGCATCGTGCGCACTCTGACCACGATGACGTTCAAGGCGTTTTGAGGGGGCAGGCCAAGCCCGCCCCCTGCAGGCTATTTCACCGTGATGCGGCCATCGACAAACGGCGTGTAGGGGCCGACCTTGGCCATGTAATCGGCGGTCACATCGGCCAGATCGGGGCCGAAATCATAGACGTTGGCGGCGTTCACGAACATCTTGTACCCGTCCCCGCCACCCCGGACATAGTTGTTCGACACCACCTTGTAGACCGCTGCCGGGTCGATCGGCCCCCAGGCATCGCCGCCGATCAGCACCTGCACATCCGATATCCGCGCGCCGGGTGCTGCGGCGGGATCGACAGTGTATTTCAGGCCCGCCACCTGGGCAAAGCGGCCTGCGGCCTCGTCATACTGGCTGGCGCCATTTTCAAGGGCGGCCACGATCGTCGCGCCGTCCACCTCGAAGGTCGACAGCGTGTTCTGGAACGGCAGCACGGTCAGCACCTCGCCCATGGTGACCGGGCCTGCATCGACACTGGCCCGCACGCCGCCGCCGTTCTGCAGGGCGATGGTCACGCCTTGCCCTGCCACCCGATCCAGCATGGCCTCGGCAATCAGGTTGCCCATCGGGCATTCCTTCGTCCGACACGTCTCGCGGCTGCCGTCGATTTCGGCGGTGGTTTCCGCCACCTGCCGCGCACGGATTTCCTCCAGAGGGCCGGCCAGTTCGGCGATGCGGGCGACGGTCGGGGCATCTTCGGCCACGGCGGCATCCATGATCCGGGGTTCGCCCGTGGCGGTCACCACCTCGCCCGCGTCGTTGAAGGTGACGTTCAGCTCGCCCAGAAACTTGCCGTAGGCATAGGCCGACACGATGGCAGTCTTGCCGACCATGGTGGGGTAGGGGCCTTCGGCCTTGTCGGACGTGTTCGACAGATAGGTGTTGGTGTGGCCGCCGACGATCACGTCAACGCCGGTGGCTTCTGCCGCCACGCGCTGATCGACCTTGTAGCCGGAATGGCTCAGCACGATGATCTTGGTCACCCCTTGCGCGGTCAGGCTGTCCACCTCGGCCTGCACGGCGGCGACCGGATCGCTGAAGGTGATGTTCGGGCCGGGGCTGGCCAGTTCAGCGGTGTCTTGCGGGGTCAGGCCGATCAGACCCAGCTTTTCGCCCCCCTTTTCGATCACCACCGATTTCAGCAGCTTGTCCGCCAGCACGGGTTCGGCCGCAAAATCGGCGTTCGACATCAGGACCGGAAACTGCACCGCATCCATGAACCCGCGCAGCGCCTCGGGTCCGTCGTCGAATTCGTGGTTGCCGGCGGTCATCGCGTCATAGCCCAGTTTCGACATGAATTCAGCCGAGGCCGCCCCCTTGTAATAGGTGTAGAACAGCGACCCCTGAAACTGGTCGCCGCCATCGACCAGCAGGGTATTGTTCGACCGTGCCCGAGCCTCGGCCATCGCCGTCACCAGACGGGCGGTGCCGCCGAAACATTCGCCTTTGCCCGCGTCTTCTTCGGAACAGCCCGAATCGAATTTCGAGATTGGCTCGAACCGGGCGTGAAAGTCGTTGGTGTGCAGGATGGTCAGGGTATATTCTGCCCGTGCCGCCCCCGCCATCAGGGCCAGGGCTGCGCAGGTGGTGAAAAACCGGGTCATCGCGAAACTCCATTGCAAGGGTATGGCCCAGCCTGCATGGCAGGGGGCGGGCTGTCAAAGCCGGATCACCGCAGGGTGGCGCAGGCCCGCAACATCGGCGTGACATCGCCAATCGCCCGGTGTTGCTGCCAAAGGATTGACCCAGCCGCGCACAACGGGCATTCAACGGCCATGCTGATTTACAAGATCCTCCGTCGCCCCGAATGGGATGCGTTTCGTGCCGCAGGGCAGACCCTGGGTGCGCCTGTCGATCTGGCCGATGGCTTTGTGCATTTTTCGACTGCCGCGCAGGTGGCCGAAACGGCGGCAAAATACTTCGCCACCGAAAGCGATCTGGTGCTGGTGGCGTTTCAGTCCGATGCTCTGGGGCCGCTGCTGCGGTGGGAACCGTCGCGGGGCGGGGCGCTGTTCCCGCATCTGTACCGCGCGCTGGTGATGGCCGATGTGGTCTGGGACAAATCGCTGCCCCTGGGGCTCAGCGGCCATATCTTTCCCGAGGGCATGTGGTGAGCCTGTATGAACGCGCGGGCCTTGCGCTGCTGCACCGGTTCGACCCCGAAGTTGCACATGGCCTGAGCCTGCGGGCCTTGCAAGCCGGGCTGGTGCCGCTGCCGGGGGTGGTCACATCGCCCCGGCTGGCCGGTTCGCTGGCAGGGATGGCGTTGCCCAATCCGGTCGGTCTGGCAGCGGGGTATGACAAGAACGCGGTGGCGGTGGGGCCGCTGTCGCGCGCAGGGTTCGGCTTTGTCGAAGTGGGGGCGGCCACACCGCTGGCACAGCCGGGCAATCCCGGCCCGCGCCTGTTTCGATTGACCCTGGACCGGGCTGCGATCAACCGGTTCGGCTTTAACAACCAGGGCGCAGCCGCGATTGCCGCGCGTCTGGCGGGGCGGGTGCGGGGCGCGGTTCCGGTGGGGCTGAACCTGGGCGCCAACAAGACCAGCGATGACAAGGCGGCGGATTTTGCGGCGGTCTTGCTGGCCTGCGGGGATCATGTGGATTTTGCCACGGTCAATGTCAGTTCGCCAAACACCGAACGCTTGCGTGACTTGCAGGGGCCAGCCGCGCTGACGGCGCTGTTGGCAGGCGTGATGCAGGCCCGCGCCGGGTTGGCGCGGCCGATCCCGGTCTTTCTGAAGATCGCGCCGGATCTGACCGGGGCCGATCTGGAGGCCATCGCCGAAGTGGCTGTGGCATCCGGCATTTCCGGGATCATTGCCACCAATACCACGCTTGGCCGTGACGGTCTGGTCAGCCCGCACCGGGGCGAAACCGGCGGGCTTTCGGGGGCACCGCTGTTTGACAGGTCTACCCGTGTGCTGGCGCAGTTGTCGCGGCTGACCGGGGGGGCACTGCCGCTGATCGGGGTCGGCGGGGTTGGCAGCGCAGAGCAGGCCTATGCCAAGATCCGGGCCGGCGCGCAGGCGGTGCAGGTGTATACGGCGATGGTCTATGACGGCCTGTCGCTGGCCGCGCGGATCGCGCGGGGTCTTGATGAGCTGCTGGCGCGCGACGGGTTTGCCAACGTGGCCGATGCGGTCGGCACCGATCGGGACCGCTGGCTTTAGGCAGGCAGGCCCGCTGCTGCCAACCCGGCCCTGATGCGCGCCAGATCGGCGGGGCGGAAGGGCAGGCGGGCCAGATGGCTGTCCAGATCATAATTGGGCTTGATCTGCATTTGATCGTGCCAGACGGCGCGGGCATCCTCTGACCGGCCCAGATGTCCCAGGGCGGCGGCAAGGAACGGGCGGCTGATGTCGGTGCGCGGCACCTGTTCAAGACGCTCGCGGAAGGTGTCGACCGCCGCCAGATCGTCACCCGCGACCAGTTGCGCCAAGGCGCGGAAATGGAGCAACTGCGCCGAAAACGACGGGTCCAGCCGCGAGGATATGTCAAAATACGGCAGGGCAGCCTCGGGGTGGCCGAGAAAAATCTCGGCATTGCCGATGGCGCTGTAGGCGGCGGCAAAATTGGGGTTCAGCGACAGCGCCTTTTCGGCGCAGGTCTTCAGGGTGACCGGATCGCCCTTGATCAGGCACATGATGCCAAAGGAAAAGTGACCGAAGGCTTCGGTCGGATCCAGATCTATCGCCTTCTGGGCATAGCCTATCCCAAGTTCCATCGCATCGGGCAGGCCAAGCCACTGGTTCTGAACCTCAAGGTTATAGGCCAGGCTCAGGGCCGCGTAGGCCAGCGCATATCCGGGGTCCAGCGCGATGGCACCCTCATAGGCGGCAATGGTCTGGCGCAGGGTTTCGGCGGCGTTTTCGGGGTTGCGGAACGCCTCGTCGTGCAACAGGCGGCCCCGCAGGAACAGGTCATGCGCCTGTACCCCCGGCACATAGGCCCCGGTCTGGCGCGCACCTTCCGAAGGGCGCAGCTTGACCTTCAGGACAGACACGATCTTCATTGTGACCTCATCCTGCACGGCAAAGATATCGGTCAGGTCGCGGTCATAGCGTTCGGCCCACAGATGATGACCGCTGACCGCATCGATCAACTGCGCCGTGATCCGCACCCGGTTGCCCGCACGGCGGATGGACCCTTCCAGCACCGAGGTCACGCCCAGTTCGCGCCCCACACGGCGGATATCGGGGGTGGTGCCCTTGTAGGTAAAGCTGGAGTTGCGCGCGACCACCAGCAGGCCCGCGATTTTCGACAGATCGGTGATGATGTCTTCGGAAATGCCGTCGCTGAAATAATCCTGCTCGACATCGCCCGACATGTTGTTGAAGGGCAGAACGGCAATCGAGGGGCGGGTTTCCAGCGGCCGCACAGTAGAGGCCTGCGCCGGTCTTGTGTCGGCCTTGCGCGCCGTCGCCCCCCAGACCCAGGCCGCCACCGGATGCGAGATGTTCTTCAGCTCCAGCTCGCCGAGATCGTGAAACAGCACCCCGACCTTGCCGCGGATCTGTTCATGCACGGTGTCGGACAGCAGGATGCCGCCCTGCGGGGCCTCGCCTTCCAGCCGGGCCGCGATGTTGACGCCATCGCCGAAAATGTCGCCATCCTCGACCACGATATCCCCCAGATTGATGCCGATGCGCAGGGTCAGCGGGTGATCACTGGTGGCGTTGTGCGCGGCCATCGCACCTTGGATCGCCAGCGCACATTCCACCGCATCGACCGCGCTGGCAAATTCCACCAGCGCGCCGTCGCCCATCATCTTGGCGATGCGGCCATGGTGGGTGGCGACGGTGGGATTGAACCGCGTGGCCCACATGCTGCGCAGCGCGGCCAGCGTGCCATCTTCATCCGCGCCGATCAGCCGGGAATACCCCGCCACGTCGGCTGCAAGCACGGCCGCAAGACGGCGTTGGACGCGGGGTTCAGACATGGACGCTCCGGGGGAATTCTGCTGCAAACATAGGGCGGAGCGGGGGGATTTGTAAGAGGGGGTGGGGGGAAACGCGCTCAGTGTTGTGTAGTTAAAGTGCAATACGGTGGAGAAATGAATGCTACTATCCCGCTGGCCTATGCTATTCAGCTATTCTAGTGGAGATCTTTGGCAATCAGCCAACAGTAAGCGTTTTACTTTACCACTGGCAGACGTGACGGTACGTGCTCGCATTGACAATTTGTTTCGTGCGCCGATGTTACTCCCGTGTAGAGACCACGTAAGATGAGCAAGGTCGGACGCGGGATAGTCACCATCAGGTCGAACTGGCACAACTCTGTTTAGCTGCGTTATGTATGCACGACCATTTCGTGAAAGTGTATTATATCTAGTTAAGTTTCCTTCATAGATAGTCAAATTTTCCGCTTCATCTCTAGTATTTACCCAATCTTTACTTTCAGCGTCAAAAATTATTAAGTTCTGCCTAGGACTTCCAATTTCAATACTTTTAATTTTTCCATCTTCCCCAATGGGACGGTGCGCCGACTGAAGGCTGCCTTCTAAAGTTTCAGCCAGTTGATCTAAATCAGCGGGCAATTTTAGAAGTGGAGGCGGTTGTAACCGTTCGTATAGTTTTCTCAAGTGCGGAGTTTCAGGTTCTGCATCTAAGTAACCAGTAGCTCGTTTGAACGCAGTTTTTAAGAAATCATAAAACGGCGCGGCGGTCAAAGCGACCGCTGCGCTTGACGTCGCTGGATACGCTTCAAAAATAGCAACAACATCAAAAATAAAGCTACCTTGGCGTGCAGGCTTCATGATTAGCGATGCATTACGTAGAGCTGTTGCTCGAGAGACGATTTCTCCAGTCATATATGCATGAGTGGCAATACTTATTGCTCTGATGATCCCATCGATCGATGTAGCACCATCATATGCCGGTAGGCTATTCTGATCAGCAAGACCTCCAGAATACCTGATTTTTATTGTATGCTCCGCCAAAATTGGCATTGCGCTTATCCCCTACCTGCTAAACCGCTTATACTTCGCCCGCTTAGGCTCCAGCGCATCCGGCCCCAACCGCCGCACCTTGTCCGCCTCATAGTCCTCAAAATTCCCCTCGAACCATTCCACATGGGCGTCGCCTTCAAAGGCCAGCATGTGGGTGCACAGCCGGTCCAGGAAGAACCGGTCGTGGCTGATGATGATGGCGCAGCCGGCGAAATCTTCGATTGCGGCCTCAAGGGCTTGCAGGGTTTCCACGTCCAGATCGTTGGTCGGCTCGTCGAGCAGCAGGACGTTGCCGCCGGAGCGCAGCAGTTTGGCCATGTGAACGCGGTTACGTTCGCCGCCTGACAGCAGGCCCACTTTTTTCTGCTGGTCGGTGCCTTTGAAGTTGAACGCGCCGGTATAGACGCGGCTGTTCATCGTCAGATCGCCAAGCTGAATGACCTCGGACCCGCCCGAGATTTCTTCCCAGACGTTCTTATTGGGGTCCAGCGCGTCGCGCGATTGGTCAACATAGGACAGATGCACGGTATCGCCGAGGGTAATGGTGCCCTCATCAGGTTGTTCCTGCCCGGTCAGCATGCGGAACAGGGTGGATTTGCCCGCGCCATTGGGGCCGATCACGCCGACAATCGCGCCGGGCGGCACGGTGAATGTCAGATCCTCGATCAGCAGTTTATCGCCCATGTGCTTTTTAAGGCCGGTAACTTCGATCACCTTGCTGCCCAGACGTTCGCCGTTGGGAATGATGATCTGCGACACCGACGAGCGCTCCAGCACTGTCTGGCCCGCCATTTCATTGTAGCGCGAAATACGCGCCTTGGATTTGGCCTGCCGCGCCTTGGCACCCGACCGGATCCATTCCAGTTCCTTTTCCAGCACTTTCTGCTTGGATTTGTCCTCGCGCGCTTCCTGCATCATCCGTTTGGCCTTTTGTTCCAGCCAGGCGGAATAGTTGCCCTCATACGGAATGCCCCGGCCCCGGTCCAATTCCAGAATCCACGAGGTGATGTCATCAAGGAAATAGCGGTCGTGGGTGACGATCAGGATGGTGCCCTTGTAGGCGATCAGGTGTTTTTGCAGCCATGCAATGGATTCGGCGTCAAGGTGGTTGGTCGGTTCGTCCAGCAGCAGCATGTCGGGCGCTTCGAGCAGCAGTTTGCACAGCGCGACCCTGCGGCGTTCGCCGCCCGATAGGGTTTCCACATCGGCGTCATCGGGCGGGCAGCGCAGGGCGTCCATCGCCACCCCCACCGAGGCCTCCAGTTCCCACAGGTTCTGCGCGTCGATCTGGTCTTGCAGGGTGGCCATTTCATCGGCCGTCTCGTCTGAATAGTTCATCGCGAGTTCGTTGTAGCGGTCAAGGATGGCGGTCTGCTTGGCGACGCCGAGCATGACGTTGCCCTTCACGTCGAGGCTGGGGTCAAGGTAGGGTTCTTGCGCGAGGTAGCCGACCTTGGCCCCTTTGGCGGCCCAGGCCTCGCCCTTGAAGTCGGTGTCCATGCCCGCCATGATCTTGAGCAGGGTCGATTTGCCCGACCCGTTGATGCCCACCACGCCGATCTTGACCCCCGGCAGGAAGTTCAGGTGGATGTTTTCAAAGCACTTCTTGCCGCCCGGATAGGTCTTGGAAACGCCTTCCATGTGGTAGACATACTGATAGCTGGCCATGGCGATGCTCCGGGGGATGACTGGTTCAGGCGGTATGTAGCGATTGTTGTGGACAAGGGCAACGTGGGGTGGTCTGGCTTTTTGCCGTATTTCCGGGGGAAACGGGTGCGTACAGGCTTTCCAATCGCGTACGGGGGCATGGTGGTGGGCCTGCTGGGCGGGTCGTTCGATCCGGCCCACGCAGGCCATGCGCACATCACGCGCGAGGCGATCAAGCGGATGGGGCTGGATCGGGTGTGGTGGCTGGTCAGCCCCGGCAATCCGTTGAAGGCGCGCCAGCCCGCACCAATGGCGCAGCGGTTGGCGCAGGCCCGGCGGGTGATCCATGATCCGCGGGTGGTGATCAGCGATCTGGAGCTGGCATTGGGCACGCGGTCCACCGCCGACACGATTGACCGCTTGCAGGCGATGTACCCCGGCGTGCGGTTTGTCTGGCTGATGGGGGCGGACAATCTGGTGCAGTTTCACAGATGGGGGCGGTGGCGCGATATCTTGCGCGCTGTGCCCGTGGGGGTGCTGGCGCGGCCCGGATTAGGGGTTTCGGCGCGGTTGTCGGTGGCGGCCCGTGCGTTCCGGGTGAACCGGGTGCAGCGCGGCGAGGGGTTGGGCACCAAGCGCCCGCCTGCCTGGTGTTTCGTGAACCTGCCGCTGAACGACACCTCATCCAGCGAGATCCGGGCGCGCGGGGAATGGCGGGCGCGCCGATAGGCTGGCCCAAATGTGAATTGTTGGGCCAAATGGCTTTCGATATGCGAGGCGCAGGGATTCGGGGTCGGGGGCGATGAGGTGATATCACGGCGGGCAGTACTGGCGGGCGGTCTGGCCGGGGTTCTGGCGGGGGTGGCAAGCCCGGCCCTGGCCGAGGTCATGCCCCGGTCGCCCATTCCGCCGCGCAGGCCGGGGCCGCGCGCGCCTGCAACGCCTGATCCATCCGAAATAGATCGGCTGATTGCGGCGGCCAAGCTGGGGGGCGGGGCGGTTGGATTTGCCGTGGCCGATGCGGCGACGGGACAGATGCTTGTCTCACGCAATCCGGCCTTGCTGCTGCCGCCTGCCTCGGTGTTGAAGGCAATCACGTCGCTTTATGCGCTGGAGCGGTTGGGGCCGGATTACCGCTATGGCACGCGGGTCATAGCGACGGGGCCGGTGTCGGGCGGGATCATTCAGGGCGATCTGGTGCTGGCGGGGGCGGGCGATCCGACGGTGCAGACCGATCAGCTTGGCGATCTGGCGGCCCGGCTGGCGGCATCGGGGATCAGGGGCGTGACGGGGCGGTTTGTGACCTGGGCCGGGGCCTTGCCGACACTCGCCGAGATTTCGGACGAACAGCCGGTGCAGGTGGGCTATAATCCGGGTCTGTCGGGGCTGAACCTGAATTTCAACCGGGTGTATTTCGAATGGGCGCGCGCCGGGGGCGACTGGCGCGTCACGATGGACGCGCGGGGCGAACGCTTTGTGCCTGCCGTGCAGATGGCGCGCATGCGGGTGGTGGGGCGCGAGGCCCCGCTGTTCACCTATGCGACCGACGGGCAGGCCGATGACTGGACGGTGGCATCCGGCGCGCTTGGCAAGGGGGGCAGCCGCTGGTTGCCGGTGCGCCACCCGGCGGGCTATGTCGGCGATGTGTTTCGCGCCCTGACGGCCGCGCAGGGCCTTCGCCTGCCCGAGGCCATCGCCACCGGGGCGCTGCCGCAAGGACAGGTACTGGCGACGCTGCAATCCGAGCCGATGACCGATGTGCTGCGCGACATGCTGCGGTTTTCGACCAATCTGACGGCCGAGGCGGTCGGGCTGCGGGCCTCGGGCGCGTCGAGCCTGCAAGGGTCGGGGGCGGCGATGACGGCCTGGGCACGCGAGCGGATGGGGTTGTCGGGGCAGTTCCTGGACCATTCGGGCCTTGGCGGGCAAAGCCGGATCACGTCGGAAGACATGGTCAAGGCACTGGTCTGGGCCAACCGGACGGGGGCGGGGCTGAAGCCGATCCTGCGCAGCTATGCGATGCGCGACGACAAGGGGGCCGAGATCGAGGGCCACCCCGTCAAGGTGGTGGCGAAAAGCGGCACGCTGAATTTCGCCTCGGGTCTGGCGGGATACATCCTGCCGCCGGGCGGGCGGGAGTTGGTGTTTGCGGTGTTTTCCGCCGATGTGGCGCAGCGGGCGGCGCTGGCGGAGGCGGAGCGCGAAGACCCGCCGGGGGGGCAGGCCTGGACCCGCCGCGCCCGGCGGTTGCAGGGGCAGTTGATCAGCCGGTGGGCGGCGGCTTACGGGTAAGGGGCGGTTTTGGGGTGGGGAAGATGGGCGAATCGCCCATCCTACGGTTTCAGGTGCCTGACCCGTGCGCCCCATTCGATGGCGGCGGCGTGCAGGCGGTCGATGGCCAGTTCCTCGCGCACTTCTTCCAGCATCCGCAATTCCACATCCCGCAGGCGGCCATCGGCGGCAACCGCATCGCAGGCCAGCGCATAGGCGGTTTCGCGGAGCCGTTCGGGCAGGGCATCGCGGATCAGGCCGAACAGGGCGGCCAGACCGTCTTCTTCCTCGAACAGGTCGAACACGGTTTGCGTGATCATGCGGATGCGGTCGTTGTCATAATCGGCGAAGACCGGCATGTGGTTCACCATGCGCTGGATCGCCACCATCTCGGCGGTGCGCAACTGTTCATCCGCCGCCGAGGTGGCGATCATCACGGCGACAAGGGCATCTTGCGGCGACAGCGAGGCGGGAATGTCGGACATCGGGCGTTCGGGCACGGGGTAATCAGACATCGGTATAACCGGACATGGGGAACTCCTGTTCATTGTGACCAGATTATTGACCTATCGCCGGGGCAGCAATAGAGGACGGGTGTTACAGTTTGACGCCCGTTTGGAAGGATCTCCGATGTCAGCCCTGCGCGACGCTGCGATGAAGTCGAAAGCCTGGCCCTTTGAGGAGGCCCGCGCCGTGCTGAAGCGGTTTGACAAGGCCCCGCCGGCCAAGGGTTATGTGCTGTTCGAGACGGGCTATGGGCCAAGCGGCCTGCCCCATATCGGCACCTTTGGCGAGGTGGCGCGGACCACCATGATCCGCCGCGCGTTCGAGGTGATCAGCGATATCCCAACCCGGCTGATCTGCTTTTCCGACGATGTGGACGGCATGCGCAAGGTGCCCGAAAACGTGCCGCAGCAGGACATGCTGCGCCAGCACATGCAAAAACCGCTGACGAGCGTCCCCGACCCCTACGGCGAATACCCGTCGTTTGGGGCGCATAACAACGCGATGCTGCGGCGGTTTCTGGATACGTTCGGCTTTCAGTACGATTTCATCTCGGCCACCGAGTTCTACAAATCCGGCCAGTTCGATGACACGCTGAAGCTTGCGACCGAGCGTTATGACAAGATCATGGCGATCATGCTGGCGAGTTTGCGCGAGGAACGCCAGCAGACCTATAGCTGTTTCCTGCCGATCCACCCGGAAACCGGGCGGGTGCTGTATGTGCCGATGAAGCATGTCGATCCGGTCAACCACACCATCACTTTTGACGACGAGGATGGCCGCGAATGGACGCTGCCGGTGACGGGCGGCAACGTCAAACTGCAATGGAAGCCGGATTTCGGGGCCCGTTGGGCGGCGCTGGATGTGGACTTCGAGATGTATGGCAAGGACCATTCCACCAACACGCCGATCTATGACGGCATTTGCGAGGTGCTGGGCGGGCGCAAGCCGAACCATATGAGTTATGAGCTGTTTCTGGACGATCAGGGGCAGAAGATCAGCAAATCCAAGGGCAATGGTCTGACGATTGACGAATGGCTGACCTATGCGTCATCCGAAAGCCTGTCGTATTTCATGTATCAAAAGCCGAAGACGGCCAAGCGGATGCATTTCGACGTGATCCCGCGCGCGATGGATGAATATCATCAGCAGTTGCGGGCTTATCCGGGCCAAGAGGTGGACGCGCAGGTGGGCAATCCGGTCTGGCACATCCATCAGGGCACCCCGCCTGCAAGTGCCTTGGTGGTGCCGTTCTCGATGCTGCTGAATCTTGCCTCCGTGGCCGGGGCCAAGGACAAATCCGGGCTATGGGGGTTCATCCGCCGCTATGCCCCCGATGCCTCGCCTGAGACAAACCCCGATCTGGATGCGGCGGCGGGTTATGCGTTGGCCTATTTCAACGACCGGATTTTGCCGAACCGGACCTTCCGGGCGGCGACGGAAACCGAGGCTGCGGCGATGCGGGATCTGCATGGGCGGCTGGCGGTCTGGGACGGGGGTCTGGACGCCGAGGCCTTGCAGTCGATGGTGTTTGCGGTTGGCAAGGATCACGGGTTTGAACCGCTGCGCGACTGGTTCCGCGCGCTGTACGAGGTGTTGCTGGGGGCATCCGAAGGGCCGCGCTTTGGCGGGTTCATCGCACTTTACGGTGTGCAGGAAACCATGGCGCTGATCGAACGCGGGCTGTCGGGCGCGCTGGTCACGGCCTGATCGCATAAAACTGTTGACCGGGCGCAGGTCCGGTCTACCCTTTGTGTCGGGGACGTAACCGCGATACGAGGACCACGCTTATGCGCACAGGCCTTTCCGCTTTGCTGACCGTCATTTTGCTGGCGATACCTGCCCAGGCACAGGAAGCCCCGATCCAATCCACCATCCAAAGCCAGCTTGATGCCTTTGCGGCTGATGATTTCGCGAAGGCGTTCACCTTTGCCGCCCCCAATATCAAGACCATCTTCGGCACGCCCGAAAATTTTGGTGCGATGGTGGCGCAGGGCTATCCGATGGTGCATCGTGCCACCGGCGTAAAGATGCTGGAACTGCGCGATGTGGCCGGGGCCAAATGGCAGCGGGTGTTGATCACCGATCAGGCTGGGCGCAGCCATATGCTGGATTATCAGATGGTTGAAACCCCTGATGGCTGGCAGATCTCGGCGGTGCAACTGCTGCCGGGGAATGATGTCGGGGCCTGACCCGTTGCAGCCACGCCCCCACGACCGCGCGCCCCCATGACCATGGGTTAATCCTGTCTTGCTACCCCTTTCGCCACACCGATTTGGCGCAAGCAAGGCGAGGGATAGCGGATGAACAAGGCGATTACCGATGGGTTGGTTCTGATGCCACCGGCATTTTCGGCCGGGCTGAACCTGTGGTCGCGCGAAGATGGCACGCCGGGGTCGGGGTCGTATCTGGGCCAGCCGAACGCGGCCTATGTTCCCAACGATCAGGATTTTGCGGGCTGCATGGAACTGCAAAAGACCGCCAGCACGCAAAAGCTGCGGTCCTATGCGCAGACGCCGATGCAGCCGGGCCTGTATCTGCGGGTGACGGCGCGGGTGAAGGCGATCTCGGGCAACCTGCCTTCGGTGCGGATTGCCGCCTGGGCGGGGTCGATCAGCGGCGCCAACGTGGGGTCGGTGCCGCAGACCGGGGCCGAAGTGGCGCTGACCAGCTATGGTCAGGTGGTGACGGTGCAGGCAATCATCGGGGCGGGGGCGCGGCAGGGGGTCGATCTGGTCTGGGGGGCCGCGCCGGTCTATGCGCACATCGGGCTGGACCTGACCGGGCCGACCGGCGGCGTGGTGCGCATTGACGATCTGGTGGTCGAGGATGTGACCGACGTGTTCCACCGCAAGATGATGGACTGGGTCGATGTGCGCGACTACGGCGCCATCGGCGACGGGGTGGCCAATGACGTGGCAGCGTTTCAGGCGGCGGATGCGGCGGCACAGGGGCGCACGGTGCTGGTATCGGCGGGCAGCTATCTGCTGAACGATCACGTCACCATCACCTCGCCGGTGCGGTTCGAGGGCACAGTGGAGATGCCCGGCCAGTACCGCCTGTCCTGCACCCGCAACTTCGATCTGGATACCTACATGTCGGCCTTCGGGTCTGAACTGGAAGGCTTCAAGCGGGCGTTGCAGGCGCTGTTCTATTTCAGCGACCATGTCAGCTTTGATCTGTCAGGCCGCCGGGTCGATCTGACCGAGCCGGTGGATGTGGCGGCCCTGGTGGGGCTGACCAGCTTTGCCACCCGCCGGGTGATGCGGCACGGGTTGCTGAATGCAGTACCGGGGCCGGCTTTTGAAACCACGCAGGTCACATCTGTTGCGACCTATGCCGTTGCCAACCCCAACACGCTGACCGCGGTGGCGAATGTCGCCAACGTGCCGGTGGGCGCGCTTGTCACTGGCACCGGGGTAGGGCGCGAGGTCTATGTCACCGCCAAGAACGTCGGCGCAGGCACGGTCACGCTGTCGCATCCGTTGTGGGGGGCGGCGGGAACGCGGACCTTTACCTTCCGCCGCTTCAAATACCTGCTGGATTTCAGCGGCTTCACGTCCCTGACCCGGTTCGAGATCGAGGACATGGAATTGCAGGGCAACGGCGTTGCCAGTTGCCTGATGCTGCCGGTGGCGGGGATCGCCAACCGCGTGGCGGGCTGCACCCTGAACAAGCCGCTGGACCGGGCCATCACCTCGATCGGGTCGGGCTGTCAGGGGCTGCTGGTCGATCACTGTCAGTTCCTGTCCAACGAACAGGCGCTGGCGGCGCAGGACCGAACGTCGGTGGGGCTGAACGTCAACGCCAACGATGTGAAATGCCGCAACAACCGCATCGTGCGCTTTGCCCATTTCGGCATCGTCAATGGCACGGGGCACATGTTCATCGGCAACCATTTCTTTCAGGGCGATGATGAAACGGCAGGCATCCGGCGCGCCGGGCTGGTGATGACGACCTCGAACCTGAAGACCCTGATCACCGGCAATTACATCGACAACAGCTTTATCGAGCTGACCAACGAACATGATGCCACCCCTGATTTTCTGACCGATTTTTCCTTTGGCGGGCTGACGGTGACGGGCAACATCTTTACCTGCAACTCGGTGGTGTCGGCGTTCCGCTGGTTTGTGATCACACCCTACGGGTCGGGCCATTTCGTCAGCGGCCTCAGCGTGTCGAACAATGCGTTCCGCACGGTGAACTGCGTCATCGACCGGGTAGAAAAGGTGGATACCACCCATGCGACGCTGGATTACACCCGGTTCCGCAATGTGGTGTTCCAGTCCAACACCTTCAACGGCGTGACCCAACCCACGGCCAGCCCGGTGACGGTGGAACACACGCAGAATACGGCGGCCGATACTTGGGTGGTGGATGCGGCGGCCTACCTGCCGTTCGGGGGGCGGGCGCGCAATGTGCAGTCGCTGGTGGCGGAAGGGGCGGTCACCTCGTCAACCAATGTGCCGCAGTACAACACGCCCTATGTGCAGGTCGAACAGGGCGGGGGGGGGGCTTTGGTCAACCTGCGCTGGCCGGGGGCGGTGAAGGGCAAGATGCAGGTGACGCTGCGGTGCGACAACCCGATCTGACGGTTTTCTTGGGGCCAGTTTGATTGTGTGGGGCAGCCGGTTGGCTGCCCCTATGCCATCAGATCGGCGGGGGCCAGGCGGTAGGCGCGGGCAAAGCCGCCGTTCAGCAGCGCCGATTGCGGCATCAGGCGCACCAGCGCGAAATCGGCAAAATCGATATAGAGTTTCGCCTTGGGATGATGGGTCAGCCAATGGTCGCGCAAGGCGGGCCGGTCTGCGGCATCGGGCGCGATGAAAACCGCCACGGCCCGGATCATCAGGCGCGGATGGGTCAGCGGATCACCCTTGTCACCCGGTTCGCCCAGCATCACGGCACAGGCGGGGTTTGCGCGCAGGGCGGCGAAATGCGGCGCAAGGCCGGAGATCAGGGTCAGCGGCCCGCCATCCGGCGCCAGCCCAAAGGCGATGCGCGAAATGCCGGGGGTGCCGGTGTCGGGGTCGGTCCAGGCAAGGGCGGCGTGGGCGGCGGCCATCAATGATCTTGCCATCTGACGGGCCTCATCATCGGCGGCGGCAACCGGATCGGGTCGTGTCGGCATCATCCCCCCTTTGAGATTGGCCCGGCAAACGGGTCCACCGGATAGCCCACCCCCACCAGATACAGCCCTTGCGGCGGGCAGACCGGGCCACAGGCGGCGCGGTCGCGGGCCTGCAAGGCCTCGTGCACCTGACCCGGTGCCCAAGCGCCCGCCCCCACCCGTTCCAGCGTGCCGACAATCGACCGCACCTGATTGTGCAGAAAACTGCGGGCGCGCAGGGCAAAGCGGTATTCGGTGCCATCCGGAACAGCATGTTCGGTTATTGCAATTTCATCCAGTGTCTTGACCGGGCTTTTGGCCTGACACATCGAAGATCTGAAAGTGGTGAAATCGTGCTGGCCCACCAGATGCGAGGCGCCTGCCTGCATCGCCGCCAGATCAAGCGGGCGCAGCACCTGCCAGACCAGCCCACGGTCATGCGTCACCGGCGCGCGCCGTGCCACCAGCCGGAACAGATAGCGCCGTTCCATGGCCGAAAACCGTGCGTGGAAATCGGGGTCCACCCGCACCGCCGCCGTGATGGCCACCGGGGCAGGGCGCAGGTGCCAGTTCAGCGCCTCGGACAGACGGAACCCATCCCAGTCGCGGGCCAGATCGCAATGCGCCACCTGCCCCGTCGCATGCACCCCGGCATCGGTGCGGCCTGCGGCGGCGATGGTGTGATCGCCCGGTTCCAGCCGGGCAAGCGCGGCCTCGACCGCCCCTTGCACCGAGGCCTGCCCCTGCGCCTGCCGCTGCCAGCCCGCGAAGGGGCCGCCGTCATAGTCGATCTTCAGGGCATAGCGCTGCGTCATGGCTGGCTGTTAGCGCGCCGGAACCCGTCCTGCAAGCGCGGCGTTACCCCTACCAATGCGGCCGGGGTCTGCCTATGTTGCACAGGATTGGTCAAGGATGCGCATGTGCCGCTTTACAGCATAACGGACGGAATTTCGCGCGGAATCGAAGGGGCTGTGGCGTCAGTCTCTGGCGCGTTCCTTGAACCGGTCCTGCGCTTGGGGGTGACGGGCCTGTCCCGCGCGGGCAAGACCGTGTTCATCACCAGCCTTGTCGCCAACCTGCTGGACCGGGGCCGGATGCCGCAACTGAGCGCCCAGTCACAAGGACGGATTGAGGCCGTGCATCTGCAACCGCAGCCCGACGACACCTTGCCCCGTTTCGACTATGAAGGCCATCTGGCGGCAATGACCGGACCAGACCCGCATTGGCCGGACTCGACCCGCGCGATCAGCGAATTGCGCCTGTCGTTCCGGGTGCGGCCGAACGGGTTTCTGGCCGGGCTGACGGGACCACGCATGTTGCATCTGGATATTGTGGACTATCCAGGAGAGTGGCTTCTGGACCTTTCCTTGTTGGAAAAGTCCTACAGCCAATGGTCGGAAGAAACGCTGGACCGGCTGGCCAGACGCCGCGAGGCTGCGGGCTTCATGGCGGTGGCCCGCGCCGAGGATGCCAGTCTGCGGCTGCAAGAACCCCGCGCGGCAGAGCTTGCCGCAACCTTCACCGCCTATCTGACTGCGGCCCGCGCAGCGGGCTGGTCGGACTGCACGCCGGGGCGGTTCTTGCTGCCGGGCGATCTGGCGGGCAGTCCGGTGCTGACCTTTGCGCCCTTGCCAAAACCCGCGCAGGCCCCGCGCGGCAGTCTGTGGCGGGAAATGGACCGCAGGTTCGAGGCCTATAAATCCCGTGTCGTCACCCCGTTTTTCCGCGATCATTTCGCCCGGATCGACCGGCAGGTGGTGCTGATGGATGTGCTGGGCGCGATCCATCAGGGACCAGCGGCGCTGGAGGATCTGCGCCGCACCATGGCCGAAGTGCTGGCCGCGTTCCGTCCCGGCCGCAATGGCTGGCTGACTGGTTTGCTGGGCGGGCGGCGGGTAGAGCGCATCTTGTTTGCGGCCACCAAGGCCGACCATCTGCACCACACCCAACATGCCGCGCTGACTGCGATCACCACCGCCATGCTGCGCGAGGCCAAGGGCCGCGCCGATTTTGCCGGGGCGGCGACGATGGCGCTGTCGCTGGCCTCGTTGCGCGCGACGGTCGAGGAAATGGTGGACCGGGGCGGCGAGGCCTTGCCCGCCGTGCGGGGGCGGTTGCTGGCAACGGGCAAGCAGGCCGCGATGTATCCGGGGCGTCTGCCCGGCGATCCTGCCCATCTGCTGAACGCCGCGCGGGGCGGGGCGGACCGCTGGCTCGATGCGGAATTCGGCCTGATGGGCTTTGCGCCCGCGCGGCTGACCCTGCAACCGGGCATCGGCCCCCCGCATATCCGGCTGGACCGGGCGGCAGAATTCCTGATCGGAGACAGGTTGTGACGATGGACCCGGACAGCCGACCGCCCAGACCCTTCGTGCTGGATTATGACGACACCGGGGACGCCACCGAGGCCGACCCCGCGTCGGCCCCTCCGGTGCCGGATGCGCTGCCCGAAGGGTCTGCGATGCTGGCGGCGGCGCGGCTGGTGCAGGCGCGGCCGGGGTCGGGGCTGTGGCGCTTTGCCCGCTGGGCCGTGGGTGCGTTTCTGGGCTTTGCGATGTCGGTCGCGGCGTATGACTTTGTGGTCAACCTGATGGCGCGGAATGGTGTTCTGGGCTGGATCGGCTTTGGCTTGCTGGCCATGGCGCTGCTGGCGCTGGCCAGTCTTGCCTTGCGGGAATGGGCGGCCTTTGCCCGGCTGGCAAAGCTGGACGGGCTGCGGCTGGCGGCGGTTCAGGCGCGCATGGCGGCGGATCTGCCGGGGGCCAGGACGGCGGTTGGCGCGCTGGTGCGGCTTTATGCGGCGCGCGAGGCCAATGCCTGGGGCCGCGCGCGGCTGGCGGAACGGCAGGCCGAAGTGTTCGACGCCGACGCCCTGCTGGCGCTGGCCGAGGTGGAATTGCTGGCGCCGCTGGACGCCGCCGCCCGGTCCGAGATCGAGGCCGCAACCCGGCAGGTGGCGATGGTCACGGCGCTGGTGCCGATCGCGCTGGCCGATGTGGCGACGGCGCTTTACGCCAACCTGCGGATGATCCGCCGCATAGCCGAGATCTACGGCGGCAGGTCGGGCAGTTTCGGCAGCCTTGGCCTGCTGCGCCGGGTGTTTTCCAGCCTGATCGCCACCGGGGCCGTGGCCCTGAGCGATGACATGATCGGGTCGGTGGCGGGCGGCGGCGTGCTGTCGAAACTGTCGCGTCGGTTTGGCGAGGGGGTGGTGAACGGTGCGCTGACCGCACGGGTCGGCGTGGCCGCGATGGAACTGTGCCGGCCCTTGCCCTTTGTGGCGCTGGAACGGCCCGGTGTGACAGCGCTGGTCAGCCGGGCACTGGCAGGCATGCTGGGGCGGAGTTGAAATGAGTATTTCTGCAAAGAGAAAACCGCAGCGCAGGGTCAGGTGAACCGATCGCGCAGCTTTTGCAGGGCGCTGCGGCTGTCTTGCGGCGGCGGTTCGGGCGGCGGGTCTTTCGGCATCGCCACTGGCGGCGGCGGGCGTTGGTCGCCGGTGGAGGGGCGCGGCGGATTGGTGCGCAGCGCGACCGCGTTCAGGAACTTTGCCGTATCGCCTGCAGCCAGCGCCACGGCCCCGTCCGATATTCCGCGCAGCAGGGTGTCGAGCCACTCCTGATCGGCCTTGGCAAAATCATGCAGCACATAGGCCGCCACCGCATCCTTGTGCCCCGGATGGCCGATGCCCAGACGCACCCGTCCGTAAGCCTCGCCCAGATGGGCATGGATCGACCGCAGCCCGTTGTGGCCCGCATGCCCGCCCGCCATCTTGGTGCGGATGCGGCCGGGCGCAAGGTCCAGCTCGTCATGAAAAACGGTCACTTCGTTCAGCGCCAGTTTGTGGAACGCCACCGCCGACTGCACCGCCTGACCGGACAGGTTCATGAACGTCTCTGGCTTCAGCAGCACCACCTTCTCGGCCCCGAGCCGCCCCTCGCTGACCAGCCCGTGATGTGCCTTGCGCCACGGGCCAAAGCCGTGATCGGCGGCCACGCGGTCCAGTGCCATGAAGCCGATGTTGTGGCGGTTGCCCGCATATTTCGCGCCCGGATTGCCCAGACCCACCCACAGCCGCATGACCGCCCCTTTTGTTGCTTCGCCCGCGATATGGCCCGCGGCCAGCCCCAAATGCAACGGGCGCGGCAAGGTTTCCCCGCCGCGCCCGCCGCTGTCCCTGTAACGGGCTTATGCTTCTTCTTCTTCGGCCGCAGCCAGACCCGCAGGGGCGGCCACGTTGGCGATCACGAAATTGCGGTCGATGGTCGGCTTTGCGCCTTCCGGCAGAACCACGTCGCTGATGTGGATGACATCACCGATCTTCTTGCCGGTCATGTCGACCGTGATGTGGTCCGGGATGTCGCTTGCCAGCACTTCCAGTTCCACTTCGGCACGCACGACGGTCAGGGTGCCGCCGCGCTTCAGGCCCGGCGAGGCGTCCTGATTGTCAAAGTTGACGTGGATGAACAGGTTGATGCGGCTGTCGTCGGACAGGCGCATGAAGTCGATATGCGTCGGCAGATCCTTGACCACATCGCGCTGCACGCCGCGGCAGATGACGTGCACGTCATCATGGCCTTCGACCTTCAGGTTGATCAGGGTCGACAGGAAACGGCCTGCGCGCAGACGCTTCAGCAGATAGTTGTACTTCAGGTTGATGGGGGCAGGCTCTTTGCCGCCGCCATAAACAATGCCCGGTACGTAGCCATCACGTCTGGCTTGACGAGCGGCCCCCTTGCCTGTCCCCGTCCGTACCTGAGCCTCAAGATCCGGGATCTCGCGTGCCATAGGTTCTCTCCATATATACATCCGCCATCCTCCAAGGGTGCATGGCGCGACTGCGGGCCTATAGCGGGGAATCAGGGGGATGGGAAGGGGGGATGTGGGGCGGCTTTTGCTCCAGCGCCAGCCACAGCTTCCCCTCGCGGTAGCCGCCCCGGATCAGATGGCCCGGTTCGCGCACCTCGGGGTGGGTGTCGGCCCAGTCGCGGTAGCGGTCATTGGTCACGATCCGCGCGCCCAGATCGCGGGCGGCGGCCAAGACCAGCGGGTCGGCGGGGGTGCCGCGTGGCACCACCATCACCCGGTCGGCGGGCAGGCCAAGCAGCTTGCCCAAGGCATGGTCATGCTGATAGCGGCCCGTCATCTTGTAGCCCGCGTTGGCGTCGAACACGACGCCGGGGTTGTAGCCGTGAAATTGCAGGTGGTTCAGCACCTCTTTCAGGGTGGCAAGCTGCGGGGTTTCGTCTTTCCAGTGCATCACGTTCGACCCGTCGACCACGATATAGCGTGGCGGGGCATCGGGGGTGGTTGGGGGCGCGCGTTTGCGCGAGGCCGCGACGAGCAGCAGATAGAGGCTGGCAGCAGCCGAGGGCCAGCCACCAGCAGGAAATCGGACAATCCGGGTATGGCAATGGCTGCAATGACAGCCAGACCCGAGATCAGAAACAGGACAAATGGAACAATCATGCGACAATCCTAGCCTGCGCGCTGCCGCCTGCCAAGACGCCCCAAGGCAGAAGTCGGTTCAGGATTTTCCGTGTTTCGGGCAGGCAAGCCCCGATTCCGTCGCGGGTGGGATGGTGCAGGTCGCCGGGGTGACAGTCCGGGGCGGCGGGCTGCGCTAGGTCTTGGGGCCAAGAGCAAAAGGCCATCTCATGCGTTTCCTTCCCCTGATGGCCACCGCCCGCGCGCCGCTGGCCGCCTTTGCGGCCATGGGGGTGTTGTGGGGCAGCTTTGCGGCCGTGCTGCCCGATATCAAGACCATGCTGGGCGTCGATGAAACCCGGCTTGGCACGTTGCTGCTGTTCACGCCGCTGGCGGCGGTGACGGCCATGCTGGTGGCCCCGCGCGTCGGGGCGGGCTTGGGGCGCATGGCCTTGCCGGTGGCAATTCTGACCATGGCGCTGGCCTTTGCCCTGCCGGGCAATACGGCGTCGCTGCTGCTGTTTCCGCTTGCCATGATGTTTTGCGGCGCGACCACCGGGCTGGCCGATGTGCTGATGAACGCGCGGGTGGCGGCGCTGGAGAATGACCGGCGCATCCATCTGATGAACCTGTGCCATGCCGCCTATTCCTTTGGCTATGCGACGGGGGCGATTGCCACCGGGGCGATGCGCGGTGCGGCCTGGCCGCCGGGGATGGTGATGGCCGCCATGGCGGCGCTTGCGCTGGTGCTGGCGGCCCTGACATGGGAAAGCGACGGCACCATCCTTGGCCTGCGCAAGCCGAAGGACGGCACCTCGGGCCATCTGGGCCTGATCCCGGTGTTCGGCGGCGGCATCGTGCTGATCGCCTTCCTGACGGAAAATGCCGCCGAAAACTGGTCGGCGCTGCATATCGAGCAGACCCTTGGCGGCAGCCCGGAACAAGGCGCGATGGGGCCTGCCGCGATGGGGCTGACGATGGGGTTTGCGCGTCTGGCGGGGCAGGGGCTGGCGGCGCGCGTCAACCCGTTCCGGCTGTTGGCGGGGGGGGCGGTGGTGTCCGGCGCGGGGGCGCTGATCGCGGCGGCGGCGATGTCGCCTGCGATGGCCTATGCCGGATTTGTCGTGATGGGGGTGGGGTCATCGGTCATCGCGCCCACGGCGTTTTCGCTGGTCGGGCAACTGGCTGACCCGGCGGCGCGCGCGCGGGCGGTGGCTCGGGCAACCTTCCTGGGCTATTTCGGCTATTTCTTCGGCCCGCCCATGCTGGGCGTGATTGCGGGCAGTTTCGGGCTGCGCTTTGCCTTTGTCTTTGCCGCCCTCATGCTGACGGCGGTGCTGGTGCTGGCCCCGCTGATGGCGCGGGCGCGGCCCTAGGCCCAGTCGCCGCCTTAAGCCCAGTCGCCGCTGAAATCCTTGGGGATCAACAGGTTGTCGCGACGCAGGGCGCGCACGTCGCGTTCGCCGCACAGCGCCATCGAGGTGTCCAGTTCCTTGTGGATCACCTCCAGCGCGCGGGTCACGCCGGCCTCGCCCATGGCGCCCAGACCGTAGATGTAGCTGCGCCCGATCATGGTGCCGCGCGCGCCCATGGCCAGCGCCTTCAGCACGTCCTGCCCCGACCGGATGCCGGAATCGAGCCAGACCTCGACCCGGTCGCCCACAGCATCCACAATCCCCGGCAACATGCGGATCGAGGACAGCGCCCCGTCCAGCTGCCGCCCGCCGTGGTTGGACACGATGATCGCATCGGCCCCGAAATCCGCGGCCTTGCGGGCGTCGTCGGCATCAAGAATGCCCTTGAGGATAAACTTGCCGCCCCATTTGTCGCGGATGCGGGCGATCTTGCCCCAGTCAAGCTGCGGGTCGAACTGTTCGGCGGTCCAGCTCATCAGGCTGGCGGTGTCGCCGACGTTCTTGGCGTGGCCCACGATGTTGCCGAACGACCGCCGCCTGGTGCGCAGCATCTCCAGCCCCCAGCCCCATTTGGTCGCAAGGTCCAGCATCACCGGCACGGTCAGGTTCGGCGGGGCAGACAGGCCGTTCTTCAGATCCTTGTGGCGCTGGCCCAGGATTTGCAGATCCAGCGTCAGCACCAGCGCCGAACATTTCGCGCGGCGGGCGCGTTCGATGATGGCATCGACGAAATCTTCGTCCCTCATCACATAAAGCTGAAACCAGAAGGGCGCGGGCGAATGGGCGGCCACATCCTCGATGGAACAGATGCTCATGGTCGACAGGGTGAAGGGCACGCCGAACCTGGCGGCGGCGCGGGCGGCCTTGATCTCGCCGTCGGCCGATTGCATGCCGGTCAGCCCGACCGGCGCCAAAGCCACCGGCATGGCCACGGGAAAACCCGCCATCGTGCTGGTGGTGCTGCGCCCCGACATGTCGACCGCCACCTTCTGGCGCAGCCGCAGCCTGGCGAAATCGGAGGTATTCTCGCGGAAGGTCTGTTCGGTATAGCTGCCGGATTCTGCGTAATCGTAAAACATCTTGGGCACGCGGCGTTTGTGCAGGCGCTTCAGATCGTCGATGCAGGTGATCACGGGCATAGGCCGAACCTTTCAGGATTGGTTAGTCTGACTTACCAATCCCGACCCGATCACGCAATTGCAAAGGCCAGGGGTCAGGCCGAATGTGCCCCGGCCGCCAAAGCCGCCACATTGGCCAGCACCTCGGCCACGGGCTTGCCCGCGCCGATATCCTTGACAATGGCCGACCCCACCACGCAGCCGTCGGCAATGCTGGCAATGCCGCGCGCCTGATCGGGAGTGTTGATGCCAAAGCCCACGATCACCGGCAGGTCCGTGCTGGCCTTGATGCGGGCCACCTCGGGGGCCACATCGGCGGGCTGTGCCGCCGCTGCCCCGGTGATCCCGGTGATCGAGACGTAATAGACGAAACCGCTAGTGTTTTGCAGCACCTTGGGCAGGCGTTTCGCGTCGGTCGTGGGCGTGGCAAGGCGGATGAAGTTCAGCCCGGCGGCCTGGGCGGGCAGGCACAACTCGCTGTCTTCTTCGGGCGGCAGGTCCACCACGATCAGCCCGTCGATGCCTGCGGCCACGGCATCGGCCAGAAACCTGTCCACGCCGCGCGAATAGATCGGGTTGTAATAGCCCATCATCACGATCGGCGTGGTGATATCCCCTGCCCGGAACGCGCGCGCCATCGCAAGGGTTTTCTCCAGTGTCTGCCCGCCCTCCAGCGCGCGCTGGCCGGCAAGCTGGATGGTCGGGCCATCGGCCATCGGGTCGGTGAAGGGCATGCCCAGCTCGATGATGTCGACGCCTGCGGCAGGCATGCCGCGCATCACGGCCAGCGAGGTGTCCAGATCGGGGTCGCCCGCCATTATATAGGCAACGAAGGCCTTTTTGCCTTCGGCCTGCAGAGTGGCAAATCTGGCATCGATCCTGGTCATGTCCGTCCCCCGAAACTGTTATCTGGGGTTTGCGCCATGGGGCGGGGAAAATCAATGGCCCCGCGACAGGGTTCGTCAGCCTGCCGGTCGGCGGATCCAGCGGGGGCCGGGGGCATGATCCGGCCCCATGGCGCAAACCCTTGCTTGCGGTCTGGCGGTGGCTTGCCTAAAAGCCCCGCAAACACTGGCACAAGGGAACGCGCAGATGGGCTTTCGGATGGGTATTGTGGGCTTGCCGAATGTCGGCAAATCCACCCTCTTCAACGCGCTGACCCGCACCGCGGCGGCGCAGGCGGCGAACTTTCCGTTCTGCACTATCGAACCCAACGTCGGCGAGGTGGCGGTGCCCGACGCGCGGCTGGACAGGCTGGCGGCGATTGCAGGCAGCAAGCAGATCATCCCGACCCGGATGACCTTTGTGGATATTGCGGGCCTTGTGCGCGGGGCGTCCAAGGGCGAGGGGCTGGGCAACCAGTTTCTGGCCAACATCCGCGAATGTGATGCCATTGCCCATGTGCTGCGCTGTTTTGAGGATGGCGACATCACCCATGTCGAAGGGCGCATCGACCCGGTGGCCGATGCCGAAACCATTGAAACCGAACTGATGCTGGCCGATCTGGACAGCATCGAGCGCCGCCTTGCAAGCCTTGCCAAGAAACTGCGCGGCGGCGATCAGGACACGCTGGACCAGGACCGCCTGCTGCGCGCCGCCCTGAAGGCGCTGGAGGCCGGCCAACCGGCACGGACCGTCAAGGTGACCGAAGACGATCAGAAACAATGGCGCATGCTGCAACTGCTGACATCGAAAGCCGTGCTCTATGTCTGCAACGTCGAGGAAGCCTGCGCCGCCAATGGCAATGCCCAATCCGCCCGCGTCGCGGCGATGGCCGCCGGGCAGGGGGCCGCGTCAGTGGTGATTTCCGCCCGGATCGAGGAAGAAATCTCGCAACTCGCCGATGACGAGGCCACGATGTTTCTGGAGGAAATGGGGCTGGAGGAAGCGGGCCTCGACCGCCTGATCAAGGCGGGCTACGCGCTGCTGGGGCTGGCCACCTACTTTACCGTCGGCCCGAAAGAAGCCCGCGCCTGGACGATTCCCGCAGGCACCCTGGCCCCGCAGGCCGCAGGGGTGATCCATGGCGATTTCGAGAAGGGTTTCATCCGGTCCGAAACCATCGCCTATGCCGATTACATCGCAGGCAACGGCGAGGCCGGCGCGAAAGAGGCTGGCAAGTTCCGGGTGGAAGGCAAGACCTATGAGGTCAAGGACGGCGATGTGCTGCATTTCCTGTTCAGCGGCTGAGCCTTGGTCCTTCTTTTCGGGCTGGAACGGGTGATGGGCAAATTGCCCATCCTACGGGCTTTCCCTCTTGCCCCTTTGGCGCGACACCGCTAAATAAAACCCGTCGGAAGCGTGGCTGAGAGGCCGAAAGCACTCGGTTGCTAACTGAGCGTAGGGGGAACCCTACCGTGGGTTCGAATCCCACCGCTTCCGCCAGTTCCCTGTTTCTGGCAGTCCCGCACAGTCCCGTATTGAGTTATTTTATCCAATTATTTCCGTGTCTTGTGCGCGATTTCGGTTTCCGGGCGTCCCGCCGAGTCTCCCTCAGGTTGCCTGAATCCCGGTTTTAGGCTAGGACAGGAGCTAGGACGCCTAGTGCGAAGGAGGGTTCGGGACCATGACTCGCCAGCTTCATCTGCTAACCGCGCGAACGGTCGCCGGCCTCAAGGATCCGGGGCGATATGCCGATGGGGGCAACCTTTATCTGCGGGTTTCGCCCACCGGTGCAAAGCGATGGACCTTCCTTTACACGATCGGCACCAAGAAGAACCGTGAACTGGGCCTTGGTTCAGCCGGGACTGTCACGCTCGCCGAGGCGCGCGAGAAGGCCACGGCGGCGCGCAAGTTGCTGGTCAACGGGATCGACCCCAAGGTGGAAAAGCGGGAGGAAGAGGCCGCGCGCGAAATCGCCTCGGTCAGCTTCGGCGATTTTGCGGATGAGTTCATCAAGGACCATGAGGCAGGATGGAGCAACCCCAAGCACATCGCCCAGTGGCACATGACCCTGAGCGACAGCTACTGCAAGAAGATCAGGTCGCGCCCGATCTCGGAAATTCACACCGATGACGTACTGGCGGTTCTGAAGCCCTGCTGGCAGACGCGGCCCGAAACTGCGCGTCGGATCCGGATGCGGATTGAGAAGGTGCTGGATGCGGCCAAGGTGAAGGGGCTGCGCACGGGCGAGAATCCGGCCCGGTGGCGTGGTCAGCTAGACCACATTCTGCCGCGCCACACCAAATCAACTGACGATCATCATAACGCGATGCCCTATGGCGAAGTCCCCGCCTTCCTGGCCAGCCTGGAGCAGAAGCGTGGTTTCTCGGTCCTTGCCTTGCGGTTCGCGATCCTAACTGCCGCTCGCACCGGCGAGGTGATCGGGGCGCGCTGGGAGGAGATCGACATGGAGGCGGGGCTGTGGACCATCCCCGCCCAGCGCATGAAAGCCCGACGCGCCCATCGCGTGCCGCTGACCGATCCAGTTCTGGAGGTGCTGCGCGAGGTGCAGGGCGCACATGCCGAATGGGTTTTCCCTGGGCCAAGCCTGCGCGCACCCTTGAGCAACATGGCGATGCTGGGCCTTTTGAAGCGCGCCAAGCTGAATTTCACGGTGCACGGCTTTCGATCCGGCTTTCGCGACTGGTCGGCTGAGACGACCAATTTCCCTTCGGAGGTTTGCGAAATGGCGCTGGCCCATGCTGTCGCCAACAAGACCGAGGCCGCCTACCGACGTGGCGACCTCTTCGAAAAGCGCAAATCGCTGATGGAGGCGTGGGCGGGATTTCTGACCGGGCCAAAGGCCAGCAATGTCGTACAACTGAAAAAGGTGGCGAAATGAACGATGAAAGCTCGGATGATGATCGCTACTCGATGGCAGCGATCAGCGAAATCTTCACCGAGGCGATGGAGCCGTTCGCCGACGAACATTTGCGGATCTATGAGACGAATTCGCCCAAGTGGGTCGCGGAAGTTGAACGCACGCTGGCCAGCAGGAATGAAAAGGATGCTGCCGCAGCATTTCGGGGGTTTCTGCAGGACGACCCTGGCATGGAAAACATGCGGGAAACGCTGGTACGCTACTCCCTTCGGCACAAAGTAAAATTGTCGCGGCCCAAGGATCTTCTGGTTTTGCTGGATGAGTTGAGGGCAGTTTGCACGATGATTTCCGGCCTCAGACGGCGCGCGATCCTACCTTTGATGGAGCATTCTGGCGTAAGGCTGAAAGTTCCTGACCGCGAAGGAACGACAACGTTCGGCCTAGCCGTTTACGCAGCCATTCACTATGCCACATTGGAATCCGAACTTGCCTTGAAAAGCATGCAGGAGTTCACTTCGACGGTTATGCAGGCGGTCGGCCCAGATCGGGGCGGTCGTTCCAGCCCGTTGGCAAAGGAGTTTCCGGTCCCGCTTGAATGGCTCGCCCGTACTGTAGCTGATGTCTGGCTGGATGCCGGACGGAACTTCCGGAAGCATGATGCAGCGATGTATCTTCAGATTTTGCGAGCGATCCATGAAGTCATCACCGATGACGAGGATCTGCCGAGAGGCGGAAAAGACCTTCTGGCCGTTGCTCGGAAAGTGGTAGCCGACCGATAACCCATTCAAAATAGGCAAGGTTTAAGGGGCGATTTTCGTCGCAGCTTTCCGCATGACTCCCTGTGAGAACCATGAAGTTCAAGGGAGTATTGCCATGAAGCAGGCTGCATCGGACAAGGTGTTCCTAAGCCTGACAGACGTCAAAGATCAGCTTGGCGTCGGGCGCAGCACAATCTACCGCGAGATCGCGGCGGGCCGCCTGCGGACGTGCAAACTGGGCAGTCGTACGCTGATCCACAAAACGGATTTTGACGACTATTGCGCATCGCTGGCCGGAACTGGCGCCCCGTCTTGCCTGGCTGCCTCGTGACGTCATGGGGAAGAATTGCAGGATCGGAAATGCGCCGGTCGATGAATGGGCCGACCCTCTGGTGTCAGCGTTCGCAGGCGAGACGTTTTCGCAATCAGTGGCCAGGATCAGGCTGAGGTGCCAAGTTACGGGCCCAACACATGGTTCGGATCCGCGCTGGGCACAAGGCCGGGTCAATGTAGCCGCTGAACGGGCCAAGTGCCGCAGTGGCAATTGCGCAGCCAAATTCCGTTGGCATGCGGCCAAAGCCTCGTGGCATCGGCAATGATGATGCATCTAGCCGAACCGGCGAGCATCGAGGCCGAGCAGCAGCTTCTGGGCGCGGCTTTGCTGAATGCAGAGGTCATCCCCCGCGTCGCGCGGCGGGGTGGGAGCAGCCTGTTCTTTGATCCGGTCCACCAGCGCATTTTTGAGGTTGCTGAACGCAAGGCCAAGGCGAGCGAACTGGTCTCACCCGTGACCATGCACGTCGCAATGGCGGGCGACGAAGGCCTGGCGTCACTGGGTGGCGGCACATACCTCGTCCGGTTGGCGGGTGCCTCGATCAGTTCTCATGCCGCAGATGACTATGTTACCATGCTGGCTGACCTTCGGCAGAAGCGGCAGATCGTGGCCGCGATGGCCGCCGCACATCAGGCGATCACGCAGGGTGAAGACAAGGCCGACCAGATAGCGGCGCGTCTTGAAGCAGCGCTGATCCTCGTGGCCGATGCCGATGGACGGGTCGCTCCGGTGTCGATGCTGAAGGCGACGACCTTAGCGCTTGAGCAGGCGCATGACGCCTATCACGGCAGGACCGGAGATTGCATCGCATCGGGGATCGGCGCGCTCGACGAGATACTCGGGGGTTTCTACCCGGGCGAGTTGATCATCCTTGGTGGTCGACCCAGCATGGGCAAAACCGGCATCGCCCTATCCATCGCGCTGAACGCCGCTCGCGCTGGGCATGGCGTGGTGATCGCCAGTCTGGAAATGAACCCCGAGGCTATGGCTATGCGCGCGCTTTCCGAGGCGACGGCACAATCCGGCCATGCGGTCAGCTATGCCTCCCTTCGGCGCGGCACCTTTACCCAATCGCAGGGGGAGCGGTTGAAGCAAGTGACGGAAGGCGTGGCCAAGCTGCCGATCACCTTTCTGCCCCGCCAGTATTCTGACATCGGCGCGCTGTTCCGCGGGGCCCGCCAGGTGCAGAGGGCAATGGGCGGCGCGATGCGCCTGCTGATCGTCGACTACGCACAGCTTCTGCGTTCTCAGGCCAAGGGGCGCTATGAGCAGATCACCGAAATCAGTATCGCGCTGAAGGCCCTATCCGGGCAGTTGAATGTGCCGGTGATCGCGCTGTCGCAACTGTCGCGCCAGGTCGAGCAACGTGATGACAAACGCCCAATGCTGTCCGACCTGCGAGAGTCCGGTCAGTTGGAACAGGACGCTGATGCCGTGCTGTTTTGCTACCGCGACGAATATTACCTCGAACGGGAAAAGCCCGACGATCACGACTTCGATGCGCTGGGCGATTGGCAGGCTGCCATGGAGCGCGTGCGGAACCGGCTAGAGATCATCGTCGCTAAGCAGCGCCAAGGGGCCACAGGCACCGCCGCTGTGCGGTTCAACCCGGCCATCAACCTGGTGTGGGAGGATGGCCGATGAGCGTTCGTGTGATGGCGTGGGTTTGGGACAAAGGGCCTGGCAACGGCGCGGAAAGATTGGTGCTGCTCGCCCTCGCCGATTTCTGCGATGACGCCGGTCGCTGCTGGCCCGCGATGGCGACCATTGCGGCGAAGGCCTGTGTCACCGAGCGCGGCGCGCGCAACATCGTGCGACGGCTTGAAGCGGATGGTTGGCTGAAAACCCAAGTCGGACGGGGTCGAGGTGGCTGCAACACCTATCAGGTTCTCATGTCTAACCCGGAACAGCGTTCCGGGAATGAGGTTCCGGGAATGGCATTCCGCCCGGAACGTGACGACACTTTACCCGGAACAGTGCTGCCGTTTAATCGGAACGCTGGTTCCGCCGAACCGTCAAGAACCACCAAGGATCCATCATCAGCTGCGCGCAAAGCGAAGGCTGAAGCTTTCGGGGCCATTTCTAAAAGCGCAAAAGGCGTCCTGCAACCCGGGGCAGTCAAATCGGAACATGCAGGTGCTGTCCTGCAGACCAATCCGGCAACTGATGCCCCAACCGAGCGTGAGCAGCTGTTGGCCGCCATGGGTGCCGATCCCGTGTCGGGCATCACCGGCCCGAGTTCGATGATCGGCAGACAGGTCGATATGGCCGAAGCTCGGAAATGGAGGGAGGAGTGCCGTCTCACCCTCGATGAGCAGCTGCGCGTGATCCGCGAAGTCATGGGGCGCAAAACCAAACCAGGTGCAGTTCGGTCTTTCAAGTATTTCACCGAGGCGATGGTGGACCTCGCTGCCGCCAAATCCTCGCCGGTGCCGTCCGGTCAGGCAAGGCCGCCAACCATGGATGCAGCCCGGGCCCGCTGGCGCAAGTTGGCGGCCCACCATTCCAACGATGATCGGAAAACTGCTGCGCTTCCCAACTGAATGTATCCGTCCGCGCGCTGGGCCGCCCAGCCCGCCGAACCCGGTGCGCTTTCGCTGGCTGGTTTTCCGGCTCCGATTGCGCAGCCGTTTCTCCCGATGGCGCGCGGCCATGGCCAGACATTTCACCTCTTAATCCCAAACCAGGAGTCCATCATGCAACTGAAATACAAAGAAACCTCCGTCAAATCCGTCGATGCACTCGCCCATTTCCTGGCGAAACTGGTCGCCCAGCGGAGCGAAATTCAGCGCGAGGCCAAGTCCGTCGCAGCCGATCTTCTGGCGGCAGAGCGGATCGAATTGACCGAGCACACCGCGCAGCAGTCAATCAGGGATGCATCGGGCTGGGGTGGCGGTAATGGTGTGAACCCTGCAGTAGGGAACGCCACCAAGCGCTGGCAGGCCGCCTCAGACCATGCCAGCACGCTGCGCGCCAACCTTGCCGAACTGCGCGAACGCGTGCAAAGCCTGAGCGTGCAGATCGACGCCCCGGCCTTAGCAGCGACACTGCGCGACGGCATCCGTATGGCTGAGGAGCGGTACGCCGCGCTGGGCCTGGACGCTGAGGCACACACTGCGCGCGCGTCCGAAATGCGCGCACGCAGTTCTGCTGCGATGGACCGGGCGCGCATGGCACACACTGCGCGCGCGTCCGAAATGCGCGCTCGCTTGGTCGAGATCGAGATGCAGATCGCAGTGCTGACCGCCGAAGCAGCCGAGACGGCCGCGGCCACAGGCAAGATCGTTTCGCCGCCCGCCTTGGCGCAGCTGCATGCAGAGGCCGCAATCGCACGCGCAGCGGAGGGCTCGGCAATCCGGAAGGCGGCCCAGTCAGAGGCAGACCGCGCGACCATCGCTGTCGAACTGAACGACATGCGCCAAAACCTGCGTTTCGCCATCCGCGCAGCGACCGCCGTTGAAGCGGAAGCGGCGCTTGACCCGATCAAACTCGTCCTTGCGCGGGCTGCTGTGGCCAATGCCGAGACGACTTTTACCGTTCGGTTTGATACGGAACAACTCGTCAAGGCCCGGGGCTCCGTCCACGGCGAGTGATCCCCCCCTGGCATGGTTCCTCCCCGCAGTGAAACATATGCGGGGGGGCGCAGCGCGACATTTCGCTAGCGACTGGCTTTTTCACCGGGGAATCCACCCGGAATCCACCTTGAGGTTACCAGCCGATTAAATGTATTTATATCAGGTGCTTAGATAATCACGATCTGGCTATGCTGGATTCTTTTGCGGAATCCACTTTAGCCAAGTTGCGGAATCCACCCAACGGAATCCACCCCAGTTAAATCCGGACCGACGTTTGTGTTGGGTCGCCATCCAACTCCAGCTTTAGGCTTTTTCAAGGCCCGGGTCAGGTTCTTGATCTGCGCCTGCCAAAGGCGACAAAACTGGGCTCAGGCCAACTGCGGCGCTGTTCAGATGGACAAGTCTGATTGAAGTGCCGCATCGGGAGAAGTAGAGATGTAATGTGCCGCATCCATCAGATCTTCCGACAGACACAGAGGCGAGTGAGGTGCCCGCGCCTCTTGGCTCCGAGGCAACGGTCTCCGGGGTAAAGAGGATTGCGAATGCACAGGCGCCCAGCCGGTCGGGTGATCGCTACCATTATGTTCGCGCCGCCCGTCTTTGTCTGACAATGCTTGCCGCGCACCCAACTTTGAAGAAAGTCGTGATCGAAGCGGTCGCGGCCGAAGATCAGGCGACTGGTGGCGAGGATGTGATTGATCTCGCGCTATATCGAGATGATTACGGCTCAGGTGGCACCATGATTGCCTACCGGCAGTTTAAACACTCCCTTCTGGCCGCAGATGTTCCAATGACTGCGAGCCATGTGGTTGGAACACTTCAAGGTTTTGCCGAACGATTTCATAGTGTTACATTGCAGGAAGCCGCGTCGGAACTGCCGATGCGTCACGAATTCGAGTTCGAAACGAACCGTCCCATTTCCCCGACGGTAGAAGTTGCTCTTCAGGAGCTGCGCGAAGGTAGAATTTCCAAAAACAGCGAATACCTTCGGAACTCTTTGCCGTTGCAGGGAGAGCAACTTAACGCTTTCGCACGGCGGGTCCGCCTTTTGCCGCGCACGGCTTCGCTCAGCGGTGAACGCGCAGAACTGAACGCGGACGTTTCCTCGTACCTAGCTGACGTTGATCGGGATGTGCCCATGCGTCTTGTCGAGATGATTGCCGACAAGGCGGCAAAGCCACATGTGCAAGACCTTGAAATCACGCGTTTCGACGTTCTTCGGCAAATGGACTGCGAAGAGCGAGATTTGCAGCCTGCACCATCGCTTCTCCAACGCCCACCTAGAATGATAAGCCGCCCGATTCTTGTGGATTTGCTGGACGCCGCCATTCAATCAAGAACCCCTGTGATCTTGGAAGCGGAAGGCGGGGTCGGCAAATCTGTTGCCGCCATGCAACTCCGGGAACTGTTGCCAGAGGGTAGTGCGTGCGTCGTCTATGACTGTTTCGCGAATGGCAGCTATCGGGATCCGTCACAGCCGCGCCATCAGCCTAGACAAGCCTTTGTGCAGATGGCAAACGAACTGGCCTTCCAAGGGCTTTGCGATCCACTGATCCCTTCGAACCGGGCGACAGAGGATTCGTACGCTCGCGTGTTCCTTGCACGCTTGGGCCAAGCTGCTCATTCAGTTGCCGCAACACCGGGCGCGGTCGTCCTCCTGATCATTGACGCGGCAGATAATGCCGAGATGGTGGCATCGGAGCGGAATGAAACCGGCAGTTTCGCGCGCGGTCTGCTTCGGATGACTTGGCCTGAGCGAGTTCACGTCGTTCTAACTACACGGCCTGAACGCCGTGCTCGCCTTGATCCGCCACCTGATGCACTTCGCCTGATTCTGCCACAATTTAATGAGGCTGAGTCAGCCGCGCATCTTCGAAGCCGCTATGAGTCTGTTCCCGATACAGCAGCACTCGCGTTTCACCGATTGACCTCTGCAAATCCCAGGCTTCAGCGGGTCGCGTTGGAAACCTCCAATGATCCTGATTCGATGTTTGACCGCCTTGGTCCGAAACCTTTGACCGTCCAGGACGCAATAGAGGGTCTGCTCAACAAGGCGCTTGAAAGGGCAAGGGACGTAGCGGGACCGCTTGAGAGAGATGCCGTTGACAGAATATGTCGAGCTTTCGCGGTTCTGCGTCCGTTCGTTCCTCTTGAGATTGTTGCACAATTTGCTGGCGTAGAGCCCTCCTCGGTCCAAAGTCTTGCGAGCGAACTTGGTCGTGCACTTATTATCAACGATGGTGCGGCTCAGTTCGCTGACGAGCCAACTGAAACATGGTTCCGCCAGACGTTCCGCCCCGACGCAGATGCCGTCCATTCGATCATCGCGCGGCTGAAGCCGCTTACAAAGAATAGTGCCTACGCGGCGGCTTCCCTGCCTCAGCTCTTGCTAGAAGCTGGCCAGGTTGAGGAATTGATCGATCTGGTTTTGTCGGATGGTGGTCTACCCGCTACTGACCAGCTTGGCCGTAGAGATGTTCGTGCGATGCGACTTCGTGCCGCCACTCAAGCGGCGCTGCGTTCGGAGCAATATGCCAAAGTCGCAAAACTCGCATTTAGAACGGCGAATGTCGAAGCGGCAGAATCGCGTCAACTTGGTCTGATTTCCCAGAACCCTGATCTTGCAGCGCGCTTTCTAACTCGCGAGGCGGCAGCTGAACTTGTCGGTAGGCGAAAGATTGGCGGAGGAAGTTGGCGTGGCTCTGATAACGCCCATCAAGCCGCGCTTTTTGCCGGGTACGACCGCTTTCACGGCGACGCGATCGGGCGATTGCAGACGGCATGGGCTTGGCTTGACAATTACCTGCGTCGGCGACGTGAGGCGGAAAGCAAGGGTGGCCATGTGGACCTCAGTGACGAGATCGTCGCCATGGCTTGGGCTCGGCTCGAACTTCGAGGGCCGGAATCATGCGCAGGTTTTCTTCGTAGCTGGACCCCGCGCAATGTATCATTCGTGGCAGGCCGTACCATATGTGGTCGCCTCGCCGATGCGGGACGATACGACGAACTTCAGGCGGTGGTCGAGGCGGCTGGCAACGACATATTTCTTGGCCTGGCCGGGACCCTAGAGCTGAACAGGATCGGCCTTACCTCTTCCGCGGCAACGATCAGGCGTCTATGCCGCATCCTTGCCGATCGGCGGGTTGATATCGGTCGACTCGGTCCCAGAGACCACGAGCGCACCGAGGCTGTGGCGGTGGTTGCTTTGTCGGTTGCAGCCTTGCAGGCCCGTGCCGTGCCGCAGCGTGCAATAGCGAAGTTGCTGAACCGTTATGTCCCTTCCAAGGCTGGGCACGAATTAGATTCGAACTGGCACGATCCTTCGGGCCGTCGAGACGCGCTGCTCAAAGGATTCGCCCTCCGTGCGATTCTTAATGGAAGTCCCCTCACCGCGGATCGGCTGCGGGAACGGTAATCCCCCCATTTTTAACGGGGTGCCTTCGTAGAACTTACGCGGCCATTTTCAGTTTCTGGGCAGGTGTGATGCCGCCGATGCCCATGTTCGGGCGGTCGTTGTTGTATGTCCAGAGCCATTGCGTGGCGTGATCCTGTGCCTCCTCGATGCTTTCGATGATGTGTTGATCGAGCCATTCGTGCCGAACCGTGCGGTTATAGCGCTCGATGTTGGCGTTCTGCTGGGGCTGCCCGGGTTGGATGTGCTGGATGGTAATACCCCGTTTCTCGGCCCAATCCAGCAGCTTGCCGCTGATGTATTCGGGGCCATTGTCGACCCTTATGGTGCTTGGCTTTCCGCGCGATTCGATGATCCTGTCCAAGCTGCGGATGACCCTTTCTGCTGGCAGGGAAAAGTCGACCTCGATCCCCAAGCCTTCGCGGTTGAAGTCATCGAGCACGTTCAGCAGCCGAAATGCCCGGCCATCTCCCAATCGGTCAGCCATGAAGTCCATAGACCAAGTCAGATTTGGGGCCTCCGGCACCGCCAGCGTGTCGGGTTTGTCCCGTTTTAGCCGTTTGCGGGGTTTGATCCGCAGGTTCAGTTCCAGTTCGCAATAGATGCGATAAACGCGTTTGTGGTTCCATGGATGGCCTTTGACGTTGCGCAAATGCAGGAAGCACAGCCCGAACCCCCAAGTCTGCCGGGCACGTCGAGGTCGGGTCCAGTCGTCGCAATGGGAGGAAAGAGGACATTTGTCGAACTCAACCACTTATCAATGATCAGCGCAAAACAGACATTCGTACCTTTGCAACGGGCAACGTCCCCCTGCCTAGGGTCAGGACCTGTTAAATCGCTTGCGTTCGCTGCTACGGCTTGATTCATTCTGGACACCAAGGGGGTGTCGCATGGATGATCTTTTCTGGTTGACCGAGGCGCAGATGGAGCGGCTTAAGCCGTTCTTTCCGCTATCGCACGGCGTGCCTCGCGTGGATGACCGGCGGGTGCTGAGCGGAATTATCTTCATCAATCGCAATGGCTTGCGATGGCGGGATGCGCCTGCGGCTTATGGCCCGCCCAAGACGCTCTACAACAGGTGGGTGCGCTGGAGCCGCTTGGGGGTCTTTGCGCGCATCCTCACCGAACTGGCCGCCGAGGGTCGGGATGTCGAGACGGTGATGATTGATGCAACTCATCTGAAAGCCCATCGCACGGCATCCAGCCTGCGGGGCAAAAAGGGGGATGCAACCGCTTCATCGGGCGCACGAAAGGCGGGCTGAACTCGAAGCTGCACGCTGTCGCGGATGCTAGGGGGCGGCCCATCGGCATGTATCTGAGCGCCGGGCAGACCAGCGACTACATCGGCGCGCGGGCACTTCTGGCGTCTCTGCCACCGGCCAGAACCTTGCTTGCAGATCGCGGCTATAACGCCGACTGGTTCCGCAACGCACTGATCGAACGAGATATTCAGCCGTGCATCCCATCGCGAAAAGGCCGCAAGACCATCATCGCCCACGATGCCGACCTCTATCGCAAGCGCCACAGGATAGAGAACATGTTCGCCCGCCTGAAAGACTGGCGCAGGATCGCCACACGCTACGACCGATGTGCCGATCTCTTCCTTTCAGCCAGCGCCCTTGCCGCAACCGTCATGTTCTGGCTATGAGTCCTGACCCTAGAGGAATGCTATGCTAAGGTTGATGTCTGGCACGAATGGAACTTGACGCAGTTTGATGTGCACTGATGGAAATAATTATGTGGGCGATTGTTCGAAATCAGGCCTCAAAGACCGACCCAAACCCCGCCTCTTTCGCTCGACCGCACGCCGGCCGATATGAAGCGCATGCCCGCCAGCCCGTCCGATACCGTTGGCAGCACGAAGTCCCGGCCCGGTTTTGTCCCGCTTTGAAACTTGCTCACCAGGTCGGCGGCGTCGGAATAGAGCGTGGCAAAGGCCTCAAGATACCCTTCCGGGTGGCCTGCCGGAAGGCGCGCAGGCGACAAGACACCCTCGCCTCCACGCCGCAGGGTTCGCGTGGGCTGGCCGATGGGCGTGAACTCCAGATCGTCGGGTCGTTCCTGATCCCAAAACAGGCCCCCCGCCTCGCCAGCCACACGGATGCGAAGGCCGTTTTTGGCCCCCGGCACAATCTGGCTTGCCCAGATCATGCCCTTGGCGCCTCCGTTGAACCTGAGCAGGATGGCGGCATTGTCATCCAAGGCGCGGTCCGGGCCGAAAGCTGTCAGATCGGCCAGCACGGCACTTGGGGCAAGACCAGTGACGAAAGTTGCAAGGTTGAAGGCATGGGTGCCGATGTCTGCGATGCAGCCGCCGGGACCGGACTGCGCCGGGTCGGTGCGCCATGCGGCCTGCTTGTTGCCAGAACTCTCGACCGGCATGGCCAGCCAATCCTGCAAATATTCTACCTGAACATGACGGACGCGGCCGATCCTGCCAGCCGCGACAAGGGCGCGGGCCTCGCGGACCATTGGATAGCCCGTGTAAGTCTGGGTCAGGACAAAGGGCAGGCCGGTGTCGGCCACCAGGCTGACCAGCGCCTCGGCATCCTCAACGGTCGTGGTCAGCGGCTTGTCGCAGATCACCGGAATGCCTACCCGCAGGAAAGCCGTGGCTACTGCGGCATGCAGGTGATTGGGCGTCACGATCGCCACGGCGTCTATGCCGTCGGGCCGTGCCGCCTCGGCCTTGGCCATTTCCGCAAAGCTGCCATAGCTGCGCTCTGCCGCAATCCCCAGATCCACCGCCGAAGCCGCTGCTCGTTCAGGGTCGGACGAAAACGCCCCGGCGACCAGATCCCAATGGCCGTCCAGCCGCGCTGCAATGCGATGCACACCACCGATGAAGGCACCCTTGCCGCCACCCACCATGCCGAGTTTCAGGGACATTCAGAGGTCTCCATCAAAGGTTTGCCCGTGGCGATGACCAGCGCCACGGGGCGCCATTTCAATGCTGATCGGCCATATCCGACAGCATCGTCAGATGCCGGATATCAACCGGCTTGGCCAAAAGTCGCTCCAACTGCGAAAACAGTGGCGCAAGGTGAGGCATCGCCAGATGCGCGTCCAGATCGGCCTGGCTCTGCCAGTTTTCATAGAACACAAAGCAGCAGGGATCAGCCGCATCGACGTGGAAGTCATAGTTGATGCAGCCGGGTTCGTTGCGGGTCGGGGCAACCTGTGAGGCAAGCAGACCCAAAAGTTCCTCGCGTGTGTCGGGCTTTGCCATGACGGTGCCGATGATCGTTACATGTGCCATCATGTCACCGCTTCTGGCTAAGGGCGACGGCAAGGATGATGATGCCACCCCGCGCGATCAGTTGCTGGCTGAACTCCAGCCCGAACAGGATCAGCCCGTTGTTGATCAGCCCGATCATCATGGCGCCAACGATGGTGCCGATCACGGTGCCCTTGCCGCCAAACAGGCTGGTCCCGCCCAAAACCGCCGCCGCGATGACCGACAATTCGTCGCCTTCGCCAAGCTGGAAGCGGCCCGATTGCAGACGTCCGGCATAGAGCATGCCCGCAAGTGCGGCGGCACAGGACGACAGGACCAAGACCTTCATCTTGATGTTCGCCGTGTCGATGCCGGAATATCGCGCAGCGGTTTCCCCACCACCTGTCGCCAGCACCCGGCGGCCAAAGCCGGACCGGCGCAGAACGATATGCCCCACCCCACCCAATGCCGCGATCCAGAACAACAGCACCGGGATCGGCCCGACCGACCCGCCACCGAATACCCAGGAATAGCCGGGAGACAGGATTGGCACGGCGGCCGTATCCGAAATCCACATTGCCACGCCCTTGGCGATGCCCATCATGGCGAGCGTCGTCAGAAACGACGGAATGCCGATGCGGGTTGTCAGCCAGCCGTTGAACATGCCGACGGCAAGGCCGGTCGCAAGGCCAGCAGCGACGCCACCGAAGGGACCGGCGAAATTGATCGCCATGGCCACAGTCACTGTCGCAAGTCCGGCCACAGCCCCGACAGACAGGTCGATCTCGCCCGCCGACAGGACAAAGGTCATCGCCACCGCCATGACGGCGATCATCGCGGTCTGCCGCACGATGTTGAGCAGGTTGTTGGGGTTGAGGAACCCCTTGTCGTTCAGCGTCAGTGCAAAGATCACAAAGATTGCGACAAAACCGATGTAGATGATGTTCTGCCGCCAGTTGGCAAAGAATGCGCCACGCGGGGCCGTCACTGAATTAGCCATGGTGAGCTTCCTTCACGGTCAGGGCTTTCTGAATTTCAATCTGCAAACGCCGCTCGGCGGCTTGCAGGGCGTGTTCGGGATTGATCTCGTCAGGGTCATCCAGATCGGCGCGGTCCAGCATCTGATGCGCGCGGCCATCGGCCATGACGAGGATGCGGTCGCAGGCGGTCAGCAGTTCCGAAAGCTCGGATGAGATGACCAGAACCCCTTTGCCCGCCGCCGCAAGGTCGCGCACCAGCCGGATGATTTCCGATTTCGACCCGATGTCGATGCCGGCGGTGGGTTCATCGAGGATCAGAATGTCGGGGTCCGTGGCAAGCCATTTGCCTATGACCACCTTTTGCTGGTTGCCGCCCGACAGGGTCGACACGGCATGGTCGCGGCTGGCTGTCTTGACCGAAAGGCGCTGAATCATGCTGTCGCTGATCGCGGTTGCGCGCGGCTGATCCACCAGCCCGCTTTTCGTGATGCGCTCCAGAACCGCCATGACCATGTTTTCAGCCACGCTATGCGCAGGGATGATGCCTTGGGTCGCGCGGGCTTCGGGCACCAGCGCCACACCTTGCCCAATTGCATCGGCGGGACGTCGGATCTGGACCTGTTGGCCCTTGATGCGAATTTCGCCTGCCACCGCAGGCTCTATCCCCGCGATCACCCGCGCCAGCGCCGAGCGTCCCGAACCCAGCAGTCCCGCAAGACCCAGCACCTCGCCCCGGTGCAGGGTGAAGCTGACGTTTTCGGGTTTGTGCGGCCCGGTCACATCTTTCAGCTCCAACAAGGCCTCGCCGCGCGCAGAACCGCCGCGCACCACATCTGCCAACCCCTTAGATCGTTTGCCGACGATGTGTTCGATCATCGTGTCGATGGGCAAATCCGCCATGGGTGCGGTGATCACATGCTGCCCGTCGCGCAGGATCGTGGCGCGGTCTGCGATGCGGGCGATTTCGTCCATCCGGTGGCTGACATAGATGATCGCCACCCCCTTGGCCGTCAGCTTGCGCAGAAACACGAACAGCCGTTCCACATCCGACACCGCCAGCGCGGTTGATGGCTCGTCAAGGATTAGTACGCGGGCATCCTGGCTGATGGCTTTGGCAATCTCGGTCAACTGCTTTTGCCCTGCGCCAAGATGCCCCACCAAAGCGCGGGGGTCCACCTCGACCTCCAGCATCTTGAAAATGGCCTCGGCCCGGCGGATGGAATCTTCGTCGTCGATCAGGCCGCGCGCATCGCGGGCCTCGCGCGTCAGGAACACGTTCTGCGCCACGGTCAGCGTCGGGATCAGCGACATTTCCTGAAAGTTCATCGCCACGCCCGCCGCACGGGCCGCTTCCGGCGTCGGGGCGGCAAGCCGTTGGCCTGCCACCTCGACGGTGCCCTCATCAGGCACATGCACGCCATTCAGCACCTTCAGAATGGTGGACTTGCCCGCCCCGTTGCCGCCCAAAAGGGCATGGACCTCGCCGGGCATGACCTCCAGATCCACGTTGTTCAGCGCGCGCACACCGCCAAAGGATTTGGAAATGCCGGTCATGCGGACGGCGGGGATGGGGGCGGTCATCCGACCGTTTCCCATTTTCCGGTTTCACCCGACCGCAACATCGCATCCGCCACCAGTTCGGTCAGCAACCCGTCCTCGAAATTCGGGCTGGGCTGCTTGCCCGACGCGATGGCGCTGAAGAAGTCGAAGCATTCGACGATTTTCGTCTCGGAATAGCCGATGCCAAGCCCCGCGATCGGCCACAACCCACCGCCATAGGGATGCGCCGGGCCGGTGTAGATGGTGCGGAACCCGCGCACATCTGCCGGATCATCGGCAAACATCACCTGCAACTCGTCGCGGCGTTCGTAGTTGAAATGGATCGACCCTTTGGTGCCGTGAATCTCCAGCGTGATAAAGTTGTTGCGCCCCCAGGCGTTGCGCGTGGCCTCAAGGCTGCCAACCGCACCGCCGGCGAAGCGCAGCATCGAGATCACCTCGTCGTCCACATCCACCTCGGCGCGTTCCGCACCTGCGGACTTTTCCGATGCGCCCAGCTTGTCCACCCCGCCCTGCTGCATTGGCCGGGTCTTCACATAGGTATGGGTCATTGCGATCACCTCGGCGATCGGGCCGACAAGGTAATGCGCCAGATCGACCACATGGGTGCCGATGTCACCCACCGTGCCAGACCCTGCAATCTTTTTCTGGAAACGCCACGACAGCGGGCCGTTTTCGTCCGCCGACCAGTCCTGAAGATAGGTGCCGCGAAAGTTGAGGATGCGGCCGATCCGGCCTTCGTCGATGAACTTTTTCGCCAATGCCACGGCAGGCGTGCGGCGATAGTTGAAGGCGACCATGTGGATGATGCCTGCGGCCTTCGCCGCATCGGTCATTGCACGGGCTTCTTCGACCGTGCGCGCCAGCGGCTTTTCGCAGATGATGTGCTTGCCCGCCTTGGCCGCTGCAATGGCAATCTCGGCATGGACGTTGTTGGGCGTGCAGATATCCACCACGTCGATGTCGGGGCGGTTAACCACCGCGCGCCAGTCGCTGCTGGCCTCGTCAAAACCGAAACGGCGGCGGGCCTCTTCGGCGGCCCCGTCGGTGATATCGACAATCACCTTGCGGTGCGGAATGGCCGGCGCGGGCCAGAAAAACATCGGCATCGACGCATAGGCCATGGCGTGCGCCTTGCCCATGAACCCGCCGCCGATCATGGCGACATTCATCACTTTGGTCATTTCGGTCTCCGGGATATGGGGGCGAGCTTTCGGGGGCCGCAATGCTACCCGCCGAAGGTTCTGGTTTCCGCGCGGGGATAATCCCCGCGCGGCAAGCATCACTGCATCATCGACTTGACGTTGTCGGTGGCCTCGGTCGAATAGACCTGAGTCCAGGCCTCCAGCAGGTTGTCCTTGCTGACCGGCAGCGCGGGCAGGGCGACGAAAGCAGGGGCTTCCTTGCCGAGCAGCGCGTAGCCCGCCAACTTTGCCTCGACCACGCCCGCGTCATAGGGGCGCTGCGCCCCAAGGCCCTTGATGAAACCACCCTGTGCCATGCTGATCGCCACGTTTTCGCCAAGGTCCACCGTGGTTATGATCAGATCGTCGCGGCCAGCCGCGCGCGCCGCCGCAATCACGCCTTCGGCAGGCACGTCCCAGACCGCCCAGATGCCTTTGATCGCCGGATTGGCTGTCAGCATCGCACCTGCTGCCTTTTCCGCATCGCCCGAAAAGTCCGGCCCGCCGATGCCCTGTTCATCCACGATCTTGATGTTCGGATAATCGCTGGCGATGGTAGCCTTGAAGGCGTCATAGCGCTGTTTGGTGACGAAGAAATCAGCCGCATGGAAGACCAGACCGATGTCACCGCCATCCGGCCCCAAGGCCTTGGCCATCAGATGCGCGGATGCGACACCGTTGCCATAGTTGTCGGCAGAGACGACAGACACGAAGTCCTTCCCGGCCACAAAGCCCGAAGGCACGTTGTCCATGAACACGAACTTTGCACCGGCTTCGCCTGCGGCCCGGTAAGCGGCGGCGGTGGCGGTAGGATCAGTTGGGATCGACACGATCACGTCGGGGGCCTGTGCCATGATGGTTTCAAGGTCGCTGACTTGCTTTTCAGGTTTGAAGCCCGCATCGGTCACGGCAATGACCTCGATCCCCATGGCCGCGAACTGCGTTTGCAGCCCGTTGATCTGCGCCCGCGACCAGTCATTGCCGCCGTAGTGCATGACGATGGCGGCCGTAGCACCCATCTCTTTGATCTTCGCCAGTTCCTCGTCCGTCAGCACGACGGTTGTCGGGGAGGTGGGTTCTTCGCCATTCGGACCCTTCGACAGGACCGTTTCCTGCAAAGCCGCCAAGGCGCTGTCAGGGTCGGCAAAGGCGGGGACAGTCATCCCCATGACCAGCGCAAGCGCGGTGGCCGAGCTCAAAAGAGCACGTCTGTTAATCATAGCTTCTTCCTCCCAGAGAAGATGTGGGGTTGCCCCCGATAAAGAACCTGCGGGTCAGCCCGCCAAGGCCCGGTTCAGATAGGTGTGGCTGATCCGCGCGCCTTCGGCAGGGTCGGACCAACTATCCAGTTCGGTGCAAACCCAACCGTCAAAACCCACGTCCTTCATCGCCTGAAGAATGGGGTCGGTGGGCACATCGCCCCGATCAAGCGGGGTGAAGGCGAAGGGTTCTTTCTGGAACCCTTTCAGATGCACATACGAAATGCGCTGTGCGTGATCCCGGATCAGTTGCGCCGGATCGCCCCCGGTAGCCGCGAGATGGGCCGTATCGGGACAAAAGTCGATTTCCGTCAGATCAAAGATCTTGGCAACCTCGGCTGGCCCTTCGACGATGGTGGACAGGTGCGGGTGATAATGCGCGCGCAAGCCACGGGCATCGGCAATCGCCTTGACCCGGTCCAGCGCCGCGCCCAGCTTGTGATAATCCGCCTCACGCACCCCGTCAAAGCGTTTGGCCCCGCCGCCCACAACCAGATGCGGCGCACCCAGTTCGGCGGCACGGTCCGCGGCGCGGGTAACGCGAGCCAGTTCCTCGGGCAGGATTTCGTCAAAGATGAAATTCCCGCCGGCATAGGCGGCAACCAACTCAAGCCCGCTGTCAGCCAACAGGCTGCGCATCGCGGCAGCACTGTGGTCCAGCAGGTTGCCGTCAAACACCTCGACGCCTTCATAGCCGGCCGCAGCGATATCTGCAAAAGCGCGGTCCATCGCCCCAAAAGTCCGATAGCTGAGTTCGGTGATCGACGTGACCCCCACAGCGTTCCCGCCAAGCTGCCCCCAGCAATTGGCGTGATACGCCAGCTTCCACGCTGCCATCAGTGATTCCCCCGCTGTGGGTCTGGCAGGACTTTGTCTGCCTGACCAATCCTCCCCGCGACCTCCTCAAGCCGCATGGATGTTATTACGCGCCAAATCTGTGCAGGTCAATATTATTCATGCTTATATATGCAGTCTTTTGCAGATTATCCGCAGAAGTATTCCCTTGAACGACGAAACATAGCCAACTATCTTTGTTTGTACCGACCACAGGAGCTGTTTTTGTCTCTGTCCACAACCTATCCCGCCGAATCGACCCGTTCGCGTGCCAAAGGGCGTCCGCGTGCAAGCGAGACTGCAGCGCCCTCACTGATGGAAATACTGAACCTGATCCGCGGCGAACGCGCCACCACCCGGCAGACGCTGGAGCGGGAAAGCGAGTTGGGCCGCGCGGTAGTGTCAGACCGGCTGCAACTTCTGTCTGATCTGGGCCTTGTCGATGAAAGTGAACTGGGCCACGCCACCGGCGGGCGCGCACCGCGCCTTGTGCGGTTCTCGGCCCGGCGCGGGCTGGTGCTGGTGGCGACGCTGGACCAGACGGCCATTGGTGTCGGCGTTTCGGATCTGTCGGGGAACCTTCTGACCGAGCATCACGAGGCCGCCGATCTGACGGCCCCCGCCGCACAACTGGCAGGCCGGATTTCGGCCCTGTTCAAATGGTGCCTCGAACGTCAGCCCACGCCGACAGCACCTTGGGGTATTTCGCTGTCGGTGCCGGGCACCGTGCCTGCCGGTCGCGATGATGCCTTCATGAAAGCCACCCCTCCTGTTCTGCCCGCATGGGATGATTTTCCGCTGGTCGAAACCCTGACCCGCCAGTTCGGTGTGCCAGTCTGGATCCGCTCCAGCGTCGAAACCATGACGATGGGCGAACTGCACGCCGGGGCGGGGCACGGCCTGAACTCGATGCTGTTCATCAAGGTCGGGCGCCGGATTGGCGCCGGGATCGTCTGCGACGGGCAACTTTACCGCGGCGCGCAAGGGGCGGCGGGTCTGATCGGCGCGCTGCCGGTCACCTCGGACGGCGTGACCGGCACGCTGGATCTTATGGCAGGGTCAGACATGATCCAGCGCGAAGGATGTGCCTTGGCTGAAAGCGGCCGCAGCCCGGTTCTGGCTGACCTCTTGCGGCGCGGGGCCGAGATCACCCCCATCGAAGTATCGCAGGCAGCCCAGATCGGCGATCAGGCGTCGGCTGCGATTTTGTCAAAGTCGGGGCATCTGATCGGGCAGGTGGTGGCAACGCTCGCCAATTCCCTGAACCCCGAGATGATCGTGCTGTCAGGGACGCTGGTGCAGACCAACGACATCTTGTTGGCGGGCATCCGCGAGGCGGTGTATGGCGCGTCCCACCCTCTGGTGACGCGCGATCTGCGTATCATCCGCTCGCAGATGGGCAGTTCGGCCGGGCTGGTGGGCGCGGCGCGCGTGGCGTCCGAGGCGCTGTTCGCCCCGGCGTTCCTGAAGGACTGGATCCTTCAGGGCAAACCCACTCTGCATCCCGATTTCGTGGCCTTTCGCGCCCATGTGGAAGAGGCTGAAATAGCGCCCGAAACAACACGACTCTCGCCGCCCACAGGTCACGGGAGTATCGCATCATGACGATTTCCGGCCTCGGTCCCCACGGCGAGCGTGCCGCGCCACCCGAAAGAGTGGCTCTTTTGCCTGAGGATTGCGCAGAGGCAAAAGCAGCGGGCAAACGCGTTGCCGTCGTTCTGCACACGCTGAACGGCGATTGGACCAAGTTGCAGATTACCGGCATGTTGGGCATTTTTGGCGACTGCGGTGTCGTCGTGACCGATGTGGTCGATTGCGGCTTCTCGGCAAATCGGCAGGTTGCTGAACTGGACCGGCTGATCGCGGCAAAACCCGATGCGATCGTGGCCCTGCCCGTGGCGAACGAACAGGTAGCCGCGGCCTTCAGGCGGGTTTCGGCGGCAGGGATCCGGCTGGTCTTGCTGGAAAGCGTTCCGACCGGCCTCTTGCCCGGTTCTGATTATACCGCGCTGGTGTCGTCGGATAACTTCGGTCTTGGCACGATGGCAGCGGCCGGATTTGCGCCCCATCTGTCCCAAGCGGCAACAGTGGGCGTCCTCGGTTTTGCCGCCGATTTCTTTGCCACGAACGAGCGCGAGATCGCCTTTACCAACTGGATGCAGGCGAACCGGCCAGACGTGCGAACCCATGTGTTGCGGTTCGGAACAATGGACGAAGCCGCCGATCTGGCAGAGCGGATGATTGCAGATCATCCCGAGATTTCAGGTTTCTTTGTGGTCTGGGACACGCCTGCTACGGCGGTGTCGGCCCGGTTGCAGGCCACAAGCCACTCGATCGTGATGGCGACCGTCGATCTGGGCGAAGATGTCGCCGTCAATCTGGCCGCAGGCAAGCCATTCGTCAGTGTTGCCGCACAACAGCCTTTTCAACAAGGCGTGGTCGCCGCCCAAACCACGATCCTTGCCCTGTTGGGCCGCACAATTCCTGCCTGGATCGCCTTGCCGGGCATCCCTGTGCGTCGCGACAATGTGGCCGACAGCTTTCAGACCATCTGGAGAAAACCCGCCCCGCGCGAGGTTTTGCGTTTGCTCGGCCTGGCAATGTGACGGGACGTTTCCAGATGATATCCAAAGCTGATGCCGGAACAGACAAATAAGTCATAATCCCGACGAAAGACTGCTTCGGTGAGCAACGTCGCAATGGCAGAACGGACGGTCAAAGACAGCTTTGGGGCGCCTTCGTACAGGCCACCTTCACCGTTCAAGCACTTTCCAGAACCCGGATTTCCGCGCATGGGACTGTCTGAGTGCTCGGACGAACTGATCATGCCGGGTGAGCAATCTGAACCGTCATGAGAGTTCCTCTCTAATTTCAGTGGCTTTTTAGTGCCAGCGCGGCTTGCGTCGCCAATGCCAGCCGTTTGACACCCTCGGTGAGCTTGGCCTCGTCGTTCAGGGTGAAATTGATGCGGATGGCGCGACGGTTATGGCCTTCGGGATCAAAAACGCTGGAGGGGGTGATGCAGACACCATGATTCAGCGCGACACGCAGCAGGTGGTCGGTGTTCAGGTTGGCATCCCGAGCTGTGGCCCAGACAAACATGCCGCCCGAAGGAGTCTCCCAGTCGTAAACGTCGCCCAGATGCTTGGTCATAGCTGCGCACAGGGCGTCACGACGGGCACGATAGAGCGACAGCGTCGCGGGTAGGACACGGTCAGTCAAGCCAGAGGCAAAGGCATCGAGCGTGATGCGCTGAGACAGGCCCGACGTGCTCATGTCAGACCCCTGCTTGGCCGTCACCAACGCTTGGATCATGCCCGGAGCGGCGATAACCCAGCCGACACGCAGGCCAGGGACGAGTTCCTTGGACAGCGTGCCAAGATATACCACGGGTCCGTTGTAGGGTGCCCCACCCGCCAAAGTCAGCATGCGCGGCAGCGGCGTGCCGTCGTAATAAAGCGTGCCGTAGGGGTCATCCTCGATCAGCCAGGTGCCGGTTGCCTGTGCCGCTGCCACCAATTCAACGCGCTGATCGAGGCCGACCAGCCGCCCCGTGGGGTTCGAGAAGTTGGGCACCGTGTAGGCAAATTGTGCTCCCTGGAACGCGACTTCTGGCACGAAGTCGTTCCCCTCCAGCCGCATCGGGCGATAGGTCGGGCGGCGCGGCTTCCACGCGTCAAGCGCCCCCAGATAGGCCGGGCTTTGCGCGGCGATCACCTGACCTTCGTCCACCAGCACCTTGCCCAGCAGGTCCAGCGCCTGCATGCCGCCGGTTGTGATCAGCACATTCTCGCGGATCAGGCCAAGCCCTGGCGCAGAAAACCTTGCGGCGATCACGTCGCGCAGCGCAGGCATGCCCTCGATTGGCGCATAGGCCAGCGCATCGCAAGGGTGGTCGGCAACTGACGCCCGCGCCAATTCCGCAAGGTCCGGAATTGGCCAGGTGGCCGGATCGGGCAGGCCCCCCGCCATGTTGATCAGACCGGGGGTTTGCCCCGCGGACAGGAAGATTTGCGTGACATCGTTGGTGTCAGCCAGCCAGGCGGCAAAGGCAGGACGGGTCATGGCTATCCCTCAGATCGACTGCAGAAGGCCGCCATCGACGGCGATGGCTTGACCGGTGATGTGGAGGCCCGACCTGACGCAAGAAAAGCGGCAAGGGCCGCGAACTCCTCGGGCTCACCCAACCGTCCGGCCGGTATCTTCTGCCCCGTGGTGGCATTGTCGACACCAAGCTCAGCCATGCGGTCAGTGTTGGTATAGCCGGGCAGCAGCGCGTTGACGGTGATGCCGTCCCTCGCCACTTCACGCGACAGGGTGTTGAGAAGCCCCAGAAGCCTCGGCCGCAAGCCGTTTGAAATCACCAGCCCCGGCTGCGGTTCCTTTGCTGCGACCGAGGTCACGGCGAGAATTCTGCATCACGGGCAACGATGACCACGTGTGCATCTTCGTGCGCCAGTTCCGCGGCTATCGCCCGGCCCAGCCCGCGCGAGCCGCCAAAGACAAGGGCTGGGCGGCCGGAAAGCTGCAGGTCCATCTTACACCTTCGGATCAGGGTTTGCGGAATTGTCGCGGCCCGCTTGCAGGATCATCCGGCCCGTGGACGCCAGCCTGCGGAACGCCGAAGCGCTTTGATAATCGGCGTCGTGATACCATGCGAGCGCGGTCTGGCGGTCGGGGAATTCCAGGATCACCATGCGCTCATCAAAGACCGGGCCGCCCTCGACGGTCTCGACCGCATCCCCACGGGTCAGGAACCGCCCGCCATGCCGCTCAAGTGTCGCGGGCGTCAGCGCGGTGTATTTGCGGTAGGTCTCGGGATCGTTGACGGTCATTGTGCAGATGAAATAGGCGGGCATCGGTCTTCTCTCCTTCTTTTGGGGAGGTTAGCCCGCCTGAGAGGTGAAATCCTGCTTATTCTTGCTCTGACCGCAGTAGAGTTGGAGTGTTTCTCTGCCAGATGCGGAATTCATAGGGATTATCGCCTTGCAGGACCTGGACTTAATTGATCGTTGGCCATGCGCCGGTACAATTCAGCGGCGGAAGCCTTCGGCCTTGCCGTCCCGATCACGGATTTAGGTTTCTGCCGGTTGGGATCTCGGTTTCGTCCGGGGCCCTCGGTCCTTGCGGTACGGCTCGACGCTCAGCCGCATCGAGCCCGAGCGTAATCCAACAAAGCCCCCCATACTCGTGGCCTCGCCGCTTTCGATCAAGGTTCAAGCAACATTCGTTTGTCCGAACATGCGGTGTCTATGGTCGCCGGTCAGGTTCGGCGGCCATGCCAATCAGTTGGAATGCTCGAAATCGGTCAAAACCGCCTGCATCAGATACAGAACCTGTCGTCGGGTTCGACCTGAAGCGCGGTTGCGAGGGCGTTGGTCTGGCTGGCCATCGCGATGACGGCCATCAATTCACCATGCTGCGCGTCGGTCATGCCGCGTGCACGGGCGGCAGCGGTGTGGGAATGGATGCAGTAGCCGCAGCCGTTGGCCACGGAGACGGCAATGTAAATCAATTCCTTGGTAAGCGGATCGAGTGTGCCGGGTGCCATGACGGCCTGCAGCCTGTCCCAAGTCGCGGCCAGCAGAGCGGGATCGGCGGCAAGGGCGCGCCAGAAGTTATTGACATAGTCCGTCTGCCGTTTGGCCCGGATATCGTCGAAAACGGCGAGGACCGAAGCCCCCGCCGCGTCATCACTCAGGATAGGCACAACGCCCATCAGACCACTGCCATGACGCGGGCCGGGCCGCCGGTGCCGCCCTTGTGCTTGGGCGCGCCGACAAAGATCGTTGCCCCTTTTGCCGGCAGTGCGTCAAGGTTTGCAATGTTCTCGATGCCATAGCGGCCACCTGGCAGCCAAGAGTAATGCACCGCGAAGTCTGCAGAGTTTCCAGGGTCCAGTGACAACGTATCAACCGCAATCGCCGCCACGTTGAGTTCGGCCAGCACATCGGTCGCGTCTTTGGAGAAGCCAGGGAAGGCAAGCTTGCCGTCGGGCGTGTTGCGGAAGGCCGCCTCGCCCACCTTGGGCGACCAGCCCGAGTTCATCGCCACCAGAGCACCGGCAGGGATTTCACCGTTGACCGAGACCCAAGCCTCGATATCCTCGGGCAATACCATCGCGTTCGGGTCTTCGGCGGCGCGGGATTTGATGTCGATGATGCACAGCGGGCACATCAGGCTTTCCACCGGAAGGGCGTCGACAGAGGTGCCGGCCTCGGTGAAGTGCAACGGTGTGTCGATATGGGTGCCGGTGTGTTCGTAGATGGTCAGTTTCCACAGCTGATAGCCGCCGGGGGTGTAGGGCACTGCAGAGTCGAAAATGATGCCGGGCTTGCCGTCGAAGGTCGGAAAGCTGCCGTCATAGGCGTGGGTCAGGTCGACCACCTTGCCCGACGACTGCGCAAGAGCGGGCCGGGCGGTCGTCAGGCCGGCCGCGACCGAGGCAAGGCCCATCGCCGCGGCCCCGGTGAACAGCGACCGTCTGGACACCATGTCGGCTTTGACGTTTTCAATCAGACACGTGTTGCACATGTGCAGTCTCCATGTTGGCTGACTCAAGTCGTTCAAGTTTGCGACATCAACCTGCCTTCGCCAAGAGAAACGGCGCCGTATCAATCGAGCGGGCCCAGTACTGCCGCCTTGATGCCACAGACAGGGTGCCAGCCGCCGAAGGGCAGCAGCCGTACCTCGCGGAAGGACGGGCTTCAGATCCGTGTGGTTTTCCTTCCATCGGTCGCTTGAAGGCTGCCTTGCAATCGGCTTGCCCTTTAAACTAACTGGCCGTGATCCAGTAGGATTGTGCGGCGACCGGCCATTGCAAGTCTGCCAATCGCGTAAACGGGACCGTCGCAGGCAATCCCGCGCAAACTCACCTCTTGCAGAACGGTCGTCAGGGCAAGTCTGCGAGCAATTTCGCGGCTTGAGCATCCTCGACAACGCTGTTGATGACGAAGATCGATCGCGCATCCGCCAATCCAGCGTACGGTAAGGCAGCATCCGGCGTCTGTACCTCCCGTTCAGTGCCTCGGGCGGGGCCTTGCTATTCCATCTGCTGAGCAAACTCTACGAGCGCACCAGCGTCGTGATCACCACCAACCTCAGCTTCAGCGAATGGGCGACTGTCTTTGGCGACGCAAAAAATGACCACCGCCTTGCTCGACCGCCTCACCCACCACTGTCACATCCTGGAAACCGGAAACGACAGCTTCCGCTTCAAGGCAGCTCAGCAGCTGCAGCCCGGAAAAAGAAGGAGACAAACCCGCCCTTGACCCCAGCATGAACCAAAATCCATAATCAGAGGTGGCTCACTTCTCGGTGAAAAAACCGGCTCAGTTCTGGGTGAAAATCAACAAACCGGGCGATCAGGCAATGCGTTCCTATGCCGGAAAGCGGTCGGATGCGGGTCCAGCGCCTCGTGACATTTTCAACGAAGCAGATATTGGGTGGCAACAGCCAAACCCTAAATGCGTGCTATTTGTTGCCAGGGGAAATGGCGTGGCAAACCGTCGTGTGAAAAACAAACATGATATTCTGGTCCCCCGGCAACGAAACCATTCTCAGAACCCGTTGCGAAGCAACTCGGCCTCAATCCGCGACCGCGAGACGGCGTCTCGTGTCGGGAAAGCGGCGAAGTAGTGAGCGGCGGAGGCATCGGCTTTTCGGCGGCGCACCTCTTGCTTCCAGCGAGTGGCTTGATTGTCGCGCCCGGCAAGACCGTTGGCGGCCAGCGCGATCATCGCAATAAGATAATGCGCGCCGGGGGTGGCGGCTGCCTTGTCACCAAAGCGCGCCGCTGCCTGATAGTCGCCTGTCTGCATCAGCATCTGGGAACGGACGCCATGGATACCATAGAGCAGTGGATCAAGCGGGCTGAGCTGAAGCGCTGTGTCGAGGCCACTTTCCGTCGCAGCACCATTGCCAATCAGCATCGAGGTAAAGGCAGATGCGTAGAAGCCCTGCGCGTAATTGGGGTTTAGTTTGGTGGCGCGGGCCAGCCAGTCCAAAGCGGTGTCGGGTTCATTTGTCAGCCAGTGCGACCGCCCCATGGTGAAGCTGGCGAATGGATCCAGCGGGTCTAGCTCCACCCCGCGTTCGGCATAGCGCCGCGCGGCCTTGGTGGCTGCTGTGACATCGGGCGAAAGGTGGAGAAAGGCTTCCAGAAAGCTGGTGAAGGACAGCCCCGCGTAGGCGCGCGCAAAGCCTGGATCCAGCGTGACAGCACGCTCGAAATGCAGCTTGGCCCGCCCGTTGTCGACGGCCGTGAATCGATAGAGGTGATGCAGGCCCAAATGGTAGTTCGACCAGGCATCCAGCGTTTCTGACCGGCCATGCATGGCCGCCTGTGCTTCGTTCAGCGGAACATACATCTCCAGGGCCGAGGTCACATGTGCGACGATGCGGGCGCGCAAATCGTCGATTGCATCAAGCGCGCCGACAAGGCGATCCCCCCAGATCACCTCGTCCGTGCTGGTATCGACCAAGGCCAATGTAATGAACAGACCCGTGCCGCGCATCTCCAGCTCGCCAGACAGGACGTAGCGCGCACCCAGTGCCGTCGCCACAAAGCTCAGATCCGGCTCGCTTTGCCGGAACCGAAAGGACGAACCGCGCGCAATGACGGCAAGCCAGCGCAAGCGCGACAGTGCCTGAATGATCTCATGCGGAATCGCATCAGCAAGAATGGCAAGTTCTGTTGGGATGGCGAGTGCGCGAAAGGGCAGAATGGCGATAGAGGGTCGGGTTGTCAGCGGGCCTGCCGGATCGACAGTTCGAACCAAGCCACCGACTTTTGTGAGGTGGCTCTCTTGCACGTCTGCCACGAAGCGGAAACCTCTGCCGTGAATGGTCCGAATGACGGTCTGTGCCTCGCCATCATCGCCAACCGCTTGACGCGCCGAACGGATACGGCTCGCAATACTGGCATCTGAAACAGATCGCCGCTGCCAAATCGAGTCTACGATTTCTTCTTTGGTCACCATGCGGTCGCGGTGGCGGATGAGGTGCGCCAGCAACGCAAGCACTTGCGGTTCCAGCCGGATGCGCTGGCCGCTGCGGACAAGTTCGTAACGCTCCGCGTCAAGGCGAAAATCACCGAAAATCCATGCCATACTTCAGAATAGCAAACTATCGGGGATTCTGCATGAAATCTTCAGGAATGGATCAAGCGATTTCTGGGGAAAGGCGCAGCATCGAACATGCCGAAGGATTCGAACCCGTCAACTCGTCAAAGGAATTCCAACATGGACGCGCATACCATACGCACCACACAAGGCCGCGGACGACTGTTTGACAGCATTCTGGACACGGTTGGCGATACACCTGTGATCCGGATCAACAACCTCGCACCGGCAGGCGTGCGGGTTTACGTCAAGGCGGAGTTCTTCAATCCTGCCGCTTCGGTCAAGGACCGGCTCGCGCTGAACATCATCGAGGCCGCCGAACGCGCAGGCACCCTGCGGCCGGGGCAAACCGTGGTCGAGGCGACCAGCGGGAATACCGGTATAGGTCTGGCTATGGTCTGCGCGCAGAAAGGCTATCCGTTGGTCGTCACTATGGCCGACAGCTTCTCGGTCGAGCGGCGGCGCCTGATGCGGATGCTGGGGGCCAAGGTCATCTTGACCCCACGGGCACAGAAAGGCACGGGCATGTATATGAAGGCCGTGGAACTGGCAGCGCAGCATGGCTGGTTTCTGGCCCGCCAGTTTGAAACCTCGGCCAACGCCGATATCCACGAGGCGACGACTGCGCGAGAGATCATCGGCGATTTCGCAGGCGACCGGCTGGACTATGTGGTGACGGGCTATGGCACAGGCGGCACGGTCACTGGCCTTGCACGGGTGCTGCGCAAGGAAAGGCCTGAAACGAAGATCATCCTGGCCGAACCTGCCAATGCGAAGCTTGTCGGCAGCGGCGTCGTGCAGGCGCGGACCAAAGGAGGTGGCCCGGCATCCAGCCACCCCAATTTCGAGCCACATCCCATTCAGGGTTGGACACCGGACTTCATCCCGCAGGTGCTGCAAGAGTGCATCGACAGCGCGGGCTATGACGAACTGATCCCGGTCGCGGGCGCTGATGGCGTTGCATGGGCCAAAAAGCTGGCGCAGCGTGAAGGCATTCTGACCGGCATTTCGGGTGGGGCCAGTTTTGCCGTTGCCATGGGGGTCGCCGAACGCGCAGCCCCCGGCGCGGTCATTCTGGTGATGCTGCCGGATACGGGCGAACGCTACCTCAGCACGCCCCTATTCGCGGATATCCCCGAGGACATGGATGCAGATGAGGTGGCGCTGTCGCTATCGACACCGGGGTTCCAACTGGGGTGAACGCCGCCGTTTGGATTCACAGAGGATCCAGGCCCACCAGATGACAAAGGATTGTCAAATGATCCCTGATAGCCACTGCGACACCGAAACGCTGGACCCGGCCGACTGGGACCGGACCCGCGCTTTGGCGCATCAGATAGTCGATGATGCCATCGACCAAATGCGAGACATCCGCGAACGTCCGGTATGGCAAGCCATGCCGGACCCGGTTCGTGCGGCATTTGCAACCCCTCTGCCGCTTGGGCCACAGCCATTCGCCGAGGTTTATAGCCAGATCAACGATCAGGTGACGCCGTATCGGATGGGCAATGTGCATCCCCGGTTCTGGATGTGGTATATGGGGGCCAGCAACCTCACCGGTGCATTGGCCGATTTTCTGGCGGCGATTGACGGGTCCAACCTTGGTGCGGGCAACACGGCAGCAGCCTTGGTGGACCGGCAGACCACTGACTGGATCCGCGCCATGATGGGCTTTCCCGAAACCGCCAGCGGCACGCTGGTAAATGGCGGGTCCATGGCCAACATCATCGGGCTGATGGCGGCACGCAACCATATGGCAGGGGTCGACCTGCGGCAGACGGGGGTGGCGGCGATGCCACAACCCTTGCGGTTCTACACCTCGGATCAGGTCCATGCCTGCCACGACAAGGCGATGAACCTGCTGGGTCTTGGGCGGCAAAGCCTGTGCCGAGTACCATCGGATGAGGCATTCAGGCTTGATCTGGACAAGCTGCAGGCAGCAATCCGTCAGGACCGCGCGGATGCCTTTCGCCCGGCCTGCGTCATCGCGACGGCAGGGACCACCAACACCGGGTCGATCGACCAACTGCCTGAAATTGCGGATCTGTGCACAAAGGAAGGCATCTGGCTTCACGTCGATGGTTGCGTGGGCGCGCTGCTTGCGATTGCGCCACAGAACCGGCATCTGGTTGCCGGGATCGACAGGGCGGATTCACTTGCGCTCGATTTGCACAAGGGCCTGCACGCACCTTTCGACGTTGGCTGCGCGCTGATCCGAGATCGGCGCAAGCATCGCCAGACCTTTGCAGAAAACGCTGAATACCTGCAAAAAACCTCGCGCGGGATCGCCGCAGCCGAACTGCTGAGTGATTACAATCTGGAGACTTCGCGCAGCTTTCGCGCGCTGAAGGTCTGGATGATGCTCAAGGAGCACGGGGTGGAAAAGTTCGGCCGCCTGTTGGATCAGGGCATAGCACAGGCTCGTTATCTGGACGGCTTGTTTGCGGCAGAGCCCAAGATCGAACGGATGGCGCCGACAGTCGTGGACATCGTTTGCTTCCGCTTCAATCCTGGCGGATTAGCCGAAGATGCACTCCGGGCGCTGAATATAGAGATCATGGTGCAGATGCAGGAAACTGGAATCGCTGCGGTGTCAGACACAACCATACACGGTCGTCACAGTCTGCGTGTTGCTATTTGCAACCATCGAACAGTGACATCAGATCTGGACCAGTTGCGGGCCGAAATATTGCAGATCGGCGAAACTCTGACGTAACCCGCGCACCTTCGTCGAGCACAAGCGGCCGCTGTCGGGAGCGTCACGGCATGGCAATGGCGAGTCCGAACGGCAGCTTAGCGCCGAAGGCATCAGTCGCTTCACTCAGTTGTCTGGTCGATTAAATCACGAGATCCGCAGCGCAGCACGACAAACGTTAGGAACCTCGCGAGCGCCCAGTTGGGGGCGACTTTGTGCCCAGCCTTTCGGGCTGCCCACCAACACAACCAAAGCGATCTCGGAACCGTCAGAAATGCAGGCCACTTATGAGCCTTACAAAGCTCTCGAGGCATTCCCGCGAAACTGCAATCGTACCCACGCAACGACAATCGCTTTTCAGATAACAGCAATGCAACGTCCCAGCCGATCCGTTGTCTGCGCTGTGGTCGCCATGTTCAGGTGCAAATTGGCAATCTTGGGCCGCGATACAGCAATGATATCCGGATTTTGACACCCAGATCCCAGATGAGCGCAATCGCGCGACGGGTTCTATAGGCCCGCTTTGCGCCCTGTCGCGCCATCTGGAAAGCGTAAACTTTCGATAACCTGCTGTAATCAGGACACTTTGTCAAAACACGAATTGACGCGCCCCGACACGAGACTGGTTCTATCGAAACTACACGCACCGCCACCTACAATCACAGCGTGATCAGCGTGCGGCAATGTGCGGAATTCCCGCCTCAACAGCTTGGGCTGTCTTCGCAATTCGATCCATGAGGCGGCCGCCGACTGCGCGATTTCGCACAGGCCGTGTGGCGCTGGCCCCCCCCGCGGTCTGGCCGGCCGGTCTGGCCCCCCTTCCGGCGTTGCACGGCGATCCTGCGCCATGGCGGCTGAACGACGGCGGCATCGAAAAATCACCCCGTTTGTGATATCATGACCTGCGGGCCAAACAGACTCGCGGTGAAAGGGGGACAAGATGACACCTTGGCAGATTGACGCTCTGGAGCTTGCCAATTGCAATTGCGCGTTCGGTTGTCCGTGCCAGTTCAATTCCTTGCCGACCGACGGCACCTGCGAAGCGGCGGTCGGATTCATCATCAACACGGGCCATTATGGCGGCGTCAGGCTGGACGGCGTGAAATTCGGCATGGCGGCCAAATGGCCGGCGGCGATCCACATGGGCAACGGGACCATCCAGTTGATCATCGACGCATCGGCCACGCCCGAGCAGCGGGCGGCGGTCGAAGCCATCGGCACCGGTGGCGACACCGAGGATATGGCGACGCATTTCTGGGTGTTCGACAAGATGGCGCCCAACCGGCTGCAAACCCTGTTCAAGCCGATCGATCTGGCGATCGATCTGGAAGCCCGCACCGGGCATGTGACGATCCCCGGCGTGTTCGAGGTGAAGGCCGAACCCATCCGCAACCCGGTGACAGGGGGCGAACATCGCGCCCGTATCAACCTGCCGCACGGCTTTGAATACCGTCAGGCCGAAATGGCCAGCGGCACCACCACGACCTCGGGCGAGATCTCGATGACCAGGAACCACGGCACGCATGCCCATATCTGCCGGGTCTACATGACCGGCAAGGGCGTCATCAACCACGCGGCCTGACCGCGGATGGCAGGCCGTGGAATGACCGACCGGATCCTCCGCCATGACCGCATGATCATGGCGGTGGCGCTGTGGCTTGTTGTTGCCGCTGCGGCCGTGTTCATCCTGTCCGGTGGCGGCACGGGGATGTCCGCCATCGGCATGTCCGCCCGGACCGGCCCGGCAGGCGCCTTGCTGACCGGGCTGCCGGACATGGTGGCCCCGATGCACTGGACGCCCGGCTACGGCCTGATGATCTTCGTCATGTGGTGGCTGATGATGGTCGCCATGATGGTGCCGAGTGCCGCGCCGACCATCCTGCTCTATGCGGCGCTGAACCGCAGCGGGGGGGCTGCGCCGCTGCTGTTCGGTGCCGGGTATCTTGCCATCTGGGCCGCGTTCAGCGCGGTGGCGACGGCAGCGCAGGCCGGGCTGGCGGCTCTGGGCCTGATGTCGCCGATGTTCATGACCCTTGCGATGCCCTGGCTGGGGGCCGCCGTCCTGATCGGGGCGGGGCTGTACCAGTTCACCCCGCTGAAGGCCGCCTGCCTGGCCCATTGCCGCGGCCCGGTCGAGGCGCTGACCCGGCACCGCCGCACAGGCACCGCTGCGGCCTTTCGCATGGGGCTGCTGCATGGCCGTTTCTGCCTTGGCTGCTGTTGGGCGCTGATGGGGCTGCTGTTTGTCGGCGGGGTGATGAACCTTTGGTGGATTGTCGGGGTCACGCTGTACGTCGCGCTGGAAAAGCTGGCGCCGGGTGGCGACCGTCTGGCCCGTCCCTTGGGGGCCGCCCTTGTGCTGGCCGGTCTGGCCGTCTTGCTGCGCAGCCTGCCGGGTGCCTGAGCGCCGGGGCAACGCGACCCGGCCTTTCGCCTTGCCGGTCATCCCGGTCTTGTTCGGTACAACAGGGGCGAGTTGCCGGAATGCGCCCGAAACACCCAGGAAAGAAATGCCAGATCCAAGAAATCCCGCAGCAGAAAGAACACGAAATGCGCCGGTGTGGTCATGGTGATGCTGCCGCGCAAGATGAAGGCACGCAAGATGAAGGCGGGGCACCGCATCGGTGCCCCGCACATGGCATGTCATGTCACGTCACTGGCGGGCGGCGGCCAGCCAGCCGTCGTATTCGGCCTGATTTGCGGCAATCCAGTCGGTCACATGCTTGTCGATGGCTTCCGAACTGGATTCGCCATCTGCCATCAGCTTGTTCTGCGCCGAGATGTCATTGATGTCGATTTTGATGGCCGCCAGCAGTTTCGCCGCCGGCGGGTTGTCGGCCAGAAACTTGTCGGTGGTCAGCACATACATATTGTCCACCGCAAAACCGAGGTTCTTGCCCTCGAAGGTGGTTTCAGCCTCTACCCCGTCGGGCAGCGCGGTGTAGGGCACATCCAGCCATTCCACATCCTTGCCGGGGACCAGTGCCCCCGACACCCAATAGGGTGTCCAGGTGAAGTAGAGGATCGGCTTGCCGTTCTGGAAGCGGGCGATGGTGTCGGCCATCAGCGCGTTGTATTCGCCCTGATTGTGGGTGACGGTGTCGCGCAGGCCGTATTCGGTCATGTGGTTTTCGATCACGCGCTCGCAGCCCCAGCCCGGAACGCAGCCCGCCAGATCGGCCTTGCCGTCGCCGTCGGCATCGAATTTGGCGGCAATCGCCGGGTCTTTCAGATCGCCCAGGTTCTTGACACCCGCGTCATAGGACGGCTTGTCGATCAGATAGCCCTGCACCATGCCTTCGACGAACGGGCCGACCTTTTGCAGAACCGCGTCGCCGCCGGATTCTTCAAAGAACGCCTGATGCAGCGTGCCCCAATGCGCGGTGTAGAAATCGCCGTCGCCGGTGCCGACCGCAAGGTGCGCCGTCTGGATTTCCACCTGGCTCGGTTCGGCCACGGTATAGCCAAGGTCGGCCAGCGCACGATAGACGATGCGGGCCTGAAAGAATTCTTCGGCAATGTTGCCGATGATCGGGCGGATGGTCACGCCTTCGCCGGGTTTGTCTTGGGCGAAAAGCGGCGTGCTCAGCAGCGACAGGCAAAGCGCCGAGGACAGTGTGAAGTGTTTCATGGAGTACCTCCTTGGTTTGGTTTCGTGTTGGTCAATCAGTTGCGCTGGAACAATCTGGCGATCAGGCCGACCGGCCCGGATTGCCACCAGTGGCGATGCCCGCGTTCGCGGCCCGACCGGCCGAGGCCCTGGGTGATCCGGTCCAGCACGATGGCCAGCATCACGATGCCAAGCCCGCCGACGATGGCCTTGCCCGCATCCAGCCTGCCCATGGCGCGCAGCACCTCGTTGCCCAGACCCTTGACCGCGATCATCGAGGCGATGACCACCATCGACAGTGACAGCATGATGGTCTGGTTCAGGCCGGCCAGGATGGTGGGCGTGGCCAGCGGCAGTTCCACCTTGAACAGGATCTGCAACGGCGTAGCGCCGAAGGCGCGGGCGGCCTCGACCACCGCGGGGTTGACGCTGCGGATGCCCAGTGAGGTCAGGCGCACCAGGGGCGGCAGCGCAAAGATGATGGTCACCACCACGCCCGAAACATTGCCGATGCCCACCAGCATGACCACCGGCACCAGATAGACAAAGGCCGGGATGGTCTGCATCGTGTCCAGCACCGGGCGGATGATGCTTTCAAGCCGGTCGTTCTTGCCCGCAAGGATGCCAAGCGGCAGGCCGATCAGGGCGCAGACCAGCACCGAGGCCACGACGATGGCAAGGGTGGTCATCGCAAGGCCCCAGGCGGCGGGCGCAAGAAAGCCCAACACCAGCAGGCAGATCGCCACCAGCCCCGCCACCCGCCGCCCCGCCGCCTGCCAGGCGATCAGCGCGATCAGCACCAGCATGATCATCGGCGGCACCGATTGCAGCGCGGCTTCGACCTGAATGATGATGCTGTCCAGAAACTGCTTCAGCGGCTGGATGGAATCGCGGTTGGCAATCGCCCAACCCTTGATGCCATCGGCGCGGGCGGCGATGTCGAGATCCACGGACGCGAAAGGATTGAGCCAGTCGAAGCCATCCAGCATCAGACAAGTTCCTTCTGCAAGGGGGCATCTTCGCGGCCCTGAATTCCGCGCAGCAGAGCGCGTTTGGTGACGATGCCGATGTCGGCGCCATCGGCGCGCACAAGGATCGGATCGTCGGTGCCGACCGCCAGATCGACCAGCGCGTTCAGCTTGTCCGAGGGGGCGGCCACCGGCCACAGGGCCATGTCCTGCGCGCCTCTGGCCTGGGTATACTGTGCCAGCGGCTGCATGATCCGCGCGGCCGTCACCAGATCCAGCTTGGAAATGCCTGCCACGAACTCGGCGACATAGGCGTCGGCGGGTTCGGTGACGATCTGTTCGGGCGTGCCGGTCTGCACCAGCACCCCGTCTTTCATGATCGCGATGCGGTCGCCGATGCGGATGGCCTCGTCCAGATCATGGGTGATGAACACTGTTGTCTTGTGCAGTTGCGCCGACAGTTCCATGAAGGTGGTCTGCAACTGGCGCCGGATCAGCGGGTCCAGCGCCGAGAACGGCTCGTCCATCAGAAGGATGGTCGGATCGGCGGCAATGGCGCGGGCCAGACCGACGCGCTGCTGCATGCCGCCTGACAGTTCGTCGGGGTATTTGTTGTCCCAGCCACCCAGATCCACCGCCTCGATGGCCTGGGCCGCCACTCTGGCGCGGCGGTCTTCGGGCACGCCCCGCACTTCCAGCGAGAACACCACATTGTCGCGCACCGTGCGGTGCGGCATCAGCGCCATGCTTTGAAACACCATGCCGATCCGTTCGGCCCGCAGCGCCCGCAGATCGCGCGGGTTCATGGCGTTGACGTTCTGCCCCTCGATGAACACCGTGCCCGAGGTCGGCTCGATCAGGCGGTTGATGTGGCGGATCAGCGTCGATTTGCCCGACCCCGACAGCCCCATGATGCAGAAGATCTCGCCGCGTCCGACGTTGAAGGTCGCATCCTGCACGCCGACGACGCAATCGAACCTGTCGCGGATTTCCGTCTTCGACAGACCGTCACGCCGCACGGCCTCCATCGCCTGACGCGACTTGTCGCCGAAGATCTTCCAGATCCCCTCGCAGCGGATAACGGCCTCTCGTTCGGGTTTGACCATGCAGATTCTCCCTGTTTCACGACTACAATCATAAAAGTGCAAAGTAGACAATATGTATTTTATTAAGCGACAAAGAAGGCGGGCTGGCTGGCCCGTCCTTTGCCGGCCCAGACCCACCCCCAGATCCGGCACCTTGAGCAGGCGGATATGCCCGCCTTTCATCCTCACGCCGTTGCGGCTGTCCTTCATGCCAAACCCGTCGATCAACCCGGTTCCTGCGGCCTGGCGCAGCTGTGCCCGGTCAGCAGGCTGTCCATCCGGTGATGCAACGGCAGGGGCAGCACTTCGGGCCCGATCAGACCCTGTGCCATTGTGCCTGCGGAATGGGCTTCGGCATGGGTCGGGCCAACCGGGCGGGTTTCGCCCAAGCCGACAAGCCCACAGTTTCGGCCACGCAGCGGATGGGTGATCTGCGACATGGATTGTCTGCACGGGCACGGATGCAACCTGGGGCGATGTCCCCTGACCGGCGGCCCGCCGGCGCGGCCCGGTCCGGGACACCTGTTGCATCGTTGCCGATTGTCACGGCTGCTGTTGCGGCGGCGCACTAGCGCCGGGGGCGCGGGGCGGCTAGGGTTTCAGCACGGCTGGGGGGCCATTCAGACACGGACGTAAAGATGTTCAAGGCCTTGCTGGGGATTTGCGCGCTTGCCATCGGGCTGGGCGGCGCGGCGGTGGCGCAAGACAGGGTGACGCAGGATCGCGTGACGCTTGGCTGGGGCCGGTTGTTCAACAATGACACCCTTGGCGATACCCGTGATCGCTGGCAGACCGGGTCTTACACGGTCAGCCGGTTGCGGGGCCTGTCCTGGACCGGCAGCCTGCCGTCCGATCCGGGCGAGATTGTGGAACTGCGCCTGTCGGGCCGGGTCATTGCACCCGCCAGCCTGACCGCCCCCTCTGCCCTGGACCGGCGCTATGCGGGCGTCATCACCGTTGGCCTGCACAGCCATTTCGACCTGCGCGGCTGGGACACAAGCCTGGGCGCGGATCTGGTGTTCACCGGCCCGAAAACCGGCATATCCTCGTTTCAGGGCACCATTCATGACGCGCTGAGCATGAAAAAGCCGACCGTCTTTGGCAATCAGATCGGCAACGGAGTCTACCCGACGCTGGTGGCCGAAACCGGACGCAGCCTGACCCTGCCGGGCAACACCGTTCTGCGCCCCTTTGTCGAGGCGCAGGTCGGGGCCGAGGATTTCGTGCGGATCGGCGGCGATCTGATGCTGGGCGGCTTTGGGGCCGGGGCGCTGATGCTGCGCGACCCGGTGACGGGCCAGCGCTATCAGGGCATTGCGGGCACCCGGACCACGGGGTTCAGCTATACCGTGGGGGGCGATGTGGCGCGGGTGTTTGACAGCATCTATCTGCCGGATGGCGGGGCGGCAGTCCTGTCGGACAGCCGCAGCCGCCTGCGCGCGGGGGTGAACTGGCAGGGCGAGTCCTCGCAGGTGTTTTACGGCGTGACCTATCTGGGGCCGGAATTCGAGGCACAGTCCCAGGGGCAGTTCGTGGGGTCGGTGAACCTGCGGTTGCGGTTCTGAGGCAACATTCCGGCAGGTCTGTTGCAAGCAGGCCATAGCCACGGCGAATCATCCCTGTTAACCTGCCGGTACAACACAAAAACACGACCCAAAACAAAAACACGATCGAGCAGGCAAACAGGCAATGGGAACGAGCTTTCGGGCGACGTTCGTCATCTCCTGGTCACAGACAGACGTAGACGGCGTGAAGGCCGCACCCCTGGACGTTCTTGCCGTCGGCGCCGCGTGGCGCTGGACCGGCGAGGCCATCCGCGTGGATGCGCCCGGCGGGCTGTTGCGGCTGGAAGAGGCCGAAGGGGCGGCGGACATGCGCAAACGGGCGGCGCGGATGGTGCGGCGCCTGGTGGGAATTGCGGTTGGCGAAGCCGTCAGGGACGAAGAGGCGCCCGAGGACCGGTCCGAGCAGGGTTTTGTCGTCACCGACGGCCACCAGTCCTACTGCGTGACGATCATCGAAGTGCCCGACACCGGCGCGCGGCTGTTGATGTTCGTGAGCGAGGTGCCGCCCTGCGACCGCGATCTGTGGGTGGTGCGTACCCAGGTGGACCGGACTGCCGTGGCATCGGGCCAGCGTGCGGCGGGGGGGGTGATCTGTTTTACCCCCGGCACCCGGATCATGACGCCCGACGGGGCGGTGAAGATCGAGGATCTGCACCCCGGCGATCTGATCCAGACCAAGGACAACGGCGCGCAGGAAATCATCTGGACCGGCCACCGGCGGATGACCGGCGCGCGGCTTTATGCGATGCCGCATCTGCGCCCGGTGCGGTTTCGCGCCGGGGCCATGGGGTTCGGGCGGCCTGACGATGACCTGCTGGTGTCGCCGCAACACCGGATGCTGGTGCGCGGGGCGGCGGCGCGGGCGCTGTTCAACACCGATGAGGTACTGGTGGCGGCGGAAGACCTGATCAACGACAGCTCGGTGATGGTCGATTATGCCGCGCGCGAAGTGACCTATGTGCATGTCATGCTGGAACGGCACAACATCTTGTGGGCCAACGGGATGGAGACGGAAAGTTTTCACCCCTCGAACACTGCGCTGGACATGATCGACCCGGCACAGCGGGCGGTGCTGATGGCGCTGCTGCCAGGGGTGGCGGACAATCCGCAAGGCTATGGCGACTACGCGCGGCGCAACATCTCGGCGTCGGAAGCGGCCATCTTGCGGCATGAACTGGCGGCGTGAGGGTTGAGAGCGCCGGGGGTTTCACACCCCCGGACCCTCGTGGGATATTTAGAGACAGAAAATAGGGGGGAGTTTGGTTGACACCCCGGACCCCGCCTGTATAAGCCGCCAATCCCGGAAGCGATTCCGGGGTTTTTCATTGGTGTTGGTGGACTTCGCAAGAAGAACCCTGTCGGGCCTTCGGGTCAAAGGACAACGCCCTTCACATGCTCTTCCCGAAAAGTTTCGGATCAGAAGAGCGCCTGCAAACGAAGGAGATCAGCCGTGACCAAACGCACGTCTGCCAAGTACAAGATTGACCGCCGCATGGGCGAAAACATCTGGGGCCGTCCGAAATCCCCGGTGAACAAGCGTGAATACGGCCCCGGCCAGCACGGTCAGCGCCGCAAGAACAAACTGTCGGACTTCGGCACCCAGCTACGCGCCAAGCAGAAGCTCAAGGGCTACTACGGCGATCTGACCGAAAAGCAGTTCCGCAAGATCTTTACCGAAGCAGAGCGCGTCAAGGGTGACACCGGCGAGATGCTGGTGGGTCTGCTGGAGCGTCGTCTGGATGCGGTGGTGTACCGTGCCAAGCTGGTTCCGACCATTTTCGCCGCCCGCCAGTTCGTGAACCACGGCCACGTCACCGTGAACGGCCAGCGCGTCAACATCGCGTCCTACCGCGTCAAGGAAGGCGACGTGATCGCCGTTCGTGAAAAGTCGCGTCAGATGGCGATGATCCTGGAAGCCACCCAACTGGCCGAGCGCGATGTGCCCGACTATCTGGACGCCGACCACCACAAGCTGGTCGTGACCTTCGTGCGCACCCCGGCCCTGGGCGATGTGCCCTATCCGGTGAAGATGGAACCGAACCTGGTCGTGGAATACTACGCCAAGAACTGATCCTGCCTGCAAGACCATCGACAAAGGCCCGCCCCGATTGGCGGGCCTTTTGTCTGGCGCTGCCTGCCCGCACGGCCCGGCCGGCGGATGGGATGATATACCTACTGGCCTTGGCCCCTTTGGCTCGCTAGAACCCAGGCACGCCAGAGGAGAGTTCCATGTCCGACGCCATTCGCCCGCAGCCCGGTATCCTTGACATCGCCCTGTATCAAGGTGGCAAGGCCCATGTCGCCGGGGTGGCCAATGCGCTGAAACTGTCGTCGAATGAAAATCCGTTCGGCGCGTCGGACAAGTCGAAAGAGGCCTTTGCGCGCACCGTGCATTCGCTGCACCGCTACCCCAACACCGACCACGCCAGCCTGCGTCAGGCCATCGCCGACGTGCACCGGCTTGAAGCCAGCCGCGTGATCTGCGGGGCGGGGTCGGACGAGATCATCACCTTTCTGTGCCAGGCCTATGCCGGCCCCAAGGACGAGGTGGTGTTCACCGAACACGGGTTCCTGATGTACCGCGTCTCTGCGCTGGCGGTCGGGGCCACCCCGGTCGAGGTGCGCGAGCGTGAACGCACCGCCGATGTGGACGCCATTCTGGCCGCCTGCAACCGGCGCACCAGGCTGGTGTTCATCGCCAACCCCAACAACCCGACCGGCACGATGATTTCGGCAGCCGAGGTGGAACGTCTGGCCGCAGGCCTGCCCGCGCAGGCCATTCTGGTGCTGGACGGGGCCTATGCCGAATATGTCGAAGGCTATGACGGCGGGCTGGCGCTGATTGAATCGCGCAGCAACGTGGTGATGACGCGGACCTTTTCCAAGATCTACGGGCTGGGGGGCTTGCGGATCGGCTGGGGCTATGGTCCCGCCGCGATCATCGACGTGCTGAACCGCATTCGCGGGCCGTTCAACCTGTCGACCACCCAGCTTGAGGTGGCCGAAGCCGCCGTGCGGGATCAGGATTTCGTCAACCGCTGCCGGGGCGAAAACGCGCGGATGCGGACCTGGCTTGCCGGGGCCCTGGCGGAACTGGGGGTGCCGTCGGACACCTCGATGGCGAATTTCGTGCTGGCGCGCTTTGCCAGCGAGGAAGAAGCCCAGTCCTGCGACACGTTCCTGCAAGGCCAGGGGCTGATCGTGCGGCAGGTCGGGTCGTACAACCTGCCGCATTGCCTGCGCATTACCGTGGGGGACGAGGCCTCGTGCCGCCGGGTGGCCCATGCGGTGGCCCAGTTCAAGGGTGTGAAATGACGGTGATCTACAACCGGGTCGCGCTGATCGGGCTGGGGCTGATCGCGTCGTCGATGGCGCATGCGATGCGGGCGGGCGGGCTGGCCGGGTCGATCGCGGGCCATGCGAAATCGGCCGAGACGCGCGCTGTGGCGCTGGAAATCGGCATCTGTGATCAGGTCTATGCCACGGCGGCCGAGGCTGTGCAGGGCGCCGATCTGGTGGTGCTCTGCGTGCCCGTCGGCGCGATGGCCGCGATTGCCGAGGAGATCGGGCCGCATCTGGCCCCCGGCTGCACGGTGACGGATGTGGGATCGGTCAAGCAGGCGGTGATCGACGCGGTGTCGCCGCATATTCCGGCCGGCGTGACCTTCGTGCCGGGCCACCCGCTGGCCGGGACCGAACATTCGGGGCCACGGTCGGGCTTTGCCAGCCTGTTCCGCAATCGGTGGTGCCTGCTGACCCCGTCGCCGCACTCCAGCCCCGAGGCGATGGCACGGCTGCGGTCGCTGTGGGAGGCCATGGGATCGAAGGTCGATGAGATGGACGCCGCCCATCATGACCTTGTGCTGGCCGTCGTCAGCCACACGCCGCACCTGATTGCCTATACGATGGTGGGGGTGGCGGACCATCTGGCCCAGGTGTCAAATTCCGAAGTGATCCAGTATTCTGCCAGCGGTTTCAGGGACTTCACCCGGATCGCGGCCTCGGACCCCACCATGTGGCGCGATGTGTTCCTGCACAACAGGGAGGCCACGCTGGACATTCTGGGCCGGTTCACCGAGGAATTGTTCATGCTGCAACGCGCCATCCGCATGGGCGACGGTGCGCAACTTCACGCCTATTTCACCCGCACCCGTGAAATCCGGCGTGGCATTGTCGAGGCCGGGCAGGATACTGCGGCACCCGATTTCGGGCGGGTGGCCAAAGAGGGCTAGGATTTGCGGCAGGTCATTGCGGCACTGGTGGTAGGGATCTTCGCGGGCCAGGCGGGGGCCGAGGTCATGACCGCCTCGCCGCGCCCGATACTGCGCCCCGAGATGCGCCCCGAGATGCAGGCCGTCGCTGATGCCGCCGTTGAACCTGCGCTTTCCGCGGATGTGGCGGCGCTTGCCGCGCTGCGCCCGCGGGCGCGGCCGGACGGTCTGATCGCCGCCGTCGCGGAAGGCGCGACGGGGGTCGAGGACGTGGCGGCGGTGGCGCCGCGCAAGGGGCTGTTCGGCGGTCTGCTGCGCCCGAAGCCCCGGCCCGAGGCGGGCGAGGGGACCAAGGCCGCGCTGCGGGGCAAGCCATCACGCAGCGCCACCACATCGATGCAGGGCGCGGTCTGTGGCGATCCGTCGATCCGGGGCGAAACCATGTCACCGATCAAGGCCAGGACCAAAGGCTGCGGCATTGCCGAGCCTGTCAGCGTCACATCGGTTGCCGGGGTGCGCCTGTCGCAGGCGGGCACCATGGATTGCCCGACGGCACTGGCGCTGAAACGCTGGGTCGAGGACGGGCTGCAACCCACCCTTGGCCGGGATGCGGCGGTGGAACTGACGGTCGCCGCGCATTACATCTGCCGCAGCCGCAACAATGTACGCGGGGCCAGGATCAGCGAACATGGCCGGGGCCGCGCGATTGATATTTCAGGCGTGCAACTGGAGGGAGGCAAATCCCTGTCGGTGCAGCGCAATTTCAGAACTCTGCGCGCGGCGCACAAGGCGGCCTGCGGGGTGTTCGGCACCACGCTTGGGCCTGGCTCTGACGGCTATCACGAAGACAACCTGCATTTCGACACCGCGGCCTACAGGGGCGGGCCTTACTGCCGCTGATCCCTTGCCGGGCCGCGGACGGGGGTTTCACACCCCCGCGCCCCTTTGGGGCGTCCCCCGTGGGATATTTTCGCACAGAGGATGAAAATTCACTTTGATTTCATGGTTTTATCGCATCATGGGGGCGATGCCGACGGGCAGGGGGCCAAGGCTGATGCGGCCCTTGGCAAAGGTCAGCGGGACTTGCAGATTGGCGGGGTCATCACCCGCCAGAGCCGCCAGCATGTTTTCGACCGTCGGGGCCAGATCCGGGGTGACCGCGCCGGTCGCCACCAGCACCGGGATCAGCAGACGCCAGTTTTGCAGCCGCAGATCAATGCGGCCTTCGGCCCGGCCCCCGGCCCCGGCCACAAGTTTGCCGCTGGCGGTGCCGCTCAGATCTCCCCAGACGATGCTGGCATCTTTCACCGTGATTTCAGTGGCCTGAATGTCGGTGGCAAAGCGGTCCAGCGGGGTGGTCAGCCGGGCTGTCGCATCCAGGCGCAGGCGGCCGATCAGCGCAGGCAACGGTGAGGCCTCTGTCAGCGCCGCGCTCAGCGCGGTGTCCGGGGTCAGGTCCAGCACCTCGACCCCGATCTGGTGCGCATTGGGACCAGAGGCGTCGATCCGCGTGGCCAGCCGCAGCTCGCGCGCGGCCAGCGACCATCCGGGGCCGCTGGCCGCCAGCCCGGTGCCAAGCAGGGTGGTCCGGTCCAGGGCCAGCCGGGGGCCGGGGGTGACGATGACCGAGGCCTGCATCTTGTCGGATTGCAGGGTGATGGTCCCGGCCGGGGTGCGAAAGCTCTGGCTGTTTGGCAGGGCCGCGATCATGTGCCAGGGCGTGTAGGACAGCGTCAGAAGCTGCACGAAGGGCGCGTCCCAGCCAAAGCCGGTGGCGGGGTCGGCCAGACGCGGGTCGGTGATCGTCATGTCGAACCGGCTGGGAAAGCCTTCCACGGTCAGCGCGCTGTAGCTGGCCTCGCGGCCCTGTGCGGGCTGGTCGGCAAACCATTGCACTGCAGCGCGTTCCAGCGCGGTCGACCCGACGACCCAGTACCCGCCCCACAGCATGGCCAGAATCGCCACAACCCAGATCATCCACCGCATTGCCCAGACCCTTTTCATCCGTCCCGCCCTGATGTCTACAGGGCGAAAGACAGGAGGACCAGCGATGGACGCGCTTTGGGTGTTTGGCTATGGCTCGCTGATCTGGGATCCGGGCTTTGCGGTGGCCGAGCAGCGGGTGGCGCGCGTGCTGGGCTGGCATCGCAGCTTTTGCATGCGGTCGATCCACCATCGCGGGTCGGTCGAGGCACCGGGGTTGGTGCTGGCGCTGGATGCGGCCGACGGCGCGGTGTGCGACGGGGTGGCCTTTCGCGTGCAGCCGGGGCAAGAGGCGGAAACCCTGGCCACGCTGCGCGCGCGCGAGTTGATCTCGTCCGCCTATCTGGAGACACAGGTGATGCTGGAGGACGGCACCCCGGCGCTGGTCTATGTGATCGACCGGGCCCATGACCAGTATTGCGGCGGGCTGGCGCTGGAGGAACAGGCCCGGATCATTGCCCGCAGCACCGGCGGACGCGGGCCGAACCGCGATTACCTTTGGGCGACTGCGCAACATTTGACCGCTTTGGGCCTGTCGGACCCCGACCTTGACTGGCTGGCCACACGCGTCCGGGAAATCTGCGACGAGAGCCGGGTCTGACGCGGAATTGCTTGGCAGTTCCGGCGGCGCTGCTACACTGTGGCGCAACAAGACCAACACGCAGGCAAGACCGGATGGAACGACCCTCTGTCGAGGTGACAACAACATTTAGCCAACCGATCCGCGCGATCACCACAATGCTGATCGTCAGCGGGCTTGTGGCGGCGGGGGCCTGGCTGATCCATGGCGATGTGAAGGCCATCATCGACACCAGCCCCTATCTGAACGGGGTCATCGCGCTGGTGTTCGTGTTGGGCATCGCTACCTGTTTCTGGCAGGTCTGGATCCTGGCGCAATCGGTGTTCTGGATCGAAAACTTCGTCCGCCACACGCCGGGCTATGATACCGCAACGCCGCCGCGTCTGCTGGCGCCTCTGGCCTCGTTGCTGCGGTCGCGCGGGCTGCGGACGGAAATTTCGGCCTCGTCGTCACGATCCATCCTTGAATCGGTCGCACAGCGCATCGACGAGGCCCGCGACATCACCCGCTATCTGGTGAATCTGCTGGTGTTTCTGGGGCTGCTTGGCACGTTCTGGGGGCTGGCGACCACGGTGCCTGCGGTGGTGGAAACCATCCGGTCACTTGCCCCGGCCGAAGGCGAATCCGGTCTGGATGTGTTCGCCAAGCTGATGGGCGGGCTGGAGGCCCAGTTGGGCGGCATGGGGACGGCGTTTTCATCCTCGCTTCTGGGGTTGGCCGGGTCTTTGGTGGTGGGTCTGCTGGAACTGTTCGCAGGCCACGGCCAGAACCGGTTCTACCGCGAGTTGGAAGAATGGCTGTCGTCGATCACGCGGGTCGGGTTTTCGTCGGGCGAAGCCGAGGGCGGCGAGTCTGCGGTGACGGCGGTGCTGGACCATATGGCAGGCCAGATGGAGGCGCTGCAACTGCTGTACACCCAGTCCGATGTCAGCCGGGGCCTGGTCGACGAACGCATCGGGCAGTTGGCCGATGCGGTCGATCGCATGACCCGCCGGATGGAGGCCGAGGCCGGTCAGGCCGCGGCCTTGCAGCGCATTGCTGAAGGGCAGGACCGCCTGATTGCCGCGCTGACCGGCGCCGAAGGTGGGGCGCATGCCGACGCCGAGGCGCGCATGCGGCTGCGGTCGATCGACGTGCTGCTGCTGCGGATCCTTGAGGAAATGTCGGCGGGCCGGCAGGAAAGCGTGGCCGATCTGCGCAGCGACATGACTGGCCTTACCGCCGCCATCCGCCAACTGGCGCGCGGCGCCGTCGGGCGGGGCTAAGCCATGGGCCTGTCGCGCAAACGGGACAGCTCGTTGATCTGGCCGGGATTTGTGGATGCGGTCACCACCCTGCTGATGGTGCTGATGTTCGTGCTGACCATCTTTACCGTGATGCAATCGGTGCTGCGCGAAACCATCACCACGCAGGACACCAAGCTGGATGAACTGACAGCACAGGTGGCGTCCTTGGCCGATGCCCTGGGGCTGGAACGCAACCGCACCTCGCAGCTTACGACCGAAGTGGGGTCGTTGCGCGCCAGCCTGACGGCGGCCGAGGCGGAAGGCGACCGGCAGGCCTCGCTTGCGGCGTCGCTTGGGGCGCAATTGTCGGCTGCCGAGGGGGAATTGGCAGAATCGGTGGCGCGGGTCGCCAGTTTCGAGGCGCAGGTGGCCTCCTTGCTGGCCGAACGCGATGCCGCGCGGGGCCAGGTGGGGGAACTGACCGCCTCGGTGGCAGAGCTGGAGGCGGCAAAGCAGGTGCTGGTGACCGATGCCGAGGCGTTGAATCTTGCACTGGCCAAGGCGCGCGGCGAGATCGACGCCGGGATCGAGGCCGCCCGTCTGGCGGCCGCCCGTCGCGCGGCGCTGGAGTCCTTGCTGGCCGAGGAAAAGGCAAAAAGCGCCGCCGATCTGACCGCCGCACAGGCCCGGATTTCCGAGGCCGAGGCCACGCGGCTGGTCGATGCGGCGGCCTTGCAGGCCCTGCGCGCCCGGCTGGAGGGGGCGGCGACCGAACTGACCGCGATGACGCTGGCGCTGGAGGAACAGCGCAAACGCGCCGAGGAAACCCTGACCCTGCTGGCCGCCGCCCGCACCGAAGCCGCCAAGGGCGCGACCGACCGCGAGGCTGCGCTGGCGGCGGCGGCACAGGTGCTGAGCGCCGAGCAGGACAAGGCGCTGAAAGCCGCGCGCGAGGTGGAATTGCTGAACCAGCAGATCGCGGCGCTGCGCTCGCAGCTTGGGTCGTTGCAGGGGCTGCTGGATGCGTCCTCGGCCAAGGATGCCGAGGCGCAGGTGCAGCTTGACACGCTTGGCAGCCAGTTGAACGCGGCGCTGGCCCAGGTGGCGTCCGAACAGAAACGCCGGGCAGAGCTGGAAGCCGCCGAACGCCAGCGGCTGGAGGCCGCCAATCTGGACTTGGCCAGGTTCCGGTCGGAATTCTTTGGTCAGTTGTCCACGCTGCTGTCGGGCCGCAAGGGCGTGCGGGTGGTGGGCGACCGGTTCGTGTTTTCGTCCGAAGTGCTGTTCAGTGCGGGTGCGGCCGAACTGGGGCCGGAAGGACAGGCGCAGATTGCGGGCGTCGTCGAAATTCTGAATGAAATCAGGGGTAACATTCCCGAAGGCATCGACTGGATCATCCGGGTCGATGGCCATACCGATGATGTGCCGCTGTCGGGGCAGGGCGAGTTTGCCGACAACTGGGAACTGTCGCAGGCCCGTGCGCTGTCGGTGGTGCGCTACATGCAGGACGGCCTCGGCTTTCCCCCCGACCGTCTGGCCGCCACCGGCTTTGGCGAGTATCGCCCGGTGGCCAGCGGGGTCGAGGGGCGCGCACAGAACCGGCGGATCGAGCTGAAGCTGACCGAACGCTGATTATTGCAGGGTCAGCGTCAGGCTGGCGCTGTCCAGCGCCGCGCCATCGCGGATCAGCGTGGCGGTGCCGCTGTAACTTCCGGCGGGCCATTGCGCGGCGGTCAGCCGCTTGCCCGAGGCGCGAAAGGCCTGGGCCTGGGTGCGGTCCAGCGGGGTGGTTTCCTCCAGCACCACGCCTTGCGGCCCGGTCAGGGTCAGTTGCAACTGGTCGCCCGCGCGATTGCCATAGTAATAGGCCCACAGCACCAGAGCCGGGCTTCGGGCGGTCAGCGCCTCGGGCGGCAGGCCGGCCTTGATCGCGTCAAACTCGGGCACGGCAGAGGCCAGCCCCACGGTGATCACCCCGCCGGGGGCATAGGGAATGTCGGCCGTCCACAGGTCACGGGCGGGGGGCGCGCCGCAGGCTGCAAGGTCAGGGGCGAAAGGGTCCACCTCGGCTCCATCGCGACGAACCGAGATGTGCACATGCGGAAACTGGGTGTTGCCCGACAGGCCGACCTGCCCCAAGGGCTGGCCGGTGGTGATGACATCCCCTTTGCGCACAAGGACAGAGCCTTGTTTCATATGGCAATATTGGGTTTCCCACCCCTGTCCGTGGTCGATCACCACCCCGTTGCCGCAATCGCGCCCGTTCAACGGCGGGGCGGCAGGGTCTGACACCCGAATGTCGATCACCCCGTCGCGCATGCCCTTGACTGTGCCGGGGGCCGCAGCCAGCACAGACACCCCCGCGATCATCGCGGCGTCAGAGGGCACGGCAATGTCGGTGCCCGAATGCCCGTCATAGGTCCGCGCACCGCAGGTGAAGTCTGCCGCCTGCGGGCCGGGGTCACGGTCAACATATTGCTGGATGAAACAGGTGTCGCCCAAGGTGCAGTCGAGCGGAAAACTCAATTCAACGGCCCCGGCTTGCACCGGGGCCAATGTCAGCATCAGGGCCGCAGCCCGGATCATTCCGCCGTCAGAAGCGGCGGCTTTTGACCGGTCAGGCGGGGCTTGGCGGGTTCTTCGATTTCCAGCACGATGGCATCATCGACAACCACCACCCGCACGAAGCCGCCCTTGACCAGCTTGCCGAACAGCAATTCTTCGGCAAGCGGCTTCTTGATGTGTTCCTGGATCACCCGGCCCAGGGGACGCGCGCCCATCTTGTCGTCATAACCCTTGTCGCCCAGCCAGGTTGCGGCTTCGGGCGACAGTTCGATATGCACGCCACGGTCGAGAAGCTGGGCCTCAAGCTGCATGACGAACTTTTCGACCACCCGCAGAATGACCTCTTTGCCAAGCGAGGCAAAGCTGATCACCGCATCCAGACGGTTGCGGAATTCGGGCGTGAAGGTGCGTTCCACGGCGGCGGTGTCCTCGCCGGTGCGCCGGTCACGGCCAAAGCCGATGGCCGATTTCGACATTTCCTGCGCGCCCGCGTTCGAGGTCATGATCAGGATGACATTGCGGAAATCGACGGTCCGGCCGTTATGGTCGGTCAGCTTGCCATGGTCCATCACCTGCAACAGGATGTTGTAGACATCCGGGTGGGCCTTTTCCATCTCGTCCAACAGCAGCACGCAATGCGGATGCTGGTCGATGCCGTCGGTCAACATGCCGCCTTGGTCAAAGCCGACATAGCCGGGGGGCGCCCCGATCAGGCGGGAAACGGCGTGTTTTTCCATATACTCCGACATGTCGAAGCGGATCAGTTCCACCCCCAGGGACGAGGCGAGCTGTTTGGCAACCTCGGTCTTGCCCACACCGGTTGGCCCGGCGAACAGGTAGTTGCCGATGGGTTTTTCGGGTTCGCGCAGGCCTGCACGGGCCAGTTTGATCGCGGAACACAGGGCCTCTACGGCCTTGTCCTGCCCGAACACCACGCGTTTGAGCGTCTTTTCCAGATCGCGCAGGGTTTCGGCATCGTCCTTGGACACCGTCTTTGGCGGGATGCGGGCGATCTTGGCGACCACGGCCTCGATCTCTTTCACCCCAAGGCTTTTGCGGCGCTTGCTGTCAGACAGCAGGTGCTGCGCGGCCCCGGCCTCGTCGATCACGTCAATGGCAGAATCCGGCAGCTTGCGGTCGTGGATATAGCGCGCGGCCAATTCCACCGCCGATTTGATCGCGTCATTGGTATAGCGCAGGTCGTGGTGTTCTTCAAAATGCGGCTTCAGCCCCATCAGGATCTTGATGGCATCCGGGATGGACGGCTCGTTCACGTCGATCTTCTGGAACCGCCGCGACAACGCGCGGTCCTTTTCAAAATGCTGACGGAATTCCTTGTAGGTGGTCGACCCCATACATCGCAGCTTGCCGCCCTGCAACGCGGGCTTCAGCAGGTTGGAGGCATCCATCGCCCCGCCAGAGGTGGCCCCGGCCCCGATCACCGTATGGATTTCATCGATGAACAGGATCGCGTCGGGGTGATCTTCCATTTCCTTGACGACCGCCTTCAGGCGTTCCTCAAAGTCGCCGCGATAGCGGGTGCCTGCCAGCAGCGCGCCCATATCAAGGCTGTAGATCGTGGCATGGGCCAGAATTTCCGGCGTTTCCTTGTTGATGATCTTCCAGGCCAGCCCTTCGGCAATCGCCGTCTTGCCCACGCCCGGATCGCCCACCAGCAGCGGGTTGTTCTTGCGGCGGCGGCACAAAACCTGAATGCAGCGTTCCACCTCGGCGTCGCGGCCGATCAGGGGGTCCACGTCGCCCTTGATCGCCTTGACGTTCAGATCGACGCAATATTTGGACAGGGCGGATTCCTTCGCCTCGCCCGCCTCGGCCTTCGGGGTTTCGTGGTGGTTTTCTTCCGACCCCTGCACGGGGCGGGCCTCGCCGAAGGAGGGGTCTTTCGCCACGCCATGCGCGATGAAATTGACCGCGTCATAGCGGGTCATGTCCTGTTCCTGCAGGAAATAGGCCGCGTTGGATTCGCGTTCGGCAAAGATGGCGACAAGGACGTTGGCCCCGGTCACTTCGGTACGCCCCGAGGATTGCACATGGATGGCCGCGCGCTGAATGACGCGCTGGAAGGCGGCGGTCGGCACGGCTTCGGACCCTTCCACCTCGGTCACGAGGGTAGACAGATCGTCGTCGATGAAATCGACCAGCGTCTTGCGCAGATCGTCAAGGTTGACCGAGCACGCCTTCATCACGCGGGCGGCGTCGGGTTCATCCAGCAACGCCAGCAACAGATGCTCCAGCGTGGCGAGTTCGTGGCGACGGGCGTTGGCCAGGGCCAGGGCACCGTGGATGGCTTGCTCGAGTGTGGTCGAAAACGATGGCACTGTTCCCGTGCTCCTGTTTTGCGGGTCGGTTGTCCGTAGGTGGCCCAACCAACCGTGGCCTCTATGTCTTAAACTTCGGTTTTATTTGCCGCACTTCAAGCGATATTTCCGCGGCGCCTGCGAATAAACATGACGGTCACGTCAAATGTGATCGCAGGGGCGCAGCGGGCGGTAAGAAGCTGTCTTTCCGGGCGCGGATTTCAGCGAAAACATCATCATCGCTGGCGTCTGGCAGCCCTGCGGCCTGCTTGACCTGCGGCAGGTGGGCGCGCAGGAAAGGGTTGGTGGCAAGCTCGACCGACAGGGACGAGGGCACGGTGGGGCGATTGGCCGTGCGGGCCGCCGTCACCTCGTCAGAGCGCAAGATAAGCGCGGGATTGGCGGGTTCAAGGGTCAGGGCGAAACGGATGTTCGAGGCGGTGTATTCGTGGCCCGAACAGACAAGGGTTTCGGGCGGCAGGGACAGGAACTGCGACAGGCTGGCCCACATCTGCGCAGGCGTGCCTTCAAACAGCCGCCCGCAGCCTGCGGCCATCAGGCTGTCGGCGGTGAAGGCATAGCCGCTGGCGGGAAAGTACAGCGCGATATGGCCGATGGTATGGCCCGACACGTCGAAGATCCGGGCCTGTTCGCCGCAGATCATGGGGGTGTCGCCGGGGGCAAGGGCATGGTCCAGCGGTGGCAGGCGGTGCGCATCGGCGCCGGCGCCCCAGACGGCGGCCCCGGTGGCCGCGCGCAGCGTTTCGACCCCGTCGATATGGTCCCAGTGGTGATGGGTGATCAGGATGTCGGTCAGGGTCCAGCCCTTCGCCGCAAGGGCCGCGAGGATCGGCGGGGCTTCGGGCACGTCCACCACCGCCGTCTGCCCGCTGGCCGGGTTGTGGATCAGGTAGGCGTAATTGTCCTTCAGGCAGGGCACGGTCAGCAGTTCAAGGGACATGGTCTTTGGCCTTTCAGGCGGTATGATGCTACCAGCATCGCCAGACGGTATGATGCGCCCAGCATCGCCAAAGGAGGCCTCGCCCGCAATGCACCTTGATGTGCTGGACCTGCGCAATTTCTACTACCGCACGCAGCTTGGCCGCGTGGCGCAGCGGGCGATCCGCGATCAGGTGGTGCGGCTGTGGCCTGCCGCCCCCGACCAGATCGCGGGGCAGACCGTGGCGGGCTTCGGCTTTGCCGTGCCCCTGCTGCGCCCCTACCTGGCCGATGCGCGCCGGGTGATCGGCCTCATGCCCGGCCCGCAGGGGGTGATGCCCTGGCCTGCGGGGATGGAGAACGTGTCGGTGCTGTGCGAGGAAACCCATTGGCCGCTGTCGACGGGGTTTGTGGACCGGCTGGTGTTGATGCACGGGCTGGAGACATCGGAACAACCGTCCGCCGTGCTGGAGGAGGCGCACCGCGTGCTGGGGCCGGGGGGGCGGGCGCTGTTCATCGTGCCCAACCGCACCGGCCTGTGGTCGCGCCGTGATGGCACGCCCTTTGGCTATGGCCGCCCCTATTCGCTGGCGCAGCTGGAGGCCCAGCTTCGCCGCCACGCCTTTACCCCCGAACGCAACCTTTCGGTGCTGTTCGCGCCGCCGTCGCAGGCGCGGTTCTGGCTGCGCACGGCGGATTTCTGGGAACGGGTCGGCAGGCGGGCGCCGTGGCTGGCGGGGGGGGTGCTGATGGTCGAGGCCAGCAAGCAGGTCTATGCCCCCACGCGGGGCGGATTGGGGGCGGTGGTCCGCCGTCCGCTGAAAGTGCTGGAAGGCATCCGGCAGGGGGATCCCATTCCCGCGATGACCGCGAAAAAACCCTGACCGCCCGTCCCGCCGCGGGGCGGCGATCCGGGGGCCTCTGTCTGCGACAAAAGCGCTTTGGCGGGCCGAAAACCACGCCGGATTGCCCTGTTTCCCGCACAGCGGCCCGGTGTATTCCGGCCACAGGGCGATTCATCTGAAGGCAGTTCACGAATTGCGGCGCAACCCGGTTGCGAGGTCGCATCGGCTCTGCTAGAGACGCGCAAAATCGACAGACGCATACCCCGTATGCGCCACGGGTGGGTCTTGGCCCAAGGGTGGCGCAGGCAGGGGTAAGACAGTGGAAGGGATGCTGTGTCCGAACCAGTCTCAATCTCTCTGGGCATTGCCGGGCGCTACGGCGCGGCAGTTTTTGAACTGGCCAAGGAGGGGGGCGCACTTGCATCCCTTGCGGCTGATGTGGACGCGCTGGACGCGGCCCTTGGGATAAGCCCCGACTTTTCCGACATGATCGCCTCGCCGATGGTGGCACGGGAAGATCAGGCCAATGCCATGGCTGCCATCGCCGCGAAGATGGGCCTGTCCGCCCTTGTCGCCAACACGCTGGCGCTGATGGCGCAGAAGCGCCGTCTGTTTGTACTGCCGCAACTGCTGGCCGATCTGCGCAACCGCATCGCAGAGGAAAAGGGCGAAGTGACCGCCGAAGTGACCGCCGCCGCCCCGCTGAGCGCGGCACAGGCCAAAACCCTTGCGGCTTCGCTGAAAGCGAAGATCGGCAAGGACGTGAAACTGAAAACCACCGTGGATGAAAGCCTCATCGGCGGTCTTGTCGTGAAACTCGGGTCCACCATGATCGACACGTCGGTCAAGGCCCGGTTGGCGGCGCTACAGAATGCAATGAAAGAGGTTGGGTGATGGGAATTCAAGCTGCCGAGATCTCTGCGATCCTCAAAGAGCAGATCAAGAACTTTGGCAAGGATGCCGAAGTGGCCGAAGTTGGCCGCGTGTTGTCGGTCGGTGACGGGATTGCCCGTGTGCATGGCCTTGACAACGTGCAGGCCGGCGAGATGGTCGAATTCCCCGGCGGTATCCGCGGGATGGCCCTGAACCTTGAAGTCGACAACGTCGGCGTCGTGATCTTCGGTTCGGATCAGGACATCAAGGAAGGCGACACCGTAAAGCGCACCAAATCCATCGTGGACGTGCCCGCAGGCAATGGTCTGCTGGGGCGTGTGGTCGATGGTCTGGGCAACCCGATCGACGGCAAGGGGCCGATCGCCTCGACCGAACGTCGTGTGGCCGACGTGAAGGCCCCCGGCATCATCCCGCGCAAGGGCGTGCATGAACCGATGGCAACCGGCCTCAAGGCCGTGGATGCGATGATCCCGGTTGGCCGTGGCCAGCGCGAACTGATCATCGGTGACCGCCAGACCGGCAAGACCGCCGTGGCGCTGGACACCATCCTGAACCAGAAGTCCTACAACGAGGCTGCTGGCGACGACGAATCCAAGAAGCTGTACTGCATCTATGTCGCCATCGGGCAGAAACGCTCGACCGTGGCGCAGCTGGTGAAGAAGCTGGAAGAAACGGGTGCGATCAAATACACGATCGTCGTTGCGGCGACCGCATCCGACCCCGCGCCGATGCAGTTCCTTGCCCCCTATTCGGCAACCGCGATGGCGGAATTCTTCCGCGACAACGGCCGCCATGCGCTGATCATCTATGATGACCTGTCCAAGCAGGCCGTGGCCTACCGCCAGATGTCGCTGCTGCTGCGCCGCCCGCCGGGCCGAGAGGCCTATCCTGGCGACGTGTTCTACCTGCACAGCCGTTTGCTGGAGCGGTCTGCCAAGCTGAACGAGGATTTCGGCGCAGGCTCGCTGACCGCGCTGCCGATCATCGAAACGCAAGGCGGCGACGTGTCGGCCTTTATTCCGACCAACGTGATCTCGATTACCGATGGTCAGATATTCCTTGAAACCGAACTGTTCTATCAGGGCGTCCGTCCTGCCGTGAACACCGGTCTGTCGGTCAGCCGGGTCGGTTCGTCCGCCCAGACCAACGCGATGAAATCGGTGGCCGGCAAGGTGAAGCTGGAACTGGCACAGTACCGCGAAATGGCGGCCTTCGCGCAGTTCGGGTCCGACCTTGACGCCTCGACCCAGCAGTTGCTGAACCGCGGCGCGCGTCTGACGGAACTGATGAAGCAGAACCAGTATTCGCCGATGACCAACGCAGAAATCGTCTGCGTGATCTTCGCGGGCACCAACGGCTATCTCGACAAGGTGCCGGTGAAAGAGGTGGGCCGCTATGAAGCCGGTCTGCTGAAGCACCTGCGCGGGCCGGGCAAGGCATTGCTGGACGACATCACCAAGAACGACCGCAAGGTTGCCGGTGATCTCGACAAGGCGATCCGGGCCGAGCTGGACAAGTTCGCGAAAGACTTCGCCTGAGGGCGCGGGTGGGGAGATAACAGATGCCCAGCCTCAAGGATTTGAAAAACAAGATTGCGAGTGTGAAGAACACCCGCAAGATCACCAAGGCCATGCAGATGGTTTCGGCAGCAAAACTGCGCCGCGCGCAGGATGCCGCCGAAGCCGCCCGCCCCTATGCTGAACGGATGATTTCCGTGATGGCCGGGCTGGCCGGGTCGGTGGGCACGTCGGACACCGCACCGCGCCTGCTGGCCGGAACCGGGGCCGACAAGGTTCATCTGCTGGTGGTGATGACGGCGGAACGCGGTCTGTGCGGCGGGTTCAACTCGTCCATCGCGCGTCTGGCACGCCAGCATGCGCTGGCGTTGCTGGCGGCGGGCAAGACCGTCAAGATCCTGACCGTCGGCAAGAAAGGCCGCGAGCAGTTGAAGCGTGACCTCTCGGCGCATTTCGTGGGTCATGTCGACCTGTCCGAAGTGAAGCGGGTGGGCTATGCCAATGCGCAGACCATCGCGCGCGACATTCTGGGCCGCTTTGACGCGGGCGAGTTTGACGTGGCAACGCTGTTCTTCAACCGGTTCCAGTCGGTGATCTCGCAGATTCCGACGGCGCAGCAGATCATTCCTGCCACGTTTGAAGGGACTGCCCCGACGGCGCTGTACGACTACGAACCCAGTGAAGAGTCGATCCTTGCCGACCTTCTGCCGCGCGGTGTGGCGACCCAGGTGTTCACGGCCTTGCTGGAAAACGGGGCCTCCGAACAGGGCGCCCGGATGAGCGCAATGGACAACGCCACCCGCAACGCGGGCGACATGATCACCAAATACACCACGATCTACAACCGCTCGCGCCAGGCCGCGATCACCAAAGAGCTGATTGAAATTATCTCGGGCGCGGAAGCGCTCTGACGAACCGGAGAAACGACATGGCAAAAGCACCGAAAGCGGCTGCTGCGGCAGGCAAGGTAACGCAGGTTATCGGCGCCGTGGTTGACGTCCAGTTCGAAGGGGCCCTTCCGGCCATCCTGAACGCTGTCGAAACCACCAATAACGGCAAGAAGCTGATCCTCGAAGTGGCGCAGCATCTGGGCGAAAACACCGTCCGTACCATCGCCATGGACGCGACCGAAGGTCTGGTCCGCGGCGCGCCCTGCAAGGATCTGGGCGCACCGATCTCGGTGCCGGTGGGCGACGCCACCCTTGGCCGCATCCTGAACGTCATCGGCGAGCCGGTGGACGAAAAAGGCCCGGTCAACGCGACGGAATACCGCCCGATCCACCAGAAGGCCCCGGCCTTCGACGAACAGGCGACGGAATCGCTTGTTCTGGTGACCGGCATCAAGGTGATCGACCTGCTGGCCCCCTATGCCAAAGGCGGCAAGATCGGCCTGTTCGGCGGTGCCGGCGTGGGCAAGACGGTTCTGATCATGGAACTGATCAACAACATCGCCAAGGTGCACTCGGGCTATTCCGTGTTCGCCGGCGTGGGTGAACGGACCCGTGAGGGCAACGACCTGTACCACGAGATGATGGAATCCGGGGTTATCAACCTGGAAGACATGACGAAATCCAAAGTGGCCCTTGTCTACGGCCAGATGAACGAACCGCCGGGCGCGCGGGCGCGTGTGGCCCTGACCGGCCTGACCCTAGCCGAACAGTTCCGCGACCAGTCGGGAACCGACGTTCTGTTCTTTGTGGACAACATCTTCCGCTTTACCCAGGCGGGTTCGGAAGTGTCGGCTCTGCTGGGCCGTATCCCGTCTGCCGTGGGCTATCAGCCGACGCTGGCGACCGACATGGGCGCCTTGCAGGAACGCATCACCTCGACCAAGGCTGGCTCGATCACCTCGGTTCAGGCCATCTACGTTCCGGCCGATGACCTTACCGACCCGGCACCGGCAACCTCCTTCGCCCACCTCGACGCCACCACCGTTCTGTCGCGCGCCATTTCGGAACTGGGCATCTACCCGGCCGTCGACCCGCTCGACTCCACCTCGCGCCTGCTTGACCCTGCCGTCATCGGCGACGAGCATTATCAGGTGGCCCGTGCGGTTCAGGGCATCTTGCAGCGCTACAAGTCGTTGCAGGACATCATCGCCATCCTCGGGATGGACGAACTTTCCGAAGAAGACAAAACCACCGTGGCCCGTGCCCGGAAGATCCAGCGCTTCCTGTCGCAGCCTTTCGACGTGGCGAAGATCTTTACCGGTTCTGACGGCAAGCAGGTTCCGCTGGAAGAAACCATCTCGTCCTTCAAGGCGGTGGTTGCAGGCGAATACGATCACCTGCCCGAGGCAGCCTTCTACATGGTTGGCGGCATTCAGGAAGTGATCGAAAAAGCGCAGCGCCTTGCGGCGGCTGCGGCCTGAAGGAGGGCAACATGGCAGGCACGCTGCAATTCGACCTCGTGTCGCCGGAACGCAGGCTTGCCTCTGTTCAGGCCACCGAGGTACAAATCCCCGGCGCGGACGGCGATCTGACGGCGATGGAGGGGCACACCCCCACCATCACCACGCTGCGCCCCGGCATCCTCAAGGCGGTCGGCACGGATGGGGCCAAATCCTATGTCGTGACGGGCGGTTTTGCCGAAATCAACGCCAGCAGCGTTTCGGTTCTGGCAGAGCGCGCGATTCCGCTGGACGAGGCAACCCCGGCGCTGCTCGACGCGCTGGTGGCCGAAGCACGCGATCTTGCGGCAGCCTCGCCCGACCGCGATCTGGGCGACAAACTGGTCAATGACATGCTGGCCCTGAAAGCTGCAACGGGCCACTGACCGGCCTGCCACAGTCACGAAAGGCCCCGCATTGCCGGGGCCTTTTCATTTTAGCACCTGACTTTTGCCCGGTTTGGGGATTATTTGCCATTCAAGGGGAGATATCGAACATGAAGCGCTTTTCCGCAGGAATCGGTGTTGTGCAGGGATCGCGTGTCCTGTTTTCGGATTTCGCCGATGACGGCGTGATGTGGACAGGGCAGGGACCACGCGAAAGCCGCCATCTGGTGACCTTCAAACAGGCGTTCCGCGATGTGCCGGCCGTGATGGTTGGCATTTCGATGTGGGATATGGACAACAAGGCCAATTCCCGCGCCGACATCAGCGCCGAGAACATCACCGCAACCGGATTTCATCTGGTGTTCCGCACCTGGGGCGACACCCGCGTCGCGCGCGTGCGGGCCGACTGGACCGCGCTAGGCGCTGTGCGCGACGACGACGACTGGGATGTCGCGTAGGATGGGCGATTCCGCCCATCCCTGATAAGAAATTGCCAATCCCTTGCCCTGCTCAACTGCGCTGATACATCCCCTCATAGATCGGCACCAAAGTATCCGTCTCGAACAGCGAGGACACCGACGTTCCGTTCCATATGTTCAGAATCGCCTGCGCAAACATCGGGGCGGTCGGCACGATGCGGATGTTCGGACAGGCGCGCACCGCCGACGTCGGCTCGATCGAATCCGTGATCACCAGTGATTTCATCACCGATTTCGTCACCCGCTCCACCGCTGGTCCCGACAGCACACCGTGGGTGATATAGGAATGCACCTCGGTCGCGCCATTTTCCATCAGCACTTCGGCCGCCTTGCACAGCGTGCCCGCCGTGTCGCAGATGTCATCCACGATGATGCATTTCTTGCCGACGACCGAGCCAATCACGATCATCTCGGCAATCTCGCCGGCCTTTTCGCGGCGCTTGTCGACAATCGCCAGCGGCGCGTTGATCCGCTTGGCCAGTTCGCGCGCGCGCGCCACGCCGCCCACATCGGGCGACACCACCATCAGGTCTTCCATCTGGCCCTTGAAATTATGCTCGATATCCAGCGCAAAGACCGGGCTGGCATAAAGGTTGTCCACCGGAATGTCGAAAAACCCCTGAATCTGCGCGGCATGCAGGTCCAGCGTCAGCACCCGGTCGATCCCGGCCTCGGCGATCATGTTGGCGACCAGCTTGGCGGTGATCGGCGTGCGGGCCTTGGCGCGGCGGTCCTGACGGGCATAGCCGAAATAGGGGATCACGGCGGTAATGCGGCTGGCCGACGACCGGCGCAACGCGTCGGTCATGATCAGCAGTTCCATCAGGTTGTCATTGGCCGGGTTCGAGGTCGGCTGGATGATATACATGTCCTCGCCGCGCACGTTCTCGAACACTTCCACGAAAATCTCGGCATCGTTGAAGCGTTCGATGCGCGCATCCACCAGATTGACGCTCATGCCCCGGTGCATCGACATGCGGCGGGCAATGGCTTGGGCGAGGGACTTGTTCGCGTTTCCAGCGATCAGTTTCGGCTCGATGATGGCGGGCATGTAAGTCTCCGGGTGGCGGAATCGCAGCGTTGACACCGCTTATCACCCGGCTAGGGTCTTCGCAAACCGCTGCCGGGGAAAGACACCGCAAATGCCGCAGATCGACTACTTTTTCGCCCCCATGTCCCCCTTCGCCTACCTTGCCGGGGCCGGGCTGGAGGAGGTGGCCGCCCGCCATGGCGCGACCATCCGCTATATCCCGCTGGACGCGCCTGCGCTGTTCCCGCGCACCGGGGGCCAGTTGCTGGCCGACCGCCACCCCGCGCGCAAGGCGTACCGCTTGCAGGAACTGCGGCGGCAGGCGGCGAAGCGGGGGGTGGCGCTGACGCTGCAACCGCCGTTCTTTCCGGTGAACCCGGCGCCTGCGTCCTACGCCATCATTGCCGCGGCCAAGGCGGGCGGGGGCGATCTGGCGGGGCTGGTGCAGGGCTTTCTGCGCGCCGTCTGGGCCGAGGGCCGCAATATCGCGGATGATGAAGTGGTGCGTAACCTGCTGATTTCGCATGGCTTTGACGCGGGCGTGGCCGACCGCCACATGCTGACTGCCGCCGACACCTATGCCGCCAATCTGGAGGAGGCCGTGGCGCGAGGTGTGTTCGGCGTGCCAAGCTATGTGGTGGGCGACGAGATTTTCTGGGGGCAGGACAGGCTGGATGATCTGGACCTGTACCTGTCGGGCCGGCTGTAAATGCCCGAAGACATGATCGCAGGCCACCTGACCCCGTGGCGGTCGTGGAACAGGGGCGGTGCCCGCCCGGTGCTGGCGCTGCATTGCTCGCTGGCGCATTCCGGCGCGTGGTCCGGTCTGGCCGAGGCGCTGCATGGGGTCACGGTCACGGCGCTGGACCAACCGGGCCATGGCCGCGCGCCGGACTGGGACCGGGTCAGCGATCTGCACGCCCTGACCACCGCCATTGCAATTGACATGGCCGAAAGGGTCGGCGGTGGCGCGCCCATCGACCTGTTCGGCCACAGCTTTGGCGGCACCGTCGCCCTGCGGCTGGCGATGCAGCGGCCAGACCTTGTGCGCAGCTTGATGCTGGTGGAGCCCGTGCTGTTCGCGGCCGCCAAGGCGCACCCCACCTACGCCCCGTTCCGCGCGCAACATATTGAATTTGCTTCCGTTCTGGCCAGTGGCGATCTGCCGCGCGCCACTGCGATGTTCCATGCCGCCTGGGGATCGGGCGAGGCTTTCGCCGACCTGCCCGACCGCCAGAGCCGCTACATGACCGACCGCATCCACCATATCGTCGCGCAAAACCCGGTGCTGCTGGATGATGCGGCGGGGCTGTTGGCCCTCGGTCGGCTGGAGGAGCTGCGGGTGCCGGTGCTGCTGGTCGAAGGGGCGGACAGCCCGCCGATCATCGATGCGGTGCAATCCATGCTGGCGGCACGGCTGCCCGATGCCACCCGTCTGGTGGTGCCGGGGGCAGGTCATATGGTGCCGATCACGCACCCGTCAACGGTAGCATCTGCGGTGCAGTCACATCTCGACGCTTCGTAGGATGGGCGATTCCGCCCATCCTTACGGATGCAATGCCGCCAGAAACCCGTCCACATCGCCTTCCGTCGTGGACCATGACGTGACCAGCCGGGCCGCCTCGCGGCCCTCGGGCGCGTCAAACTCGTAATAGACCGCGCCCTTGCCCTTGGCGCGGGCGTGGCCTCCAACACTCCACTCCGGAAACATCATGTTGGCCTGCACCGGATGGCGCTGCACCACCCCCGGCGTTGCCGCCAAACCCGCCGCCAGCCGCGCGCCCATGGTGTTGGCATGGCCTGCCAGCCGCAACCACAGATCATCGGCGAGGTACGCCGCAAACTGCGCCGACAGGAACCGGTGTTTCGACACCAGATGCCCGGCCCGCTTGCGGCGCAGCTCGAATTCCCAGGCCTTGGCAGGGTCGAAAATCACCACCGCCTCGACCCCCATGCAGCCGTTTTTCGTACCGCCAAACGACAGCACGTCGATGCCCGCCTTCCACGTCATTTCCGCCGCCGTGGCCCCGGTGGCCACCAGCGCATTGGCAAATCGCGCGCCGTCCAGATGGCAGGGCAGGCCCTGCGCGCGCGCCAGCGCTGTCAGCGCCGCCACCTCGGCAGGGGTGTAGACCGTGCCTGCCTCGGTTACATTGGTGATCGACAGCATGCCGCGCTGCACGCCATGCACGCCGCTGGCCCCGATCCGGCCAAGCGCGCCGGCCAGGGCCTCGGGCATCATCTTGCCATGGGCGCCGGGGACCAACACCAGCTTGGCCCCGTTGGTAAAGAACTCTGGCGCGCCACATTCATCTTCGGCGATATGGGCATGGGCATGGCAGAACACCGCGCCCCAAGGCGGGCAACCTATTGCCAGAGATAGGGAATTTGCCGCCGTCCCGGTGGGCACCAGATAGACCGCAGCCTCGGGGGCCTCCAGCACGCGGCGCAGGTCTGCGCGCACGCCGTCCATCACCCTGTCGTCGCCGTAGGACCGGGCGTAGCCGTCATTGGCACGCATCAAGGCCGCCATCACCGCAGGGGCCGCACCCGACGCGTTGTCAGAGGCGAAAAACATCAGGGCCGCTCCTCGATGATATAGTCTTCCCAGTCTTCCTCGGGCACGTCATATTCCGGCACCGTCCAGCCGCGTACCGAATTGCCCGAGGCATGGGTGCTTTCGGGGTCGCCGGTCAACAGCGGGTGCCAGTCGGGCAGCGGGTGGCCGTCGTGCAGGCGCTTGTAAGCGCAGGTGCGGGGCAGCCAGTAGGCCACCTTTGGCAGGGTCTTGGGTGACAGGAACACGCATTCCGGCACGAACTGGCGGCGGGTTTCATAGCGGCTGCACTGGCAGGTTTCACCGTCCAGCAGACGGCAGGCAACGCGGGTGAATTCGACCTCGCCCGTGTCTTCAAACTCCAGCTTGTTCAGGCAGCATTTGCCGCAGCCATCGCACAGCGCCTCCCATTCGGGGGCGGTCATCTTGCGCAGGGGAACGGTTTCCCAGAACTTGGGGCGAAGCTTGGTCATGGGCGCAGGGTGGCCTTTGGCGGGGGGAAAGGGAAGGGGTCAGAGGGCGGAAAGAATCTGGCGGGCGCGGTCGGTATCGGCGGCCATCTGGGTGATCAGGGCGGGGAGTCCGTCAAACTTCAGCTCGGGGCGCAGGTAGTCGACAAAGGCGATGCTCAGGTGCTGGCCGTAAAGATCGCCTTTGAAATCAAGCAGGTAGGTTTCCAGATTGGGGGTGTTGACGCCAAACATCGGCCGCACACCCAGGCTGGCTGCCCCCATGTAGCTGCCCTTTTGCGGCCCGGTCAGGACATCTGCCCGCACCGCATAGACGCCCAGTTTGGGCAGATGCAGCCCCGCGACAGACATGTTGGCGGTCGGATAGCCCAGTTCGCGGCCCCGTTTTTCGCCATGGATCACCTCGCCCTCGATCCGGTGCCAGTGGCCCAGCATGGCGGCGGCGTCACGCGCGCGGCCTTCGGTCAGGGCCTGACGGATGGCGGTGGACGAGATTTCACGATCCCCGAACTGCACCAGCGGGGCGATGGTGGTGGTAAAACCGCAAGCGTTGCCAAGGGCTTGCAGGTCTGCGGCGCGTCCCTTGCGGCCTTTGCCGAAACAGAAATCCGCACCCACCACGACATGGCATATGCCAAGACCATCGGCCAGCACGTCGCGGGCGAATTCTTCGGGGGTCAGGGCGGCGAGGCCCGCATCAAAAGGCAATTGAAACAGGTGCTTGACGCCCAGTTTGGTCAGCCTGTTGGCGCGGGATTCGGGGTTCATCAGGCGAAAGGGCGGGGCCGCGGGGGCAAAGTGTTCGCGCGGATGAGGCTCGAACGTGACGATGCCAAGCGGCGCATCGGTGCGGGCAAGGTTGATCACCGACTGGTGGCCCAGATGGATGCCGTCAAAGTTGCCCATCGCGACGGAGGCCCCGCGCGCGGATGGGTCAAGCCCTTGCCAATGCTGATGAATTTGCATCGTCCCCCGGATGGGGCACGCGCGCCCCGTCAGTCGAATTTCCGGCTTGGCGCCAGAACCAGCGCCTCGCCCTTCAAGACCACGGTTTTACCGACTGCACAGTGGGTTTCAAGGGTTACCCGGCGTTTGGCATGGTCAATCGCGGTGACTGTGACCTCGGCGCGCACGGTATCACCGGGGCGGACAGGGGCCATGAAGCGCAGGGATTGTCCAAGATAAACAGTACCATGGCCAGGAAGCTGTTCGCCGATGACCGCCGAAATCAGACCGGCGGTCAACATGCCATGCGCGATGCGCCCTTCAAAAATCGTGTCGCGGGCATAGGCGTCGTCCAGATGCACCGGGTTGCGGTCGGTCGACACCTCGGCAAACAGTTCGATATCGCGGTCGGTGACGGTTTTCGTCAGGTGCCGGGACATGCCGATTTCAATATCTTCAATGCAGATGGTTCCGCGGGGCATGTTGTCGAGCATCTTTCCGAATCCTCTGGTGACTGCCCGAGTCATAGCAAATGCCGCAGCGCAGCGCAATTCTGATGCGCAATTAATTGGCGCATATGCGACCATCGGCGCAATAATGTTACTTCAGGTATCCGATTGAGAAGGTAGGCGACATCTGCCTCTCGGTCAGCCAGCCGTCCAGCAAGGCCTTGTCAGGATTGGCGCTATCGGCGCCGAACTGGTCGGCCGCCAGCCCGCCGGTCACGAAAACCACGTCCAGCCCTTCGCCCACGGCCCCCTGAACATCGGTGGCGATCCCGTCGCCGATGCACAGGATTTGCAGGTCTGCCTGCCCCGTCATGGCCGCCAGCCTGCGCCGGGCCAGATCGTAGATCGGCGGGTGGGGCTTGCCGAAATACAGCGACTGGCCACCCATCTGGTCATAGGCCTGCGCAATCGCCCCGGCGCAGAACACCCGCTGATGGCCCACGTCGACGATGATGTCGGGGTTGGCGCACAGCATCTTCAAGCCATTGTTTTTGGCGTGCAAAAGCACGGCGCGGTAATCGTCGGGGGTTTCGGTGCGGTCATCGACCAGACCCGTGCAGACAATCCCGTCAGCCTGCGCCAGCGGCACCCGCAGGATGGGGGGCTGCGTGGCAAGAATGTCCTTAAGATCATCGGAAAAATCGCTGAAAAAGCTGCCGTCCCGGTCCGGCCCGATGTGATAGACCAGCCGCCCCGCCGCCCCGGTGATCAAGGCATATTGCGCGGCATCGCCCGACGAGACGATCATGTCATAGGCATCATGCGGCACGCCGATGGCGTCCAACTGTTTGACAACGCTGGATTGTGGCCGGGGCGAGTTGGTCAGCAGCACCACCTTGCCCCCGGTCGCCCGGAAAGCCTGCAAGGCGGCGACGGCGGCCGGAAACGCCGTTTCGCCATTGTGCAGGCAGCCCCACAGATCGCAGAACAGCGCATCGTAGCGGCCGGAAATCTGGGCCAGAGTGGTGATGATCTCGGTCATTTGGCCTGCTTCCGGGGCGGGGCTTAACCAAGTGTCAAGCCTTTTGGGCAGATAAAGGGCGCATGGCGGATGTAACCGCATGCGCCCCATGAAAAAACGGAGGTTACAGTTTCAGGGCAGGGATGATCTGCTTCTTGCGGCTCATGATGCCGGGCAGCACGACCGTATCGCCGGTGACGGTGCAGCCGAAGGACGCTTCGGCCATCTGTTTAACCAGATCGTTCGGCACCAGCAGGGTGGCTTCCTCGTTCAGGATGTCGACCACGAACAACAGAACCTGATCGGCGCCATCTTCCTGTGCCACACCGACCATCGAGGCCATCAGGCTGGCCTTGCGGTCCAGAACCGTCTTGGGCGAGGTGGTTTCCAGCACCGACACGCGCAGTTCCTTGCCTGCGACGTTGTATTCCTTGCTGTCCATCCGCAGCAGTTCGGCATCCGAAAAGGACGACACATCGGATTTGGCGGCAAACATCTCGGCAGCAAAGGCCGGGATCGACACGCCCAGATCGGCGGCCAGCTTTTCCGCCACGGCGCGGTCATGCGGGGTGGTGGTGGGGCTGCGGAATTCCAGCGTGTCCGACAGGATGCAGGTCAGCATCATGCCCTTGATGGCTTTCGGGGCCTGTGCCACGGCATCGCCCATCAGGTCGTGCATGATGGTGGCGGTGCAGGCCAGCGGGCGGATGGTGATATCGATGGGCGATTTCGTCTTGATGCCGCCGACCAGCATGTGGTGGTCGATGATGCCGGTGATGTTGGCGTCATTGATCGACGGCGGCAGTTCGGCGGGGTTGTTGGTGTCGACGATCACCACAGTATCGGCGGCGGTCACGTCGGCAATGATCTCTGGCTGGGCCACGCCCCAGTGGTTCAGCATGAAGCCGGCCTCGGTGTTCGGTGTGCCCAGAAGCACGGCCTTGGCCGGGGTTCCTTTGATTTCCGACAGATACCAAGCCCAGATCAGCGGCGAGCCGGTGGAATCGGTGTCAGGGGATTTGTGGCCGAAGACGAGTGTGGTCATGGGGATCTGCCTTATGGGTGATTTCGCGCGGCTTATAGGCTGTGTCGGGCGCAATGTCACGGGTGGCGGTTGAAACTTGGGGTCGCATGTCGTACATGTATGACGTGTATGACAAATGGGAGGGTGCGATGCTGTCAGTCCGCTTGCCGGAAGATATTGAAAAGCGGCTGGAGGCTTTGGCCAAGGCCACCGGGCGCAGCAAGACCTACTATGTGCGCGCGGCCCTGCTGGAAAAGCTGGAGGACATGGAAGATCTGTACATGGCCGAGGCGGTGATGGAGCGGATTGCGAGCGGGGAAGAGGGTGTAAGCAGCCTTGAAGACGTGGAGCGCGAGCTTGGTCTGGCGCATTGAAGTTACAGATTCGGCCAAGAAGCAACTGGCGAGGCTGAGCCGTACCGAAGCGACGCGGATTACGGGATACTTGCGTGAACGGGTGTCGGTGCTGGACAACCCCCGCAGTCTGGGGGCCGCCTTGCAGGGGGCGCAGTTTGCCGGGCTTTGGCGGTACAGGGTTGGGGATTACCGGGTGATGGTGGATATCCGCGATCAGGTGGTGACGGTGATGGTCGTCGCAATAGGGCACCGCAGCGAGGTGTGTCGTCAGGCGTAGCTTTCTGGGGCCTTGCGCAGGCTGGCCCATTGGGCGGGATCGTGGCCGTAGATCAGCAGGGCGTTCAGCCGCGATTGCAGGGCAAGCAGATGGTCGCCCGAGGTTTTGGCGGTGGCGGGGTCCATCGCGTCGGAATAGCCTTCGGCGGGTTCGGAAGCCCGGTTCAGCGCGTCGGCGGCGAGGATCACCGGGCCGGTTTCGGGCAGGGTCAGAGCCAGCGACAAATGGCCCGGCGTATGGCCGGGGGTGGGGATCAGGCGGATGCCGGAGCAGAGGTCGGTTTCCTGCGCGATGGTCAGGTAGGGCACATCCGGCCAGTCCAGCGGCGCGACCGGGGGCCAGTAGATCGGGCGATCGGTGCTGCGTTCCGTTGCCGTCAGGATCACCGGGCAAGCGAACCGGGGCAGGCTGCCGATGTGGTCGATATGGCCGTGGGTCAGGATGACGGCGGTGATGTCGGCAGGGGTCAGGCCAAACATGGCGAGTTGGCCCGCAGCCGTCTGGAGGGGGGTGAACTCCACCAGACGGCCAAAGCCGGACAGGTTGTCGCGTGCATCCGTCGCCGCATAGTCGGTGGCATAGGCCGGGTCAAAGCCGGTATCGACCAGCAGGTTCGCACCCCGGTCGGTCTGCAACAAAAAGCCCGGAATGCCGATGCGGCGCTTGCCGGGACCGACATCGAAGGTGCCGAAATCCAGCACGGTCAGACGGGTCAGCCGGTGGTCTGACAGGCCGAGGCTGGCTCCATCCATCACAGCAGCAGCCTTTCCAGCGTAAATCCGTCGCGTTCCAGCAGGGCCAGAACGCCATCGTTGCCCGCCAGATGCAGCGCGCCAAAGGCGGCAAACACCGGGCCGTCGGTGGCAGCATCGGTCAGGACAGGAAGCCAGTTGCGGTTGCGGGCCGACATCAGCGCGCCTTCCATCCGGGCAAAGTCGCGGTCCACCCGGTCTTTGGTATAGCCGGGCAAGGCATAGCTTTGCTCGCGCATGAATTCCCAGATCAGGCGGCTTTGCTGGGCAAAATAGGCCTCGGTCAGGGTGACGGTGAAATCGGCGGACCGGGCGTCAAGGGCGAGGGTGGCCTTGATCATTTCCAGTTGCTCGTCCGTCGTCATGCCGTCGAACAGCGAGAACAGCGTGTCATAGGGCTCAAGCGCGCGCAGGGGAACACCGGCCTTTAGGGCGGTGGCCACCACCATGCCATCCAGGCCCCGTCCGGTTTGCGGCGAAGTCATGGTGCAGGCCGGAATGGCCAGCATCAGGTTGACATACCAGGGCTTGAACCTGGCGGCGAGCGTGCTGGGCACCCCGCGTGCGGCCAGCGCGGCCGACAGCGCGTTCCAATCGGCGGGGGCCATCATGTCGACCAGTGTCGGGCCTTCGGTGATCAGCATGAGGGCGGGGTCACGCTTCATGTGGTCGATCAGGGCCTTTTCCTCTTGCGGGCCAGCCTCGACCAGAACCGTTGTGGCGGATTCGATCATGGGGCGCAGGGTGGCAAGGGTTGCGGCATGGCGGGGGTCATCCAGATGATAGGTGCCGACAATGGTGATCACCTGATCCCCGCGCACCGCCCGCCAGAAATTGCCGGTGGGATAGGGCACCGCATTGGCCGCAGCCTCAAGCCGCGCGCGGGCCTCGGGTTCCATCCGGGCCAGCAGGTTTTCCCCCGCACATCGGGCCGCCACGGGAAAGGCCACCAGCACGCTGGCGGCAATGACGCAAAGCAGGCGGAACATCGGGCACCTCTGACACGCATCTGTCATGGCATAGGTGGCATTGTCGGGCAGGAAGTCCAAGGGGGCTGGCTGACAAAACCGATGCCGGCAGTTGACAGGCCGGGGCTGGTTGCCTATCTGAACCTCGTTAGCAGTCTGCCAGTATGAGTGCTAATCCCAATCAACCTGGAACCTATGGAGTGTTCTCAGATGAAATTCACACCGTTGCATGATCGTGTACTGGTTCGCCGCATCGAAGGCGAAGACAAAACCAAAGGCGGCCTGATCATCCCGGACAGCGCCAAGGAAAAGCCCGCAGAGGGCGAAGTGATCGCCGTTGGTGCAGGCGGCCGTGACGATGCGGGCGCGCGCCAAGCCATGGACGTGAAGGCGGGCGACCGCATCCTGTTCGGCAAATGGTCGGGCACCGAGATCAAGCTGGACGGCGAAGACCTGCTGATCATGAAGGAAAGCGACATCCTCGGCGTGTTGGCCTGACGCGGTGGCGGGGTGAACCCCGCCCTGCCCACGGATGCCACGAGGACGGCGGGGTGAACCCCGCCCTACCGGAAATGACCCAAGGACGGCGGGGCCTGACCCCGCGGCCCTCTCCCACCAAACCTTTGAAGGAGCTACACCATGGCTGCCAAAGACGTACGTTTTGATACCGACGCCCGCGACCGGATGCTGCGCGGCGTGAACATCCTCGCGGATGCCGTGAAAGTCACCCTCGGCCCCAAAGGCCGCAACGTGGTGATCGACAAATCCTTCGGCGCCCCGCGCATCACCAAGGACGGTGTGACGGTTGCCAAGGAAATCGAACTGGCCGACAAGTTCGAGAACATGGGCGCCCAGATGGTGAAGGAAGTCGCTTCCCGCACCAATGACGAGGCCGGCGACGGCACCACTACTGCGACCGTGCTGGCCCAGGCCATCATCAAGGAAGGCATGAAATCGGTTGCAGCGGGCATGAACCCGATGGACCTGAAGCGCGGCATCGACATGGCCACCGCCAAGGTTGTCGCGGCGATCAAGGCAGCGGCACGTCCGGTCAAGGACACCGCCGAAGTTGCACAGGTCGGCACCATCTCGGCCAACGGCGAAGCTGAAATCGGCCGTCAGATTGCCGACGCGATGCAGAAAGTTGGCAACGAGGGTGTGATCACCGTCGAGGAAAACAAGGGCCTTGAGACGGAAACCACCGTCGTTGAGGGCATGCAGTTCGACCGTGGGTACCTCTCGCCCTATTTCGTGACCAATGCCGACAAGATGATTGCCGATCTGGAAGACTGCCTTGTGCTGCTGCACGAGAAAAAGCTGTCGTCCCTGCAGCCGCTGGTCCCGCTGCTGGAGGCTGTGATCCAGAGCCAGAAGCCGCTGCTGATCATCTCGGAAGACGTGGAAGGCGAGGCTCTGGCCACGCTGGTCGTCAACAAGCTGCGCGGCGGTCTGAAAATCGCGGCTGTCAAGGCTCCGGGGTTCGGCGATCGTCGCAAGGCGATGCTGCAGGACATCGCTGTGCTGACCGGTGGTCAGGTGATCAGCGAAGATCTGGGCATGAAGCTGGAAAACGTGACCATCGACATGCTGGGCCGCGCCAAGAAAATCTCGATCACCAAGGACACCACCACCATCGTTGATGGCGCTGGCGACAAGGCCGAGATTGCAGCCCGCGTTGCACAGATCCGCGCCCAGATCGAAGAAACCACCAGCGATTACGACCGTGAGAAACTGCAAGAGCGCGTGGCCAAACTGGCTGGCGGCGTTGCCGTGATCAAGGTTGGCGGCATGACCGAGATCGAAGTGAAAGAGCGCAAGGACCGCGTTGACGACGCCTTGAACGCGACCCGTGCGGCCGTGCAGGAAGGCATCGTTGTCGGCGGCGGCGTGGCGCTGATCCAGGCTGGCAAAGTGCTGGAAGGCATGGTCGGGGCGAACCCGGACCAGACCAACGGCATTTCCATCGTCCGCAAGGCACTGGAGGCTCCGCTGCGTCAGATCGCACAGAACGCCGGTGTTGATGGCGCTGTTGTGGCTGGCAAAGTGCGCGAGTCGAACGACAAGTCGTTCGGCTTCAACGCCCAGACCGAAGAGTATGGCGACATGTTCGCCTTCGGCGTGATCGACCCGGCGAAAGTCGTGCGGACCGCGCTGGAAGATGCAGCCTCGGTGGCCTCGCTGCTGATCACCACCGAAGCCATGATCGCGGACCGTCCGGCTGACAAGTCGGGTGCAGGCGCTGGCGGCGGCGGCATGGGCGGCATGGGCGGCATGGACGGCATGATGTAATCTGCCCCACAGGCATGTTAGGGAAAGGGCGCATCGGTTGGTGCGCCCTTTTCGTTTGGAGGCTGGGGATGGTTTTCGGGCCAGATTTCACGCGCAACATGCACTCCGGCGAAGAGGCCGAGGTGGATGCGCTGTTGCGGGCGGCATTTATGGGGCCGCAGGAGGCTGAACTGGTGCAGCGGTTGCGGCGCGATGGCCTGATGTTCCGCGAGGAAATAAAGCCGTGGGAGGGTCGGATCGGGGCCTATGCTGCGATCAGCCGGATGGTTGCCCCGCAGGGTTGGTACTGCCTTGGGCCCGTTGCTATCTTGCCCGAGTGGCAGCGAGGCGCGGCTGGTCGCAAGCAAGGCGACGACCGGAACATCAACAGCTTCAACTTTGGCACGCGGCTTGTGCGCGAGATTGCTGACATGTTTCTGGATGTGCATGGTCTTTGGGAGAACTACCGTACCCAGAAGAGTGAGGTGGTTACAGAGCCACCCACGTTGGTCGTTCTGGGCCGCCCTGCCTTTTACACGCGCGCCGGGTTCTCGCAGATTCGCGCGGCGCGGCTGACTTCGCCCTATCCGCTGGAACACACCCTGATCGCGAGGCCGGGCGCGGACGTGCCTGAGGAAACGCTGATCTATCCGGCGGCGTTTGACGGGGTATGAGGCTGTTTTTGCTGACGGCCGTGGCGATGCTGGCCTTTGCTGCCAACTCCTTGCTGACGCGGGCCGGGGTGGCGGCGGGGCTGATCGGGCCGATGGAATTTGCGCTGTGGCGGGTGGTGGCGGGGACGGGGGTGCTGGGCCTGCTGGTGGTTTTGCGGGGCGGGCGGTTGTGGCCTGCGCGGGTGGCGGGCGGGGCGGGGCTGGTGGTCTATCTGGTCGGCTTCTCGCTGGCCTATGCGGGGCTTTCGGCGGGGATCGGGGCGCTGATCCTGTTTGGCGTGGTTCAGATCACCATGTTCGGTGGTGCTGTGCTGGCGCGGGAGCCTGTGCCTGTGGCGCGCTGGATCGGGGCGGGGGTGGCCTTTGCCGGGCTGGTGGTGTTGCTGGCCCCCGGTGGCGCGTCGGTCAGCCTGTACCATGCGGGCCTGATGGCGGCGGCGGGGGCCGGGTGGGGGTATTATTCGCTGGCCGCGCGCCCAAAAGACGCGGGGGGGCAGGGTGATCCACTGGGGGTAACGGCGGCGAATTTTGTGCTGGCGGTGCCGGTGGTGGCGATGGTCTGGGCGGTGCTGCCGGGGGGCGTAGGTGCGGCTCCGATGGGCATTGGGTTGGCGGTGGTGTCGGGGGCGGTGACTTCGGGGCTTGGCTATGCGCTGTGGTACCGGCTGGTGCCGCAACTGGGGGCGGCGCGGGCAGGTGTGGCGCAGTTGACGGTGCCGGTGCTTGCGGCGCTAGGCGGCATTGCCCTGGGCGAGGACGTGACCCTGCGCTTTGCGATTGCGGCGGGGCTGGTGCTGGGCGGGGTGGGGCTGGCCAGCGGCTACAGGGGTTTGACAAGACGGTAGGTGGTGTTGCGCGCATCGGTGCGGCTGACCCCCGTGGGGCGAAACCCGTGGCTGTCCCAAAACGCGCGGCCCCGCGGGTTGGCCTGCAAGACGCCAAGGTACAGGGCGGGCGCTCCTGCGGTGCGGGCCAGCGACTCCACATGGGCCAGAAACCGCGGGCCATGCCCAAGGCCACGCAGGCGCGGGACAAGGATCATCAGCCCGAGGTAGGCATCCTGTGCGCCGGGAAAGCCGAAGGACAGTTCCGCCAGCCCCGACAGCCTGTCCCCGTAAAACAGGCCCAGACGGTGCGACCGGGCCGGGTCGCAACCGGGCGGGCCATTGATGAAGAAATCCACTGCAGCGGCGGGGCCGGGGGCAGCGCCATCTGACAGCAGGTAGTAATCGGCAGCTTCGGACAGGCAGGCGCTGACGGCGGCAAGATCCAGACTGGGGTGAAGGGCGCGGATCGTCGTGCCCTGCGCAAGGGTCATCGCACGATCAGCTCCAGCGGGTCGTACAGGATGCCGGTGCCCCAGGCCGCCTGCGCCAGACTGTCGGGCTTGTAGCGGATGCCCGCCAATTCCCCGCGCGCAAAGAACCGCCTCTCGGTCACGATGCCTTCGGGGTCGCACCAGTCGTCGGTCACTTCGCCGATCAGGATGGCGCAGCGAAAGTAGACATCGACCTGATGAAAGCCGCGGGTCGGATCGTGGAATTCGTTGACCAGACAGGGCGGGCCAACCGCCACGGTCAGCCCGGTTTCCTCATGCACCTCGCGGATCAGATTGTCGGGCAGCGATGCGCCCGCATCCACCCCGCCCCCCGGCGCGCACCACAGATCAGAGGTGCCGCCGGGATAGGCGTTGACCAGCAACAGCCGATCCTGATGCAGGATCAGCGCGCGGACGGCAAGTCGAGGCATGCGGCGGTTCATGCTGCCAAGCCTGCGGCGGGCGGAGGCGATTCGTCCAGCCCGCAGGTCTATTTCGCCTTGGTGATCACCCGGTTCACATGCCCCATCTTGCGGCCGGGGCGCGACTCGGTCTTGCCGTAAAGGTGAATTTGCGTGGCCCGTTCGGTGGCAATGGCGGGCAGGCGCAGTACATCGTCGCCGATCAGGTTTTCCATCACCACATCGGCATGGCGCGCGCCGTCGCCCAGGGGCCAGCCGGCCACCGCGCGGATGTGCTGTTCAAACTGGTCCACCGCACAGCCGACTTGCGTCCAGTGACCCGAGTTATGCACCCGCGGGGCGATTTCGTTGACGATCAGACCCTGCGGCGTCACGAACAGTTCCACCCCCATCACGCCGACATAATCCAGCGTGGTCAGAATGCGGGCGGCCAGCAGCACCGCATCGCTGCGCTGCCCCGGTGACAGGCGGGCGGGCAGGGTGGTGGTGTGCAGGATGCCGTCGCGGTGGACGTTTTCGCCCGGATCATAGCAGGCGACCGACCCGTCAAGCCCGCGTGCCGCGATCACCGACACCTCATGCGTGAAGGCGATGAAGCCTTCCAGCACCGAGGGGGCATCGTTCATGCTGGCCCAGGCGCCGGCGGCTTGGGCCGCGTCCATGATCCGCGCCTGCCCCTTGCCGTCATAGCCCAGACGGGTGGTTTTCAGAATGGCCGGGGTGCCGATGTTCGCAAGGGCGGCGTGCAGGTCATCAAGGCTGTTCACGGCGGCATAGGGCGCGCAGGTCAAGCCAAGGCTGGTCAGAAAATCCTTCTCGGCGATGCGGTCCTGGCTGATGGCCAGGGCGCGGCGGTTGGGGCGGACTTCGCGGATGGCCTCCAGCGCGTCAAGGGCGGCGGTGGGGATATTCTCGAACTCGTAGGTGATCACATCGACGGCAGACGCAAAGGCGCGCAGCGCCGCCAGATCATCGTAGGCGGCGGTGGTGACATGGGCCGCCACATCGCCCGCGGGCGGGTTGGGGCCGGGTTCAAAGATATGGGTGCGAAAGCCGAGACGGCTTGCCGCGACCGACAGCATCCGGCCCAACTGGCCGCCGCCAAGGATGCCGATGGTCGCACCAGTTGGCAGGGGTTTATTCATCGCGCGGCTCCTGCGGGATCGAGGCAGACAATGCGCTGCGCCAGTCTTCCAGACGGGCGGCGAGGGCTGCGTCGTTCAGCGCCAGAATGCCTGCCGCCATCAGCCCGGCATTGGCCGCCCCCGCAGCCCCGATGGCCATGGTCGCCACCGGGTATCCGCGCGGCATTTGCAGGATGGAATACAGGCTGTCGACCCCGGACAGCGCCTTGGTCAGCACCGGCACGCCGATCACCGGCAGCCGGGTCTTCGACGCCATCATGCCGGGCAGGTGTGCTGCCCCGCCTGCGCCTGCAATGATCACCTTCAGGCCCCGGTCAACGGCCGTCTTGCCATAATCCCACAGCCGGTCGGGGGTGCGGTGGGCCGAGACGATCCTTGCCTCGTAGCTGACACCAAGCGCGTCGAGGATCGTGGCTGCCTCTTTCATCGTCGGCCAGTCGGACTGGCTTCCCATGATGATCCCAACGTCAACAGCCATAGATGCCTCCTGCGGTGCCTTGCCGCTTCATAGCAAGGCAGACGGCAAGGGCAAGGAAAAGGCGCGGGCAGGCGGTTTACGCGATGATGTCGGGGATCAGTTGATCTTCGATCTTCACGATCTGGTCCTTCAGCGCCAGTTTCTGCTTTTTCAGCCGGCGCAGGGTCAACTGATCGGGGCGGCCCGTCGCCTCCAGCGCATAGACGGCCTCGTCCAGATCGCGGTGCTGGCGCAACAGAACCCCATGCCGGATGCGCAGCATGTCTTCAAAATTAAGCTCGCTTGGCGCGTTCATGGGGGTGTCCGGTGGCTGCACGGTTGGCTGAGTCGATTACCCAAGTGTTGAAACACTATAGGGTTTTGCAGGCCATCGGGAAAGATTTCTGTGCCATCCGGGCGGATTCGCCAATCCTGTCACCGAAGGCCGACTGCCGGGACCGGGCCACAAGCGGGGCAACAGGCCCTTGCGGCTGCGGGGCGGGCCACCCATATTGAGGGCAGGACAGGTGCCCGCCGCGCGGGGCCTGATCCAGCCACGCCGCGCCTTGCGGAAAAACGTACTGTCGCTTGCACAAGGGCATGTCCGATGACGAAACTGAGCTTTGGGGCACATCCCTATCTTCTGGGCTTTGAACAGCTTGAACGGCTGGTCGAACGCACCGCCAAAGGCGGGTCAGACGGCTATCCCCCCTATAATATCGAGGCTGTGGCCGACAACGTCTATCGCATCACGCTGGCGGTTGCGGGGTTTCGCGACGAGGATCTGGCCATCACGGTCGAGGATCGCCAACTGGTGATCCGGGGCCGTCAGGCCGACGACGATCAGGGGCGGGTCTTTTTGCACCGGGGCATTGCCGGGCGCGCGTTTCAGCGCAGTTTCGTGCTGGCCGACGGGGTCGAGGTTGCGGGGGCCAATATGGAACATGGCCTTTTGCACATCGATCTGTCCCGCACCGTGCCCGAAACCGTGGTGCAGACCATCCGCATCGGGGTTCGTTGACGTTTCAGGAAAGGACGTGATGCCATGAATACGACCTATCAGGGTGCCCCCAGGTCTGGGCCGCAAACCGTTTATGTGCTGCCTGTTCTGGTGGCCGATCTGCCCGATGAAGTGCGCGCCAATGTGGACGACAGCATCGGTGCGGCCGAGGTGGTCTATGCCGTCCACCGCGACAACGGCGAAAGGCTGGCACTGGTCGGCGACCGCAAGCTGGCGTTTCTGCTGGCGTTTCAGAACGACATGGTGCCGGTCAACGCGCATTGAGCGCGGCCAGATGGCGCGTCCGGTAAAACGGCGCGTCTGGCAAATGGCGGCTGATGAAATGGTAATCCCCCCATTTTTAACGGGGTGCCTTCGTAGAACTTACGCGGCCATTTTC